>JAQBTQ010000014.1 GCA_027624855.1 Bacteroidota bacterium
AAGATTGACCCGACCATCGCCTTGTACCCAAAGATGGGCTTCCGAGCATTGGTTGCGATGACTTCCGAGCTAATTCCCAATGCTGGCAATAGTACGATGTATACCTCTGGGTGACCAAGGAACCAGAACAGGTGTTGATACAAGACTGGACTACCACCTGTTACATCCAACGCTTCGCCGCCGATGAAAATGTCAGACAAGTAAAATGCCGTCCCCATGGTACGGTCCATCAAGAGCAACACCACCGCCGAAACCAAAACTGGGAAGCTCAAGACACCAAGGATAGCCGTAACCATGAAGGCCCAAATGGTCAGAGGAAGACGTGTCATGGACATGCCTTTCGTGCGCAAATTGATGACTGTCACAACATAGTTCAATCCTCCTAGCAAGGAGCTCACAACGAACAAGACCATTGAAATCAACCACAATGTCATCCCCATTCCAGAACCTGGCATCGCCTGAGGCAGCGCGCTCAGCGGAGGATAAACGGTCCAACCCCCTGAAGCCGCACCCCCTTCCACAAACAAGGACAATATCATGATGACACTAGAGAAGAAAAAGAACCAATAGCTCAACATGTTTAAGAAACCCGACGCCATGTCTCGCGCTCCAATTTGAAGCGGGATGAGCAGATTGGAAAACGTCCCAGAAAGCCCTCCCGTCAATACAAAAAACACCATAATGGTTCCGTGTATCGTCACCAATGCGAGGTAAGCATTCCGATCCAATACGCCTCCAGGCGCCCACTTACCCAAGAATGTTTCTAGAATCGCAAAGCTCTCTCCAGGCCAACCAAGTTGCAGTCGAAAGAATACCGATAACATGACCGCTACAATTCCCATCACAATGGCTGTGACCAAGAACTGCTTGGAGATCATCTTGTGATCGTGCGAAAAAACGTACTTCGAGATGAAGCTTTCTTCGTGATGATGTGCGTGTGCTCCCATGATTACAGCGATGCAGTTACGTTAGTTGATTCAATTGATTCTTCGACAGCAGGTTGCTCTGCTCCTTCTTCTGATTGTTCTTGAAGCGGCTCCTCTTTCACCAAGAACTCATCTTGTTCCGAAAGCCACGCTTCGTAATCCTCTTGCGACTCCACGACCAGCTTCATCTGCATGTTGAAGTGAGCAGCGCCACAGACCTTATTGCACAATAAAACATAGTCAAACTCTGGATCACCAAGAACGACTCGCATGGAGTCCGTAGTAACCGTTGGAGTCATCTTAAACCGAGTAGGTACTCCGGGCACCGTATTCATCTGGGCGCGGAATTGCGGCATGTAAGCTGAATGAATCACGTCACGAGAACGGAAGATGAATTCGACTTCTCGTCCGACAGGTAAATGGAATTCACCCTTAACAATCTGATCATCCATCCCCGCTTCCCAAGCACTCAATTCTCCATCGTAGTTAAACTCACGGATTTCTTCAATGCGCTGTCTGTGTCTTTGCAAGCGGTAGAGTTTATCTTCCTTTGCTTCATAAGCCGCATCGGTCAGGATGGTCACCTTATCAGAAGCCAGCATTTCTTCGATTTCACTCAATCGTGCTTCAATTATGGCTTTGACTTCATCTCCATTATGCCCATGATCATGCCCATCGTGATTGCCATGTTCTTCATGACTGTCATCATGCGCTCCGTGTTCATCATGAGCACCATGCGCGTCATGAGCACCGTGGTGAGCATCGCCCTTCAATTGCTCCATTAATGCCTCCCGCTCCGCGATCAAGTGACCCTTCTCGTACATGATTTCTTCTTCCACTTCAGCAATCTTCGCATTGATCTCATTCATTGCTTCTGCGATGCCCTCCTCCGTGACTATGCCCAGGGCATTCATGGGAGTGATCAAATTGTAGTTTGCCAATCCAAACTCCCCATCATTTCCTGGATAACGAGCCGTCCAATCGAATTGCTTAGAATAGAGCTCCACTCGCAACGCGTCTTCAGATGCTTCGCCCGTCATTTCATTCCATGTTTTTAAGCCGTAAGCAATAATGATTGCTAGGACAATGGAAGGAATGATGGTCCATACCAGCTCTAACCGGTTATCATGAGCAAAGAAACGCGCCTTACGATCAGCTCGATAGTAGTACTTCGCCGCAAACCAAAATAACAGCGTGTTTACAATGAAAAACACCACGAAAATGATTGCCATATTGAAATTCATGAGTTGGTCTACTGCCAAACCATGCTCAGAAGCTGGGGGCGTGCCGTAGCTCCCGTATCGCAACATCAACCAAATAAACGAAGCATAAAAGAATACCATGAATGCTAGCCAAGCGCCACCGTTTAAGCGGTTATCGGCTTCAGAGATGTCCTCTTCTCGCTTTCCTCTCAATGAAATAGAAAGCTGGTAAACTTTGGAAAGCTGCACTGCAGCTACCAAACCAAGGACAACAACGAGGAGAATGAGCAATTTCATTACTTAGTGGTTCTTGCAATCAATAATGTAAATCCTTCGACTCTTGCAACATGGGGTGGTTTTTCGGGAGCAAGGGGGCTTTACCTAACGCATTCAATGTGCGGTTGAGGAATAGCCCAAGGAATCCCAAAAACAACGCCACTTCAAAAATACCGAATTCATTGTGGTCGAAGAGGGTGCCGGGTATGACTAGCAGATAAACATCCGCAAAATGCCCAATAAAGATGAGCAAGCCTACCGGAATGATATATGAAGGGTTGCGCTTCGTGTCGCGCGGCAACAACGTGTAAAAAGGAACCGCGAAGTTGATGAAGAAGGTCAACAAAAACGGCACTTGATAGTCTGAGAAAAATCTTTGCGTGTAGTACGTCACCTCTTCAGGAATGTTCGCATACCAGATCAACAAGAACTGACTCACCCACAAATAGCTCCATAGCATGGATATGGCAAACATCCATTTCGAAATGTCATGCATATGGCTTGAAGTAACTTCTTGATAATACCCTTTGCTTTTTAACCAGATCAATCCAAGATTCAACATGATCATGAAGCTCACCCACATGCCGCTAAACAAGTACCACCCAAAGAGGGTCGAGAACCAGTGCACATCAATGGACATGATCCAATCCCAAGCCAACATGGAACTGAACACAGCAAAGAATACCAAAAACAAAGCACTGCGACGGAATTGCTTATAATGCAAGTCCAGGCTTGGTTGTTCATCTTCGAGCAACGACCATCGGCGGAACAATCGCGCAAAAATCAAAAACGTTCCGAGGTACGCCACCGTCCTGAGCCAGAAAAACCAAGTTGAAAAATACGCCTGCTTGCCTGCGATGATGTGATCGTAATTGGGATTGGAAACCGCCCCCTCCGTCATTTCATCTACGTACGTTGTTTGGTCACCATCCACTACCATGAATTCATGATACAAACTCGTATCCATCCAATGGTAGAGATGATGTGCGTGGAAAAACTGGCCTGCGACAAGTACTACAACAATGACTCCGCCTCCTATTGGCAAAAAATGCCACATCGCTTCAAAAGTTCGCTTGATGATGGCTGACCAAGAAGCTTCTACAGCATAATTGAGCGCATAAAAGAATAACGCTGCCAATGAAATGGAGAACCAGAAAAACCCATTTACGAGCAAGTTGGCCCACCACCGCTGGTGATGATCAGTCGAATCGGTCATAAAACCGCCGATGAGCGCAATTACCCCGATTCCCATTAGGATTTGGGTAATTAATTTCGTTCGTCCTTCGAATTTGAATTCCATGATCAGTTATTCATAGCCATGGCATCTCCTGATTCAGTAGACACCGGTTTCACCACATTACCATTTTCATCGAATTCAGGCATCTCTCCGCCTTGCTGGAGCACCTTGATGTATTCGATGACTAGCCAACGATCCTTTTGCGACAATTGTGAAGCATGTGATCCCATGAGCCCTTTTCCATAGGTCAGGGTATGGAACATCTTTCCTTCAGGGAGATCCTTGAGCTTATCGCTGTAACTGGGGATCCCTTGGATGTGACCGTTGCGACTTAATGCGCCATCTCCTTTTCCTTCCTCACCATGACATTGCGTGCACATCAACGTATAGATTTCTTGGCCTGCTTCGATCTCAGCTTTCCCAACTTGCGCCAAAGGCGAAGTCAAGCTGTCCCCTGCTGCTTCATAACCTTCGACCGTATTTGGGTAAGGGTAAGGCATGACAAAATCCAGGTTTTCAGGATTGAACGGGATGGTCCCGGCTACAGGCTTTCGAGCAGACTGAATCATACGCTGAGCTGCCGCTACCTCTTCCCCGACCTGATAGGGGTCTTGACCATAATCGACATACGCTTCAATGGCCGGAGAACGATACATGTCAGGCATGTACTCCAGTCCTGGGCTATCCGGATCGTTCGTACAACCCGTTGTGGCAATCAATGCGACTGCCACCGCTGATAGAATGAAAATATTCCGGATGTTCATCATTTATAGTCTTTGATGCTCAACTCAAACAACTCGGTCTCTTTGATTGCTGCTTCGAGCTCGTCTGCAGAAAGGCTGTTTTGTTCAGTAGTGATTTCCATCACGAATTTGTCGTCCGTGGTTCTTGGATCTGGATTAGAAGCAGGCATTCCTGGCAGCGTTCCATTACGCAGCAAATACGTGATTGCCATACCATGTGCACCGCAAAGCACTGAAAACTCAAAAGTCACCGGGATAAAGGCCGGTAAATTTTCAATCAACGAAAAACTCGGCTTTCCGCCAATGTTCATTGGCCAATCAGAAATCATGAAATACCACATCCCAAGCAGCGCTAACGTCGTGCCTGTTGTCGCATACATGAACGCTGCAATGCCCAAACGGGTGCGCTTGACACCAATGATGGGATCAATCCCGTGAACTGGAAAAGGAGAGAAAACATCCTTGACCCGGATGCCCTTTGCTACCAATGCCGATGCCGCCTCTTTCAGCGTATCGTCATCATCATACATAACATGGAATACCTTATTCATGGCCGTAAGGGTCAGTGGTTTGCTTGTTTTTTCTTGAAGTTCTCACCGCTGGTTTTCAAGATGGTTTTCAATTCGTTTAATGCCAAAACAGGGAAGTACCGAGCAAAGGCTAAAAACAAGGTGAAGAAGATTCCGAGGGTTCCGATGAAAATACCCACGTCCACGCTTGTTGGGTGAAATTCCCCCCAACTTGATGGATCATAATCACGGTGAATCGATGTTACGATGATTACGTATCGTTCAAACCACATTCCGATGTTTACCACAATGGAAAGAATGAACGTAGCAATCAGGCTGCGGCGAATTTTCTTGATCCAAAACAATTGAGGGCTGATTACGTTGCATGTCATCATGATCCAGTACGACCATGAATAGGGTCCACTAAAACGGTTGATGAATGCGTAGCTCTCATATTCCACGCCTGAGTACCATGAAATGAACAACTCCGTCAAGTATGCAACACCCACAATGGAGCCCGTTACAATGATGACGATGTTCATGTATTCTACGTGCTTTACGTGAATGTAGTTTTCCAACTTCATGCCCTTGCGCATGATGAGCAGCAACGTTTGCACCATGGCAAATCCTGAGAATACCGCGCCGGATACGAAGTATGGAGGGAATATGGTAGTGTGCCAACCGGGAACCACCGATGTTGCAAAGTCCATCGATACAATCGAGTGTACCGAAAATACCAGCGGCGTGGCGATGCCCGCCAAGACCAGGGACACCTCTTCAAAACGATTCCAGTGCTTGGCACGTCCGCTCCAACCGAAGCTCAATACCCCGTAGATCTTCTTGGCCAGTGGCTTCGTCATCCGGTCTCGAATGGTCGCAAAGTCAGGAATCAAGCCAATGTACCAAAACACCAGCGAAACCGAGAAGTACGTGGAAATCGCAAATACGTCCCAAAGAAGAGGGCTGTTAAAATTCACCCAAAGCGAACCAAATTGGTTCGGGAGTGGCAAAACCCAATAGCTCACCCAGATCCGTCCCATGTGAATGCCTGGGAAAATTGCGGCCATAATCACCGCGAAAATGGTCATAGCCTCCGCAGATCGATTGATGGCCATACGCCACTTTTGTCGGAACAATAGCAATACTGCAGAAATCAGTGTGCCCGCGTGACCTATACCAACCCACCAAACGAAGTTGGTGATGTCCCAGGCCCATCCTACCGTTTTATTTAATCCCCACACGCCAATTCCCGTTCCTAAGAGGTAAAGGATACTTCCTACACCGTAAATGGCTACGATGCTAGAGATGGTGATCATGATTTTCCACCCAATCGGCGCTGCGCCTTGGATGGGTCCGACCACATCGTCTGTGATGTCCTTGTAAGACTTGTCCCCAAGAATCAGGGGTTCCCGAATGGCTGCTTCTTTTTGCATCGTCTTATCAGGCTTGGTTAGGTTCTACGTTTCGCACTTTGGTCATGTAGAAGATGTTCGGCTTGACCCCGATTTCTTCCAATGCATGGTACGCTCGGTTATTTTCAGATATGGCTCGCGCCTTCGATCCCGTATCATTCAAATCCCCGAATGATATGGCATGGGTTGGGCACGCCTCAGCGCAGGCCGTTACAACGCTTCCATCTTCCAATGGTGCTCCGGCCTTTTTGGCTTCAAGTTTTCCAGCTTGCAGTCGTTGAACACACATGCTGCACTTTTCCATAACTCCCCGGCTTCTTACCGTAACGTCTGGATTGAGCACCATGCGCATCAGGCTGTCCTGTGCTGGATTAAAGTTGGCGAACTTCTTGTAACCCGGGTAATTGAACCAATTGAATCGGCGCACCTTATATGGGCAGTTGTTTGCACAGTACCGTGTTCCAATGCAACGATTGTAGGTCATTTGGTTCAACCCTTCATTTGAATGGGTTGTAGCAGCAACTGGGCAAACCGTCTCACATGGAGCGTGATTGCAATGTTGACACATCATGGGCATGTGCACCGTCTGTGGATTCGCGGCTGCGTCTTCCATCTTTCGATAAGAAGCAATGACGCCTTCTCCTTCCGCCTCTCCGCGCTCCAAGCTGTAATCAGACGCAAAGAATCGGTCGATTCGCATCCAATGCATGTCGCGGTGTCGTCGCACCTCATCCTTTCCTACAACAGGTACGTTATTTTCGATGTGGCACGCTGTGACACAGGCACTGCATCCAGTACATGTGGTGAGGTCAATGGTCATCCCCCATCGATGACCCACATTTTCAACAGCGTGCTCATGCCATAAATCGAAGGCCTCGGTTGGTTTGGCATCTTGTGCATTGATCGTGCCGTCACCATTTACATCTTCATGAACCGCAAGCTTTACTACGCGGTTCCAACTCGCTTCTCCCTTTGCCACCTCACGTTCATTAAAATAGCTCATGAAGTCTGTCTCCTTCACAATGCTATCACGCCCCATGAACGTGTTCTGAATTTGCGTGCAGGCCAGAGGGTAAGTGCCTCCTGTTGCAGCGACCTCTACATTCAATTGCTGATAGTCATGCAAGCCATTTTGTTCCGACACCCATGGAAATGCGTTTTGACCTACGGGGACCAAATTTCCAGCCTCATCAGTCAAGAATGACCCATTTTCACCGGTCTGGAACGCCGCTTTTCCGATGTTCTCGCCATTGGCTCCTCGACCGTATCCCAGCGCAACACCAATGGTTCCCGGTGCTTGACCTGGCATTGGGAAAACAGGCAATTCCATTGATGACCCATTGACCGTTACTTTGACAACGCTCGCTGGTTTCTCTTGACCAATAAACCCATTCAATCCCATGGCATCAACGTCTGCATGCGCCATGGTCACGTAGTTATCCCAAGTTACTTTCGTGAGTGGATCGGGAGTCTCTTGCAGCATCGGATTCGCTGCGTGCTGTCCGGCACCCATGGTGGTTTTTTGGTACAACGCCAATTCGAAAGAGCCCCCTGTCTTTCCATTCAATGCACTTACTGCATCGGCAACTCCATTGGAATTGAAGGTCGGCACCACATCTTCCCCTTTTTCCAATCCTACGAATCCATTGTGCACAGCCTTATTCCAGTCGGCATCGGTGTACATCGAGGCAGCTGTGTATCCGGCTGAATGGGTCTGACGCAAGAACGTGTACCAATCTACTGGGTTGCCCGACCAAACCGTCAAGCTTTCTCCCCAATTTCGGGTATTGTGTAAAGGCGATATGGTCGGCTGGACCAGATCGATTCGGTAGTCATCAATCTGAAGGTCTCCCCATGACTCCAACCAATGGTGCGTTGGAGCCACAATTGAGCAAAGACTTGCAGTTTCATCCCCAAACAAGCTTGTGCTTACCGATGTTTTTACCTTGGATAATCCCTCAACAAATGCTGCCGCATTTGGGAGATGGTAAACTGGATTGCAATCAGCGATGATGAGGGTTGTAACCTCGCCCTTATTCATGTCTTGGACAAGCTTGTTGACAGAAGCATTGTCGCCCTGCAACAACTTCGTCCCATCGAAATTGATGGTTGTTCCAACGCAGCCAAGCGCGGCATTGATGGCGTTTACCACACGTTGCAAATTCAAATCATTTGCACCGGCTACAACCAATCCGCGTTCGCCTGCACTTTTCAGGTCTTTTGCCGCCTTAGCAACGGCTGCTTGCACGCCTTCCGAAAGCTCTCCAGCCTGTCCTTCGCCTGTGATGGCCTTCAACAATGCCGTTGCAACCTTTCCTTGTTCGGAAGGCTTGACCATGGTGCGGTAGTCCGCATTTGAACCTGTCAAGCTCATGTTTGATTCAAAGGCATGCAATCTTGACATGCTGCCTTGTTCTGGATTCCGAGTTTTGGCCCAATTCTCGGCGTAGTAAACTGAATCCCCAAATGTTCCCAAGAAATCTGCTCCAATCGAGACAACCGCAGACGCTTGATCGAAACGATACGATGGAAAGGTGTTCACTCCAAAATCTAACTCTGAAGCCTTGCGGAAGGCTCCGTAGTCGATGGAATCAAACTGAACATGTTCCAACCCTGAATTGGTAATGGCACGAAGCAACGAAGGGCTCATCACCGTATTCGTCAAAAGCACCTTTCTGCCTGAGGCAGCCATTGCCTGTCCTACCTTTTCATCAACAACTCCCCAAGAGGTCTCTGACCCATCCATCAACGGTCCCGTTACTCGCGCTCCGTCATACAAAGACATTACCGAAGCATTGACACGAGCATTCACGCGACCTACGCCCGTTTGGGTATTGGATTTAATGAAAATGGGGCGGCCTTCCCGTGTTTTCACCAAGACATTCACATAATCCTGGCCATCATAGTAGGTGCTGGCGTAGTGATTCGCCACACCAGGAGTTACCTCTTCTGGCTTGTTGGTGTATGGAATGCTCTTGACCACTGGAGTTTCGCATGCAGCGAGCGTGGCAGCCGTGAGGCTGAATCCCATAAACTTTAAAAAGTCCCGTCGACCAGTGTGAGTCGATTCCAACTGATCATCGGACAAAAACTCATCCACCGACTTGGATTCTGGAAACTCTTGCTCCTGAATCGTCTTGAATGCTTCTGTTTCGTGAAGCTCGTCCAGTCCGGACCAATAACGCTTTGTATTTGCCATGTGGCTATTGCGATAAGGGGTTCGCGATTACTTGTGCTTTATTAATAATGGCACTTGGCGCATTCCCATCCGCCGAGTTCCTTTACTGTTATTTTATCGTCCTCCATATACTTACGGAGTTCTTCATTGCCTCGAAGGTTCTCCTTCAAGCGACCGTGAATTTCTTCATAGTACCCACTGCTTGCCAGATCAATCTCCGCCTTGTTGTGGCACTCAATGCACCATCCCATCGTCAGTGTTGGTTTTGAGAGCTCAATCAATCCAGGGTACTTATCGACCAATTGGTTGATGTCGTCTACGTTTGCAACCCGGCCAACCGTGTACGTTTCTACATCACCGTGGCAGTTTTGGCATTGCAAACCGCCCACAACGACGTGTTGTTGGTGACTGAAATAAACGTGATCTGGCAAATTGTGCACTTTATTCCAACGAATGGGTTCACCATCGAAGGAATCCTGAGGGTTTGAATACCCATTCTTTCCTTCTCCATCAATGTAGGTCCCAGATTCCGGGTCAAAACCGATGGCTTCGTATATTTTCCCGATTTCTGTTTCTCCGTAACGACGGCCTTTCTTGACGGCTTTGTGGCAATTCATACACACATTGGTTGAAGGAATGCCTGCGTGCTTCGATTCATATGCGCTGTGGTGGCAGTACTTGCAGTCCACTTCATTTTCACAGACGTGTACGCTGTGAATAAACTTGATGGGTTGATCCGGCTTATAGCCTTCGACCACCCCAACCCGCATCAATCCTTGATAGCCCAAAACTGCTCCGTAAGCCACAAAGAATACTCCAATCAAGGAAACGACAACTCGGTTATCCCAGGCCCAATTTTTCGCTCGCTGCGAATAGGGCAGATCAGCTAGCAACGCTTCTCCTTCACGTTCTCGACTGGCGTTTGAAAGGGACCGATTGACTCCCGCAGCCGCCATTGCTACAATCAAGAACAAGACCAGGAGCATGGTAAACCACATGCCGCTGTCATCTGAGCTTTCCTCTATCGGCAATTCGTCCACTGTAATGCAGTCAGAACCCGAATCCGCTACCTGAGCAACATCCGGCGGATTTTGAACATACGCCATGATGTTTTTGATGTCATCTGCTGACACTGCTTGAGCAGTCATCCAACCGTAGGTAGGGACATAACGGTCAACCAAAGACTTGATGTAAGGGTCACCTGATTCAGCAGCTCCCTGAGGATTTTGAATCCATTGAATCAAAAGCTCTTCACTCGAACCCCAGCGATCCGCTATGCCCGCCAAACCTGGTGCGGCAAGCACCTCGTTGGTCACTTTGTGGCATGAAGCACAGTTGGCATTGAACAAAGCTTGGCCTGCTTCAATTTCACCTTCATCCCAAATCCCTGCAGTGAGGTGAGATGTAAACAGAAGAAGACAGGCAACGATTGCGGTCTTGGAGAAGGTCATAGAAGCCTTGAAACCCGTTGAAGCCATCATGAATTTTGCTTTTCGCATTACGAGGAAAATCACGCTTTTCGCGCGCAAAATTAAGCATAGAAGGTCAAATATTCAGGCGCTGAAGACTCAATGTCGCATTTGTTCGTTATTCAGAATTATTCTTAATACATATCTCACTGATAATGTGTTGTGTAACTTCACAATGAGAGGTGTTTCGATTTCGATTTCTTTCATCACATCGCTGACCATATGCGGAACGACTTTAATTTCGCTTCAAGATTTGCGTTTAAACTCAATCATTGGAATCAAAAAACTGATCCGTTGCGCGTAACGTTACTCACCCTGGGAATTCTCTGTTGGAACTTGGCGATTGGCCAGGATTCCGAACCGTGGTGGAAAACACTTTTCAAAGGTGGAACGACAGAAACCAAACAAGATTCAGTGGTTCCATTGGACGGGTCATTTCAGCCTATTCTGCTACCGGGAGATTCAGCCATGCTCTCCGAGTTAGGCTTGGCCGAAGGAGGCCACTCAAATGCAGAAGTGTTACCTGCTGGATTCGAGAACCGACCACAAGGTTCATTATCCATTGATTGGCAGGAAGGACTGGATAAATTGAATGAGCAATGGCATCGTCAAGAACACGTGAACTTGGGATACCGAATCCAGCTTTATTCGGGAAATCTCGAAAAAGCCCGCATGGTGCGTGCCAAGGCGCGCGGATACGCAGCCGGTATGGGCGTTTATTTCAATCCAAATCCCCCTGCTTACGAAGTTTCAGTCGGTGATTTTCGATCCAAATGGCATGCGTTAGAAATGTTGCCTGTATGGCAAGAACATTTTCCCTATGCCATCGTAACCAGAGAACCCGTAGAAATCAATTTTCCTTCTTTGGTTAAGCAGAAAGCGGATGAAAATAAAGAGCAGGCTGAGCCCTCTGCTGAGAAGGAATCAGAAAAGAAAAGTCAACCGCAATCATCGAATGATTAAACGTTGAATAGCGGGTTGAGCAGCAGAAAATTATTGCTAGAATCCCCTAGTCTTCAAGCGTTTGCTTGACTTCCACTTCTTCATACGCCTCAATCACATCTCCCACTTTGATGTCATTGAATCGATCCACATTCAAGCCGCACTCGAAGCCTTTTGCTACTTCTTTGACATCGTCTTTGAATCGCTTGAGCGACCCCAATGTTCCGGTATACACTACAACCCCTTCTCGAATCACTCGAACTTTGTTGTTGCGATGAATGTTTCCGTCGATGACAAAGCAACCCGCAATGGTTCCCACCTTTGAAATCTTGAAGGTTTCTCGGATTTCAGCAGAACCCACAATACTTTCTTCAATTTTCGCAGACAGCAGACCTTCCATCGCGTCTTTCATCTCCTCGATGGCTTTGTAGATTATAGAATACAGCTTAATCTGCACACCTTCTTTTTCAGCCAATTTTCGAGCTGCACCGCTTGGTCGGACTTGGAAACCAATGATGATTGCCGATGACGCCGAGGCCAGCAATATGTCGGATTCAGATACTTGGCCCACCGCTTTGTGGATGATGTTCACCTGAACTTTTTCCGTAGACAACTTCTCCAACGAATCGCTCAATGCTTCAATGGATCCATCCACATCGCCTTTAACAATGAGGTTTAATTCCTTGAATTCTCCAACGGCAATTCGACGACCCAATTCTTCAAGCGTCACAGAGCGTTGGGAGCGAACTCCTTGCTCGCGCTGAAGTTGCTGTCGCTTTACTGCAATATTTCTCGCTTCGCGTTCGTCATCAAAGACATGGAACTTATCGCCAGCATTGGGTGCTCCATCAAATCCAAGAATGGATACTGGAACCGATGGGCCCGCTTCTTCAACCCGGGTGCCGCGCTCATTAAACATGGCCTTTACCTTGCCGGAAAACTGCCCAGCGAGAACGGCGTCACCAACGCGGAGCGTCCCACCTTCCACCAGCAAGTTCGTAACATACCCGCGCCCTTTGTCCAATGAACTTTCCACAACGGTGCCAATGGCGCGCTTTTCGGGATTTGCCTTCAAGTCGAGCATTTCGGCTTCGAGCAGCACCTTTTCGAGCAACTCGTTGATGTTGGTGCCATTTTTGGCAGAAATCTCCTGGCTCTGGAATTTGCCCCCCCATTCTTCAACCAAGACATTCATTTCCGAAAGTTCTTGGCGGATTTTGTCAGCGTTCGCTTCTGGTCGATCCATCTTGTTAATGGCAATGACCATTGGAATGCCAGCCGCTTGGGCATGATTGATGGCTTCCTTTGTCTGGGGCATTACGGCATCATCCGCTGCCACAACGATGACCGCAATATCGGTCACTTGCGCCCCTCGAGCGCGCATCGCTGTAAACGCTTCGTGACCAGGGGTATCCAAAAAAGTCATCTGCCCTCCCTGAGGAAGGGTCACATGATAGGCTCCGATGTGCTGGGTGATTCCACCAGCCTCACCAGCGATCACATTTGCATTTCGGATAAAGTCCAACAATGACGTTTTTCCGTGGTCAACGTGACCCATAACCGTCACAATTGGTGGTCGGCCCGTCAAATCCTCTTCGCTGTCTTCCTCAATATCAATGGCTTCTTGGACTTCTGCACTGACAAAATTGGCCTCATAGCCAAATTCCTCAGCGATGATGGTAATGGTTTCAGAATCCAATCGCTGATTGATGGATACCATAATGCCGAGCGTCATACAAGCAGAAATGACCTCATTGACGTTCGCATTCATCATATTGGCCAACTCAGCAACCGTGACGAATTCAGTTAGTTGGAGCGTCATCGCCTCCTCCTGCTGTCGAGCTAACTCTTGTTCCTGTCGCTCCGCTACTGCACTTCGCTTTGCACGACGAAGTTTGGCTGCATTGGATTTTTTTCCTCCGGACAATCGAGCAAGCGTTTCCTTGATCTCCTTCTGAATGTCCGCTTGGCTAACTTCTTTTTTGACTTCATTTCTTCGGCCTCGACTTCCTCGAGCGTCACCCCGATTGCCCCCCGTATTCCGAGCCGTTTTTTCAACGTCGACCTTGGTGATTCGCTTGCGCTTCCTTTTGTTATCTTCTGTTTTCGACGCTGGGGTTTTCTTCTTCTCTACCGGCAACACAATCTTACCCACAACCGTTGGGCCAGAAAGCTTTTCGATTTTGGTCTCATGCTTTTCGACCACCTTCGGAGCATCCTCAGCTTTTGGCTTTTCTTTGGCTTTTGCCTCGGCAGCTGCAGCTGCAGCCTTGGCTTCCGCTTCCTTCTTTGTAATCTCCGCCGATTTTTTTGCAATCAACTCCTTTTCCGCAGCTTTCTCCTCTTTCGTCTTTGCTTTCCTCTTTTTCTCAACTGAATCCAGATCAACCTTACCTAAAACCTTGACCGAACTTTCCTTTGCCTCCTTTGCCTCGGACTTAGCCGGTTCCTCAAGCTCCACGGCTGGGGTCTCTGGCTCTATCCGATCGACTTTCGGTTGCTGTTGGCTCTTTTGAAATACGGATAAATCAATTTCAACTTCGGCCTCCTCTTTTTGCGAGCTGCTCTTTCTTGC
This sequence comes from Bacteroidota bacterium, assembly GCA_027624855.1. Taxonomy (GTDB): domain Bacteria; phylum Bacteroidota; class Bacteroidia; order Flavobacteriales_D; family Sanyastnellaceae; genus UA16. The sequence continues at coordinate 14,470 of JAQBTQ010000014.1, forward strand.
CGATGCCAATGTGACACTTTCACGATCAATGGCAGATCGACTAGCAGAACTTACGGCCTTTTCCTTCGCCGCTTTTTCGTCTTGGAAATTCGCGCGAATCAACGCATACGCATCCGCCTCAATTTTTGTGTTGGGTTTGGCTTCTGCTTCAATGCCTTTGCTGGCCAAAAAGTCAACAATGGTTTGTATTCCCAAGTTGAATTCTCGGGCAATTTTGTTCAGTCGTACGGGTTTGCTAGCGTCAGCCATTGGCAATTTTGGGCGTTGTAGTTGCGAATTTAAAGGGAATGCGGGGATTTGACAGGATTTAGTTCAATTCGTCCTTTAGGATTTTCATGACTTCGCGGATGGTCTCCACCTCCAAATCTGTTCGATTCACCAAGAAATCTTCATCTCGATTGAGCACAGAACGTGCAGTTTCCAAACCGATTTTGATGAATTCATCCAAAATCCAAGAATCGATTTCATCAGAGAACTCAGTCAATTCCACATCATCAACTGCATCTTCCTCATCGCGATAAACGTCAATTTCGTAATTGGTCAGCAACCCTGCCAATTTGATGTTGTTTCCACCTTTTCCGATTGCCAAACTCACTTGGTCTGACTTTAGATAAACCTTTGCTTCTCTTGTCTCCTCGTTCAATTCAATCGAGGTGATTTTGGCTGGGCTTAACGCTCGAGTCACCAACAATTGCTCATTCTCAGTGAAGTTGATCACATCAATGTTCTCGTTTTTCAATTCACGAACAATGCTGTGAATTCGCGAACCCTTCATTCCGACACATGCGCCCACTGGATCGACTCGCTCATCGTAAGATTCTACGGCCACTTTGGCGCGTTCACCTGGAGCACGGACCACTCGTTTGATGGTGATGAGGCCATCAAAAATTTCAGGAACTTCTTGTTCAAACAGTCGCTCCAAGAATTCCGGTGCCGTTCGAGAAAGGACAATTCGAGGATTGTTGTTTTTCATTTCCACAGCAGAAACAACCGCGCGAATGGTGTCTCCTTTTTTGAAGAAATCCCCTGGGATTTGATTTTCTCGTGGCATGACAACCTCATTGTCTTCATCGTCAACCAATAAGATTTCTCGTTTCCAAATTTGGTAGACTTCCGCAGACACAACTTCTCCTACGCGCTCCTTGTATTTTTGATAGATCGCATCTTTCTCCAAATCCATAATGCGTCCGGCGAGATTCTGTCGCAACGACAATACGTTCCGTCGGCCAAAAGACTCCAATTTGATCTCTTCTGAAACCTCTTCCCCTTCTTCAAAATCATCCTCGATTTTTAAAGCTTCCGACAACGCAATTTCTTGATTCTCATCTTCTAAATCTTCATCGGCAACGATGGTTCGGTTGCGCCAGATTTCTAAATCCCCTTTGTCGGGGTTGATGATGATATCAAAATTCGAGTCATCCCCGTATTTCTTTAGAATCATGGCTCGGAAGACATCTTCCAAAATGCCCATCATCACCTCGCGGTCGATGTTTTTAAACTCTTTGAATTCCTTAAAAGAATCCACCAAATTCAGCTGTGTCATGGTTTCGTTATTTGCTGTTCTCGGCTATTATTTTCATTTATTAATCCCTCTTGAATGAAACCTGCACTTTCGTCCAGTCCAATCCATTCAATGGAAACGTCTGCTCTTCTTCTATCCAGGCTTTTGCTTTGCGGCCCTCGATTCTGCGCTTTTCGCGAACGACGAGGGTGATTTCCTCTTCACTCGCCTTTATCATTTTTCCTTCTACCTTACCTGCGTCAGTAACCTTCACCTGCACCAACCTGCCAATGTTTTTTAAGTATTGTCTGTGCAATCGCAAGGGTTGATCCAACCCTGGAGAACTTACGTCCAAGGAAAAATCTTCTACATCTCGATCGAGAGACGATTCAAGGTGACGACTGAGCGCCATGCATTTTTCAATGCTCGTTCCTTCATCATCATCTAGCAAAATGGAAATGGAATTTCCCTCGCTGACACGGACATCAACCAAAAACCCACTACCCTCCGCGAGGAAGCTTTCAGCAATGGTTTTGATTTGATTGGCGTCGATCATGGTAAAAATTCGAAGAAAAAAAAGAGGGGTAGACTCCCCTCTTGGTTTTTCGTTCGCGTTTATTTCGCTGCAAATATACATCAACCTTCTTGAACTTCAACGAGAAAAAAACGGTATGAATATTAACTTCGTTGACCATGTCGTACGTGCAGAAAATGATTGCGGAAGGGGAACACCAAACCCAAGATTTCAAGATGCGTGTTGATGATGCGCAAAAAATTGCTCGTACCATTGTTGCTTTTGCTAATACCGATGGCGGACGACTACTCATTGGTGTCAAAGACAATGGCGCAATCACAGGCGTCAACCAAGAGGAAGAGTACCACATGATTGACCTCGCCTGTCAATCGCATTGTAAACCTGCCGTTCCTTTTGAGATTCAGGTTTGGAAAGCCGAAGGCAGAAGCATCCTCGAAGTCCGCATCCCACGTTCTGCACAGCGTCCTCATTTTTGCGAAGATGAGCAAGGCCAATGGCGGGCCTACCTAAGAAGAGAAGACCGCATCCATCGAGCAAGTCCAGTACAAGTCAAAGTGTGGCAATACGAAATGCGAACAGACCGATCCGAATTTCGCTACGATCAATACATCGGAAAATTATTCGCCTCCTGGCGCCTTGGAAAAGAGCTCAATTTCAGGCAAGTCGCACGCAAAGCCAGACTTTCTTTTAGCGATGCGGAAGACCTCCTGTGCCTTCTCATCGTTTGGGGCATCATTCGCTGGGAGCGGGGTCAAAGGGGATTACTCTACTGCCTCAATGATGAAAACGCGTTGGATCAGCTCGAAACAGAAGGTGCCGAAAAGTTCAGATGGAAAAATTATTCTTGACCCCTTCACAATATTCCGAACTTTGAAACGTAAGTCGAGCACCTCCATGTTCAATCCCAATTCGCAAAACCACATCTCCCGGTGTCTATTATCCGGTCTGCTCATGCTTCTGGTGGAGATGTGTGCCACAACAATTGGTTGGAGTCAGCAAGGTGAATCGGCTGAGTTGCAAGAGAATCGACCGGTCGGGAGCTGGACCGATTACCTCCCTTATCACCAAACCCGGGAATTGGTGCATTGCGCAAATCCGCTCGATTCAGGATTTTGGGCGGTGCGCACCGATCACGCAATTTTCACGGTCGACGAACGCACTGGCGTGATTCAGCGCATTTCAACAGTCCAGGGCCTCAGTGGTAGTCAACCAACAGCCATGGCATGGGATTCCGAAAGGGAAATTCTTTTGGTGGGCCATGCTGGAGGAGCTGTCGATTTTTTTTCCAATACCGGGGAGTGGCTTTACACATTAAATGACATCCAACAAAGCAACCTCATCGGAGATAAATCCATATTGCACCTGGGCATCATTCCGGAAATAAACTCGGATGTCGTCTTCGCGACAACTGCCTTTGGCGTGGTCGTCATTCATCTGCAAGAATTGGATGTACGGGACACTTGGTACCTCCAGGGCCAACAATCCTTGAGGCAGTGCAAAGGACTTACCGTTCATAATGACAAATTCGTTGTTTGGACCGATGCCGGTATTTTCGAAGCCCCCGTTGCACACCCTTTTTTGAGCTCTCCAGATGCTTGGACTCGATGGGAGGATGTCCCACTCGAGACGGGTGATTACGACCACGTCGTATTTGCCCCGAATGAACACATTCTCATTCATCGAAAAACCGGGAATGCCTCTGCCCCGGATGAATTATGGTTGAAGTCTGGTGGCGTTTGGCAACCGTTTGAGGCCTCCGATAGTCAACAAATCATGGACATTGAAGTCGCTCAAATGGGTTCCGATGCAGCGCTCTGGCGCATCGCAATTGCAGACCATCAGTCCATTCGCATTTTCAATTCAGCATGGGAAGAAATTCAATTGGACTATGCAGCAGCAGGAATTCCTTTGCGTGTACGTGACATGGAATTCCGATTTCGGGTCAATGTCTATGGGAATGTAATTGAACAGGAATTTCAGGATTTATTCATTGCGAATTTTGAGCAGGGGCTTTTGAAAATGGACATCACCGGAGGAGAATTGGATGATCAATGGTCACCTGAAGGCCCGCCTGTTGCTCTGGTGAGGGATGTCGATGCTTGGAACGATCAAATCTGGGTGGCATCTGGAGGCATTGATGAGACATGGACCAGCATGTACCACAAGCATGGGCTTTACGGAATGACCGGTCCACGTTGGAATTGGATCCCAAATCAAGATGGAGTAAACGATTTGATTGGAATCAATGATCCGATGGTCGTCAGCATTGATCCTCTGAATCCATATCACGCCTACTTCGGTTCGTGGGAAGAAGGCTTGATTGAAGTCTTAAACGATGAAATCATCGCCATTCACAATGAAACCAATAGCTCGCTGGAGCTTGGTGATTTCGGAGGTTCCCCAAGACTGGGAGTCGGTGGCGTTGACTTTGATTCAAAAGGAAATCTTTGGATCTCCAATGCCCATGCCGCAAATCCACTCCACGTCCGAACCACCGATGGCACATTCATTCCAATGGCCGTTGGGAACGCGCTAGGAAACGATGGGTGGATGGGCGAGATATTGGCTGCGCGTAACGGCTACATCTGGTGTGTCCTCCCACGAGGTCAAGGACTATTGGTCTACGACACCAATCAAACTCCAGGCGAAACGCAAGATGACGATTGGCGCATTTTGACCACCGACGAATCAAAAGGCGGACTGCCCTCAGATGATGTGTATTGCCTTGAAGAAGATTTGGATGGTGAGATTTGGATTGGGACGGCAGCTGGACCCTGCATCATTTATCTCCCAAGCGCCGTTTTTGACGACGATTACGAAAGCCCCATCGCATCGCAGGTGCTCATTGAACAAGATGGAAATTATCAGCTGCTGTTGGAAACCGAAATCATCGAGTCCATTTGCATTGATGGCGGAAATCGGAAGTGGATCGGCACGCAAAATTCAGGCGCATACCTACTGAGTCCCGATGGAATCGACCAAATCCATCATTTCACAGAGGACAATAGCCCTTTGCTTAGCAATCAAATCACGGATATAGCATTGAATCATCGCAATGGCGAGGTTTTAATTGGCACGCAAAGGGGATTGATGGGGTGGCGAGGTGACGCCAGCAATTTCAAAGCGGAAATCACAGACGTCAAAATCTATCCCAATCCGCTGCGAAGCGAATTCGATGGCATGGTGACCATCGATGGTTTAGCCTTTGAATCGACCGTACATGTTACGACCATCTCGGGACGGGTTGTCGCAGAATTTCAATCTCAAGGCGGACGAGGGGTTTGGAACGCAAGGGATTTCAATGGCGAACTTGTTCCTTTTGGCGTTTATCTATTTTTCGCAACCGACCCCCAGGGCAATTCTGCAGGTGTCGGAAAATTGGCCGTGACCCGTTAATCTTCAAGCTCATCGATGGAAGGATTTACCATGCGCTCATCCAAATTACCCGCGATAGGAACGACCATTTTCACCAAGATGAGCGCCTTGGCCCAGCAGCACGGAGCCTTGAATATGAGTCAGGGGTTTCCAGATTTTGATCCTCCAAGTGCCTTGCAATCTGAAGTTTCCAACGCCATGGCCCATGGACACAATCAATATGCGCCCATGGCTGGAAATGTGCAATTGAGGCATTGGGTTCATGATGATGTGTTGAGCCGAACAGGGGCATCCTTTGATGCCGAACAGGAAATCACCATTGGCGCTGGGGCGTCTTCTTTGATTTTCGCAGCCATTCAAGCATTGATTCACCCAGGAGATTGTGTGATGGTGTTGACGCCATGCTATGATTTATATGAGCCAGCGGTAAAACTCGCTGGAGGAGAATTGATTGCGGTTCCATTAAATGAAAAGGACCACCATTTAAATCTTCCCGCGATCAAAGCTGCGTGGAATGACCGTATCCGCATGCTCATTGTCAATGTCCCAAATAACCCAACGGGTTCTACTTGGACTCGAAACGAACTGCGCGATTTAGGCGAATTCATGCAAGATTCAGATGCTTGGATCCTTAGCGATGAGGTGTACCATCCCATGTGTTATGACGATGCTGGACCCCTGAGCGTGGCGCATGAACCCAAATTGCGTGATCGATGCATCATTGCAGCTTCTTTCGGCAAAATTTTGCATTGCACGGGTTGGAAAATTGGTTACGTCTGTGCCCAATCGGAGATCATGCGAGAGATTCGGAAAGTGCACCAGTACGATGTATTCTCCACTGGTGCGCCTTTCCAAGAAGGCATCGCGTCATTTTTGTGCAGCGAAAATGGCCGCCAGCACATGGCTCAGCTCAGCATGTTCTATCGCGAAAAACGAGACCGGCTTTTGCAAGGATTAGCAGGTAGTCGGTGGGAGTTTTCTCCTGCTGAAGGGGGGTACTTTCAAATCCTGAACTATCAGTCGTTTTCGGATTTATCCGACATGGATGCAACAGAAACCTGGTGTAAAAAACCAAACGGAATCGCGCTCATCCCATTGAAACCATTCTATCCAGCAGGAACCGCACCCAAGAATTTAAGCAGCGTTCGCGTCTGCTTCGCAAAAGAAAACGACACCCTTGACCAAGGCATTGAGCGCCTATTGAAAATATCGAATCCATGAAGGCCCAAAAAGACCTGCGGATTGCTTTGTTGCAGACTGAATTGAGTTGGGAGGATCCCAAAGGAAACATCCACCGCATTGACCAATCAATAAACCTGCTGCAAGCACCTGTCGACGTCATTGTTTTGCCCGAAACCTGGGCCACCGGATTCACCATGCATCCCAGTCTCCATGGCATGGAATGGAATCCGGCCATGGAACAGCAACTGGAGCATTGGCCTGGGCCATTGGCATCCATGCTTCGCTGGGCGCAACAGTGCAATGCGGCAGTCACCGGAAGTTTGGCCTGTCATTTACCCGCGGAATCCCGATGTGTGAACCGTTGCTTTTTCGTTACTCCAGAGGGAGAGCTTTCTTATTATGACAAAAAGCACCTCTTCACATTCCATGATGAGCACCTTTCGTACACTCCGGGAAATGAGCGCAAGATCGTCGAGTGGAGGGGGTGGCGAATTCTGCTCCAAGTTTGCTACGACTTGCGCTTTCCAGTGTTCAGCAGAAACCGGAAAGGCAACTTGTATGATTTGGTGATTTATGTAGCCAATTGGCCCGCCGTTCGATCAAATGCTTGGTCAGCTTTGTTGCCCGCTCGGGCCATCGAAAACCTCGCCTTTGTCGCAGGTGTCAATCGCGTTGGAGTTGATGGTAATGGAATTGATCATGACGGACGGAGTGTCATCCTCGATCCCTACGGACAAGCCATTGCATCATTGGATCCTCATCAATCGAGTTGGATTATCGGGAGTTGCAGCGGCGAGGAACTCATTCGGTTTCGATCCCGGTTCCCGGCTCTATCGGATGCCGACAGATTTTCTTTGGAGCCTTAAACGAACGCGTTCAGACCGGTCACATCCAATCCGGTGATGAGTAGATGGATGTCGTGGGTTCCTTCATACGTCACAACGGATTCGAGATTCATCATGTGGCGCATGATGGGGTATTCTCCCGTAATTCCCATCCCTCCCAGCATTTGCCTTGCATCGCGAGCGATGGTTAAAGCCATGTCAACATTGTTTCGCTTAGCCATTGATATCTGAGCCGATGTCGCTTTTCCCTCATCACGCAACTGACCCAATCGATGGGTGAGTAATTGCGCTTTTGTGATTTCTGTAATCATTTCCGCTAGCTTCTTCTGCTGCAGCTGAAATTGACCAATGGGGCGATCAAATTGAATGCGCTCTTTGGAATAGCGTAAAGCGGTATCATAACAATCCAAGGCGGCGCCAATGGCTCCCCATGCAATGCCATAACGCGCCGAATCAAGGCAACTCAGTGGAGCGCCAAGCCCATCTCGACCAGGTAAAATATTGGCTTTGGGCACGCGCACATTGTCAAAAATCAATTCCCCGGTATCGGAGGCGCGCAAGCTCCACTTTCCGTGCATCGTTGGCGTTGTGAAGCCATCCATCCCACGCTCTACCACCAATCCTTGAATTCGCCCTGCTTCATTCTTCGCCCATACCACCGCGATGTCTGCAAATGGCGCGTTGGAAATCCACATTTTGGCTCCGTTCAATATGACATCATCTCCGTCCTCTTTGAACTGAGTGGTCATGCCCCCAGGGTTGGAACCATGATCTGGTTCTGTGAGTCCGAAGCATCCCATCATTTCGCCCGTTGCTAGTTTGGGGAGGTACTTCATTTTTTGCTCCTCGGAGCCATAGCGCCAAATCGGATACATCACCAAACTGCTTTGTACCGAAGCGGTAGAACGCAAGCCACTATCGCATCGCTCCAATTCTTGCATCAAAAGCCCATAGCTGATTTGGTCGAGCCCGGGTCCACCATACTCCTCGGGGATGTACGGACCAAACGCCCCTATTTCTCCTAATCCAGGAAGCAAGTGCCTCGGGAATTCGCATTTTTCAGCAGCGTCTTCAATGATTGGGCTCACCTCACGCTTAACCCATTCTCGTGCGGTTTCGCGAATCAACTTGTGCTCCTCAGTTAGAAGGTCATCCAGTTGATAGTAGTCATGTCCTTGGTACAAATCCGTTCGCATTGCTCGTGGGATGTTCTATTAGTCCGGCAAAGATACAGCCCCGTTCCCCATTCCGCGAGCATTCATCGGTTTGGCATTAGGAGTCCAAGGACTCATACCCTTCATCCACACCCAAAACCCCATTCTGATATGCAGAAACAGCCAATTGATCTACAAACTCGTTGTTCGGGTTTCCCGCATGACCTTTGACCCAATGAAATCGCACCTGATGTTTCCTGTAGATGATTAAAAAACGACGCCAGAGGTCAGGGTTTTTTTTGTCCTTGAAATTCTTTTTCTCCCAATTCGTTAACCACCCTTTTTCCACGGCATCAACCACATATTTGGAATCAGAATAAACCTCAACGTCCAAACCGTTTCGCTTCAACGCTTCCAACGCGACAATCACGGCCAACAACTCCATGCGATTGTTCGTCGTTCTTCGAAATCCAGCACTCATTTCTTTCCGATGATTCCCATACAGCAGAAGCGCGCCATACCCTCCTGGGCCCGGGTTTCCGCTAGCTCCACCATCGGTATAGATTGTCACAATTCCCATGATCAGCTCATTTGAGATTGAATGACTTGAGCAATAACGCGAGGAAAATACTGGTGCTCCAGCGCCTGTACCTTGGCGGCGATTGAATCGGGAGCTTCATGAGCTTCTATTTCACATGAAGCTTGAAAAACGATTTCTCCTTCATCATAATTTTCCGTTACCCAATGCACCGTCATTCCAGATTCCGTCACTCCCGCATCGCTTACCGCCGAATGCACGTGCCCCCCGTACATGCCTTCTCCACCGAAGTTGGGCAACAAAGAGGGATGGATGTTCAACATCCGCCCATGGAAAGCTTGAACCAGCGCAGTGGGAATCTTGAGTAAAAACCCGGCGAGAATAACCCAATTCACCTCAAGTTCATTTAGCAGGGATTGCAGCTGGCCACTGGCCAATTGTTGCTTCGTAATGTGGGTCGTTTCCACTCCCCATCGGCGTGACTTCTCGTAGACTCCAGCCGCAGCCTCAGGCCGATTGCATCCAACAAAAACGACATCAATTTCGTCGTGATCATCAAAAAAACCTAAGATCCCTTCGGCATTGCTGCCAGATCCAGAGGCCAAGATGGCAAGGCGCTGTTTCACCAACTAGAATTTTACCACTTCACGAGTTTGCACACGCATCTCTGACTCGACCATAATCGCTTCAACCTCCTCCATTTTCTTCGTTAAATCCGTGGCGAGTGAATCATCAGGAAGGTAAACAGAAGCGGTTTGAATCATCACCTCTGCTACCTGTTTGGCAATTCTTCGTTCTTGACTCATGGAGTCAAATCGTTTCTTATCCAAGGAATGATAATAGACCAACTCATCCGCATGAAGCTGAAATAAATCTTGCGTCAGTTCAATTGCCAGCGCTTTTGCGAGTTTGCGCTCGTCTTCTTCAAGTTTGTAAATTTTCTTTACGCCAGGAATGGAATCAGCAACCGCGAGTTCCATCAATACCGTCTGTGCCGTCATCAGTACTCGGCTCATCGGTACGTTTTCATTCGGCATCTTTTCCAACATCAAAGCACAAATGTCTAGCGCCTTGGAAGGCTTATCCTCCTTCAATAATTCCTCTGCCAAAATCGACATCTGCAATCTAAAGTTGGTAACCATCCGACGGTTATTCTCATCCATGTAAATGCCATTGGCAACATCATCCATGCCACCCCATGACCACTTTTCCATGATGTTATCGTACATCAAATCCGTTTGAACCCCACCATAGGCATTCGGATTTTCACTCTCTGGGTATCGAATTGGAACCAATCGGTAAGCCAATCCTTCCAATCGGAAAAACTCTTGCAATCCCATGTAACTGTCCGGCCCAGTGGTAACAGCGAAATAAATGGGTCGTTCCCAATTGTTATTGTGGATCATATCCAGCACCGCAAGCTGGTTCTTTAAAATGTAACCTTTAGGTTTTCCGTCCGCTCCCGTAAGCGTGAACTCTATGGCATCCACCAATTCGTCCATCTCGTTATCCGTTAAAAAGCCCAATCCTGCAATGGTTGCGCTATCGACTGGCACTCGAAACGCGTTTGTAGGAAAATAGGCAAACGATTTTCCTCCCTGGTAATCCCTGAGTTTCTGGTCATCAAGTGCTACCTCCAAAGCTTCCCCCAGATCCATGTAAGGATTGTTCGCGTCCTTCGGATCATCTAATATCACAAGATCCCGGGTACCCTGACGATATCCCTCTTCAGGCATGCGAATGGGTACCGGAGCACTTTCATACGCTTGTCGTTTCATCTGATCGATGTACCAATCTGTATTGAGCAAGCTCAGATTACAAATTCTCACATCTGTTCGATGGCCTTCGACTTCTTGAGCATACCAAAGTGGAAAGGTGTCGTTGTCTCCATTGGTAAACAAAATGGCATTGGGCGCAAGTGAATCCAGATAATTCTTCGCAAAATCCACTCCTGTTCTGCGCTTCGCACGGTTGTGATCATCCCAACCTTCGCTTGCCATCAAAGCTGGAACAATCAATGACAGACCTACCATCACAATCGCCCGAATGGAGTCCTGATTTTGTAAAAGTTTCAACACAAGCGCAATACCCAGCAGGAGGATAACCATCACTGACATGTACAGCAAGGACCAGCTCAAAGCATGATCAGATCCAGCAATCGTCTCAGTCAGGAAGGATAACACCCCCACGCCGACACTTGATCCCGCAATAATTACAGCATTTTCTATGGAAAGGTTTCTAATCCAATCATACAAGGCGAATACTCCAATGCCTATCCAAATAGCAAATGCATAAAACGAACCGACGTATGCATAATCTCTTTCTCGAGGCTGAAACGGGTACTGATTTAGGTAGACGACAATCGCGACACCCGTCAATACAAACAATGAAAGCACCACCAGAAATTGTCGGTGATCACGAAAGGCATGAAAGAACAAACCAATCAACCCGAGAATCAATGGCAGATAATAAAAGCGATTGAAGCCTTTATTGGCCCGCTGCGATTCAGTCAATTCGCTCTGATTTCCCAGGCGTTCAGCATCAATAAATGGAATACCGCTGATCCAGTTTCCGTCTAAAAAATCACCATGGCCTTGCGTGTCATTTTGGCGCCCAGAAAAATTCCACAGGAAATAACGGAAATACATCCAACCCATCTGGTAATTCTGAAAATAGCGCAGGTTCTCACTCATGGTAGGTTTCAAATCCCTCTCTACACGATCCAACATGTTTTGCGCCTGCCTCATCCCTTGTGCATCACCGGAGCTTGCCGCATAGCGCAGTTGGAGCTCCAACTGCCTCTTTTGTGATTCAAGCGATTGAACATATCCAGAACCGCGAGACATACCAGATTCCAAATCAGCCACCAGGAATTGAGCCACAGCATCTGCCATTCCAGGGGAGTTCAATGGCGCTGACTCCATCCTGCCCGACCTTGGGTTCATCACCTGTACAACATCATCCGAAGCCACTTGAAATAGTTCGGCGTTCAGGCGTCGGCGATTGGCACTAAAAAGGGCGTTGAGACCGCGAATGCGGTCTTCCTTTTTCAATCCTGCCTGGAGGTAATTATCCGCGACGAATTGCTCCAACTCTCTGGAGTTGAGCCCACGATCCAATCCAGGAACTTCAAACAGAAAGGACTCATTGTACCCCTTGTAGTTACTCCATTGTTTGTAGGCTTCCTGGTGATTGGCCTGTGAGCTCCACATCCGTGGGAAGACCATGGTGAATCGGCTATCATAGTTCGGCACTTGGCCCTTTTTTTCACCGCTGTCCACGTATTCTTCCGAAATCCACATACGTGCATTTCCGTTTTCCTTCATCCAAGCATCGGCTGCTCCTTGCGAGCGGAAAGACTTGATCCGCACATCCCGACCTTTGTTTTCGTAGACACTGAAACTTTTGACGTAGGTAGGACGGCCGTCAAGGTATGATTTACCCGTTTCAACCGGGGTCCCCCAATACTCTCCCGTAGCCAATGGCCGTGAACCGTATTGCTCCCGGTTTAAGTAGGATAAAAGCGCAAATAAGTCTTCTGGATTGTTTTCATCCATGGGAGGGTTTGCGGCACTTCGGATGACAATTACCGCAAAAGTTGAGTATCCAATGAGCACCAAGGTCATGCCCAATACAAAGGTGTTAGCAGCCCACCAGCCTTTCTTGTGGGTCCACCAAATTGCCGAGGTTAGGAATCCAACCAACAGAATCGAATAGGCCAACACGCCCGAATTGAAACTGAGGCCCAAATCATTCACAAAGAACAATTCGAATTTTCCTGCCAAATTCACCACTCCTTTGATCAAGCCCTCTTGAACAAATCCCAACAGTCCAACAGAAATGGCAAGCGTGATGGCAAGCCCTTTCCAAGAGAATTCGAATTTTTTGAAGTAATAAACCAGTGCAATTGCAGGAATGGCGAGCAAATTCAATAGGTGCACTCCAATGGACAACCCCATGAGGTAGGCAATCACCAAAATCCATCGCAAATGACCCGGTTCGTCGGCAGCATTTTCCCATTTCAAAATGGCCCAAAAAACCGCAGCAGTGAACAGCGAAGACAATGCGTACACCTCTCCTTCGACCGCCGAAAACCAAAAACTATCACTGAATGTGTAAGCCAATGCACCAACTGCACCCGCTCCCATGATGGCCAATCGATCCCCAAAAGACTCTGTTGAATCATCTCGCCGGACCAATTTTCTCGTCAGGTGAGTGATGCTCCAGAACAAAAACAATATGGTGAATGAACTGCTCAAAGCCGAAAGTGCATTGGCAAACACTGCTGCATTTTCTGGCGTTCCAAATATCATTAGAAATCGAGCCAAGAGCATGAAAAATGGCGCTCCTGGAGGGTGCCCCACTTCCAGCTTATAAGCCGATGCAATGAATTCTCCGCAATCCCAAAAGCTCGCCGTTGGCTCGATGGTGAGCAGATAAACCGCCGTCGCCACGAGCCACACGCCCCAGCCTGTGAAGTTGTTCAGTTTCTGATAGGTCATTTTCGCTTCGGTGAACAATGTGTGTAAACCAATGCGAAGTTAAGGCAGGTCCAGCTTGAATAAACGAAATCTAACCTTCGTTGGCATTCGATTCTTCAGTGAAATCGAAGGCCTTCACCCTTCAAATAATAAACACATCAATGAAGCACCATCACCTTTCCTTGAAGTGGGCGGCCATCGGTATTCGTCCAGCGAATAACATAATAACCATTTGGCCATTCTGAGACATCCAATGTTCCTGTGGATTGCATCAATGCCTGACGATGCATTTCACGGCCATCAACGGAATAAATAACAATGGGACTTCCCCACTTTGCTTCTTCGATTTGCCAATTCAAAGCGCCTGCCGTTGGGTTGGGCCAAACAACATGAACGGGGTCGTGTGATTCTGAAACCCACACCTCGTCAAAACAATCTGGCAACAACCCAAAATTCGCCTCATCATTTGATCCAAACCAATCGAACAACGTAATGGGATCACCTTGTGCAAGCAATACTGCAACCAACAATTCCTCCACGTTGACATTGGCTGCATCCCAACCCCAGAAGACATCAAAGCAAGCGGGTGGCACACATAAATTCAAGGTGTCAGATAGGGATCCTTCAGCCGACCAAGCATCTTCAAAAGACCATCCAGCAATTTCAAATCCATCAATGAATGCTTCGAAACCCAGTTCAAAGGCCCATTCAACATCCGCTGTCCAATCGCCGTTGATGACCAATTGAATTTCCTCGCATGCCATGCCCGGGGTCTCCAATTCAATGCACGTTTCTCCGCCTGGGCAATCTTGCCAACTTTGATATCCGATGCACATCCCAACCTCCATCGGCTCCTCTGTGTCCCACGTCCAGGCGAAAGGATTTCCAGAGCCCACATTCGAACCTCCCGTCCACCAATGAATTTCTCCCCCGTAAAGTTCACCGGAAGCAGTCACCGCTGAAAAGAGGTAAATCCCATCGGCCAGTTCATCATACACAATGGAAACATCACAGCCCATTCCCGTGCAATCTGAGCATATCTCTACCTCTGCAAATGCTCCTTGAGGGCAATCAGGCGTTTCATAGCCAACTCCAAAAACATGGCATCCGTCCTCTTCAAACGTGAAGGTCATCTCGGCAAATCCATATTCATAAGGCTCACCATCCAAGGTCCAATACAAGGTCGCTCCTTCTGGTTGGTTTAAGGCTTCAATAAAGAAGTAATCACATTCTATCTCATTCCAAGCCAATTCCAAATCGCACCCTTCGCCATCTCCACACCCTTCTGTATTCACTTCTATCGCATAGGTTTCTCCAGGGCAGTTTGCAGAATAGTAAACGGCTTGAATCACATGCCATCCCCCCGTTTCGAAGTCCCAATCAAATGCATAATTAGACCATTCAATGAATTCTCCATCAATGGACCAGCCAATTTCTTGGTTGTCGAGGTTGCCGATACTGAATACATAGTGACATCCTTCTGAATCCACCGATATGCCCTCAGGACAATCTGTTTCAAGGTTGGAATAACACGCTTCTGCACCTTCGGGACAGGCATCCGTGAAGACTTCGACACAGACCGTCCAATTGGGATTAAAATCAAATCCAGCCTCAAACGTCAAACCATTTTCACTGGTGGGTGGCACCACTTGGCCATTAATGTACCATTCGATGATCGCACCTTCCGGTTGCTCGGGGATGGTAAACGTATACCACATCCCATCCTCGGTTGAGACCTCCATCTCCAATTCGCAATCCGCATCACCGCAACCGGTCACTTCGACTGTTGTCTGCAGCTCAACACCCATAGGACAATCAAAAGATGTGAAAAAGGCATTGATTTGATACGTGCCAGAGGCGGGAAATTCATGCTCTATGAAGTGACCTCCCCAAAAAGGTTCCGTTCCATCTCCAAAATTCCACATAACTTCTTCACCTTCTTGAAAACTGCCAATTTCGAAGGCCCAAGAACACCCTTCTCCCGCCGCATAGTCAATCGCATCAGGGCAGTTGAATTGCTGCCCTTGTTCAATGCAAAACGTTGCATCCCAGACCCCTTCGCCTTCGCCGGGAGACAATTCCAATATTTGGACGAAATCCGATTGAAAAAGTTCTATGCCAACACTTTCACCGGTCACTCCATCACCGCTTATGGCTATGGTATAACATCCAACTGAAAGGCAAAATTCTGCAGCGATGCCATTAGGCGTGACTTCCCACGTTCCATTGGCCGTTGGCATTCCGTTGGCATTCGAAATCAAATAGTTGACATTCAAGACTGGAAAGTTCTCTCCTGCTTGATTGGAAACCCAAAACTGAAAATTGGTGCACTCCTGAGCTTGACCAGAATACGAGGCAAGCCACAGAGTCAATGCAAAACCGTAATGAAGAAAACTTTTCATTGAACTTGGATTTGGTACAATGACAAGACTCCTGACATTGCAGGATGGTTGCTCAATCCACAAACCGAGGGTCCGTCTCCATGACGTGCCCGCAGCCATCGCAAGTGCGCAAATCCTCGCTTCCATAGAATTCACGAAATCGCGGCAAGAAATCCTTTTCGATGTTTGTCAATTCAAAATACGTCTCATGCAGTGGGTGATTGCAGGCATCACAAAACCACAATAACCCGTCTTTGGCATCAGTCCCTGCACGCTTGCATTCTATTACCAATCCGAGCGAACCTTCTTCACGCATGGGGCTGTGGGGCACTTTTGCAGGATGTAAATACATGTCTCCTGGACCCAATTTCATATCCACTGGCTTTCCATCTTCTTGAATCCGGACAGTGATATTTCCTTCCAATTGATAGAAGAGCTCCTCGGTTTCATTGTAATGGTAGTCCTTACGCGCGTTCGGGCCTGCGACAATCATGACGATGTAATCGCCACTTTCGACATACAAATTTTTGTTGCCCACCGGGGGCTTGAGCAGCTCGCGATTTTCTTCAATCCAAGCCGTGAGGTTGAAAGGTTTAGCAATTGGCATGAGGTGAAAGTACGAATCTTATGAGTAAGTTGGATTCAGGCAGAAGGGGCACTTTTTCTGCGGGTAGGCCAACTGACCAATGCCACACCCGTAAAAATCGCACCTGCGCAAAGCAACGTCCAACCATCCAAATCGGCCGTGTAATCAATTCCTCCATCACGGCTTGCCCACCACGAAAATCCTGTAGCCAGCAGTGGCTGTAAATAAATGTAGATGCTTACAACTGTGGGCTGGACATGCAACAACGCAAAAATATTGAGTAGATACACCAAAAATGTCGTTGCCAAAACCACATAGGCCAATCCATTCCAATGAATAGCGGAAAAAGCAGACCAATCTATCGCAGCTGCTTGTTGAATCCCAATTGGCACAACCCATAAAGCCCCAAAAAGAAACACCCACGAAATCACGGTCAATGGGCGGTATTTTGCCATCAAGGGTTTGACAAGAACCAAATAAAAACCATAGCTCATGGCATTGATCAGCACCATGAGATCCCCTTGCCAAGAAGCATGCAGCTGCTCTTGGTTCGCGCCAATAACGAGCAACGAAATTGCTCCAACAGCACCCACGCCAATCCCAACTAGTTTTCTTGCGGTGACTGCCGTACCCAGCATCAAGGCAGATATTACCAATACCAAGACCGGATTGATGGTCATGATGATGGATGCATTCACTGGGCTGGTGGCATTCAACCCATTAAAAAACAGCAACTGATTAATGGCCACTCCCGTTGTTCCGCACAAGAATAGCCTGAATAAATCACCGCGCTCCACCGCTTCCCAATCTCCGCGGATTCGCATAAATCCACGCAACACCCAAAAAAGGCCTCCGCCACCAATGACGCGCAACACGATAAAACCGCTCGGCCCAATGAGGTCCGGCATCAACCCTTTCGCAATTAAATAGTTGCCCCCATAAATCAGGGCCACAATGAACAATGCGAAATGAGCCAAAAATTGCCACATGGAGTCGATCTGCTTATCCTATCAAGGACTCCTTTGCAGCTTGGACTGCCGCTTTAGCCGAACCAACACAAACTTGCTCATCAAATAGAAACACGGGTCGCTTAAGGAAGGTATATTCCTCAAGTATCAGCCTGCGATAATCCGCTTCCGTTAGCGATTGATCCGCCAATCCCATCGACCTGAATTTCATGGCACGTCTTGAAAAAAGGGCTTCATATGAACCTGCCAATTCTTTCATTCGGTCCAAATCTTCGGGCGCAATGCCTTCAGCCTTGATATCCACCACTTCACAACCATGTTGCTCAGGTTTGAGTTCATCAAAAATTTTCACACAGGTTTTGCATGTTGGCAGGGTAAAGGCCTTTTTCATTTCCATTCAGTTTGAAGTTTTTTCCATCAGTTCAATCAAAGCGTGTAAGCCCTCTTGCCAATGGTGTTCATTGTCGACCACGACATGGGCGCGTTTCTTCCAAGGTTCAATGAATGCTTCATCAGCCGGTCGAACATGTTGCTTCCATTGGTAGCGCACCTCATCCTCTGTATAACCCCGTTCTGCTCCATCCCGGTCAATCCTGCGTTGAAGCCGCACCGAGGCTGGCGCGTCGATGTATCCGAGCAAATCAACCCGCTCCTCCATTTCAGGATAGGCCATGGCAAAAAGCCCTTCGACGACTAACCACTCCGATGGTTCAATGATGATTTTCTCCGACTGCATCACATCCCTATTGTACGTGTAAGAATCCAACTCGATGGGATGCCCGAGTCTCAATTCATCAATATCACGGATCATGGATTGGTGATCAATCACTTCAGGCAAATCAAAATTTGTCTCCCCATTTTCATCGACCGGAAGTTCGGACTTGGGCTTGTAATAATTATCCAGCGAAAGTACCGAAGCGCGTGGTCCAAAATGATCTCGAAGTCCATTCAAAACGGTCGATTTACCCGAACCGCTTCCCCCTATGAGTGCGAGAATCTTCATGGTTGACTAACTTTTTCTATAACCTCCGCAAATTCACGGTTGTTTCCTAGTCGCGGCGGTTTGTTCTGGCCTCCGAGCTTTCCCAACGATGCCATGGCTCGCTGAAAAGATCCTGATGAGACAACGGTCATTCTTGCTGGCTGAAGGATTGAACCTGAAATTAAATCTTTGTAGTAAGGGTTTCTTTTCACCACACCTTCATTGGCAATGCGACCAAAGCGCTCCAAATCATGAGGTTCACGGCTAAATTCAATGAACCACTCATGGTAGGGCAAGCCTTCCTCAGGATTCACTTGCGGCGCAACATGAAATTCTACTACGGTCGATTGTTCATTCTCCATTGCCTCGCGAATCGCAGCCTCCACTTCCTCAGCGATTACATGTTCTCCAAAGGCACTCGTAAAATGCTTGATTCTTCCCGTCACTTCGAGGCGATAGGGTGACTTCGAAATGAATTTCACCGTGTCTCCGACATCGTAAGCCCACAACCCCGCATTGGTCGTAACTACCAGAGCATACTGAACATTCAATTCAATTTCTGCAAGGGTAAATCGAGGTGGATTTTCCTCAAAATACCGATCGGCAGGAATGAATTCGTAAAAAATTCCCTCGTCCACCACCAATCGCAGGCCTGGCTGGTTCAATTGATCCTGGTACGCAAAAAATCCTTCCGAAGCAGGATACAGCTCAACTGTTGGCAAGTCTCCTCCAATCAACGCTTGAAATCGCGATCGATAGGGCTCAAAAGCAACACCTCCGAATACAAAGAGCTCCAAGTTTGGAAAAACTTCAAGTACATTTTTGGCGCCTGTGACTTCCAACAGCCGTTCAAAGTAATTCTGGACCCATGAGGGAATGCCGCTGATGAGGCGCAGATCAGCATGCCTGGTCTCTTCAACAATCGCATCAATTTTGGCCTCCCAAGGCTCCAGGCAATTCGTCTGATACGAGGGCAATCGATTGGACTGCAGGTATTTCGGAACGTGGTGTGCAACAATTCCGCTCAATCGGCCCATGGGAATGCCTCCCTGAGTCGCAGCGAGTTCAGGAGAACCCTGCAAAAAAATCATCTTGCCATCAAGAAAATGCGCTCGGCCCGAATTTGCTATAAAATGCAAGAGTGCGTTTCGAGCAGAACGAATATGATTGGGCATAGAATCCTTGGTAAGTGGAATGAATTTCGCTCCACTCGTCGTGCCACTCGTCTTGCAAAAGTACAAGGGTTCGCCCGGCCATAACACATCCTTTTCACCCGCAACCGCGCGATCAACCCAAGGCTTTAGTCCTTCGTAATCACGGACGGGGACCGCTGCTTGAAACTCCGCGATGCTCATCTCCGAATGCAAGCCATGATCCCGACCAAAAATGGTCCTTTCTCCTTGCCCCAGCAGGACCTTAAACCAACGGGTTTGGCAAGCTTTCGCATCAAGCGCTTTGCATGCTTCAGCCTTGACATTTTGCCTGGCAAAGATGGAACCTACCATTGATTTGATGGACATGGCACGAAGTTACATCCAGAACCTTCGAGCATAAAAAAGGGCGGTTCAAAAACCGCCCTTTTCAATGAAAATCTAAATTCTATTACTTGACCATCATTTTCTTGGTCAAGCGCATGCCATCTGCAACAAGCGTGTACGTGTAAATTCCGCTTTGCAAGTCAGAAACATTCAATTCCACCTGATGCGTGCCAGCAGGAAGCTGTCCGCGCTGGATGGACTGGATGAGGCGCCCTTGTAGGTCACGCATCTCTACTGTCACATTGCGAGACTGCAACATTTCAAACCGCACCATGGTCGTTCCATTCGCAGGGTTAGGAATGTTTTGGTGCAAATCGATGCCGTTGTAGTTGGCGATTTCATCGATTCCAACACGCTCAGACAAAATCAAGCGGATTGCTGGAGTAGCTGTTTGTGAAGTGAACCAAACAAAATCTCCTGCGCCAGTGAGGTTGTAATCTCCTGTAGAGTTATCTGTATCACTATCGGCATTGCCTAAAACGGTCAATTGTGCTTCACTTTCGAATTCATTGATCACCCCAGCGAAGTAGAAGTCTTCATTGGTCAATTCAATTGGATCTTCGAACGGCAAGTACACAAAATCACTTGTTTCGGCACTAGAAGGTGTCCATGCATCATCATACGTCCAATAAGTGGTTTCAAAAGGAGAGTCTGTTAATCCAACGGCACCATCATAGGTGTAAAGTCGCGTTTCAAACTCCAAATCACCACCACCGCAGCTAGGACCAAATCGAACGGTTACCCCGTATGCCATTGAGCCCGAGTTGTGCATGTGGAAGTAGTTTCCGTAGCCGCAAGGATTGAACAATCCTTCGATGTCAGAGTCACGAGGAGTGAATTCCACGTCCAACGCGCCTTCATCGTCATGACCATACTCGTCATCGGTGTAGACGATGACTTTGCTGATGACGTTGTCATCAGGGTTTTCGTCCTCGTTGGCCGATGCAATCGTCGCTTGGAGCACATAATTACCTGTTGCTGTTGGGGTCCATCCCGTTGCAACATAGACGGTGTCTTGAGAATTTGCAGGGCAGTTTGCCGCATTGGCGAAGCTGTTCACCGTGCCCAATTCTTCGACCGTTGTGCTCAAAACATTTCCTCCCTCGTCCAACACTTCAATGGTAACCGTCGTTTCATCCTGGTTGGCATTTCCGTTGTTGCGGTATAACAATCCTGCCAACAATCCACCGTCTGCTTCAGGGATGGCCTGCTCCAATGGCGTGACGCGGTATTCGAAAACATTCCAAACGTCACCATTGGTCAATTGAACTGTAGCAAGATCGTTTGCAACTGGGTTTTCAGAAATGGTCACGTCGTCAATACCCCAGTAGTAGTGGCTGTATGCATCGCCTGTTTCAGGGGCCTGCAAGTAAGAGAACCGCACTTGAACATCAGCGCTGTAAGCCGCAACACATGAAATGTCAACCGATGTGGTCAAGACATTCGCTGAAGCGGTGTTTGCCGATTCGATGAACGATCCGTGCGCGTCAAAAGTGGTCCAAGTCGCGCCGCCATCATTTGATACTTGCAAGTAGATTGGAGCATATGGGTAACAGCAGTATCGGAAATATTGCTCCCAAGTAATCACCACTGAGCCTACGGCAGACATATCCAATGTAGGTGAGGTAATCCATCCCTCAGTGTTTTCATATCCTTCAGAAATCGGCGTGTTGAAGTAATCGCAATCGAAGACCATCCACCCATTATCTGCCGTGGTAGAATTGATGCTTGGAATGTTGGTTGAAAATTCTCCGGCAGGAGGTTGAACTCCAGACGCTGAACCGTCGGCATAGTATCCATTGCCCGCTTCATCAACTGCTTGCCAGATCATTCCTTCTCCTGTGTCTTCAGCTGTCCAAGCCCCAATCCCATTGTTCCCCTCAAACCCATTGGCAAAGTCTTCGTAAAACAAGATTGTTCCGCCTCCGCGTTGAGCCACTTCCAATGCTGATTCCCCCGATCCGCGCATGGCCTCTGCCTCAGCTTGTGTCAAATCAGATGGAACTTGAGCAAATGAATAAACATCTGTAATCCGCTGCGCTTGAGCTCCTAACGCGAGCCCTAAGAAAGCAGCAAGTAAAAAAGTAAAGTGCTTCATATTTTGTGAATCAGATTTTCAACGGCTGAAATTACACCATAGCGGCTGAAAATCAAGATAAAAAGCAAAAGAGGGGAACTCCTGACGGAATTCCCCTCCTCAATAACCGGTCGAGCCGGTATTCAAATTCAATTAGTCAACGAGCAAACGCTCTGTTGCTCGTGCACCATTCACCACCAACGTCGTCGTGTAAACGCCAGATTCAAATGCTGATACATCCAACGTAATGCTGTGGTAACCCGCAGCACGTGATCCTTGGTTCAATTGCTGCACCAATTTTCCAGTCATGTCATAAACTTCCAATGAGACATCGGCCACCTGATCCAATCGGTATTGCAATCGAGTGGTTTCAGCCGCTGGATTCGGGGCCAAAGGATACAATTGGAAATGCTCTGTGTTCACCTCTTGGACAGCAACCGTATTGGTCGCATTTGGATCCAAATTCAATCGAACCATTGGCGTTTCGTTGGTATAGTACCAATCATAAGCGCTTCCGCTACCGAATGGCCCATAAACGAAACATGTTTGATCATAAGCGTATTGTGATTCCCAAATTTGAACATTCGATCCTCCATAGTGCTCAAAACCAGCAGCAAGTACCGTTCCACCTGGCGCAGTGTATGGATCTTCCAACACCAACGTGTACCAAACGATGTCGCCTGGCTCTTCAGAGCCATCATTTGAATAGGCCGCAGCCAAATCGATTTCAGCCGTGCTTCCAATCAAACCTCCGTATTGTTCTACCAAATAATTCTCATCGAATCCATCAAACAAGTGAGCAACAATCGGAGTTCCATTTTCTGAACCTGCAGCGATGGCAACGTCAA
The DNA here is from genome assembly GCA_027624855.1 of Bacteroidota bacterium. Taxonomy (GTDB): domain Bacteria; phylum Bacteroidota; class Bacteroidia; order Flavobacteriales_D; family Sanyastnellaceae; genus UA16. The sequence goes on from JAQBTQ010000014.1 coordinate 37,461, forward strand.
TTGCGTAAACCGTGATGTCCTCGAAAATATCATATGGATTCAACGCGATGAAATCATCGGTTCCATCTCCAGGGAACAATCCCGTCATCGTACCATTGTCACGACCGTAGTGCAACGAACTCACTTCAAACGATTGAGTCGTCGTGTTGTTCGCTGGATTTTCATCTTCGTTCATAGCGCTAACGGTATAAGTCAAATCATAGGTGCCAACTGCTGCCATGTCGAATCCAACACGCAACGTGTCGATGGCTTGGTAACCCAATGTCATAGGATCTGAAGAACCCGCGTCGGCCCCGTTCACATTCAATGTCATAGAAGTCTCCTCTTGATCGAGGTATCCTACGTTGTAGACCTTCGCTGCCGCTTCCAATGTAGAAAGCTGCCCTTCTGCAAACACCCCTGCTTCCCAAATTCCCGTTGTGAAGTAGTCTGTGTAGCTTACGTAGTTGTCGATTCGAATGTCATTTGCAGGTGTTTCGTAAATCTGGATATCATCGATTTCCCAGCTGTAGCCCCAAGTACCTGACCAACGGAATCGGATCCAGACTTGGTCTTGTCCTCCGGCTGCAGAGCTGATATCAAATTCTACCAAAGATGGGTTGTCTGATTCACTTCCTGTTTCGTAGCCTGGGAATACTTCCCAACGACTTGCAATCAATTCACCATCGCCATAGTCAACGGTTCCATCAATTTCCGCAAACGTTTCGATATCTGGCCAATTGACCCCGTCTCGCGACACTTCAATCAGGCACTTTTCGCTATCATCTGAAGACCCATTGTCCCAGCATCGGTAGCGTGTTTCGAGCGAAATGCTTACAAATTCCAATGAGCTACAATCGATTGGGTCAGCTGTTTGAACCCAGCTGTTTTCAATCCAAGCTGCGCTATAGTTCGCATCTGCACCGAATAAATCAGAATCCACGATGAGCAAACCATTGTCGCTGGTGGTGGAGTTCATGGCGCTAGCAGCAGAGAAATCTCCTGTACCGCCGGCCCATTGATTGTAAGGACCTGCAGGACCGTCGAGGCTGCATTCGAAGTTCAAATCAATGCCCTCCCACGGAGACCCAGCAATGTCTGAACCGTTGCCAAAGACCCATGTAGAGCAATCATCGATGTTGCAATCATGCGACCAGATTACGTCGCGTTCAACTTGAACGTTAGAATTTACCGCCTTTACTCGGCGCGTTTGTGCTGTTTTATCCGCGTTAACTGGCAATAAGCCTTGAGCAGATACAGCCGTTGACAGAAGTGCAGCAATGGCTGCGAAGTAGAAATGCTTCATTCTCAAGCAATTTGGTGTTTAGGATTTCGACAAATATAGGAGACCACGTACGACTGAAAAAATCAACCGAGCAGTTCTTCAAACGCGGACATCGGCGGACAGCTGCAAACAAGGTTTCGATCACCGTATGCATTGTCGACTCGAGCCACAGGGCTCCAAAATTTTCGTTCCTTCATTTCAGGTGACGGATAGGCCGCTTCTTCTCGTGTGTAAGGATGATTCCAATTCGAAGAAGCAACCTCTAGGGCAGTGTGAGGTGCCATTTTCACCACATTGTCTTCTCGATCAGCCGCGCCTGTCTCGATTGCTCGGATTTCTTCCCGAATGGAGAGCATCGCGTGCACAAACCGGTCCAATTCTTCCAACGACTCAGATTCAGTCGGCTCAACCATGAGGGTCCCTGCGACAGGCCAAGAAACCGTTGGAGCATGAAATCCATAATCGATGAGTCGCTTCGCAATGTCCATCACTTCAATTCCCGCACTGGCCTTGAATCCTCTGCAATCCAAAATCATTTCATGTGCAACCGTCCCATTGCGGCCCTTGTACAAAATGGAATATTCTCCTTCGAGTTTCACTTTCAGGTAATTGGCATTCAATATGGCCACTTCAGTTGATTGAGTAAGGCCTTTTTCTCCCAACATCTTGATATAAGCATACGGAATTTGGCAAATCAGAGCGCTACCAAAAGGTGCTGCACTGATTGCATTGATGGCTTGTTCTCCTCCCGTTGATATCACCGTATGTCCCGGCAGAAATGGGGTCAAGTGTTCCGCAACGCCAATGGGTCCAACGCCTGGTCCACCGCCGCCATGAGGTATCGCAAAGGTTTTGTGCAAATTCAGGTGGCACACATCCGCCCCGATAAGTCCGGGGCTCGTCAACCCAACCTGGGCGTTCATATTGGCCCCATCCATGTACACTTGTCCCCCATGAGCGTGAATCATTTGGGTGATTTCCAATATGTCTTCCTCATACACTCCATGGGTGGAAGGATAGGTGATCATCAGCGCTCCCAATGAAGATGAGTGAGCCTCAGCTTTTGCCTTCAGGTCGTCCAAATCAATGTTTCCTTCTTCATCACATCCGACAACTACGACGTTCATTCCCGCCATTACTGCCGAAGCGGGGTTGGTACCATGAGCAGATGACGGAATCAAACAGATATCGCGATGCGATTCACCACGTGACTCATGATACGCTCGAATCACCATCAGCCCTGCAAATTCTCCTTGGGCACCAGAGTTTGGTTGCAGTGAGACCCCCGCAAAGCCAGTAATGGTCGCCAAATCTGATTCCAATCTGGACAACATTTCCAAGGTTCCTGCAGCCTGCTCTTTAGGACAAAACGGATGAAGTTCTGCGAACGCAGCCCAGGTAATGGGTATGAGTTCTGTAGCAGCATTCAACTTCATTGTGCAGGATCCCAATGGAATCATGCTATGCACCAAGGACAGGTCTCTGTTTTCTAATTGCTTGATGTACCGCATCATTTCGGTTTCCGAACGATAACGATTGAATACTGGATGATGGAGGTAATCCACATCCCTCCATAAATCCCCCAAGAATGTGCGATCAGCAGATACCCCAGAGACCATGCTCACCCCGAAAACGGTGCAGAGATCAACCAATTCTTTCATCGAGACTCTTTCATGAAGGGAAACTCCGACATGCAACCCATCATTGAAATATCGCAGATTGATTTCCATCGCCTCAGCCCTGGCCTTTAGAGCATTCATCTCATTGCCACCGCCATTCACTCGAATTTTCAAGGTGTCAAAATATTGGGCGTTTACCTGCTCATAGTTATCTGTTCCCCGCAATGCCGCATCCAAGCTTCGGGCAGCACCATGAATGTTCTCTGCAATTTCTCGCAGCCCTTGAGGTCCGTGATAAACGGCATACATCGATGCCATCACCGCCAACAGCGATTGTGCTGTACAGATATTCGAAGTCGCTTTGTCTCTACGAATGTGTTGCTCACGGGTTTGCAATGCCATGCGCATGGCCGATGACCCCAAACGATCCTTCGATACCCCAATAATTCTTCCGGGAAAATGTCGTTTGTAGGATTCCCTCGCGGCGAAAAAAGCAGCGTGCGGACCGCCATAGCCCATGGGGACTCCAAATCGTTGAGTCGTCCCTACTACGACATCAGCTCCCATGGACCCAGGGCTTTTGAGGAGGGCAAGCGCCATGATATCCGCTGCAACGATGACTTGCACCTCCCGATCTTTGGCCTCTCCTGTTAGGGCTGATAGATCTTTGGCAACACCGTCGCCATCAGGATATTGGAACAACACCCCAAATACGTCTGTCATGGCGTCAAAAAGCATCGCTTTTCTTGAAACGACCTCCAGCTCCACGCCCAGGTATTTGGCTCGAGTTTTGAGCAAATCAATGGTTTGGGGAAAGACCGCTTCATCCACCAAGAATCGATTTTTTTCAGCCTTTGACTGGGCACGAGAACGGGCTGCATACGCCATGGCCATCGCCTCAGCGGCCGCCGTAGACTCATCCAGCAATGAAGCATTCGCCAATTCCATTCCTGTCAAGTCACAAACCATTGTTTGGAAATTCAACAATGCCTCGAGTCGGCCTTGTGCAATTTCAGCCTGGTAAGGAGTGTAAGCGGTGTACCAACCTGGATTCTCCAACACATTTCGCCGAATGACACTAGGAACTTCTGTCGGGTAATACCCCATTCCTATGTAATTCTTGAATAGCGTGTTTTTTGATGCCAACCGATCAATATGTTCCAGGTATTGGCTTTCGGATAATGCACCGTCCAACCCCAATTTTTCTCTTTGCCGGATTTTACCCGGAACCGTCTGAGATACAAGGTCTTCCAAGGTTGCTACCCCAATGGTACGCAACATCGATTGTTGATCTTCTTCGCGTGGCCCGATGTGGCGAGCGGTGAATTTTGCAGCATGCATGAGCGATCCTTTGAAGGGGCAAAAATAAAACCGGTTTACTCGGATTTCCGCATTGAAATTGTTCACAAGTCTGAACCCTCATTTTAAAGGCACAGACGACCTTTGTGTCGTTATTGAGATGGTCAAAATTCTCGCATACACTCACGTTTGGATTGCTCTGGGTGCAGCAAGTGCGGCTTTAGCTACCCTTCATTCAATTCACCCGACACTTCCGTGGAATGAATTTCCTTGGTATTGTCTCGGAGCTATAGTTGCTGCGACTGGGCTGGTTTACACTTTCCAAAGAATCATCAAGTTGCGTCGCAATCCAAATTCAATGCCCATGAGCCGTCGGGCTTTTCTTGACCGATGGAAATGGTCATTGCTCTCGTTTTGGTCTGTGGTGGTGATTGGATTGATCGTTGCCGAACCAACTGAGTGCTGCGGGTGTTTGCATTGGACGCCCCAACAATTGGTCATCCTACTCATCATAGGCGTTTTGGCTGTTGGCTATGCTTCAAATCCGTTTGGCAGAGGACCTGGTTGGAGGGATCAACCTCGATTGAAATGGCCCGTCATAGCGGTGGTCTGGGGGTTGGTCACAGGGTGGTTTCCAGCGCAATGGGTTGACCCGACCCATTTCATTGATGAATGGACGCAATTTGCATTGCAATTCGGTTTTGTGGCTGGAATTACACTCCCCTTCGATTGCCGCGACTTATCCATTGATTCGCCGAAACTCAAAACCACTCCACAACTGATCGGCGTTCAAAACACGATGCGCTTGGCAATTTTCTTGGTCGCCGCGAGCGCGGTGGGATTCTTCATTGCTGATGTTAATCTTGCACGATTCATGGTGTGCGGAATCGCCATCATCGGGATGGTCTTTAGTCAGATCAGACAGGAAGAATGGGTATACAGTTTGTGGATTGACGGGACCCTTATTCTGCAAGGTTTACTTTCATTTTTATTCTCGAATTGGATTTTTTGATGCGATTCGCTCGAACTTTGCGGCGCACGAAGTGAGAAAATAGCTCTATAGATGTCGAATGATCTCTCCCAATATGAATTGTCAGCCGCCCGAAAAATGGACGCGGAGGACCCGATTCCAAGTCGGAGAGATGACTTTCACATTCCGATGCACCAAGGCAATGAAGCCATTTACTTCACCGGTAATTCACTTGGACTGCAGCCGAAAGGGGCACGTGAAGCCTTGGAAACAGAATTGGATGATTGGGCTCGATTCGGTGTAGAGGGCCATTTTCAAGCCAAATACCCCTGGGTAAGCTACCATGAACGGTTTCAACAGGGCCTCATGCACTTGGTGGGGGCTAAAGAAACTGAGGTCGTTGCAATGAATGCGCTCACAGTCAACCTTCACCTCTTGTTGGTGAGTTTTTATCGCCCTGAAGGCAACCGCAAAAAAGTTATTTGTGAAGCCAAAGCGTTTCCTTCAGACCAATATGCTTTGGCCAGCCAGGTTCGATTTCACGGAGGTGTTCCCGAAGAGGACATCATAGAGGTCGCGCCAAAACAAGGGTCACATATCATCGAAGAAGCCGATATCGAAGCCGCTATTTCTGCATGTGGAGATGAATTGGCCTTGGTGATGATTGGGGGAGTTCAATATTTCACGGGCCAATGGATGGACATGGAACGCATCGCACGTGCTGCACACAACGTAGGAGCAATGTGCGGATTTGATTTGGCTCATGCTGTGGGCAATGTCCCCATGCGTCTTCATGATTGGAACATCGATTTTGCTTGTTGGTGCTCATACAAATACCTCAATTCAGGGCCGGGAGCTGTCGCGGGGGCTTTTGTTCATGAGCGTCATATTTCAGACCCAACAATACCCAGATTTGAAGGATGGTGGGGACATGATGCGAAACGCAGGTTTTTGATGGAGCCCCGGTTTGTCAGCATGGATACGGCAGAGGCTTGGCAATTATCAAACGCTCCTGTGATGAACATGGCCATCCATGCCGTTGCATTGCAGCAGTTTACAACCGCTGACATCAATGAATTGCGCGAAAAAAGCCTCAGGCTCACTTCATACCTTGAAAAAGGAGTCATGCAAATTGCTGAATACAGTGGTTCCTTCATTGAAATCATCACGCCCTCCGACCCCAATCGCAGGGGCTGCCAACTTTCTTTGGTAGCGCATGATCACGGCAAGCAATTATTTGAAGATTTGACCGAAGCTGGAGTGATTGTGGATTGGAGGGAACCCAATGTGATTCGCATGGCTCCAGTGCCTTTGTATAATACCTTTGAGGACATTGCACGATTCATCCAAGTGCTAAAGAAATCCATTAGATAAGCCCAAACGAGAAAACCATGCGAAAATCTTCCCGATTCGCCGTATTCGGAATTGGCCGCTACGGAAAGCAAATTGCTCTATCACTCGCTTCGAAGGGTGCTGAAGTGTTGACATTTGACACGAACGCACATCGATCGGAGGGCATTAAAGATGATGTTGCTTTGGCGGTGACCCTTGACTCAACAGACATTCGTGCTTTACAGGCCCAAAATGTTCAAGACATGGATGCCGCAATCGTCGCAATCGGTGAGAACTTCGAAGCAACCGTTCTAACAGCATTGAACTTGCTTGACTTGGGCGTGCCTCGAGTCATTGTCCGGTCAAATGGTGATCATCAAAAGCGCATTTTGACCAGCCTCGGTATTCAGGAAATTCTTACTCCGGAGAGCGAAGTAGCAAGCATTGTATCTGAACGCCTTATTCACCCCAACATTGGCGGCTTCCTGGAACTCCCCGACGATTATGAAATAGCGGAAATTCACGCACCGCAAAACTGCATCGGAAGAACGCTTGGTAGCATCGATTTGACCAATCGATATGAACTCCGATTGATCACCATTCGAAGAAAATTCGCAGCTGAAAAAGAAGGTGAAGTTGAACAGGAACACATCATTGGCGTTCCGAAAGCGGACATGGTCATTGAAGACACGGATACGCTCGTGGTGTTTGGAAGCTTGAACGGAGTCAAGCGATTCTTAGAAATCAATTCCTAGTTGAATTATCGCAGAATCAGCACAGAGCCAGCGGCCTGTTGCCATGGGCTTAGTTGACCCTCTGGGTCCAAATAATAGCGATATCGTGCCCTCCAATGGTACATCTCATCTTCTACATAATGCGTCTTTGCGGGACCTTGAGCATGCCAATATGCTCCTAGTTCCTCGGCTTGCCACACCAATTCTCCCCAACGGTTGTAAAGCTTAAAGTCCAATTGCACCAGGTTTCGGCCTTCAATGCGAAGCACTTCATTCAATCCATCGCCATCAGGAGTGAAAGCAGACGGCACAAATAACAATGGCTCTGCACAAAAATCAACGACACTTACATAATGCGTCGATGCACAACCGATGTCATTTGAAACGGACACCCCATAAGTTCCTGGGCCATCAATGCTTATGGTATTACTGGACGCACCATCTAGCCATTGGTATCCTGCAAATCCGGCCGGAACACTTATGGAATAAGCGTTATCTGGGATATCATCAAAACACAATGCCGTGTCCACAGGAAGATAAAACGATGGACTGGGCAACACATCCAACCAGACCGTGCCCGTCGAAACACAACCCCCGGCATCAGTTACCTGAACCATTGCAGCCTGAGATTCAAAGTACGTCGCTGTTGAAGCGTTTGCACCATTTGACCAGAGGTAGGCAAAAGGACCCGTGCTCAAATCTTCTGGCGTAGCATCAATCTCAATCCCGGTTTCAGAACAACCGACCAAAGAATCTGGAAGGGCTAAACTGGGACCATCTGTGAATGTTACCGTGATTGCATCCGCATTTTCACAGCCTTCCGGAGAAGTCACCGTCACGCCATACGTGCCAGAATTCGTGACGGCGAGAACCGGCATATCCTCCCCTGATACCGTCCAATCATAAGTGTAATTTATCGGCAAACCCGGGTCAATCATGACTTCATCACCTGCACAAGCAATTACATCCGGCCCCAATTCCATGGATGGAAAAATGGACGTGACAGTCACCTGTGCGCTCGAGGAACAAGAAGCACCGCCCAATCCAGCAATCACAGCCGTTACGGTGTAGACTCCTGTGATTTCCTCCAAAATAAAGGGGTTCGCAATGTTCGCACTGCTCAATCCAATTTGTGGATCCCACTGCCAATTCATCGCGTTCGAAACGTCAACGACGGCATTGAGCTGAACGCCTACAGTTGAACACTCCGCTACCGTTGGTTCAGTCAGTACCGAAAATTCCGGATAAACGGTGATCGTTATTTCATCTTCGTAAACCGTTCCATCTGGAGCGGTCATGATAGCTGAAAACGTCATGGTCGACGAGGGAGATACCGTAACAGTTTGAATTGTGGGGTCACTGACTTCATTGGCAGGACTCCACGCAAATGTCCAATCGGCCACATTGGTGTTGGGATCAAAGGCCAGGACATTGCAATACAATGTAACCTCATCATCAGATCCGGCACAGTAGTAATTCTGAGAAGTAGCGATGTATGGAGATTGACCCCAAGAGCGATTTGCCAATGCCAAAGAAACCGCAAACAGAATTGAAAAAATGAGGCCTATTCGTTTCATTCCCCTCCCTTCTCGTCGATTGATTTCCATGTCCAATCCCATTCGATGATCCAATTTGACCGTATCACCGGTTGATTTTCAGGGTAAAAATACGGCTCTGGCGATTGAAGTCGCTCAGGATTGACCTTTTGCCAAATGCCATCCTGGTTCTTATCCCATTCAAATCCAAGTTCCAGTTTGCCGGGTTGAAGGCCTTCAAAGAATAGAACCGTATCGGTTTCAATTCGCATTTTAAGGTCATCCAATCGCAACCAACCAGGGCCAGGAATCCCAGACAATTTAAGCTGTAAAGCTCCAAAATAATCCTGAGGATGGGTCTTCCACATCCACTTCAATGTATCATTTTCCAATTCCCATCCGGACCAAGTTGAAACAGCTCCTGGGAGCAGCTGCAATTCGTACGCTTTGTCCGGTTGTTCATTGAGGGACAATAGCAATTTTCGAGTCAATGAGGAGTCTTCGGAACCCACGATTTGATAAGACTCTATTGGCTCGCCGTCTTTATAGATGATGCATTTGGAGGGTTCCAAGATCTTGATGAAACGCTGAAAAGGAAACCCCCTTTGCTCACCCGCTTGCAAGGTTCCCAAATTTTTAGATCTCTTATCCCATTCCAATCCAACAGCCCTCTGAAGCATTCGCATTCGAGCAGTATCCGCAAATGTCGTTCCTGACCAAATCAATGAACTCGCTGAGCCATCGAGGGCCTGGAATTCCTCAACCCAAACAAAAACGCTATCTCCCTCGCGCGAGAAGTGTTCATTTCGAGCCTTGAATCCATCCCAAATAGACCATTGTTCGGTTGAATCGGTTTCATCAAAAGGCGCATAAACACGAATCATACCTGTAGAATCCACTTGACACGACCCAATGGATGGAGGCAATTTCTGAGCTTCTGTTTCTCCTCCATACCACACGTTATTGAGGGTTCCGGCATTGATCACCATGGAATCAAGCGCTGCATATTCTCCTGCATCCCAGCGATAGTTTAAATTTTCATCGTCCAGTGCAAATCCCTTGTATTCGCCAGAAGATAAATAACCGATGTTGAAGTTCCCAGACTTGTCTGTTTCACCAACTGCAACGGGCAGCGATCCAGACCAAATGGAATCCCAATCCGTCGTTGCGCGATAGAGCAGCACCTTCAATCCCGAACGACCTTGCCCCGTCATTTGGTCTCGAACCGTACCTCCAATTTGCAAAGTGTCGAGCACAGGCCCTGTAGAAAACGCCCATTTCAAATCCCGAGCTGAATTCGACTCATGGAGATCAACGATGGATTCCCCAAACGAAAAAACATAGGTTTGGTCAGCACGGAAGTCCGTCGGTGTTAATGAAATTTCCACCGTCTTTCCTTTTACTCGCCAAGATGGCGGGTGCTCGATTGGAGGAGAAATAAGCAACTGTTGGTTTAGGTTTTTGACGACGACAAACTCATCAAACTCCATTACCAAAACTTCCGGGCGAAGATTTACACTTCCATTGACTGGAGTGGCACCAATCAACACAGGTGGGGTTTCATCCCGGGGTCCACCTGTCGGCGCTGAAACTTGCGCACAGCCGAGCAAACCCATGCCCAACAAGCCAATGATCAGGTGATTAAAATTCATTCCCATTGGTCCCAATGCTCAGCGATGCAGTCGACTAAGGGTATCAATCCCCAAAGGTCTTCATTAGAAAAATCAGCCAAATGTTCAGAATCAATATCCAAAACGGCGACGACTCGATCGTCCACAATAATGGGGAGGACCATCTCAGATTGGGTCAGTGAACTGCATGCCACATGACCATTAAATTCTTCAACATTCGGAACCAATTGAGGCCTCTTTTGATCCCATGCCGCCGCGCATACTCCTTTGCCATGAAATAGCCTTGTGCAAGCCAAGGGACCTTGGAAAGGGCCCAAAACCAATTGATCCTCTTTGAAATCAACCAAATAAAATCCAATCCAATGCCACTCAAACGCCGACTTCAGCACCGCAGTCACATTGGCCAAATTCGCAATTCGGTTCCGTTCTCCTCGAAACAGCGATTCCCACTGCTTGCCCAATTCGGTGTATTGATCCGCACGCGAATCCAAAGCTGAAAATTCTAAGGACTGAGCCATGGAACAAAGATACCGCACAAAATCAGGGCTTTGGTTCATGCGAGCGCCAAGGTAATGATGCCAATCCATTCATGCCCGGCACGTTGAACTGCATCTCCACATGCTGAAAGTGTCGATCCTGTAGTCATTACATCATCGACCAAAAACACTTGGAATCGCCCATTGGCATCCTTTGATTCGTAGAGTTCGCGCGAAAGTTCATTTCGGGACTTTCGATCCAGATTTGTCAAACTCTTTCCATAATGACGGCGACGGAGCAACGAAGAATGCACCGGAATTTTCCACACACTCGAAATCCCCTTTGCAATCCAATGCGCTTGATTGTAACCGCGAATCACTCGTTTTTTCCAATGAAGCGGAACAGGAACGAGTACACATCGATTCGGCTGATATTCGTTTGGCAGTGAGTGATGAGTCCCCAACCATTGACCCCAACGCCTTGCAAGAAACCGGTTGCCTCCATATTTAAATTCATTGACTTGTTGATTCAGCCGCTTTTCCGTTCGAAGACGAAAACCCGTCTGCGCATATTCGACAAAACATCGTTCCTTCATGAAGACTAAGCCACTCGGACCTCGAAGGTCTGGCCAATGCGCACTGCATAAATCACACGCAATTAACCAGTCGCAGCCTTCATCCAATAGCTCTTCACAAATGGGACAGTGTTTCGGGAAAAAACCGTTTTTCAAGTACCGAACCATGTGACAAGGTTAACATCAATACTCGCCGACCCATCGCTTTAATTCAATTCCTTGGTTGCTAAGTTTACCATCGCAATGCAATTTGGTAAACTGGCATCCATTCATGGGGCATCACCCGAACTATTTCAATTGCCTGAAAGCCGCTGGCATCAGATCGGTGCACCCCAAAAATGTGCTGTGTTTGTGGGAGGAACAACCTGGAATATTCCACAGTGGGTCGGTGCGACTTACCCTGATAAGACACCGCGCCGGCTTTTTCCGGAAGCATATAGCCGAATCTTTGGCACCATCGAATTCAATGCAACGCACTATCGCATTTACAGCGAAGCCAAAATGAAGGAATGGGCCAATGCGACTCCCGAGGGGTTTCGTTTTTGTCCAAAATTCCCGCAAATCATCAGCCACTTTCGGCGATTTAGTAACTGTGAAGGTCCGACGGATGATTTCATTGCAGGGCTGCTAGCACTTGGCAACCGTTTAGGACCGTCCTTCATCCAATTGCCTCCCCATTTCGCACCAAAGCATGCCGACGCACTTTGGAAGTACCTCGAAAAATGGCCACGGGAATTGCCCGTCTCGGTAGAATTCAGGCATCCCGATTGGTTCTCGGGTGAGCAGCCGCATTGGGATCGCCTGGCAAGGTTGGGTGTCGGTGCAGTCATCAGCGATACGGCTGGACGCCGTGACGCCTTGCACATGCACATTACCGCACCGCACGTCTTGGTGCGTTTTGGCGGCTACGAAGGCCATGCCATCGACGGGCACCGTTTGGAACAATGGGCTCGGTGGATCGATATCTTTGAAGCAAATGGCGGCAGGTCTTTTCACCTGCTTGTTCACGAACCGGACAGCATCCACACCCCGGCTACATGCGATGCATTTGCGCAGTGGTTAGCGCCCGAAAAGCGAGGTCAATGCATTACTCCTAGTCGACCGCACCGTCCATCGAGCGAGCAAATCGAACTGTTCTAAATGAGTCCAAATTGGTGGAAATGATGCGCCGTGTGATGCAGTAAAAGCGCCTTAAAGTCGGGTGTTTGCATCGTGCCGTACAACGGGTGTTTCATCGTTTCAGTTGTCAACATTTCAAGCCGCTTTAACATTGCGCCCACGCGCTTCAATCCTTGCTCCCAATCCGCAACTCTGCTCGAGGAGGCCTTGATCGCCGGCATTGTGCGCAAGTTGCGCGGCGTTCCGCCCAATGGATTTTTGTTCGTCAGCGTTCGCAAGAAAAACGGCCCCAAGAGGCGTGCTACGCAGCGGGTAAACAAGCTCGTTTTGATTTCACCGAAATACAAATCACCAAAGTCCGCTACATGATGAAGCATTTCAGGGGCTGACATGCGACCCCACCGAGGGGAAGCATCTGAATCGGCGCCTTCTAGTGCTCGTGTTAAGTCCTGAATCGAAGGAATGTCGATCTGAAACTCGAGGAGCTTCATACTCAGCCGTGGCACTTTTTGTACTTCTTGCCAGAACCGCAAGGACACGGATCGTTCGGAAGCACTTTCTTTTCTGTGCGCACCGGCTCCACTTTACGGGGAGGTGGGGGTGGCCCGCCAGCTCCAGGACGGACACCAAGGGGCGCCTGTTGTCGGGCTTGCGAAGCCGCCTGCTCTTGGATGTTTTGGATGTTCTCCTTGGACAGGCTGATTTTGTTGGGCATGGAAGGACGAGCCTGCGGCGCCTGGCGCACCTGTTGCTCTGTTGGACCCGTTGGAATCGTGCAGCGCATCAAAAAGGCGGCCACATCGGCATTCATGCGTTGGACCATGGCTTTGAAAAGCTCGTACGATTCAAATTTGTAAATCAACAATGGATCTTTCTGTTCGAAACGGGCCAACTGTACATTCGAGCGCAGGTCGTCCATGTTGCGGAGATGCTCCTTCCAGTATTGATCAATGATGGCCAAAACGACCGCCTTTTCGAGGCTTTCCATGACGCTAACACCCTCCGAAGCGACGCTTCTTTCAATGTCCGTTGCGACCTGCATGGTCTTGCGACCGTCGGTGAATGGCACCAAAATTTGTTTGAAATCATTGGCCGGATCGTCATGCACCCGTTGGATTACCGGATGCGCTCGCTCTGACAAATCTTTGAGCTTCGCCCGGTAAACCCTTTCTGCCTCCTGATACGTTTCAAAAGCCAAATCCTCCGGATTCATGGTTGCGAATGCATCTTCATCAACGGTCGGTTCAATTCCAAAATCACGCAGCAACGCAAGTTTGAAGGTATCGAACTGCTTATTCGGCTGGTAATTGAGCACCGAGGCTTCAACCAACTCAAAAAACATATTGGCAATGTCAGTCCGAATGCGGTCTCCATGAAGGGCATGTCGTCGTCGTTTATAAATGACCTCCCGTTGGGCGTTCATGACGTCATCATACTCCAGCAGCCGCTTTCGAATTCCAAAATTGTTTTCCTCCACCTTTTTCTGGGCCCGTTCGATGGATTTTGTGATCATGGAATGCTGAATCACATCTCCTTCTTGGTGCCCGAGTCGATCCATCATTTTGGAAACCCGATCCGAAGAAAACAATCGCATCAAATCGTCTTCCAGCGAAACATAAAACTGCGATGAACCCGGGTCGCCTTGACGGCCCGCTCTACCGCGTAGCTGTCGATCGACACGTCGGCTGTCGTGGCGTTCTGTTCCGATGATGGCAAGTCCTCCTGCCGCCTTTACTTCGTCCGTCAACTTGATATCCGTTCCTCGCCCCGCCATGTTGGTAGCGATGGTCACGGTTCCAGATTTACCTGCTTCCGTGACAATCTCTGCCTCGCGCTGGTGCAATTTGGCATTGAGCACCTGATGCTTGATTTGACGGATGTCCAGCATGCGTGATAACAATTCACTCACCTCAACCGTTGTCGTTCCCACCAATACCGGCCTTCCTGCCTCTCGCAGAGCTACTACATCATCAATGATGGCATTGTATTTCTCTCGCTTCGTTTTATAAACCAAATCCTCCCGATCCTCACGTGCAATGGGTCGATTGGTCGGAATGACCATGACATCCAGTTTGTATATATCCCATAACTCCCCAGCCTCCGTTTCCGCTGTCCCAGTCATACCCGCTAGTTTGTGGTACATCCGGAAATAATTCTGAAGGGTGACCGTCGCATACGTTTGCGTCGCTGCTTCTACCTTGACATTTTCTTTTGCCTCTATGGCCTGATGCAATCCGTCAGAATACCGGCGGCCATCCATGATTCGGCCCGTTTGTTCGTCGACGATCTTGACCTTGTTGTCCATGACCACATAATCCACGTCTTTTTCAAAGAGCGCATACGACTTGAGTAATTGGTTCATGGTGTGGACCCGCGCACTTTTGACAGCATAATCTGCCATCAACTTGTTCTTCTGCTCCAATTTGGCATCTTCATCGCCTTCGCCATTGTCAATGCTGACAAGTTCTGTAGCCAAATCTGGCATGGTGAAAAAGAGGTCGTCCTCCATGTTCGCGGTGAGAAACTCGATGCCCTTTTCTGTGAGTTCGACTTGGTTTTGCTTCTCGTCAATTACGAAATACAATTCCTCATCTGCCTTTGGCATTTCCCGCTTGTTATCCTGCAAATAGTATCCTTCGGTTTTCAGCAATTGTTGCTTCATCCCTTCCATACTCAGGAATTTGATCAGCGGCTTCGATTTCGGCAGCGCTCGATAGGCTCTGAATAAAGCCAGTCCTCCCTCGGCAATTTCGTCCTTGGATGCCCCTTCTTTTTGAAGAAGTCTTTTGGCATCGGATAAAAATTGTTGTGCAGCCTTTTGCTGGACGGTGACAAGCTGGACGACTTTGGGTTTTAATTCGACAAATTCTTGCTGGTCGCCCTTGGGAGTTGGGCCGCTGATAATTAAAGGAGTCCGTGCCTCGTCAATCAAGACCGAATCCACCTCATCGACAATGGCATAATGGTGCTTGCGCTGAACCAATTGCTCCGGCCGTTGCGCCATATTATCCCTTAAGTAATCAAAACCAAACTCATTGTTCGTGCCATAGGTAATGTCTGCTCGATAGGCATTCCTTCGCGCCTCACTATTGGGCTGGTGCTTGTCGATGCAATCAACCTGCAATCCGTGGAACTCGAAGAGCGGTGCCATCCATTCGGAATCTCGTCTCGCGAGGTAATCGTTGACCGTTACCAAGTGAACCCCTCGTCCAGTAAGGGCATTTAAAAAAACCGGAAGTGTTGCAACCAACGTTTTGCCCTCGCCTGTCTGCATTTCAGCCACCTTCCCTCGATGCAGCGCCGTTCCCCCTACCAATTGCACATCATAATGGACCATATTCCATTCCACCTCAGATCCAGCAGCCATCCAAGTATTCCCCCATTCGGCAATTTCTCCTTCGATCTTTACCCCTCCTCGTTTGGCTGCGATGTCACGATCCCAATCCGTAGCCTGCACCCGCAGCCCTCTATTTTCAGCCATACGACGCGCCGTTTCCTTTACGAGAGCAAAAGCCTCCGGCATGACTTCCTCAAGGACTTCTTCCAGCGATGCGTCAATTCGCTTCGTTAATTCATCAATGGACTCAAAAAGCGCTTCCTTCTTTTCCAAATCTTCCTCTCCCATAGCACTCACCGACTCCTTCAACGACTGCTGTTCTTTTTCAATCGGAGCGATATAATCCTGAATGCGGCCCTTGAGTTCTGTGCTTCTAGAACGCAACTGATCATCGCTGAGCGCCTCCATTTCAGCTTGAAATGAATGAACCGCATCAATGACCGGTCTGATTTCCTTCATATCGCCCTCGGCCTTGTCCCCAACTAACTTTTTCAATAACGCTTTTAGCATGGGTCAAAAATACAACGCGAACGAGGTCGGGTAAGCCTAATTTTTTCTAATGAATGACTGAGGCAGATTCGATCGCCTACCCTGTACAAAATCATATCAAATTTTTTGAATGAAAATCCAACTTTTTTATCCCCAACGAATTAAAAATCGGCGGTACCTCAGAGCCTGTAAGGAGTTCGTTGAATTCAACGAAATGAACTGTTAAAAACTCTGCTCCATTGTGAATTCTTTTGTCTTGGTGTTCTCCCCATTCTTAAGTTTTCTTTGGGGCACTGTTGGTCGAGATGCCTGCTTCAAGTCGGCTTCGCGAAAGACCCTTTTTCAATTGCATTTGAGCCGCGCTCCAAAGGTGGAGGCGAAATCAAAAATGCCTCGAAAAGTTCTGAAACCCCCGGTTTAACGAAGGTTTACCAAAGGTCACGAAAGTTTCGAGCACTGCATTTGTCTCCCTTGTTCGAAGCAAGTAAGACGGAATGTAAGACTTCAAAAAGCAACGAAAAAGGCAGCTTGGCCACTTCCTACTTTAATTGCCACACCGGCCCAAATTCTGATACTGCTACCATGAGCGAACTGACCAAAAACAACCTTGAGACAAAAGAAGTCCAGACGTCAATCGAAGAAGTATTACCTCAAAACACAGTGGTCACTGAACCCATTCTAGAGGATAATCCCAATCGTTTTGTGTTGTTCCCAATTCAACACAATGACATCTGGAATTTTTACAAAAAATCCGAGGCCAGTTTTTGGACTGCAGAAGAAATTGATTTGGCCGCAGACATCGTTGATTGGAACGACAAACTCAATGACGATGAACGCTACTTCATCAAGCACGTACTGGCTTTTTTCGCTGCTTCAGATGGAATTGTAAATGAAAACCTCGCGGAAAACTTTGTTGCTGAAGTTCAATACACGGAAGCGAAGTTTTTCTACGGCTTTCAGATTATGATGGAAAACATCCATTCCGAGACCTATTCATTGCTCATCGACACCTACATCAAAGACGATGCAGAAAAAGGCAAACTGTTCAACGCAATCGAAACCATGGATTGCGTCAAGAAAAAAGCTGAATGGGCATTGAATTGGATTGATAATGGCTCATTCGCTGAGCGAATTGTTGCATTTGCTGCTGTGGAAGGCATCTTCTTTAGCGGCAGCTTCTGCTCAATTTTCTGGCTGAAGAAACGGGGCTTGATGCCAGGTTTGAGTTTTTCAAATGAGTTGATTTCACGTGATGAAGGCATGCATTGTGATTTTGCCTGCCTGCTTTACAATGATCACATCGTCAACAAACTTCCAATTAAGACATTGCGCAAAATCATCATTGACGCCGTCAACATTGAAAAGGAATTCATTTGCGAGTCTTTGCCTGTCCGATTGATCGGAATGAACGCCGATTTGATGTCCCAATACATTGAATTCGTTGCGGACCGTCTGCTCGTCGAACTTGGAACTGAAAAAGAATACAACGTATCGAATCCCTTTGATTTCATGGATATGATTTCACTACAGGGAAAGACCAACTTTTTCGAAAAGCGCGTCGGAGAATATCAAAAGGCCGGGGTGTTAACAAAATCTGATGACGGGGGGAAATCCTTCAGTTTGGATGCCGACTTTTAAAGTCTACCAGATTTCGCTTAAACCCAACCACCACATTTTTTTTCACCTACTAACAATCGCATCATCATGCATGTAGTCAAGCGCGACGGCCGTACTGAACCAGTTCAATTCGATAAAATCACAGCTCGAATCAAAAAGTTGTGTTATGAATTGCATGATTCTGTGGATGCGGTCAAGGTCGCGATGCGCGTGATAGAAGGCGTTTATGATGGCGTAACCACCACGGAACTTGACAACCTCGCCGCAGAAGTTGCGGCAACGAATGCAGTAACACACCCTGATTACGCCAGTCTCGCCAGTCGCATCGCAGTTTCAAATCTGCACAAAGCAACCAAGAAGTCCTTCGCCGAAACCATGGAGGACCTATACACTTACGTAGACCCCGTAACCGGAGAAAATGCTTCATTGATTGCAACCGATGTCATTGAAATCATACGAGATAACGCGGAGTTTTTGGATTCTCAAATCATCTATGATCGAGACTTCAACTACGATTATTTCGGATTCAAAACGTTGGAGCGTAGTTACCTCCTCAAAATCAATGGGTCCATTGTAGAACGTCCTCAGCACATGCTCATGCGAGTGTCAGTGGGAATTCACAAAGACGATCTTGACGCTGTAGTAGAGACCTATAATGGATTGAGCGAAGGGTGGTTTACGCATGCCACCCCTACGTTGTTCAATTCTGGCACTCCAAAGCCACAAATGTCAAGTTGTTTCCTTTTGACGACCCAAGAAGATAGCATTAGCGGAATCTATGACACCCTGAAGCAGTGTGCCAAAATTTCACAGAATGCAGGAGGAATCGGACTTTCAATTCATGACATCCGCGCCACAGGGTCCTACATCAAAGGAACCAATGGCACCTCCAATGGCATCGTACCCATGCTTCGCGTTTTCAATGACACCGCGCGTTATGTAGACCAAGGAGGCGGGAAGCGTAAAGGGTCTTTTGCGATTTACATTGAACCTTGGCATGCGGATATCCATGACTTCTTGGATCTGAAGAAGAATCACGGAAAAGAAGAGCAACGCGCGCGAGATTTATTCTATGCCCTCTGGATTCCAGACTTGTTCATGAAGCGCGTTGAAGAAAATGGTGATTGGACTTTGATGTGTCCCAATGAGTGTCCGGGATTGGCTGACAACCACGGCGCCGCTTTCGAAGCTCTTTACACCCAATATGAAGCGGAAGGCAAGGGACGCAAGACCATCAAGGCCCAAGATTTATGGTTCAAAATTCTAGAGTCACAAATCGAGACAGGGACTCCTTACATGTTGTACAAGGATGCGGCGAATGGCAAATCCAATCAACAAAACCTTGGCACCATTCGGTCTTCTAATTTGTGCACCGAAATCATTGAATACACCGCTCCGGATGAGGTAGCAGTATGCAACCTGGCTTCACTCGCACTTCCGAAGTATGTAGACAATGGCAAGTTTGATCATGATAAATTATTCGAAGTGACCTACCAGGTCACTAAGAATTTGAACCGGATCATTGATCGAAATTATTATCCCATACCCGAAGCGCGTAATTCCAACATGCGACACCGGCCAATTGGCCTCGGCGTTCAAGGTTTGGCCGACGTATTCATTTTGATGCGGCATCCATTTGATTCGGAAGAAGCACGTGCGCTCAATCGCGAAATCTTCGAAACCATTTACTACGCTGCTTGCACCGCATCAAAGGATTTGGCCAAAGAAGAAGGCGCCTACGAATCGTTCCAAGGTTCTCCAGCTTCAGAAGGACGGCTTCAATTCGATTTGTGGGGTGTCACTCCTTCGGATCGATGGGAATGGAGCGTATTGAAAGAAGAGATCAAAAAACACGGCATGCGGAACTCATTGCTGCTCGCACCAATGCCAACCGCTTCAACCGCGCAAATTCTTGGAAACAACGAATGCTTTGAGCCGTACACTTCCAACATTTACACGCGGCGCGTGCTCTCTGGGGAATTCATCATTGTCAACAAACACCTTTTGCGTGATTTAACCAAGTTGGGTTTATGGGATGAGGATATGAAAAATCGCATCATCAGTGCCAACGGCTCCATCCAAAACATCAATGAGATTCCGGATAATCTGAAAGCGCTTTACCGAACTGCGTGGGAAATTCCTCAGCGCGCACTCATCGATATGTCAGCTGACCGAGGTGCATTCATATGCCAATCACAGTCACTCAATGTGTTCATGGAAAATGTGAATACGGCAAAACTTACTTCCATGCATTTTTACTCATGGAAGAAAGGACTAAAAACAGGTATGTATTACCTGCGAACAAAAGCCGCCACAGATGCCATCAAATTCACCGTGGACAAGAAGTACAAGACAGCGCCTCAAAATGAAGCGCCGCGTAAATCCATCCAAGAAATGAGCGATGCTGAGCAAGCGGCGATGGCCTGTTCGATTGAAAATGGTTCAGATTGCGAAATGTGCAGTGGATGATCTTGTCCTGCACAAGCATGCATAAAAAAGGCAGTTCCATGGAGCTGCCTTTTTTGTTACTCGCTTTCCAACTCCCCTTTCAAAAAGAAGAGTGACCAAGTATTTACGGTCACCAATCCAATCGCGAGCAATAGATGCACCGGTTGCAGCGCCGCAGGCATTTCAATCCAAACAAAAAGAATGCCCGATAAAAATTGTAAACCGATCAATCCCAAGGACATCATCACCGCTCTGCGCACGCTTCCTTTTGAAAATCGAAGTGGCCACATCCACAAAAACTGTGTGAGCACCACTGCCCAGGATCCCGTTCGATGAATTTTCCACCATTCCGGCAGTGAGACTATCCAATCAGAACGCAACACACCCGATTGATGTAACAAATCAATTTGCTCACGAACCTGCGTTCCCATTACCACTTGAGCAAGTGCAACGCTTGTAGCAATCCACAATAATGTTCTTTTTAACCGGGGCGCAGCTGTCGGCTCACCGACTGCCCTCATCATTCCAATCAAGCTGATCAATATGGCAATGGCGCCCATCATATGCATAGTGATTGAGAACGGAATCAAATTCCCGTCAACCACTTTTTTTCCGAGCCACGCTACGAACGCTAAGCATACCAAATGCACCAGCGCCCATGCAAACGGCGCCCACTGCCTTTTGCGAATCCCTCTCCTTACCGCGAATAAAAAAAGCAGCAATGCTGGAATTCCCGTCAAAGCCCCAAGCAGCCGATTGACAAATTCAACCCATGTATGGACCGGATTGAAAATTGCATAATCGTGTCGATCATAAGGCATCCATTTACCTTCAACACGTTCCTGTCCAAAGTCTTCTGCAACGACCAATTCTTGGGCTACCCACAAGATGTCTTGCTCAATCACCATTCTTCCTTCGTCGTAAGATTCCCCCATCTTCCATGTCACCTCACTTTCATCTGTAGGAGGAATGAGTAAACCAAAGCATTTAGGCCAATCCGGGCAACCCATGCCCGAGCCCGTCATTCGCACAACACTGCCCGCCAAAATGACCAAAAAAGTCATGGCCATGGCAATGCGTATCAATCGTGCCATGGGATATTTAAATTATTGAATTGATCCTTCTTTGGCGAAGTGCGTTACATTCACTGCCTTCACCTCGTAAAGCTTACCATCTGCGATTTCACTGACAACACTTGCAAGTTCATCTGGGGTCACTTTTTCGGGGTCAAACTCGACTTCCGCAGCGTTCAACGTTCTACCTGATTCAAATTCAATATTCGCATTCGCTACACCAGGAATTTCCAGCAGTTCTTTTTTGATTTTCCCTCCACAGCTCTGCGCACAGTGCATGCCTGAGATTTCCAGCCGAGCCATGGATGTCTTTGTATTGCCCGCTTCAAATGCCTCGTTCACTTCAACAGAGCAGCAATCGGAGCTACAACTTGACATGCTGAAGCACGTGAATCCCACACTCCAAATCAACGCAATGGACGTAATTTTTTTCATGGTCCAAAGATAACGGCACTTATTATCAGAAAAATCCAACTTTTTCTAATTACCGATTACCTTCGGCTGCTCTATTTGGACAGCCTTGGATAGTACTCCTCATAAATGGGCTCCAGCCCTTACGCTCCTGCTTCTTGGCTTTGTCTGGGGAAGCAGTTTCATTTTGATGAAAATTGGCCTCTTCGCACGTGATGAATCTGAATTATTCGCGCCTGTAGATTTGGCTTCCTTGCGGGTCGCCATTGCAGGAATAACCTTGTTACCAATCTCCCTCTTTCACGTGCGAAGGATTCCAAGAGACCTGTGGAAATGGATTGCTGGAGTCGGAATTATTGGAAGCTTTATTCCAGCGATGCTTTTCGCTACTGCTCAATTAAACCTTCCAAGTGCGATGGCGGGCATGCTCAATGCCCTCAGTCCTCTGTGGACCCTATTGATAGGCATTGGATTATTCGGTGTTTCGATCAAGCGCAATCAATGGTTTGGCATTTTGATCGGAATGTTGGGAACGATTTGGCTCATTCTCGTTCAATCAGGATGGCAATTGCAACAAGAAACTTCAATCGAATCGGTGGAGCAATTGTTTGCCATCGGCCTGCTGGTGATAGCAACTCTCTGTTACGGCATCAGCGTTAATATTACGCGAGAAAAACTTCAAACCATTCCCTCTCGCGCTATAGCAGCTTGCAGCTTAGGACTCGTTGCGATCCCGGCTTTAGCGATTACACTCAGCAGTGAAGTCCCTACTCTAATCATCGAACACCCGGATGGGCTAAGGGGTTTTTTGGCAGTATTTGTTTTAGCAGCCGTCGGAACTGCAGGTGCGCTCGTTTTATTCAATCATTTGATTGCTTGGACGAATGCTGTCGTTGCTGCCTCAGTTACGTACATCATTCCCCTGTTCGCGGTCCTTTGGGGATGGCTAGATGGAGAATCCCTCACATTTCAGCATCTGCTTGCTGGAAGCTGCATTTTGCTCGGGGTTTGGATCACTCATGAGCGAAAAAAATCCACATAAAAGGAGGGTGTTGAAAAGTTGAATTCGTTTCCGTACCTTTGCCCCCCCTCTTTTGGGAACAAACTATTTGAATCATGTATGCAATCGTAGAGATCGCAGGGCACCAGTACAAGGTAGAGAAAGACCAACAGGTGTTCGTCAACCGATTGGAGGCTGAAGAAGGCAAGAAAGTCAATTTTGACCGAGTCCTTCTCATCGACAATGGGAAAGACGTTCAAGTTGGCGCCCCAGCGATAAGCGGCGCGGAAGTGACCGCTCAGGTTGAACGCCACCTTAAAGGCGACAAGGTTCTGGTCTTCAAAAAGAAGCGCCGGAAAGGATATCAAAAGTTGAATGGCTTTCGCGCTTCTTTGACAGAAATCAAGATCACTGGAATTAGTGCTTCCGGTGCCAAAAAGGCTTCTGCAAAGACTGCCGATGCAAAGGCAGAAACTGGTGAAGCGGCAGCAGCTAAGAAGCCCGCAGCCAAGAAGCCTGCAGCCAAGAAGCCTGCAGCCAAGAAGCCTGCAGCCAAGAAGCCTGCAGCCAAGAAGCCTGCAGCCAAGAAAAACGATAAAACCGAGAAATAATGGCACATAAAAAAGGTGTAGGTAGCTCCAAGAATGGACGGGAATCCGAGTCCAAACGGTTGGGCGTCAAAATCTTTGGCGGCCAAGGTTGTATCGCAGGAAACATCATCGTTCGTCAACGAGGAACGCAGCATCACCCAGGTGAAAATGTTGGAATGGGCAAAGACCATACCCTCTTCGCTTTGACCGATGGTATTGTAGAGTTTCGTAAAAAAGCGAACAACCGATCGTATGTATCCGTTGTCCCTATGGGCGACGCTTAAAAGAAACCCGATTGACAGGACTATTTAAACACCTGTCGACTTGAAATTTTGTGACTCCCGGCCCTAAACAGGGTTCGGGAGTTACTTATTTTTACCAACCTGAACCCTTTGTGGAGAACCGACCATGCTGACGATTCAATCCCTTCGTGAAGAAAAAGACCTTGTCATTCGTGCGCTAGAAAAACGCCATTTCGACGCCAAAGATTCCATCGAACAAATTCTTCAATGGGACGCCGAACGACGAGCTACGCAGTCAAAATTGGATGATGCCTTAGCCAAAAGCAACGAACTAAGCAGAGAAATAGGCGGGTTGATGCGCGAAGGCCGCAAAGAAGAAGCAGAAGCCATCAAGGCCCAAACCGCTACGTACAAATCCATTTCGAGCGATTTGAAAGAACAAATGCATGCCTTGGAAGGAAAAATTCACGAAGCACTCTGCCATATTCCCAATGCTCCGCATGATTCGGTAGCCAAGGGTCGGAATGCGGATGATAACGTTGAGGTATTCCGATCAGGCGACGCTTCCACTTTAGAACATCATCAAAAACCACACTGGGATATCGCGGACCAATGCGGATTGATCGATTTTGAACTCGGCGCAAAAGTGACGGGAGCCGGTTTTCCATTTTATCGAGGAAAAGGGGCCAAACTGCAACGCGGTTTGATTCGCTTTTTTCTTGAAAAAGCGGATGATGCGGGATATGAAGAATTCATCCCTCCGCACATGATCAACCCAGATAGTGGGTTTGGTACAGGTCAGTTGCCTGACAAGGAAGGCCAAATGTATCACATGGCGGATGACGACCTGTACATGATTCCAACTGCGGAAGTGCCGCTCACCAACATCTATCGCGATGTTGTGGTACGGGAAGCAGAATTGCCCATAAAACTCTGCGGCTACACCCCTTGTTTCAGGAGGGAAGCTGGATCGTACGGTAAAGACGTCCGTGGATTAAACCGATTGCATCAATTCGATAAGGTAGAAATCGTCCAATTCGCCCATCCGGCAAAATCCTACGAAACATTGGACGCAATGGTGGAACATGTCAAGGGTCTCTTGGAAGCCTTGGAACTGCCCTATCGCATTCTTCGATTGTGCGGTGGAGACATGGGGTTCACGTCGGCATTGACCTACGATTTTGAAGTGTGGAGCGCAGCGCAAGAGCGATGGCTGGAAGTGAGCTCGGTGTCAAACTTTGAAACGTACCAGGCAAATCGATTAAAATGCCGATTCAAAGGCGCAGACGGTAAATCTCATTTGGTCCATACGCTCAATGGATCGGCACTTGCCCTTCCACGCATTGTCGCTGCGTTATTGGAAAATCATCAAGATGCTCAGGGGATTCGAATTCCTGAGGCACTGGTTCCTTATTGCGGATTTGAACGAATTGATTTTTGATGTTGGGACAAGGTCAACTAAAACAATGGGTTCGTTGGAGTTTCCTTTGGGGAAGCGCAGCTTGGATGATGGGATGCTCAAATCCTCACCAAGAAACCATCAAAGAATTGCAAGCCCTAGCCGACTCGGTAGAGCTCGAACTCGTTCGGTTGGAAGAACCCTCTGAGGAAAACGCCGTAGCGGCCTACAACTGGGCCGATTCGCAGCTCCGGGAGTTTGAACTTTTGTTGGAAGGTGGCTT
This sequence comes from Bacteroidota bacterium, assembly GCA_027624855.1. Lineage (GTDB taxonomy): Bacteria > Bacteroidota > Bacteroidia > Flavobacteriales_D > Sanyastnellaceae > UA16. The sequence goes on from JAQBTQ010000014.1 coordinate 62,904, forward strand.
GGTAACCGTTTCTAAGTCAGAAGGACAAATCATATCGGAAGTCAGCCGAGCCCGACGCCTCTTGAAAGACCAAGCAAAGCGCAGGTTGTCCTTGCCAAAGAGCGCTGAACGAGCTACCATGCAATTGAGAGGGCTAGCCGATGCAATCGCAAGTCAAAATCCCAAGGATGCCGCCGGAACACCGATTGATGATCTGTACATCGAACGAGAGACCACTTTGGAAATGGGGATTGCTCGCGACGTGATCGACGCACTGGAAGAAACCCAAGAACTCGCTGCCCGAGGAATTTCAATTGAGCAAGCCATCCGCCAACAGTGTGACAGCTTGCAGACGGTTTGCAGAAGTCGCTTGGCCCATGCCATTCTCGGAAGCGATTCAAATCCTGCAAGCGAATGAAAAAACTCTGGATTCTGGCCGCCTTGCTTTCCGCTGCAACCCTGAGTTCAGGGCAATCAGACTTGGAATTGGCCGAATTCTATTACAATGAAGGCTCTTACGCACAAGCCAAATTGTACCTCGATCAAATCTGGAAAAAAACGAAGACCAAGGCGGTCTTTGACATGTACTATGCGACGCTCTTGGCGATGGACGATTTTGAAGCAGCCGAAAAACTTGTCAAAAGCCGCATGCGGAATCGTGATACAAGGGCAACGGCTTATGTCGAATTGGGGCAACTCTATGTTCACTTTGACAAAGAGGAATTGGCAAGGGAGGCGTATGACGAGGCACTCAACCGACTCGAGCCCCAACGAAATAAAGTCATCGCCCTCGCCAATGCATTCATCAATTTAAACGAACTCGACCGCGCGTCGGAAGTTTATTCGAAAGCACAAAATCTAGGGGTCCAAGATTTGGATTATCAATTGGCCGATTTGGAAGGTCGTCGGGGCAACTACGATGGCATGATTGACGCATCCTTGCGTCTCCTCATTTCCAAGCCTCAGTATTTCAACAACGTACAAAACAGTTTCAACCGCAATTTGCGGATTCAAGACAATCCCGAACTGGCGGAAATGCTTCGTGTTAAATTGTTACGCGCAGCCCGTGAAAATCCAGCAGACCTCTCGTTATCTGAGATGCTCGTCTGGTTCTTCAACCAATCAGAAGATTTTGCTAATGCTTTCGTTCACGCTAAATCGCTGGATCTGCGACGAAAAGAGTCGGGCGAACGGCTATTGGAGCTGGCTCAAACAGCAGCACGCAATGATGATTTTGCGACCGCATCAGCCTGCTATGACTACATCGCTTCCAAAGGGCGAAACAACCCATACTTCATGACCGCGCGGACCCAAGCATTGAAAATGCGCCTCCAACCCCTAATGGACGCCAAGCCCGCCGATTATGACGCCCTTTCAAAACTTGCCACTGAATATCAGCAATCGCTAAACGACCTTGGATTGACTCCTGAAACAGCGGTGATGGCACAAGACCTCGCTCACATTCGAGCTTTCTTCCTCGAACAAAGCGATGATGCCATTGCGTTGTTGGAATCCGTGCTGGCGCTTTCTGGATTAAACCAACGCATTGAAGCCTCATGCAAACTCGCGTTGGGTGACATCTTAATATTTCAAGATGAAATATGGGATGCTTCCTTGTTGTTTTCACAAGTTGAATTGGACTTCAAGGATGATATGTTGGGGCATGAAGCCAAATTTCGAAATGCACGAATCAGTTACTACACGGGTGATTTTGATTGGGCACAAACACAACTTGATGCGCTGAAAGCTTCGACTTCCAAGCTCATTTCCAACGATGCCATCGACCTGTCGCTACTCATTACGGATAATTACGCCCTCGACACCATTGTCGAGCCCATGTGGTTGTACTCCCAGGCAGACTTACTGGCCACACAGCATCGATACGATGAAGCTGAAAAGAAACTGGACTCCATCATCACCATTTGGCCCGGGCATGCACTGACCGATGAGATCTTAATGAAGCAGGCCGAAATGGCCATTGAAAGAGGAAACCTCGATACCGCAAAGGTCTTGCTTCAAGAAATCATTGACCTTCACTTCGACGACATTCTGGCCGATGATGCCCTTTTTAAATTGGGAATTCTATTCGAAGACGCGGAAGGCAATCTTGAAGAAGCCGCACGCCTTTATCAGCAATTGCTATTCGACTATCCAGGAAGCTTGCACGCTGTGGAAGCGAGGCGGCGCTTCCGTGCCATACGTGGCGACGAAACAACTGATTAATTTCGATTCTTCAATCAGGCTTTATCCAATGAAAAAGGGCTCCCCAATAGGGGAGCCCTTCTCAATTTCTAATCGCTCTGGGTGTTAGTTACACAACTCACCGTAGTAAGCGAGGAGGATCAAAAGATCAGCTGTACCAATGATACCATCTCCGTTGAGGTCTTCCGCTCCTCCTTGATCAGAGTTTGCGATGTCCCCCGGATCTTGAGCCCCATAGAGGCTCAAGATCGCGAGAAGGTCATTCGTTCCAACTGCGTCGTCACCAGTGACATCACCAGGGCACTCGCGGAATGCCATCTGCTGAAAACCTTGGGTCAAGAAGATGTTTCCATCCCCAATGGTTGTGGTGAACACTTGGCCGATGCTTCCATCGATTTCGCCAAGGACGTCTCCAATTGCGTCAACTGCTCCCGTGTGGTAACCCGAGGTGATGGCTTCACGATCAACAGTGATCTGAGCCGATGCATCCTGGGAGATCATCGAGAGACCCCCGAGCAGGAACATGATGTAAAAGAGCTTTTTCATAATGTGCTCGTTAAGGGGTTAGTTGATTAGTTAAATGAAGTTGTAGTTGCAGCTGCAGAAGTGCTGTCCAAGTGGAACTTGAGCGACAATCCTGTGTTCTTTCCGTCGACTACCAAGTGGCATCGTACCACTCCGTCGGTTTGAGAACCACCAGCACTAGCTTTCAAATTGTTGTAAGTAACTGTGAATGTCGCTGAGTTACCATCTAAAGCAGCAGCCCAGTTGTTACCAGTTACCAAGTTGGTTTCAGCACCACGGCACCACAACGATGCAGTTTGACCGGCAGCGAAACCATCACCGTAAACGGTAATTGTATAACCGTTTCCAGCATTCAATTGGTCGCCAGCAGTGTGATCTTCATACAACAACAGTGCACCATTCAAGTAGTAGGTCAAAGAACCACCACCTGTGTTGGTGATGTTAGAGGCAGTAGCAGCATAGTCATACGCATCAACAGCACCCACTTCAGCAGCAATCTGAGCGTCAACGTAAGCCTTACGAGCCAAGTGGTTGTCGTTTGTAGGATCACCAGCAGTCGTTGTGTACGTCGTAGCAGACATTGCACCAGTCAATGTGAAGCTATCGTTCAACGTCAAGTCGTTGATGAATACACCTGTCGTAGCGTTAACCGTCAAAGCTGTTCCCAAGTTCTCGTCGAGAACCTCGAGGACGATACCAGAGTCACGGTCTTCGTTGAACGTGGCACTGTTCTCAACAATCAACTCAGCTACGTCAGCATTAGCTGCCGTAGTAGCACCGATGGTAGAACCGTCGATTGGCGTGTTGTCGATGTCACCAGCGTTAATAGTCAAGTCATCAGCAACCATCGTATTTGTTACCTCACTAGCATCAACTACTTGATTCGTGAAGTCAGTGTAGTATGAACCATCCTGGCTGTCCAACTGGTCAGCATTCA
>JAQBTQ010000015.1 GCA_027624855.1 Bacteroidota bacterium
CCTTGCTGTGTTGCGTCATACTGGAACTTACCAGAAGGAACATCATCACTTTGTCCATGCTGCTCGACATAGATTACGTCTTCATTCGAATCACTGACCACAGTTTCATCAGACAAATCTGCATAATTAGACGAAGTAGCCACCCAAACCGTCATGCTCGTCGCAACGACTGTTGCTCCAATGGCAACCCTTCTTGCCATTTTCATCCTTCTCAACAGATCTAACTGCTGAGTCGCTCCATTCGATAACTGGTCCAACTCACGATTAATCGAGTTCCAATTCCCCTTTACATCGGGCTCAAAGCCATCAAATGCCTTACGAATGTTGTTCAGCCAGTTTAAGTTTTCGCTCATTTCGCAACTTTCATTTGTTTCATACCCAACAAAATGTCTTGAACATTTCGCTTGGCCTTAGCGAGGTTTGATTTTGACGCCCCCACAGAAATGCCGAGTTCATTAGCAATTTCTTGGTGGCTGTAGTTGTCAAAAACATATAAGTTAAATACCGTCCGGTATGCGGGAGATAGCTCATTCATCGCCTTGAGAATTTCGTGCACCGAGAATGTTTCATCGGTGTCCGGAGTATCCTCCGATTCTTCATTAATCAGGCGCTCAAGCTGTGAGTCTTCTATAGCATCGACTGGGTTCGATTTCATTTTTCGCAAAAAATCGAGTGCTGTATTTACCATTATGCGTCTTATCCAACCTTCAAAAGAACCTTTCGAGGTGAACCCTTCAATGTTCGAGAACACTTTAAGGAACCCCTCTTGCACCATATCCTGGACCCGGTCATGATCGCCCGAATACCGCAAACAAACGCCGAACATCAATCGATAATACCGTTCAAAGACCCACCGTTGAGACCGCCGATCTCCTCGCTTACATCCGTCGATATGTTTTCGTAGTTCGCTTTCTGACATGGCTTCCGCCGCCTCTATGACGATAAATTAATAAAAGGGTTGCCTCACTTTGTAAATGACCCATTCAAGTTTACCATATTTTTTTCATTATCACAGTGTTACCAATCATGAACGACACTTAATTGGTAATTAAATTTGCACCATGAGAATTGTGGTTGGGCTATCAGGCGGCGTGGATTCCAGTGTAGCTGCATGGCTTTTGAAACAAGCAGGCCATGAAGTCATTGGTATTTTCATGAGAAATTGGCACGATGAATCTGTCATCATAGACAATGAATGCCCTTGGATTGACGATGCAAATGATGCCATGCTGGTCGCATCCCACTTAGGCATTCCTTTCCAAGTATTGGATCTCAGCGAGCAATACAAGGAGCGAATAGTGGACTACATGTTCGAGGAATATGCTTGCGGGAGAACTCCGAATCCTGACGTGCTGTGCAACAGAGAAATCAAGTTTGACTTGTTTCTACAATCCGCCTTGGACTTGGGCGCTGAATGTGTTGCCACAGGACATTACTGTAGGAAAGGCACAACAGAGGTGGATGGGAAGACTGTACACCAGTTGCTTGCAGGTGTAGACAACAACAAAGACCAAAGCTACTTCCTCTGTCAACTCACCCAAGCTCAGCTTAGCCAAGCCGTTTTTCCTATCGGAGAGTTGACCAAGCCGGAGGTCAGAGAAATCGCTGAAAAAATTGATCTTCCGACGGCGAAAAAAAAGGACAGTCAAGGACTGTGCTTTATCGGAAAAGTCCGTCTTCCAGAATTCCTTCAGCAACAGTTGGAACCGAAAGAGGGCCACATCATCGAAATCTCTGCGGAACTTGCAGAATCGAAACGCGAGCAATCAGAGCAACCCATGGAACCGTTGAAGTGGCAACGAGACGATGGTCAGGTCGTTGGAGCTCACCAAGGAGCTCACTTCTTTACGGTCGGTCAACGAAGAGGCATTCAAGTAGGAGGAAAACCCGAGCCTCTTTTTGTCATAGAAAAGAACGTGGAAGAAAACATCCTATACGTTGGTCAAGGTGAGAATCATCCAGGATTGATGCGTTCAGCTTTGCGAATCCAGCTTGATGAGGCGCATTGGATACGAACCGACTTAGCATTGAAGGACGGGGAATCAACTGACGATTATCATTTCCGAATTCGGTACCGCCAACCTTTACAAGGTGGAAAGCTTGAACGCAAGGGCAACGCTCTATTCATTTGGTTCGATGATCCCCAATCGGGAATCGCAGCAGGTCAATTTGCTGCTTGGTACCGAGGCGATGAGTGCATCGGCTCCGGTGTGATTGCGTCTTGAAGCAAATAACCAATTGCGCGCAACCTTTTGCAAATTATTTTGTTTCTAACTTGAACTCTCTAAGTCAACCTGTAATGAAGCGCATTCTAACCTTTGCTTTCCTATTCCTACTATCCTATGTGCCGTCTCATGCGCAAACTGATTGCGAGTTCGAAGGACTGATCACAGTTGATGCGGGAATTTGGGGAAGCGAAATCAGTTGGACCATTTCAAATGAATCGAATGAGGTGATTTTGGAAGGAGGAAACTATGCGATGTATCAATCTGATACCCTTACTTACTGCTTCAATCCAGGCTGCTACACCCTTAGGTTATTTGATTCATTTGGTGATGGTTGGAATGGCGGATCGATTTCCGTGAACTTTCCAGACTCTGGGTTGATGCTCGGAGAATTCACGCTGGAAAATGGCGATTTTGGAGTGTTTGGACTATCCGTTTGGGCTGAGTGTGAGGCGGTCAATGAGGAAGATGAAGTTTTTGGCTGCACCAATCCTGAAGCTGATAATTACAACCCGTCAGCAACGGTTGATGATGGCACTTGCAACAATGAATGCAATGACGCAGATGCGTATTCACTGCTCTATCTGTGCACGTTCAATGATGGTCAGAATGTCGCTTTGGAAATTACCGATTCATCTGGAGAGGTTTTATACGCTGGAGAGAATTATGACGATTATGACATCATCTACCTCGACCTCTGTTTTGCATCAGGATGTTTTACTGCAACCTTGACCAATACCGCTGGAGATGGTGGATGGTATGGCGGGTATTTTTACATAAACTCCAATGGAGCGCAAATTGTATACGCCACGCTTCCAGATGACAGCACCGAATGGAGTTTTGACTTTTCACTCGATGGGTCATGTGGAGACGTTTTTGGTTGCACTGACCCCGTCGCTCCGAATTACAATCCAGAGGCGACTGTCGACGACGGAACTTGCCTTCCTTCATGCGAATGCGATGATGAACCGATTGAACCCGTTTGTGGCATGAATTGGTTCACAGGCGAACTGATCACTTTTAACAACCTATGCGAGCTCGAATGCGCGGGAGCCTACTTCTACTGGGAAGGAGATTGTGCTGATCAGCCCATCTATGGATGCATGGATGAAGACGCCTTGAATTACGATCCATCGGCAACAGCGGATAGTGGAGGATGCCTCTACCCCATTGATTGCGCGTCTTCTACTTCCATTTCAATTACTTCAGAAATAGCATGGAACGATAGCACATATGATTGGGGTGGATTTCCATTGTACAGCTGGTACATTTCAAACGCCACCAGCGCCTGGTATAATTACGTGACGTATGCAACAGCAGAGGGCGTTATGGTAACCGAAGGATGCATAGAAGACGGTTGTTACAATTTCACCGTGTACAACAATGGTTTTGCTGAACTCGAAGGAAGCATTCAGGTCATCCTAGGCGAAGACACACTCAACTATGAAGTGAGCAATGATCAATTTCAATCCACTTTTGGACTCGGCGTCAACGTTGATGATTGTGAGCCCTTTGTGCCAGGCTGCACAGACGAAGATGCCATTAACTACAATCCCGACGCTACAGAAGACAATGGGTCTTGCATTTATCCATTGAACTGTGATGAAGGAGAAATTCCAGGGCAACTTTATGTCTGCACTTTTTCACAAGGCTATGCCGTGGGTTTGACCATTGAAGATGAAGAAGGAAACATTCTATTCGACCAACAGGGATTCGATGATGTAGCGATTATATACTTAGACATTTGCGTTGATGCCACTGCATGCTATACCGCGACCATGAGCAACCTCATTGGAGATGAATCATGGTATGGAGGTTACTTCTACTTGAATGCAGGCAATGTTCAGTTGGTGTACGAGTCACTCGATGGAAATCTAAGCACCGAAGTGGTTCAATTCTCGCTTGACGGGAATTGTGGTGACGTCTTGGGATGCACGGATCCGCTGGCAGCAAATTTCAATCCCGATGCGACAATCGATAATGGATCGTGCATCTACCCTGTAGATTGCGAAGGACTTATCACGGTAAGCGGTGCGTTAACACCAAGCACTTGGCCCGAAGAGATCGTATGGGCTTTGATTGATGCGGAAGGAACTATTTGGTGGGAAGGTTTTGGATTGGACGCAGCGTCCTTTGAATTCTGCGTTCCGCCGGGCTGTTACATTCTTCAAATGGTTGATCTTTTCGGAGATGGTTGGGATGAATCGGTCCTTACGCTCTATTTTGAGGGTGAAGGAATGGATTTTACCCTGAGCAACGGCAGTTTCTTGGAAACAAACATTGGAATCGGTGCAAGTTGTGACGACGAGCCAGACCCCATCGTCGGATGCACGGATGCAGGAGCCATCAATTATAATCCCGCGGCGACAGAAGATGACGGATCTTGCGAGTTTTCAGCTTGCCCAACCAATGAAGTGACGTTTGTTACGGTAACATTGGAAGATGGAATGAGCCTTGGTTGGAGCTTAGGGGGAGGATCGCTGGATGCCACCTCAAACATTGGAGGTGGATTGTATGCAAACAACAGCAGCCATAGCTACACTGCATGCCTTGCGAACGATTGTTATGAAATTACGATGTGGGACATGAATGCGGATGGTTGGAACGGCGGTTGGATTGAAGTTTGGATGAATGATGAATTGATCACTTCCGAATCGCTTGAAGAAGGATTCATGAGCTCAATGTCACTCGGAATTAATGAGGAATGTGAGGAAATTGACACGGGTGGATCTCCTTTTTCTTTCCCTGACCCAATCGGGTTTGCACCTTATCCCAATCCAACCGAAGGCGAAACGAATCTCAACGGTTCAGGATGGGACCAACACCTGCCCATAGAATTGGAAATGCGCGATGTCACAGGGCGAGTGGTCATGAAGCGAACAATCACCATTGGAGGGGATTTGAGCCAGTGGATCATTCAAACCGAAGAGTTTCAGGCGGGTCTTTACCTAATAACAGGAAATCAAGCGGGAAGAACGGCTAGCACTGAATTGATCGTACGATAACTAAATCGTACGATAACTAAGTGGTATATTGAAATCACCGTCCCCTAGGATATAGGGACGGTTCACTATTTTGGGATCACCCGTTCCGTGACTTGGTAATCATGTCTGCGCGGATCGTTGCGAGAGGTCATCTCAGCTAAAAATCCGGTTAAGAAAAACTGGGCTCCTATTACCATTCCAATCAGTGAAACGTAAAAGGCTGAAATTTCAGTGATATTTCTGGTTGGATTTCCCTCCAAGATGCTAATCCATTTGCTGATTGCGATGTAAGAGAAGCCGATCAAGCTGCCTAGAAACATCAGCACCCCAAGTGATCCGAAGAAATGCATCGGTTTTCTTGAAAACCGAGACATGAACCCGATGGTCATCAAATCGAGGAATCCGTTGATGAACCGCTCCATACCAAATTTTGACGACCCATACTTTCTCGCTTGGTGCTGCACCACTTGTTCTCCAATGCGATCATATCCCGCACTCTTTGCCAAAATTGGGATATAACGATGCATCTCACCTTGGAGCTCAATCGCCTTGACCACCTCCAAACGATACGCCTTCAATCCGCAATTAAAATCGTGCAATTGTATCCCACTTACCCAGCGGGTGGCTGCGTTGTAAAGTCGCGTTGGTATCGTTTTACTGATGGGGTCATGGCGCTTCTTTTTCCAGCCGCTGACCATATCAAATCCTTCTTCTAATATTTTTCGCTCCAACTCGGGAATCTCTTCAGGGGAATCCTGCAAATCAGCATCCATCGTTACCACGACCTTGCCTTTCGCTGATCCAAAACCCAAATGCAATCCTGCACTTTTGCCATAATTCTTTGCCATGCGAATACCAACCACGCGGGCGGGATCGGCTTGAGCAATTTCCTGCACCACTTGCCATGAACCATCGCGGCTTCCATCATCAATAAAAATGATTTCATACGCTCTTCCAGAGAGCACTTTATCGATCCAACCCTTTAATTCACGAAGGCTTTCTTCTTCATTAAACAGTGGAACGACGATGGACAGCTCTATTTCATTCATTGACTTCATGCACTCAATGCAATACGTTTCGCAATTAATCTATGTTTCAAAAGACTTATTTTCAAGGGACTTCGATTCAAAAAAACTTCGGATTTGATCTTTGCATAATGGCACCAACGATGAGTGCTCCAATGGCCCAAAAGAGAATCCCAAACACCCAGCCTATGAGCTTTCCAAAAGGATTCATCCAATACTCCAAGTCTGCTGGCATCTTATCCAACTCAGACTTGGGAATCAGTTGAGTAAAACCAGAGTCCTCAAATTCTGCCATAATTTGCTCGATCATTTTTGCATTGAGCTCGGGGTCCAAAATCGAACTCAATACGATGTCAATCACTACTCCAAATAAAGTCGCCACGGTAGCTGCTGACAAAGCAACAAAGAAAGCCCGACCAAAAGTCAAAAACCCATCGCCTGCATTGCGTTCCATGGAGCAGGCCAGGAACATGCCAGCAACGACTAAAACAAGCTGACCAAAACCTACCCATCCACTCATCAATGCTTCCACACCATAGAGGTAAGCAACCAACTTGATGACCACAATGATCATGCCTGCTGCCGCGCCTTGTTGAATAGCCAGAACCGGTATTTTCATAACCGCAAGGTAGCACAACCACACATTTCATGGTATCTTTGCTCAGGGGCAAGTCTCTTACGACCAGCTCCCGTCAACTCCCCCAGGGCCGGAAGGCAGCAAGGGTAGACGGTTGTAGCGGTGCGATAGGAATCGCTTGCCCCTTTTTGCTTCTTCTCCCTATTCGATGCCTACCCAGAAAATCCAAAAAATTCTCGTTGCCAATCGCGGCGAAATTGCCTTACGCATCATGCGAACGGCAAGGGAAATGGGAATCAAAACGGTAGCTATTTATTCTGAAGCCGATAAAGAAGCCGTTTTCTCTCGGTTTGCTGACGAGGCTTATCACATCGGTCCTGCCCCTTCGAGTGAAAGCTACCTCGTTGCAGACAAAATCATCGAGGTCGCAAAGAAATCCGGAGCGGATGCCATCCATCCAGGGTATGGATTCTTATCGGAGAATGCCTCTTTTGCACGGCAAGCAATTCAGGAAGGGCTCATATTCATTGGTCCGGGAGCCGAAGCCATTCAGACGATGGGATCGAAGTTGGCGGCAAAAGAAGCGGTAAAACCTTTCAATGTCCCGCTCGTCCCTGGAACAGACCACCCAATCAGCAACCCGGCTGAAGCCCTAGAGATAGCAGATCGCATCGGCTATCCAATTCTCATTAAGGCCAGTGCAGGCGGTGGCGGAAAAGGAATGAGGGTCATCGAAAATCCGGAGCAGCTGGAAAATGGATTTGATCGCGCAGTATCAGAAGCAAAAAATGCTTTTGGTGATGGTTCAGTCTTCATAGAGCGATTCGTCAATTCTCCACGTCACATTGAAATTCAAATCCTTGCGGATTCTCATGGAAACATCGTTCATCTTTTTGAACGAGAATGCAGCATCCAAAGAAGGCATCAAAAGGTCGTTGAGGAAGCTCCTTCATCCGTGCTAACTCCTGCGTTGAGAGATGCCATGGGGCAAAGTGCCATTGAAGTCGCTCGCAGTTGCAATTACGTTGGTGCCGGTACGGTGGAATTTCTATTGGATGACCAACATCGGTACTATTTCTTGGAAATGAATACACGACTCCAGGTGGAACATCCGGTGACCGAATGCATCACCAATGTTGATTTGGTTCGTGAACAAATTCGAATTGCTGAAGGTCATCCCCTTTCCTTTCGTCAAGAAGATCTTGCAATCCGAGGTCATGCAATCGAAATTCGTGTCTATGCAGAAGATGCGAAAAATGGATTTCTTCCAGACACTGGCAAGCTTGATCGCTACAGAATTCCAACAGGTCCGGGCATTCGCGTTGATGATGGTGTAGAGGAAGGCCAAGAAATACCGATCCATTACGATCCCATGCTCGCCAAATTGGTGGTATTTGGGCATGACCGTCAATCCGCTATCGATCGCTGCATTCACGCCATTGACGACTACGAGATTTCTGGAGTTCAAACGACGCTCGATTTTGGCAGATTTGCTATTTCACATGAGGCTTTCCGTTCAGGAGATTTCGACACCCACTTTGTTGATCAGTACTTCGAGCCGCAAATGCTTGAACGCCCTATTTCTTGCACCAGTGAGGAAATCGCTCAACTCACAGTCGGGTTGGTCAATCGAACAAAAGCCGTTTCAGTGAATGGTGCTCCGAAAAGCGAATCAGCAGCATCTTCCTGGACGAAACGGAGACTTTCCAATTAAGACTTCTTCGAAAACCAAAGGGCATCGAGCTGCTCCAATCCCTTGGATGCTTCGAAAGGCCAATCGATTGCTCCAGGAACACCTAAGTCCTCTGCTGCCGGATCAATGACATGAATTGGAATTCCAGGTACCGTTTCGTAAGCCAATTGAGCCGCTGGGTAAACCTGCAAAGACGTTCCAACCACTACGAGGCAATCAGCAGATTGGACTTTTTTGATTGCCTCGTCCATCATCGGAACAGATTCACCAAACCAAACGATGTGAGGCCGCAACCGATAGCCATTTGGACAAACATCCGTTGAGCGCATTTCCCAGCTTGAAAGTTGAAAAACTTCACCTGCAGGACTGCAACTTCTCGCCTTCATTAATTCACCATGCAAATGCATCACAGCGACCGATCCTGCTCTCTCATGAAGATCATCGACATTTTGAGTGATGATTTCCACCGAAGTTTTTTCCTGCCAATTGGCAAGAATTCGATGACCAAGGTTGGGTTCCGAATTGAGCAATTGCCTTCGCCTTTCGTTGTAAAATCGAAGCACCCGATCTGGATTGCGATTCCATGCTTCCGGGGTAGCAACTTCTTGCACAGGCTGACCTTCCCACAAACCACCTGCCCCTCGAAACGTTTGAATGCCACTTTCCGCGCTCATTCCAGCACCAGTGAACACAACAAGCCGCTTAGGCACAGAAATTCGTTCCATGCCATGAAGGTACAACAGCCTTCCCTCGAATGATTTATCTTTGAATCCCTATGAAAGAGCGTCATTTCATCATCTACGACTTGGAGGCCACCTGTTGGCGAAGCCGTGCACCCAAGCGCGTGGAGGTCATTGAAATTGGTGCCGTCAAAGTGCATGAGTCGTTGGAGATTATAGATGAATTTTGCCTTTTTGTGCGTCCGACGCTGCATCCCGAAATCTCCAGTTTCTGCACCAAATTGACTAGCATCACACAGGCTGATATCGATGACGCTCCTCCTTTTGATGAAGCCATTGAAGCTTTTGAAGATTGGATGTCCCCGAAAGAAAACCATGCCGTATTGATGAGTTGGGGCGAATTTGACAAGAGACAACTGCTGAGTGATAGTGCACTGCATGGGATTGAATTGCCTTGGTTGCGATACCATGCCTGCCTCCAGCATCATTACAGCAAATGGAAAGGAAGCAAAAACCAAATTGGCTTGAAAACCGCACTCGAACTCGAAGGACTGAATTATACCGGTACCCAACATCGGGCCATCGAAGATGCCCGGAACATGGCCCGCCTATTTCAAGTGATCGCTCAACCTATGGAAATTGTTGAGCTTTGAACGCATCGATAGCATGTTAGCGCTCCAAAAAATTTATCACCTCGTTCAGCACGCCATTCGCATTGAAATTCGCAATAAACATGGAATTTTAGGGCTTTTGATTTTTGCCATCGCGGCCGTTTATGTTTGTTATCAGACCACCGGTTCTTCTGTCCATTCTGAAAGCTGGAACGCATTGATTTGGGTTGTGCTCCTATTCGCTGCATTCAATGCTGTATCCAAACCTTGGGCTGATGATAGCGCTGCGATGCGCAGCGTTTTGTTTCATACCGTTTCTCCTCAGCATTGGATCCTCGCGCGAATCATCTACTACACCCTCATGTTATGTGCCATGGGACTCGCCGTGTTTTTAGGATTTGTCATCTTTCTAGGGCTAGAGCCTTTCAAATCCTCTTCCCCATTGCACTTTTTTCTAGGGGTGGAACTGACAGCTGTGGCCCTTGCTGCATTACTCGCATTGATTCAAGCAATCGCCTCTCGGGCAGGTGGAGGGTTCAGTCTGATATCCGTCTTGGGGTTGCCATTGATTATTCCCATCATTCTTATTTCCACTCGCTTCGGTTCAGATTTGATTTCTGGTATGGCATTCGCAGATACGGCTCATCACTTGCTTTTTTTGGCGACTTTAACTGGGGGATTCGTGGCATTGGGGTACATCCTCTTCCCTTACCTTTGGCGTGACTAATTGAGCATGATTCATCGAAGTTGGAAGATTATCGGACTGGCCCTGCTGGTTTATGTCGCAGCAATGAGTTTCATTGTGCCGCTAGGCCCCGGGTTAATTGATTTTCAGCGTGTTACAACAACCGAAAGGCTTGATGCCAGCCCTGAACAGGATGCCCCTTTCTACGAATTGATTGGAATCGGAACACATTGGAATGCACTAAATGAAGAGCAAAGTGGTCAATTGAAATGCATTTTGAAGCATGAAAGCCAATTGGCAGAATTGCCCGTTGTATCGATCACTGATGACCAACACGCAATTGTGAAGGTGGACCTCCCGGATACCTTGCCCTCCAAATCGTGGGACGTTTTTGTGATTCACCCCATTGACGGAACACTCTTGCTGGAAAATGGTTTGTTCCTTGAAGACCAGACGATTGAAGAAAATTATTCGTGGACCAATCCGAGCATTGAACAATTGGAATCAACCTTGACATTTCATTTCCCCTTCCAACCCCGAATTTTCGAATCCATTCGAAATTTGATGTGGCATGTTCCAATGTGGTTCACCATGTTCGTGTTGATGGGAATTGGGTTTGTTGCATCCATTAAACAGTTATCTGCGCAAAACAAGACCTTTCAATTCGACGATCAAGCGCTGGCAAGTGTGCAGACTGGAATTTTCTTTGGAGCGCTGGGCTTGCTTACAGGGAGTTTGTGGGCGCGTTACACGTGGGGAGCATGGTGGGTCGATGACCCTCAACTCAATGGGGCATTGATCACCGTCATGGTTTATGCAGGATACCTCGTTCTGAGAGCTTCCGTTCAAAATCGAAGACAAAGGGCACAACTTTCAGCGGTGTACAACCTTTTCGCATTCACTATTTTGGTCATCCTTTTGATGGTTTTACCGCGTTTTACAGAAAGTTTACATCCTGGAAAAGGTGGGAATCCCGGATTCAACACATACGATTTGGATAGCACATTGCGATGGGTTTTTTATCCTGCAGTATTGGGATGGATTTTGTGGGGGGTCTGGATGTACCGGTTGAGGCTCCAATTCAATCGACTAGATGAAAAATTGAAACGAATTTTGCACTGAAATGAATTCCTTGATCTCCATGATACTTCAAGTCAATCCACTGGAAGGTTTCTTTTTCGGCAGTGGAAAGGCCATGGTTGCTGCTGGCGTCATCATCATCATCATTCTGGGCCTTGCTATTTGGATGTTCAGAATGGAATCACGGATGAATCGCTTGAACCAACGTCTGGACATGGAAAATCCGGGACCGTCTGATTCGGACAAATCATGAAAAGAGCTCATATCATATCCATCGGCTTCATCGCAGTGCTCATCGGGACGTTCATTGCTACGTTTTACAGCACCAGCCGATCGACCACTTTTGCCGAAGCGGATCTTCGACCTGAACAAGAGTGTAAGATTTCGGGTACGCTGAATGCTGATTTTGAGATCATTTACGATCCCGAAGTCGATCCAACCAAGACCGTATTTCATATGACCGATCGAGCCGGTCAAACCAAACGAGTGGTATTGAGCCAACCCAAGCCAACCGGCTTGGAAAACAGTGAATCTATTGATTTATATGGAAGCTCTCAAGGCACTGATTTTCATGCAAATAAGATGCTTATGAAGTGCCCTTCGAAATACAACCAAAACAACCACATCATCGTGGAGGATGAAGGCTCCATCGATGGGAAAGCATCATGATGTCAGCATATACAGGGGAATGGATTGAAGTTGCGTACCTCGGAAGATTCCTCATTGCATTGGGATTCGCCTCCGCATTTGTTGGTTTGGTAGCTTTCATTCGAAAATGGGACTCCATCAAGCGGGTCGCATTTCGGATCCATGCAGCTTCGATTTTCGCAAGTATCGCGTTGGTCTTCTTATTGTTCATTCAACACCGCTATGAGTTCCAATACATTTGGAAACACCTCAATAATGAAATGCCCATGCGCTTCATTTTCAGTGCGTTTTGGGGTGGGCAAGAGGGTGGTTTTTTGCTTTGGATGTTTTGGCACAATGTGCTCGGACTCATTCTTCTGCGGACAGAATCAAAATGGAGTGATGTTGTGATGGCTGTTTTGTGCAGCATTGAGTTGTTTCTAACCTCCATGCTCTTAGGGATCTATTTTGGCGATTTTCAGTTAGGATTGGACCCCTTTCTTCTGCTGAGAGAAGCACCGAATAACATTGGATTGCCTTGGACCTTACGTGGGGATTACCTCACGGCATTTCCCATGTTTCAGAATGGTCAAGGACTAAATCCGCTCCTTCAGAATTACTGGATGACCATCCATCCCCCCACACTTTTTCTCGGTTTCGCAGCCACATCCATTCCTTTTGCATTCGCCATTTCTGGCTTGACCAACCGAGACGACAGGTCGTGGATGAAACCCGCCTTACGCTGGTCCATTTTTGGCATTGGTATATTGGGAACTGGGATTCTCATGGGTGGGGCTTGGGCATACGAGGCACTGAGCTTTGGGGGTTTTTGGGCATGGGATCCTGTCGAGAATTCGTCGCTCGTGCCTTGGTTAACCCTTGTGGCTGGAGCGCATTTGCTATTGATCAATCGGAATCGGCAAAAACCTATAGCTTACTTCAGTACGGTCTATTTCTTGTTGCTGTCATTCCTGCTGGTTCTATACAGCACCTTCTTAACCAAGTCGGGCATCTTGGGTGACACCTCGGTCCACAGCTTTGTCGACAGTGGCATACTTCCACAATTATTGGCCTATCTGCTCACTTTTATGGCCATGGCACATTTGATGTTGTTGCGTTCGTCAAAATGGAAGCGAGCATCGTTTGTGCTTTTCCTGCTCATTGGGATCATTCTTTTGAAAGGCTGGGTCATTGAAGGACTGACGCTTTTTATGCTTGCATTGGTCATCCTAGCCGTACGCTCCTACCTGCGCGACTTTATTAGAACGAAAGAAGAAGACTCGATTTGGAGTCGAGAGTTCTGGATGTTTGTGGGTTCATTGCTCTTCTTAATCAGCGCTGCACACATCACCTGGCAAACCAGCCTTCCTGTATTCAATCATTTTCTTGAGCCATTATCTCCCTTGCTTGCGCGATGGGGAGATCATTATGACATCGAATTGTTTCGAGACTTGAGCCAGCACAACTTGGCTCCCGGTACCAATTTAGACCAAACGTATCACTTGATTCAAGTCCCGCTAGCCGTATTAATCATGGGGCTCATGGCATTGACACAATGGTTGAAATACAAAAGCACCCCAGGACGAGTCGTAATCAAAAACTTGAGCGTTTCACTCATCATCAGTGCCCTATCAACTGCATTGGTGATTGGAAGTTTTGATTGGGAAGCTTGGGAAATTCCGAGAATTGCGCTGCTTTTTACTTCGGCATTTGCTGTTTTCTCCAATGCGGATTACGTAGCGAGAGCCGTCAAATCGAATTGGAAATCCTGGGGATCTCCCATTGCGCATGTAGGCTTTGGCATGGTGATTTTTGGCGCGGTGATTAGCACCAGTCAAAAGTGGATCATTTCTCAAAACCAAATTGGTGACATCAGCACGTTGAATGAAGAACTCAATAACCGCGAAGATTTGCTCATTATGGAAGGCGACACGCTTGCCATGGGGCCTTATTTTGTAAGTTATCGAGACCGTTACCAAGAAGGGATCCATGTCAAGTTCCGCATGGATTATTTTGAAAAAGAGTCCATTCAGTATCAGGCTGGTGATGTCGTTTATTTCGATGGCATGGTATTCGAAGCGCATGAGGGACATCAGGCTTCTGATCAATTTGCAGATGACTTAGAAGCGCATTGGATGTTCATCCCATTTCCGAACGAACGGCAAGCAAAAGCCACAAAAAATTGGAAAGCGGGCACACCTGGAGATAAGCTTTTCACGCTCGAACCACGCATTCAATTGAATGAGCAGATGGGAAATGCTCCAGAACCAGACACCAAACATTGGTTGAATAAAGACCTTTACACCCACATCAAATGGGGTCGAATCACCCCTCCAGAAACCGATGAAGAAGGTTGGATGGGAGGACGAACGCATACCATGCAAGTTGGAGATAGCATGCTCATTGGACATACATTGATGACGATAGACAGCCTGCGAGCTGTCTCGGATGCGGAAAAACCAAGTCGAGGATTGCTAGCGAAAGACCTTGCGGTGGCAGCTTGCGTTCAGTTAAAAAACAAAGCCTTGACGGCGGTGCACGAACCATTATACATCGTTCGGGATAGCACCATCATTCCGGATTTGTATGAAGCTGAAGCATTTGGCGTCAAGATGCGAATCGAATCTTTTGATCCCAATTCAGAACAATTGGAAATGACGGTTTGGGAACACGAGTCCGTGCGACGTGATTTTGTCGTCATGCAAGCAGCTATCTTTCCACTGATCAACATTTTGTGGCTGGGGTGCATCCTCATGGCGATCGGATCCTTCCTTGCTGTTTGGACTCGATGGAAAACCGACCAAAAATCCAAGTCCAATGGATAACTACAGTCCACGCATCGTCCTTCTTGGGTCAGGGAATGTCGCAACTTCATTGGGCCAAGCATGGGAAAGGAATGGAGCCGCCATTGTGGGATTCTGCAACCGAAAGGGTGAGATTCCAGCTGGTTTCTCAACCCAAGATGTGCCATGCTTCAATCATCCGTCTTCCATCGATGTAGAGGCCGATTTTGCACTGGTGGCTGTGCGTGATGAATATGTTTTTTCTAGCATAGAAGCGCTCCCCTCTCAATTGACACCCGTTCACTTTAGTGGGGCCCAATCCAATCCCCAAAATGGCGGGGTGATCTGGCCTGCTCAAAGCATTCAACTCAACGATCCTGAGGCAATTAAGAAGGTTCCTTTGGTCGTCACGGCATCGGATGGCGTACAATTGGAACGCATCACCTCTTTGGCTCAGCTTATTTCTCCTATCATTCATCCAACCGATGCTGAAAAGCGAATGAAGGGCCACCTTGCGGCAGTGTTTGCTGTGAATTTTACCAATCATGCATTTGCAATTGCACAGCGACTTGCTGCGGATGCCGACCTCGACTGGGATTGGTTTGTACCCATGATTGAAGCAACTTGCATTGGAGCAGTTGACCAAAAGTCCGAAGCGCGTCAAACAGGACCCGGAATACGGAGAGAACAAGCCGTGATTTCTGCGCAGCTCGAGGCACTTCAGGCTCACTCACCATGGAGGGAATTTTATGAGGCTGCGACGCACAGCATTCAAAACATGCACAAAACTCAGAACCATGAATAAGCTCCCGTTGGATCAATTAAAAAACATTCAATTGCTTGCATTTGATTACGACGGTGTCTTTACTGACGGTACCATTCTGATTGATGCCGCTGGCAACATGTTGCGCCAAGGGCATGCCAAAGACGGTTTTGCAGTTCAGTGGGCATGTAAGCAAGGAATTCCCTTGGCCATCATTACAGGAGGCCGAGAACCCAGCGTTGAAGCCCGAATGCGCGGACTCGGCATTGAAGAAGTCCATCTCGGATGCCACGACAAGCTTGCAGTTCTCAGCGACCTCAGTCAGCGTAGTGGAATTCCATTGGAATCAATGGCCTACATGGGCGATGACATGCCAGACAAGCTCGCCCTTCAACATGTGGGGCTTTCCTGTTGTCCTGCAGACGCTGCTGCAGACATTCTACCACTTTGTGATTATGTAAGTTCGATTAAAGGAGGACACGGTTGCGTTCGCGAACTGATTGAAGGTTTCATGAAAGCTAAGGGCGTTTGGAACGGAAAAGGTCAGACAAATTGGTGATAACCTGTACCTGCTAAAAGGGGCAACGACAGCCGTATCCTATTAAATTCGCAGGTTCTTATGGATAAAAATCAAATCATTGGCATCGTATTGATGGTTCTGTTGTATATCGGATACATCTGGTATACCGCTCCGACAGAAGAAGAGATGCTCGCTGCTCAGGCAGCAGAAATCGAATTTGCTGAACAGCAACGCTTGGACAGCATTGCAAATGCTGAGGAGGCAACGTTTCAAACTCAACTTAGGCAACTTCCCGAACCTACTGATTCCAATCAAACCATCGATCCTTCGCTGATTGAACGTTTTGGGTCACTCGCCACCGCCTCAATAGGTCCAGATGCCGAATACACCTTGGAGACAGAAGATGCTGCGATTCGTTTCAGCAATCGGGGTGGAATGCCTGTGGAAAGCGAACTCAAAAAATTCCAGCGCTACCAATCTGATCAAAACATCGCCTTGTGGGATGTTGAGCGCAGTGAAATGAACATCGAGTTCGAAATGCAAGGTTCAAACCGTATGATCAATTTGAATGATTTGCATTTTGAATTGGAATCACAGACCGAACAATCCATCACCTTGGTATGTCGCTCGGATGAAGGACAAATCATTCGATGGAAACACACCATTAAAGGCCATGAACTTTCCTCCAATTTGACCTACGAAAATTTTGGAAATGAACTAGGAGAAAGCCAGAGATTGGTCTGGGTGGCCACTGGTATACCAAACGAAAAAGGCCTCGACTGGGAGCGTCAGCACAGCAGTATTTACTACAAAGAACTAGGACTCGGCAGGGATTATTTATCCGATGGCCGAAGCGACGAGGCCATTACGGAAGAGCCCTTGGAATGGGTGGCGTTCAAACAAAACTTCTTTTCAGCCTTGGTCCACGTCGACGGAAATTTCTTGACCGGCGCCTCTTTACAGACGATTGTACCGGAGGAAGACTCAACAGCCACGATGCACTATCGGGCTGAATTACCTTTTCAACCCAGCCAAGCGGGAAACATCATTACGAATGATTTTCAATTTTATTTCGGACCCAACGAGCAAACAGCACTAGAAGCACTTGAACTCGCAGAGGCTGATCGCATCATCGATTATGGCTGGTGGATCTTCGGTTGGGTGAACCGAAACGCTATTTTGCCGCTCTATAATTTCCTCGCTTCCAAATTGGCATCAGCAGGACTGATTATCCTGGTGATTACGCTCATCATAAAACTCGCCCTCTCTCCCATCACTTGGAAGAATTTTATGTCTTCGGCTAAGATGCGTGTTTTGCGCCCAGAAATTGAGGAACTCAATAAGAAGCACGAAGACGATGCAATGGCGAAGCAACAAGCCACCATGGCACTCTATCGTCAAACCGGTGTCAATCCGCTTGCAGGATGTGTACCGGCTTTGTTACAAATGCCCATCCTTTATGCCATGTTTCGGTTTTTTCCATCCAACATCGGCATGCGCGGCGAGTCATTTTTGTGGGCAGATGACTTGGGAGCCTATGACAGCATCATCGACCTGCCTTTTAGCATTCCTTTTTATGGAGCTCACGTGAGTGGATTTACCTTCCTTATGGCCATTAGCACCTTTTTGTACATGCGGATGACCATGGCGAATCAGCCACCCCAACCTCAGCAACCGGGTATGCCCAATATGAAGGTTATCCAGCAGATTTTCCCATTCATGATGCTCTTTTTCTTCAATCAATTTGCTTCAGGATTGAGCTTGTATTACTTGACAGCCAACGTCATCAGCATGGGACAAATGGTCGTGATCAAGCAATTTTTGATCGATGAGGATAAGATTCGAGAGAAAATTGAAGCCAATAAGGCAAAACCAAAGAAAAAATCTGGTTTCCAAGAACGGCTTGAGCAGATGCAAAAGGAGCAAATGGCGAAGACTAAAGAAATCAAAGCCAAAAGAAAATCCCGAAAATGAGCTTTGCGCAACAGATACTGTTGGGCTGGATAATTCTTGCCTCTTTTGGTTGTAGCAACAAGAACACAACCAGCTCATCCCCAGATTTTGAGCCGGCTATTTTTGAGAAGACCCTATGCTTTGGACCTTGTCCGGCCTTTTTCTTTGAACTTCATCCAGATGGTCATTGTGACTTGACCATCACACGTCCCTTCCTAGAGGGAAAACTCAATCATCTTGAACCCGGACAGTATTTCGCTGAAATGAGTGATGCAAAAACTTGGAATGACGCACTTCATGCTGCTCTCGAGTTAACAGGTTATCATGATTTGGATGAAGTCTATGACAACGAGCACATCACCGATCTTCCAAGCACAAAAACCACCATTCAAGGCAAATCCATAATCAATCGCTACAAAGGACCCGATTTGGACCGGTTGTACGATGTCCTTGACAAGGGCATGGAATCCTTAAATTGGCAACCCATTGAAACCAAATAAATCTTCTTATTCATGAAAAAACTGATGACATTCACGCTGATTGTTGGCTTTTTGTCAATGAATTTCAGCACGCGTGCCGATGAAGGCATGTGGCTGGTCAGCATGCTCAATCGCATCACCATGGCCGAAATGAACGGCATGGGACTCAACCTTACAGCAGAAGAAATTTACGACATCAACAACGCTAGCTTAAAAGATGCTGTCGTTCGATTGAATGGCGGTTCTTGTACAGGAGAAGTCATTTCCTCTCAAGGTTTAGTACTGACCAATCACCATTGTGCTTATGATGCAATTCAAGGCTTTAGCTCCACGGAGAATGACTACTTAACCGATGGATTCTTTGCAAAAGAATTGGGGCAAGAAATGCACATCAATGATTTTGTAATCAGTTTCTTGGTTCGAATTGACGACGTCACCGATCGAATTCTCGATGGCATCGATATGAATCTTTCTGAGGAGGAGCGCGACGAAGCAATTGCCAGTGCGCGAAAAGCCCTTATGGAAGAAATGAACCCCGATGGGGACAAGGAACTCGAAGTAAAAAGTTTCTACTACAACAACGAGTTTTACCTCTTTGAATACAAGACCTATCGAGACATTCGACTCGTAGCGGCTCCACCAGAAAGCGTTGGGAAATACGGCGGAGACACAGATAATTGGATGTGGCCTCGACACACTGGAGACTTTTCCATGCTTCGTATTTACGCCGATGCCAGTAATGAACCTGCTGATTACAGCGACAGCAATGTTCCTTACCAACCAAAACGACACCTTCGAATTTCAATGGATGGCGTTTCAGAGGGTGATTTCACCATGGTCATGGGGTATCCTGGAAGCACAGACCGATTCTTAACAAGCTGGGGCATCGATCAGGCACTCAGCTTGTACAATCCTTCCGTTGTCGATGTGCGGGATTTGAAGCTAAAAACCATGAAGAAACACATGGATGCTGACCCTGCCGTTCGCATCCAATACGCGGCCAAGTATGCACAAACCGCGAATTACTGGAAATACTACATCGGACAATCGACTGGATTAGAGAAATTAAATGTCAAAGAAGAAAAAGAAATTCTTGAAGACAGGTTTGAAAATTGGGTCAATGCCAGCGAGGAGCGACAAAATGAATATGGGGAAGCACTTGAGTTGATTGAATCCTACTACGACGACACCGACGTTAGTGTCAAAGGCAAAGTTTATGCGCTCGAAGCAGGACTTATTGGGTGCGATATTTCATTGTTCGCGTTTCGCTTTTATCGGATGGCTGCAGGCTTATTCAGCGATGATCCAGCTGAAGTTGAAGCAACAAAGGCAAGGATGAATGCATTTGCAGACAGCCATTTCCGAGAATACGACCAAGCCACCGACCGTGACTTATTCGTAAATCTCATGACGAAGTTCCGTGATGACATTGATCCTATTTATCACCCTTCGTTCTTTTCAATAGTCAAGAAAAAACACAAAGACGATTTCGATCGATTTGCGAAAAAGATGTATGCCAAGAGCTTTTTGGTTGATGCCGATCGATGCGCAGCCTTCATCGCGAATCCAAGTCAAAAGGCTCTTGAAGCTGATCTTGCGATTCAAGTTGGACAAAGTGCGATTCAAACGTATTTCGCGGCCATGACAGATCCTGCAGAAGATAAATTCAATCGGGGTTATCGTTTGTTCGTGAAAGGGATCAGGGAAATGGATTCACATAGAATGATTGCTCCAGATGCTAACTCCACCATGCGTTTAACATATGGTCAAGTAGCACCCTATTCAGCGAACTCTGTTGAATTCGATTTTATTACTACAGCAGACGGAGTATTGGAGAAGAAAGACAATTCAAATCCTGAATTTTTTGTGCCAGATGCACTGGATGAGCTGATTCGGAACCGCGATTTTGGAAATTATGCCGATGAATCCGGTGAATTGGTCGTGTGCTTCATCCATGGAACCGACATCACTGGAGGCAATTCTGGTTCTCCCGTATTGGATGCAAATGGAGATTTAATTGGCTGCGCATTCGATGGAAACTGGGAAGCCATGAGTGGTGATATCGCTTTTGAAACGGAACTGCAACGCACCATTTCTGTGGACATTCGATATGTCATGTGGATTCTTGACAAATTCGCTGGTGCCAATAACCTAATTGAAGAAATGGATTTGGTTTCAGGATTGCGCTAATGCTTTCTTCAACGTCTAAGATGCATTCGAAAAGCGACCTCAGAAGAGGTCGCTTTTTTTATTCCAAATTTTAAACCGCATTGCGGCTTGCGTTGATGATTCCAAACATGGAACGTATCACCAGTCGCTTCAAAACCTTTTGATCCCAGCCGCTTTCCGCTTGATTGGAATCCAATTCTCCCAGCGCAAAATGTTGAATCACCAAAAGCGGCCGAATGATATCATCGCGTAATGCAATGCTTTCTCGAATGTGCGGGTTCCGCTCCATCAAGATGGACTGACCGGAGATATGCAAAACCCATTTCTTGGTGCGTTCATACTCCTCACGTATCACATTCCAAATATCACCAAACTCTAAATCTCCTTGAAGATGCGCCGTGAGTCTGAAATCACTCTTCATCATGCTTTGCATGCTGTTTTCAACCAAAGCTCTGAAAAATGCATTTTCAGCATAGAGCGCGCAGGCCTCCTCAATTCGGCCACTTTCATTTAGCCACTCCAACGCTGAACCCAAACCAAAGAAACCCGGGACATTTTGTTTCAATTGCGTCCATGACCCGACAAATGGGATCGCACGCAAATCCTCAAACCTCAATGGTCCATCTTTCGCCCGACTTGTAGGTCGACTTCCAATGTTCGTTTCCCCATAATATTTCAAAGTGCCCCAGCGCGTCAAATAATTCATGAATTGGGGATGCGACTTGAGCTTTTTGTAATGTTCAAATGATTGTGAGCCAAGCTCTTCGATCAATTCTCGCTGCTGCTTGTCAATCTGAGTCTGAGGGTCTTCAAAAATTCGATTTTGTAAACCTGCCGTCAAGAGCAATTCCAGATTAAAACCAGCCGACTTCGGAATGCCATAATTTGAACTGATCGTTTGACCTTGGATGGTCGTTTGGATTTCAGTGTTCTCTATGTCTGATCCAAGTGACGCATAGAAACGGTGTGTATTCCCACCTCCTCGAGCGGGTGGCCCCCCTCTTCCATCAAAAAACAAGATGGTGACACCCGATTCTCTCGAAAGTTTGGATAATCTCCTTTTTGCCTCATAGATGGACCAATTGGCTTGCAGGTACCCTCCATCTTTGGTGCCGTCTGAAAACCCGAGCATCACGGTTTGACGATTTCTGCGAGCTTTGAGGTGTTCAAGGTAGAGGGCATTGGAATAGAGTTTCTTAACCTCCTCTTCACAACGAGATAAGTCGTCAATGGTCTCAAACAAGGGAACGATATCCAATTCCATTTGCTTCCATACCCCTGCCATTCTTGCCAAGGCAATGACCGCTGCAACGTCAGCGATTCCTCTGCAGTTGCTAATGATGAATCGATGACACGATCGTGGACCATTCGAAGCTTGAATTTTGGCCATGATGCGCAACGATTCAAGGATGTCTTGATGGCGCTCTTCAAGCAATGATCCAAGGTCCGCAGTCCAATTTTTTGAAAGCAAAAGGTCCACTTGTTGATCCTGTGATAAAGACCGAAACTCCTCAACATCTTCCCCAACCATATCCAATGCGCTATCGAGTGCACTTTGAATGACTCTGCTATCCTGACGAATATCGAGGCTCGCAAAATGCAACCCAAACAACCGAAGCTTGAACTGAAAACCACGAATCTTTTCAATGAAAAGCGAATTCGAATGAGCCGCAACCCAATCAGCTACTTCGCCTAATTCACGATTCAATTCAGAAACCGATAAAGAGCCTTTATCCGGATGCAACATGGCATACTCAATCCGATCCTGCAATCGATCCAAACGCGAAGAAACATGCTTAAATGTGATTCTTCTTCGTAAATCGCGAATCTCACGACGATAGCATCGAAGCAAAGTCAACCTTAATCGTTCTGCAACATCCCATGTTGTCTTCGCATCCACAAAAGGATTTCCATCTCGATCCCCACCAGGCCAGAATCCAATTCCAATCAAGGATTCATTCAGCGAAGCACCCGCAGCATCATCCAATGTTTGAGCCATGCGACCGTAAAGTTCCGGCGCCGCATGGTAAAATACATTTTCAAGATACCAGGTTTGCCTTACGGCTTCATCGAATGGTGTTGGTGGTTCTGATTGAAAAAACGGCGTCAATCCCAGCTGGTGCAATAGCTTTCGAATACTCACCAAATCATTCTCTTCCATTGCCTTAGCCAAGTCGGTGATTATGGCAAGTGCATTTCCTGGATAAAACTGGGTGGGATGCGCCGTCAATACAACCCGAACTGCATATTCACCTAATAAGGATTTCAATTCTTGGTCTTTCCGATGTCGGCGAATTCTTTGCATAAAACTCTGAAGAGATTCTGCACCGCCAAGATCATTCAATTGCGCATATCGCGCATCCTCCAATGCATCAACAAGTACGACTTGTCTCTCCACATATTGGATGATTCTGAAAAGCAAGTCTGCTTGCTCCTGTATGGTCTTTAGCCCTTGTGACTTGAAAAAGCCAGCCAAAATTTCCTGTGGCGTTTTTGAAGATTCCAATCCTTCGTCACAAGCTTCTTGCAACAACGGAACCCTCAATCCTGTTTGGCGAATGCCATCCAATGGCAACGTCAGAAAAATACCGTTGAACACATGAAATGGGTGGCTGACTACCGCACTGTACTCTTTTCTATCCTTCATCAGAACTATCTCTAATACAAATGTAGTTCCCGACTTCGAGAACCGCAGATGTACGACCCTTGAATCGCAACCTTATGCTGGACTTGGTTACTTTTGATCATTCGAATCTTGAACATGCGCATCGATATCCTCACCGTCGTACCCAAGCTATTGAAAAGCCCGCTGTCAGATAGCATCGTACAACGAGCCCAAGACAATGAGGTTGTAGAAATCCATGTTCATGATATCCGGAAATGGAGCACGGATAAGCACAAAAAAGTCGATGACGAGCCATTTGGGGGAATCCCTGGCATGGTCATGACCATTCAACCCATCTTAGACGCCATCAATGAATTGAGAAGTGAGCGCTCTTACGACGAAATCATTTACCTCACTCCAGATGGGGAAACCCTCAAACAAGGCCGCGTCAACCAACTTTCTTTAGCCAACAATCTCCTAATGGTTTGTGGTCACTACAAAGGAATTGACCAGCGATTGCGCGATCACGTCATCACCATGGAGCTTTCTATTGGAGATTATGTGTTATCCGGTGGCGAATTGGCCGCTGCTGTCCTAACCGATGCAATCGTTCGCTTGCTACCAGGTGCAATTGGAGACGAACAAAGTGCATTGACAGACAGCTTTCAAGATCAATTGTTGGCTCCACCAGTTTACACGCGACCAGCCAATTACAATGGATGGGAAGTGCCCGAAATTCTTCGTTCTGGAGACCACGCAGCCATTCAAAATTGGATGGAACAGCAGGCCATTGAGCGCACAAAATCAAAGCGTCCAGATTTATTCGAAAAAGATTCATGACAAAGAGGACCAATCGTATCCGGATTCTTCGTAATATTGCACCCCAATTCACGGGAGTACAAATAGCATTGAATTATGGACCGCATTCAGGACATCGCGAACAAGTTGGTTGAAACTCCACAATGGCCGGACTTCCGAGCTGGAGACACCATCACCGTAACGATTAAAATCCGAGAAGGAAACAAAGAGCGCCTCCAAAAATTCCAAGGCGTTGTAATCCAACGTCGTGGATCTGGAAATACCGAAACTTTTACCGTTCGAAAAATGGCTTCAGGTGTAGGTGTCGAACGCGTGTTCCCTGTAGCGTCGCCTTTCATTGATGGCATTGAGGTAAACAAACGAGGAAAGGTACGTCGAGCACGAATCTATTACCTCCGAGAACTAACTGGTAAAGCAGCGCGCATTAAGGAACGTAGAAACGTTTCTGCAAAATAACAGCGACGAAGCTCACTTAACAAAACCAATAAAGGCCCGTTTATACGGGCCTTTTGTTTTGTAAAAGTGATTCATCCAAGGTGTTTAGCGCTTGTAAATCAAAGTTAGAATTGGTTCAAGACGCGCCATTCAAAATCCGATCGACCTGGGCCAAAACTTCGAGCTCCAATGCTTCCACTTGTTCCACCAAATCAATGCATTCCGCTTGAATTCTTTGGACATATTCAGCATCCTTCAAATCTTGTAAATTCACTCGTGCATTCAAAACGGCTCCTTTCACTCCAGTTCGGATGGCCATGGCACCTACCCCTGCATCGGTGATGGAGTTTGGATTCCCTTTTTTCGCCATTTCACTTGCCACCTTCATGGATTCCAATGCCAGTCGCGCGACCTGCATGGGGACATCAATTGCATTTCTAGTGGCCAATTGAATCGCTTCGGACCGCTTTGACTTTTGTTCTTCATTGGATTTAGGCAACCCGTACGCTTCCATTATGGCATTAAAGGCAGCTGTGTCCGCATCAACAAGCAACGCCAGCTGATTCTGCAACATCATGCCCCTTTCAGCAAATTGACTAAATTCCTCCCAGCGATCATCCCAACCCCGCTTATGAGCTGAAAGGTTCGCAACCATGGTGGCAAGTGCAATGCCCATCGTTGCCGAGTAAGCTGCTACCGAACCTCCCCCTGGCGCTGGACTTTCAGAAGCTGTTTCTTCCGCAAATTCGCTCAATTTCATATCGAGCAATGGCGTTTGGCCTGGCTCCGAGATCAAGAATTCGATGACTCGTTTGTTTGGATCAAACGGAGCTAAGTCATCCAGCCCCAATGACTTCACCGCGATCTTCACCTTTTCCATAACCCCAATTCCCAGGCTCCGTGATTGTTTTCTTAAAAAGTAATCTGCCGCATCGGTCAGCACGCGAAGCGGGAGCAATCCAACGAGTTCAGACCCTGTAACACGTATGCCACGAGCTTGCGCCTTTGCACAGGCCTCATCAAAAGCAATGTGCACGGGAGTAACCTTGATATCTGTCAAATTCAATGACAATTGTGCAATGCCATATTCTTCGATGTACCAACCAATGCCTTTGACAGCCTTCAACGATCCGGGGATACGAATGGGCTCTCCTGCGGAATCCTTCACAATTGGACTGCCTGCGCCACCTTCACGCTTTACCCGTCCCGATTCCCTTATATCAAAAGCAATCGCGTTCGCTCTTCGTGAGCTGGTCGTGTTCAAGTTGATGTTGTAGGCAATGAGAAAATCCCGAGCACCAATAGCCGTAGCACCCGATCGTTTGGTGAAGTCATTCCATTGAGATGGGCCGAAATCTGGTGCGCCTTCTTGTGTTTCTATTTTCGCTAACCCTTCATATTGACCCTTCCGGCAATAAGCCAAATTTTTTCGTTCTGGGCGTTTGGCAGCCTCTTCATAGAAATAACCTGGAATCCCCAATTCATTTCCAACGCGCTCGCCGAGCGCATGAGCAATTGCCGTGCATTCTTCCATTGTTACACCACTCACTGGCACAAACGGACAAACATCGGTCGCTCCCATCCGGGGATGCTCACCACGATGCTTTCGCATGTCGATGAGTTCGGAAGCTTTTTTTATCAAACGAAAAGCAGCCTCACCAATTTGTTCAGGTGGACCCACAAAGGTGATGACCGTTCTATTTGTTGATTTTCCTGGATCGACATCAAGCAATCGAACATTTTCTACGGTCTCAACGACATCGGCAACAGCACGAATAATCGATTCATTTCTCCCTTCCGAAATGTTTGGTACACATTCTACCAATTTTTGCATGTCCACAAAATTTATTTCCTCCGAAAATAGGGTCAGATGCCTTTTTTACGAGCGATGTTCGACTCCATCAATGAACACCTTTTCAACCGGCTCTTCACCAAAATCATAAGCGATTGACTCCAATCCTTCCATCGGGCGAGTCAATAGCAAATTGGCAGCGCGGCCTCTAGAAATGACCCCCGCCCGATCCGACAGCCCCATCGCTGCTGCACCGTTGATGGTCGCTGCCGCTATGGACTCCAATGGCAACATCTTCATTTTCAATATTCCCAATTGAACCACACGGCTCATGTTGGAAGATGGTGCTGACCCGGGATTGAAATCACTCGCTAAGGCAATGGGAACATCGGCTTTCATCAATTGGCGAACTGGCGTGTAGGGAATTCCCAGAAAATAGGAACAGCCAGGCAAAGCGCATGCGATGGTTCCTTTTTTTGAATCTTCATTTGAGCGCCTTAACGCCTCGACATCCTCGTTGGTCAATTCTTCCAAATGATCTACCGAAATGGCACCTGCTTCAACGCACATTTTCACCCCGGACAATGCTGTAAATTGATTTACATGAATTTTTGCGGGCAGTTCCAATTTCCGAGCAGCCAAAATCAAGGATTGAACCGCTCCTACATCGAAGTAGCCTTCTTCACAAAATGCATCGACGTAGTCTGCCAAATTAAGATCTTTGACAATGGGCAATACATCTTCGATCATATGACGTGTCCAACTTTCTGAGGTCCAATTTCCCGACGGAACTGCATGACAGGCCAAAAAAGTGCTCCTCACTGGGATGGATGCAGATGCTTTTATTCGGGCTATCACCCGAAGCATTTTTAACTCTGCTTCCTGAGTCAAGCCATATCCACTCTTGATTTCTATGGCTCCAGTCCCGAACCCAATTGCAACTTGAAGTCGTTGCATTGCATCCTCAAATAAAGCATCCTCGGACATGGATTGTAAGGCCAAAGCAGAATTCAAAATACCGCCACCAGCCTCAGCTATTTCTTGATAGGTCTTTCCTTGAATTCGACTTAGAAACTCATCAGACCTTGGCGCAGCAAAAACCATATGGGTATGGCTATCACACCAAGCTGGAAGTACATATCGGCCATCACAATCTACGATTTCCAATCCACCCCAATCGGCAATTCCTGGAAAGGAATTCATGCTACCAAAATCAACAATTACGCCTTCTTCTACTGCCAACCATGCGTTATCGAGGCAAGCGAAGGACTTCATCTCACTACCAAAAAGTCGCTCAGGAGGATGGTCATAGGCACCAACCAAGCTTTTGATGTTTTTGAAAAGGGTTCGCATGCCCGCAAGGTAGCAATCCCTGAGCCGGTTCCGTAAATTTGTACCATGTCAGGCAATTCATTTGGACGCGTTTTTCAATTGACGACTTTTGGCGAATCACATGGACCAGCAATCGGCGGTATAGTTGATGGTTGTCCTGCTGGTCTTAAACTTGATTTAGCACGTGTTCAAAATGAAGTCAATCGAAGGCGCCCAGGCCAATCTGCGCTTACAACACAACGTGATGAGTCAGATCAAGTCGAATGGTTAAGCGGCCTTTACAATGGACAAACAACCGGCGCACCGTTGGGATTTTTAATTCGAAACAAAGATCAAAACCCTGACGACTACGACCACTTAGCTCGTGCATTTCGGCCATCACATGCGGACTATACGTATCAAAAAAAATATGGCATCCGTGACCATCGAGGTGGAGGAAGATCATCCGCTAGGGAGACGGCGTGCAGGGTCGTCGCTGGGGCTGTCGCGCGGCAAATATTGGAACACAATGGCATTCGGCTATCAGCCTATGTCGAGCGCGTCCAAGACATCGCAGTTCCATATGGACCAAAATATGTTGATCCTGAAATAATCGATGGCCACCCTACGCGATGTCCAGACCATGCAACCGCTGCTGCTATGCAAGAGCGCATTGAACATGCTCGAACGGAAGGAGATACCGTGGGTGGAGCCATTGTTTTGGTTGGACAGGGAATTCCCGTTGGCCTAGGCGAACCGGTCTTTGAAAAATTTCAAGCGAATCTCGCCAAGGCCATGTGGAGTCTTCCTGCTGTGAAAAGCATGGAAATTGGTTCGGGCATAGCCGGCACCTACATGAACGGGTCCAAACACAATGATCGTTGGACGGTCGACAAAAACGGATTGCCTCGAACCGAAACGAACCACAGTGGTGGTATCCAAGGTGGAATAACCTCCGGTGAAGAACTTGTTCTCCGGATCGGATTCAAACCCGTTTCCACATTGATGAAACCTCAAGAGAGCATTGACGCCGCGGGAAATCTTGTCGTGATTGAAGGAAAAGGTCGACATGACCCTTGTGTTTTGCCCAGAGCCGTTCCGTTGGTTGAAGCCATGGCTTTGTTGGTTTTGGTAGATCATTGGTTGATAAACCGAGCCAGCTCGCCGCTAGTCTAGACTTTTTTTTGTCCCCTCAAACCTTACATTAGAGGCATGAAGGGATTGGCGTTACACTGGCAAGTCATCATTGGACTGCTGCTTGGAGTCGTTTATGCTTGGTTGAGCGTGACTTTGGGCTGGAATGATTTTACACTGAACTACATTCAACCATTCGGTGACATATTCATCAATCTACTCAAATTAATCGCAGTCCCTTTGGTGCTATTCAGCATCATCAGTGGGGTTACCAGCCTGGGAAACATCAAGAAACTGGGTCGTATGGGAATCAAAACCCTGCTGACCTACATCGGAACGACCATGGCGGCAGTCATCATTGGCTTGTTGCTGGTGAATATTTTTCAACCTGGAGCTGGTGCCGACCCGGAATTACTGGAGACCAATCGCATTCGATATGAATTGTGGCGAGATGCATCAGGTGTGCAGGCGCTGGATGAAATGCGAATGATCGATGATCCTGCCAACGCAGAAACAGTCGCTTCAGTGCGTTCAGAACAAGTAGCCTCCAGTGAATGGGTCAAAGACAAGCTGGAGAAGGCATCGACAACGAAAAAGTCTGGTCCGCTTCAACCGCTGGTTGACGTCATTCCTAAAAACATCTTCGGCTCATTGGTTAACATGAGCATGCTTCAAATCATTTTCTTCGCAATTTTCTTCGGTGTCGTCGTCGTAGGATTACCGGATGAAAAAAAACGGCCATTGACCACAGCCATAGACTCCTTGAATGAAGTGTTCATACAAATGGTATGGGTGGTTATGAAAGCGATGCCCTTTTTCGTTTTCACTTTGATGGCTGGACAAATTGTGAAAGCGGCAGGTTCGGACCCTGAAATGCTTCAGCAGTTGCTGAGCTTTCTATTGCGATATGGCTTGGTGGTTATCCTGGGATTGGCATTCATGGTCTTTCTCTTTTATCCAGCGTTGGTTTCCATAACTGTCAAAAAAATGGGTTGGAGACGGTTTCAATCCGGCATGCGATCAGCTCAGCTCACTGCTTTTTCCACTTCCAGTTCGGTTGCCACGTTGCCGGTTACGATGAAATGCGTCCATGAAGAACTTGGGGTCAGCGCTCGAACTTCCTCTTTCGTGTTGCCAATTGGCGCAACCGTTAACATGGACGGAACCAGCATGTATCAGGCAATTGCTGTGGTCGCTTTGGCCCAATTCCACATGGTCGACCTCGCTTTATCTCAACAAGCGGTCATCGTCCTCACCGCGACATTGGCGTCCATAGGCGCGGCTGCGGTTCCATCTGCAGGATTGGTGTTGATGATCATCGTCTTGGAAAGCGTTGGACTAAACCCAGCTTGGATCGCCCTAATTTTTCCCATTGACCGAATTCTTGATATGTGTCGAACCGTGGTCAACGTTACCGGTGATGGTGCCGTCTCTTCCATCATCGCAGCATCGGAAAACGAATTACAAACCACCGAATCAAACGCATGATTGGGAGGTCGATTCCCACCGGTATGAATCGCTTAATTCTAAGCTTAACGGCTGTGCTCTTCTTCCTCAGCTTGGCTGGCACAAGTTATGCGCAAGAGGAACTCGACGAAGAAAATATCTGCCATTCCGACCCAAGCGAAAAAGCGGCGAAAGCACTGGAAAAAGGCATGCGTTCCTCGAAATATGACGTCGAACAACGAATAGAATTTTTGAGGGAAGCTTGGGCGACTGATGAAGATTGTTTCGAATGCTTATTTCAGCTTGGGATGTTGGAGTTTTGGAATTACCGGTCGGGAAAAGGAGATGCCTCAGAGGCCGAGGAAGCGTTATTGGAGTTGGCGGATCGTTGTCCGAATTACCGGGATGATGCATGGTATGCACTTGGAGTCTTGGCACTTGCTAAAAAAAATCAAGAGAAAGCCCTCATTCACTTTGAACAGTACTTGGATTTTGAATCGGATTTCGATGAATCATTCGGTTCAAGGCGAGACAAGCGCATAGAAGAAGTCCGTTCAGTGGTTGAGAAGATCGAATTCGAATTGGCATTTTGGAAACACCAGGATTCATTCATACCCGTCCCCATCAGTGAATTGAGTTCAAGCGACGATGAATTTCTTCCCGCCTTATCGCCGGATGGTTCGATGCTTTTTTTCACCAGAAAAGAGCTTATCAAAAACAAAGGCGATATAGTCACCACAGAATCAGAAATTTTCCGGGTTTCACTTCGCGACTCAACAGATTTTACAGCGGGAATGCCAATGGAGTCTCCTTTTAACACGGGAAATCGATACGGTGGCGCCACCATTTCCATTGATAATCGAGAGATGTTCATTGCTGCGATCAACCCAAACCCAATGAACGACCGGAACATTGACATTTATTCAACGAAATACACCGTCAATGAAGACGCGCAGAATGCCATTGAAAAATATGCTTGGGGACCATTGACGCTCGTTGAAAACATCAATTCGCCGGATGGTTGGGAAGCCCAACCGGCCTTGAGTCCAGACGGCAAGGAGTTGTATTTTGCGCGAATCAATGGGGAATCCATTCGCGATGAAAACGGCAACCCGTCCATGGATATATGGGTTTCGCTTAGGAAGGCCGATGGTGGCTGGAGTAACCCGACCCTCCTGCCCGCCCCAATTAACTCACAAGCCCATGACAAAGCCCCCTTTTTGCACCCGGACGGTAAAACCATGTATTTCGCGAGCGATCGCAAGCCCGGTGGCGGCGGCTATGACATTTGGATGAGCCGTCGGGATGAAAACGGCAATTGGGAAGCACCAACGAATTTTGGTGCTCCAATCAATACCTCGGGCAACGAGCACGGACTCGTTGTGAGTGCAAATGGAACCGAAGCATTTTTCTCGAGCAATCGTGCAGGGACGAAAGGTCTCGACATCATCTCCTTTCCTGTACCCGAAGAAATGAAACCAAAAGAGGTTTTTATTTTGACCGGCAACGCAGGTTCCATCGGCGATAGCCTCCATCAACCCACCCGTCTCTACTTGAAGTATGCACAGTCGAAACGCGTTCAAGAAATTGAAATAGACCGGTTGGACGGACACTTCGCATCAGTCGTTGAAACCGGAATGAACGAAGACGTCTTGCTGGTTGCTGAAGGCGATGGGTTTTCATTTGAAAGTCAAATCATTCATGACCGAAACTCTGATACCCCAAAGAACCGCTTTCAAGCGTCCATAAGCAGTTTCGATGAAAAAGATGAGAAGCCTTTTGAAATCGGTGAAATCCAATTCGAAACCAATTCATACCAAGTGAGCCGAACCAGCCAGCTCATGCTCGCAGAATTTGCCGAATTTTTGAACCGTAAAGGGAATTACACGATCAAGGTCATGGGCCATACTGACAGCCAAGGAAATAAAAGTGAGAATCAGATTTTGTCAGAAAATCGCGCAAATGCGGTGGCAGCTGTTTTAATTGAACATGGCATTCCACCTGCATTCATTGTATCAGAAGGATACGGCGACACCAAGCCATTGGCTACAAATTCAACGCCTGAAGGACGCGCGCAAAATAGAAGGACCGAATTTGACGTTCAGAAGAGCAACTAACTTCATCAACCGAAAATTCTCAAGTTATCCATGAACTTCCGGTCCCTGCAATTATTCGCCGCATCCTGCTTCTGCATTTTGTTGAGTTGTTTCAATGAAGAGGATACCATTCATGGAATTCCCCGGGATCACTGGAGTTCTTTTGGAGATAGCATCGATGTAAATCAACCCCTGATTTCGATGCAAGAAGGAAAAAATCGATTGGCAGCATATGAAGATGCATCTGGACTGTTTTTAGGGGAAATCATTGAAAGCTGCGGAAAACTCGGATGCTGGATGATCGTCAGTGAGGAAAATGGCGATACCGTTCAAGTGTTCATGAAACAACACGAGTTCTTCATCCCTAAGGACAGCCTTGAAGGATTAACGGCTCTCATACAAGGACGAGCACATATGGACACGTTGTCAGCTGAGCTTCACAAGGAGTTGCTCCTTGATTCCAATGGCACCGAAACAAGTGGCAAAATTCAAGAGATGAATGACGTCCTGATTCAATTCATCATCGAGGCCAGTGGAATACTCATCGCGGATGTGCCAGATGGTGTCCTTAAAAAGCATCAAGATTCCTAAGAAGGGTTCAGATCAATTTGCAGAGGAGTTAGGCTTTTTTGGCGGGAAAAACCACCTCAAAAAGGCACAAGCCACCGTTGAGAACTTCACCAATGGTGAAATCAATTCTTTGCTCTAAACGGTAATTTCGAGAGAAATGAAACAGACGTTGTTAAGGCCATCTCCTACCCTTATTTTTTTGGTGTTGACGCTGGTCGTTGGGGCAGAATCCCACCTGCTTGGCCAGTTCCAAACCGATGACGACTTTGATCGCGCACATCAATACTGGGAACATCAAAAATTCAGCGCTGCACTGCAGGCCTATGATCATTGGATTGACAAGCATCCGGACGAATCTTCGGACAAACTTGCCACAGCGGCATACCGATCAGCGCGATGTGCAATTGAGCTGCATCATCCCGATGCCCAACAGCGGGTTCAATCGTTCTTGGAAACTTTTCCCGAAAGCCCCCTTTCTTGGGAAATTGAATGGGATTATGGCAATCATTTGTACAGAACTGGTAAATGGAAAGCCGCTGCAACTGCTTTGGACCAGCTGAACACGTTGAAAATGACGCCAGAGCAAAAGCTCCAGTGGCAATTCAAGAGAGGCCATGCATATTTTGAATTGGAAGAATTCGAAAAAGCGCGGCTGGATTTGTTTGCTGTCATGGAATCGAAAGAGAAAATCGCGGAATATGCAGAGCCCGCCCTTTACTATTTCAGTCATATATCCTACCTATTCGGACAACCACAAGTCGCGCTTGAAGGATTCGAATCATTGCAGGATGCAGAAGAACTGAAGGATATCGTTCCGATTTACATCGCTCAACTCCTCCACGAAACTTCGCAATACGAACGACTTATTGAATATGCCCCTGTTGTTTTGGGTGAGGAAGTAGCCCTAAACAATCGACAACGAAAAGGCATTGTGCGGTTGTTGGGGGACGCTCTGTATAGGGGGCAACGATTTGAAGAAGCCCTCCCATACTTGAAAGAAGCCTATGATGAAGCTGACCGTGCGGAGCGGACCGTCGACTTCGCTTACCAAATGGGCTCAACATATTTCTATCAGGGGTCCTATCAAGAGGCATTGGATTGTTTCGCGCTGGTGACCCGAAATCAAAATCAATGGAGTCAAATCGCCCATTATCAATCAGCCTCTTGCTTTCTCGCTTTGGGAGAGAAACAAAAAGCCCGCTTTGCATTCAAGAATGCTGCTGATTTAGAGGACGATCCTAGTATACAAGAAGACGCCCTATACAATTATGCAAAACTCGCTTATGAATTGACATTCAATCCATTTGATGAGGCCATCATCGCAATTGAAAAGTACTTAGAGACGTACCCAAATTCGAGGAAGAAAGATGAGGCCAACGGATTTTTGTTGGAAGTCTACATGTCCTCAAAAGATTATGATCGGGCTATGCTGGCACTTGAAAGAATTGATGCCAAAACCCCCGATGTCAAGAAGGCTTATCAACTCGTAGCATTCAATCAGGGAGTTGAACTTTTCCGCACGGGGAAGTATCAAGAAGCCCAATCGTTTTTCCAAAAATCCAGAACGTACCCCATCAATTCCATCCTATCGGCAGAATCGATTTTCTGGGAAGGCGAAGCGAGCTATTTGATGAAGGATTACACAGCCGCCACCTCCCTGTATGCTCAATTCGAGTCAGCTCCGGGGTCATTCAAAAGCACACATTATGCAGATGCGATGTACGCAAGAGGATACGCTTTATTCAAGCGTTCCAAATACATCGACGCGCTCAGTGCGTTTCGAAGCTTTCTGAAAACAACAAAAATATCAGAGGGTTCTAAAATTCTCGACACGAAGCTTCGCATCGCTGACTGTTATTTTGCAAACAAAGAATTCGATTCTGCAGCCGATTATTATCAAGAAATTATTCAAGCGGGTAATCAAGAGATTGATTACGCCCGATATCAACGAAGTGAATGTTTTCTGTCCTTGAATCAACCTCAAGATCAACTTTTGGAATTGGCTTCCATCATTGAGAAGCATCCACAATCAACCTATGTGCCTCAAGCAAAGTATCAGGCTGCACGCACCCATATTTCATTGGTCCAATTGGATGAGGCATTGATTCATTTGGAATCGCTTCGCAACGATTTCCCAGAATCCATTATGAGCAAATTGGCTCTGGTAGACCTCTGCTTAATCGCTATGAAAAATGACCAAGCAGAACAAGCATTGCAATATTGGGAGATCATCCGCACCCAATATCCGAACGATCCAATCGCAAGCGACGCCTACAATGTCGTTGAACCCTTGTTAATTGATCGAAATTTATTGGACGATTTGCCTTCTGGAGTGGGATTGAACAAGGATGAAATTGAGGAACGACTATTTCTCGCCTCCAGGGAATTGGCACTCGACAGGAATTGCGAAAAAGCGGTCTTGCGTCTCTCTGAATTCACGAGACAATATCCCAATAGCCCATACTGGATTGAGGCCCATTTTTTCTTGGGAAGCTGTGCATATGACATTGATCAACAGGAACTTGCACGCCAATCGTTTGAGACGGTGTTGGCTGGGCCCACAACCGATTTCAGTGAACAAGCTGCTATTGGTGCTGCTACCATTGCTTGGAACGCAAAAGATTATCCCGGGGCAAAACTCCATTATCAAACACTTGAAAAACTTCACGCTTCAAAATCCTCCAAGCTAGAAGCTCAAATTGGATTGATGCGGTGCCATTATGTTTTAGAAGAATTTGATGCTGCTCTGAGCTATGCGAATGAAGTGCTCGCTGCACCGGAGACTCCGGAGGATATTGGACAAAAAGCCACGTTTTGGAGAGGGAAAATTTTATTTGATCAAAGGGAATTTGAACAGGCCTTGCCAGACCTTGAACAAACGGCTTCCATGGGAGGTCAAAATAGTGCTGAAAGCCAGTTTCTGATTTGCCAAATTCTTTTCCAGCAGGGCGATTACTCATCAACAGAGCAAGCCATTTTCAAACTGATTAATGATCACGGCAATCAACAAAAATGGCAACATCAAGGTTTTCTATTGCTCATCGATACTTACATCAGCTTAAAGGACTGGTTTCAAGCGAGAGCAACCGCAGAAAGCATTCTTGAATTTGTCCAAAAAGAAGAAATTCTGGAACAAGCCCGAATAAAATTAGAAACCATCAATCGATTGGAAATGGCGGAATTGGCACCCATAAATGCCTCAGATTCTATACCAAATAACCTCGACATCAACGAATGATCATGGGCCGATTTCAAAAACGACTTTATACACTGGCCATTGGCATGCTCCTCTGCAGCGTCCATGACGCCACTGCAGCGTTTAGTTCAAGTGACACCTTGGATCTGGATGTCACTTTCACAGGGGTGCGAGACGTATCCTTAAGGGATGCCCATAAACAAATGATTTGGCCCCGTCCTGCTGATTTAAACCTGGATAAACCGGCATTCGAATATTCTTTGATGCCCGTTCGCATGAACGTGAATCCCACATGGGAAAGGGAAAAGCCCAAAAGGTTGAAGCTCGAAGAGCCCATGCAAAGGCTGTATCGAGGATTTGTGGATCTTGGAATGGGGAACTATCTCTCTCCTTCTTTAACAGCGAGCTACACCGACCTGAGAGCCAAAGATTCGAATTGGGGCACCCAAATTCTCCATCAATCCACGAGAGGAGGATTCATTTTGGATGAATCATTGGAAAACGAAAGCCCGCAACAGTTCAGTTCAACGGAGGTTTCTGGTTGGTACAAGAAGTTTTTCAAGCGTCATCAATTGACAACGACCACAGCTTATAATAGGGATCACATTAGTTATTATGGCAGGACAAACGAAGTCCTTGTGGATACTTCCTTCTTTGGTACGGGGGACTCGTCCACCTTTCAAAGCTGGAATTCAGAGGTTCGCTTTGGTCAATTGAATAATGACGCTGATTTAAAAATTGAGGCTACGGCGAAGTATCAATTGTTTTGGAATGACCGCAACGTAAAGGAGCACAATTTAGACGCAACCGTCAGCATCCAAAGAAATGTTGAAAGCACGCCTTTTTCGCTTCTCTTGCACTCCAACATTGATCGGTTAAAACGCCAAGAAGAAGGACTCATTTTAGCTCCACAAAAACAGGCCATTTTCGATCTCCATCCGAACATCTCAAAATCGACCGAAAATCTGAAAACCCATTTTGGCTTTGGGCTTTGGATTGATGCTCAAGGCAATAAACCCTTTCTTTTTGTTCCAGAAATCAGCGCGTCATTATCGTTGCTGCAAAATGTATTTGTTGCCTATGGCGAATTAGGCGGCGGGATTGA
This sequence comes from Bacteroidota bacterium, assembly GCA_027624855.1. Lineage (GTDB taxonomy): Bacteria > Bacteroidota > Bacteroidia > Flavobacteriales_D > Sanyastnellaceae > UA16. Next base: position 37,364 of record JAQBTQ010000015.1, read on the forward strand.
TCAAAATCGCTTTGCTGCGGCCCTGGAATTGAACCCCTTTATACCATCTCCTGCTGACACCACTTCTGATTGGCAAAACACCTATGAAAATCTTGCAGTGCGCGGAGGGCTGAAAGGATCTATCACGCGAGCCATTGCTTTTGATCTCTCAGCATCGAACAAAAACAGAAAGCAACACCTTTTTTGGACTCCAATCGATCCATTTGGTAACGGCTCCGCCTTCTCTCCGCTATATCAAGATGTCAACATAACAACCCTTTCAGGAAATGCTACATGGAAACTGAATGACGCCACGAGCATTTCAAGTTCCATTCAACAGCACACCTATCGGTTCGCAGACACTTTGCAAACGGAAATGACTGCATGGAATTTACCGAGTATGGAAATCAGAGGCCAAGTCCGTCATTCCATCAAAGACAAAATCCACTTCAATTCTTCAATTGAATGGGTCACAGGCCGGCGCGGAATGAATGCCTACAGCCCAATCGTTGAATCCATCGAAGAGATTACAGAGATTACCAGTCAATCCATTTTAGGATATGCCTACGACTTACAGGACATCCTTCGATGGAATATGCGGATTGAATATGCTTACAACGCTAGGATAAGTGCTTGGATATCAGGGATTAACCTCCTGAATCGAACCAATCCCGTCTTCTACGGATACAACGACCAAGGCATCCGTTTTCAAATGGGATTTAATTACGCATTTTAAACCCCAGGATTACCTTGTGAGAAACTCCGTTTTCCTGTGGAAAACTGAACCACTAAAGCGCTTCGAATCTTCAGTATTTACAGCGGATTGATGTTATTTTTAAGGAGTAAAATGGAATGGATTCCATCAACCTTAATTGAACATTAAAACCATGGCAGAAGATCAACAGCACGAGGAAAGCAAGAAGCCCAAAACAAATAACCAATATGATGCGAGCAATATCCAGGCCCTCGAAGGCATGGAACACGTGCGCATGAGGCCTTCCATGTACATCGGCGACGTCGGTGTCCGAGGTTTGCATCATTTGGTTTATGAGGTGGTGGACAATAGCATTGATGAGGCATTGGCAGGTCATTGCGATACCATTGAGGTGACAATCACATCAGGCAATGGCATCCGTGTGGTAGACAATGGACGCGGTATTCCCGTGGACATCCATGAGAAGGAAGGCGTTTCTGCCCTGCAAGTCGTCATGACGAAAATTGGGGCCGGGGGTAAGTTTGATAAAGACAGCTATAAAGTCTCTGGGGGCTTACATGGCGTTGGTGTCTCCTGCGTCAACGCGTTGTCGAGCCATTTGCGAGCTGAAGTCCATCGAAACGGTAAAGTCCACGAACAAGAATACAGTCGTGGTAAAGAGTCCTTTGCAGTGCGAGAAATTGGAACATCGAACCGCACAGGTACGACCGTCGAGTTCCAACCCGATGAGCAAATCTTTGAAACGCTCGTGTACACGTATGACACCCTGGCAGATCGCATGAGGGAGTTGGCTTTTTTGAATCAAGGGTTGACCATTTCTTTGACAGATGAGCGTGAAGTCATCACCAACGATGAAGGAGTTGAAGAAGGATTCCTTTCCGAAACCTTTTATTCAGATGAAGGACTGAAGGATTTCGTAAGCTACTTGGATGGAAATCGCGAACCCTTGATTTCGGAAGTCATTCATGTAAGCGGAGAACGAAATGGCGTGCCCGTTGAAGTTGCCATGACGTACAACACCTCTTTTTCGGAGAACTTGTTTTCCTACGTCAATAACATCAACACGCATGAGGGAGGTACGCACCTCACAGGTTTCCGCCGTGGATTGACATTGACACTAAAAAAATACGCAGAAACGAGCGGGATGCTCGACAAATTAAAATTTGACATTTCAGCGGATGATTTCCGGGAAGGGTTGACAGCCGTAGTGAGCGTAAAAGTCGCAGAACCCCAATTCCAGGGCCAAACCAAAACCAAGTTGGGCAATGCAGAAGTAAGTGCTCCAGTGAGTCAAGCGGTTTCTGATATGTTGGAGGCTTACCTCGAAGAGCATCCCGGTGAAGCAAAAACCATTGTCAATAAAGTCATTTTGGCTGCCCAAGCGCGTCATGCTGCTCGTAAAGCTCGGGAAATGGTCCAGCGAAAAACCGTCATGGGTGGATCCGGATTACCAGGGAAATTAGCGGATTGCGCTGAAAAGGATCCAGCTTTATGCGAATTATTCCTTGTTGAGGGTGATTCCGCAGGTGGAACGGCGAAGCAAGGTCGTGATCGAAACAATCAAGCCATCATGCCCCTTCGTGGAAAAATCTTGAACGTGGAAAAAGCCATGCATCACAAGATTTTTGAAAATGAAGAAATCAAAAACATCTACACTGCGCTTGGCGTTTCGCTGGGCACCGAAGAGGATGAAAGGGCACTCAACTTAACCAAATTGAGGTACCACAAAGTCGTAATTATGTGCGACGCTGACGTTGATGGTAGCCACATCGAAACTTTGATTTTGACCTTCTTCTTCCGACACATGAAGGAATTGATTGAAAATGGCTACGTATACATCGCTACCCCTCCTCTGTACTTGGTGAAAAAAGGTTCACGACAAGTGTATGCTTGGAATGACGATGAACGTGATCGACTGATCGAGCAATTTAAATCCACTTCTGGAAGCGATTCCGGTATAGGTGTACAGCGCTACAAGGGTCTTGGTGAGATGAATGCGGAGCAACTCTGGGATACAACACTCAATCCAGAAAACAGGACGCTTCGTCAAGTTACAATTGAAAATGCTGCAGCCTGCGACCACGTGTTCTCCATGCTGATGGGAGATGAAGTGCCACCGCGAAGAGCTTTCATCGAAGAAAATGCGAAATACGCCAACATTGATATCTGATGGTTTCTGAAGCGCTAATTCAGACATTGCGATCGTCTACATGAACTGGTCAGGCAAAACGGTATGGGTGACCGGAGCGAGCAGCGGAATTGGAAAAGCTACTGCTCACGCTTGGGTAAAAAAGGGAGCACGGTTGATTTTATCCTCAAGAAAGCGGGACGCGCTTGAGGAATCCATGGCTGATTGGACGGATGAAGAACGTGATCGAAGTTGCATTTTGGAATTGGATCTTGCCGATAGCCCTTCACTTCCGGAGAAGGTTCAAACTGCCATATCCTGGAACGGTCAGATAGATGTCATGGTACACTGTGGCGGAATCAGTCAAAGATCGCTTGCCATTGAAACCGATTTGTCTGTGGATCGCAAAGTAATGGAGGTCGATTATTTCGGAACCGTCGCATTGACAAAAGCTCTTCTGCCGCACTTCGTGGACAGGAAGCAAGGTCACTTCGTTGTTGTTACAAGTTTGATGGGATTGTTTTCCTCGCCATTGAGGTCAGGGTATTGCGGCGCCAAACATGCTTTACACGGGTTTTTCGAAGCCCTCCGGGCAGAGCATCATTCTGATAAGATTGGAATCACCATGGTTTGTCCTGGATTCATTCGAACTCAAATTTCTTTAAATGCTGTGGTTGGGGATGGCTCCCAACAAGGAACCATGGACGAAAAAACAGGCGCAGGCATGAGCCCAGAAGATTGTGCAAAGCGATTGATTCGTGCGGTGGAGAGAAATAAGCCTGAGGTCCTGATTGGTAATTCTGAAATTGCAGGAGCATACCTTAAACGATTCTTTCCCAATGTGTTAAGGAAGGTTATGCGCAAGGCCGCTGTCACCTAAACCCCAGATTTGATTAACTATTTCAATACTGCGGTTGATTCCAGACCTTCAATTTGTCCTCCAGGGAAACACCGTCGAGTACCTCAACTGTAATTCCGTCCGACAAGCCTAAGGTAACGGGTCGTTTTTCAAATTGGTTTTCCCCGATCAAAACTTCGACAAAAGTCCCCTCTTCCCCATACTGAACCAGCATTTCTGAAATCGTCATGACTTGCTTCCGTTCATCCAACACCACATTGGCATTGGCTGAATAACCAGCACGCAAAAATTGACCTTCAGCCAATTCAACTGCGGCTTTGATTTCGAACTGGATTGCACCCGCTTCTTCGAGTCCTTTGGGGCTGATGTATTCGAGCTTTGCCGGAATAACCAAGCCTTCGATGGCGCCAATGGTCAATTGAATATCCATTCCTTCGGACAACTTCTCTACCTCAGATTCATCAATACGGCCGACAAAAATTAAATCGTTCATATCGGCAACGGCTGCGATGGTCGTCCCTTCATTAAAATTGTTGGCTTCAATCACGCTATTCCCTTTCTTGACTGGGACGTCCAGAACCATCCCGTCGATGGTGGATTTAATCAATGTGTTAGACGACCTTCCATTTCTCGAGGCCACGCCATCTTGAATGATTTTTAGGTTGTCCTCTGCTGCATACAATTCCTCTTGGGCTTGCCGCTGGGCCAATTCGATCGACTGGAAATTCGCTTCAGAAATGATTCCTTCCTCGAGTAACCCCTGATTGCGATGGACTGTAGCATCTGCATCTGCAAGTGCTATTCGGGCGCGTTGCAACCGAGATTCAGCATTGCTCAATGCCCCCATGTCGGGTACAACCATGACCTCAGCCATGACCTGCCCCGTTTGAACCAATTCCCCTGCTTCAACCGCTACGCGGCGCACAATACCTGAAATCTGCGGTTTAATCAATATTTCCTGCCTTGGCTGAATAGAGCCTGCTGCAACCGTTTTAATAACGATATCTCCCACCCTTGGGCTTTCTGTTCGGTAGGTTGCTTCCTCTTGCTGCTCTTGGTCGTAAAGGAAGTTCAACGTGTAAACTGCTCCAAAAAGCACCAAAAAAATAAATAGCAACAGCGCGTATAGGCGTCCTTTCTTCATTTGATCAATCGGTTCTTATGGCTTCTACAGGTCGCATTGAAACAGCCCTTACCGCTGGCAAGATACCTGCAATTCCACCCATGATAACCATGGTAATTAAAGATTGTACAACTACATCTATGGAAACCTCTGGGTTCCTAAAACTCCCACCCTCCATTTCTGGGAATGTTTTTAGTAAAGCATCCAACCCTTCAATCGTCCCAACGCCGAGTATGGCACCAATCAGTCCAAACAACATCGTCAGAAGCAACGTCTCTCCCATAATTTGTCTGACCACCACTCCCGGTGAAGCACCCAATGCCCTCCGAATGCCCAATTCATTGGTGCGCTCTTTGACGGTTATGAGCATGATATTCATGATGCCAATAATCCCCGCTAACAGCGCCAATCCACCAAAAACGAAGCTGACCCCACGAATCGCAGAAAACACCATTTGCATTTCCTCAAAATCCTTGGCAACCGTCCAATGGCCAAAAGCACGATCATCATCTGGGTGCACAGACAATCGTGCCTTCAAAACCGACATCACATGGGCAGCGGCAGAATCGGCATGAACGTCTTCATCAAAAAGAAGACATAACCATCCAACCTCATCCCCTTTGTGAAAGGCTTGATTAAAAGATGAAAAAGGAATGCGAATGCTTTGTAGATCTTCCTCGGCATCTTCACCTGAACGCAACGACCCAAATACCCCTACCACAGTAAAATTGACCCCGTTGATCCGAATGCTTCCACCGATGGGATCTTCATCGGAAGCAAACAAAATTTCTTTGACTCGTGATCCAATCACAGCAACTTTTCTAAGGTCTTCTATGTCCTTTTTGTTGATGTGGCGGCCTGATAGCAAAGGCCTCGCTTCAATTAATTGTTGCTCAGGAAATTCACCAAATACCGTAAATGCGCCTGTTTTGATGCCTCGGGTAACATTATTCGATCCCCTCCAACCTCCCAATTGGTTTTGAGGTGCAACGGCCTCCACAACTGTGCTATTGGCAGCGAGGTATTCGACATCACCGATGGTCAATTCAATTGGGCGTCCCCGTTTAAATCCCTTGTAAGGTTTGCTTGTACTCTGTGTCCACATGAACATCGAGTTTTTGGCCATATCTCCCAATTCTTGACTCACTCCATTTTGCAATCCATTCGCCGAACCAATGGTCAATACAATCATGAACAATCCCCAACCAACACCGAGTCCACTCAGCATGGTTCTCATTGGTTTTTGCAATAATATCTGCACCAATTCTATGAAGCCATCCCAATCTGGGCGCCAATTCATGAAGTTCAATGCTCTACTCATCGCGCAAGGCTTCTACGGGACGGATTGAAACCGCCCGGACGGCTGGACCCACCGCGCTAATGACACCTACAGTCACAAGAATGAACAAGGCGAGCATCGCCGTTTCAAAATTCACTTTGGGATTGGAGAAAAAATCGTGCTCGACGAATGGAGCAATGCCTTGCAACAGCCAAATTCCTGCAAGCAAACCAACACAACCAGAGATCAACATCAAAAACACCGCCTCTTGGATGATTTGACCCACAATCCTGGATCCTGTCGCTCCCAGAGCCTTTCGTATGCCAATTTCTTTGGTTCTCTCTCGGACAACGATGGCCATGATATTGGCCACACCCATGGCCCCTGCCAACAAAGTCATCAAACCCACAAACCATACAAACAGCCGAATGCCTTGAAAAATTTGTCTGAATATTTCGGCCTCCTCATTTCGATTTTCAACCCACACTCCCTCAGCGTCATCTGGATGGACGACCAACCGATCCTTTAACCATCCCAGCATGGAAACCGAAGTTTCACGCGTTTCCTCGATCTCCGCATCTCCTGTGCCAATGGATACGCGACTCACAACGTCGTCATTCTGAAATAGTGATTGCGCCGTTGAAAAGGGTACATAAACACTTCTGTTCTCCCATCTTGAGCCGGATTGATCAAAGGCGCCAATGACAGCAAACTGGATTCCTCTTAATTGGATAAAAGTACCGACTACGGCTGCTGGATCAGTGCCTTTTGGATATAAATCTTGAACCAATTGCGCCCCAATTACAGCCACCTTCCGTTCTTGAGCCAGATCATATGGGGAAACGAATCGACCAGCCGTTAGTTTGACCAAACCGATTTCACTTTGATCTGGATCCACCCCGCGCACATTGTACGAACCTTGTTGATTGCCGTATTGCACAGTCGACCCCCAGCGATAAACCAAACGACTCCATGACGGCATGGTATCCAATTCATTTTTCAAGGCTTGCTCATCGGGATTGTGGAGCTCAACCCGCCTGTTTGGCTTGCGCCCACGAAAGGCAAGCTGTGCGTTTCCCGTTCTTACCTCCATCACGTTAGCAGCGTTGTCTCCAAACGTTTCCTGCACCCCTGACTCGAGTCCTGACCCCAATCCTTGCATGACCACGAGTATGAAGATGCCCAACGCAATGCTCAATCCGGTCAATCCCGTGCGCAGAGGATTGCTCAAAACGGTATTGAATATTTCTAGCCAGGCGTCTCGGTCAAACATGACACTTCCTGTTATTCATTTTCAATTTGACCATCCCTTAATCGTATGATTCGATGGCACTGAGCCGCGATTTCATTTTCATGCGTAACGACCACGATGGTAATGCCCTCTTTATTGATTGATTTTAACAGTTCCATCACCTCATTGGACGTTTTGGAATCGAGGGCACCAGTCGGCTCATCTGCTAATATTACACGCGGATTAGAAATCAATGCCCTCGCAATGGCAACGCGCTGCTTCTGGCCCCCACTCATTTGATTAGGCAAATGATTGTACCAGGCTTCCAATCCCACCTTCTTCAAAAACTGAAGCGCAAGTTCTTGTCTTTTTCTTCGATTGACGCCTTGATAGTAAAGCGGTAAAGCCACATTTTCCATGGCCGTTTTATAATGAATCAAGTTGAAGCTTTGAAAAACGAACCCCAAAAATTCACTGCGATACTTTGCCGCTTGCTTTTCGCTCAATCCCTTCATGTTCATCCCATCAAGGTGGTAAGAACCTTGATCGAAATCATCCAGTAATCCGAGCACATTCAGTAGTGTGGATTTACCAGAACCACTCGACCCCATGATCGCCACCAATTCTCCAGCATCAATCTTGCAATCAATTCCCTTTAAAACATCCATGGATTGTGATCCTGTTTGATAGGACTTCCAGATGGAATTCAGTTCAATCACCTGCTCGGATTATGATTGGGTTGGATTGTTGGAAAAGTCCGCAGGCGCTGTGCTTGAAAACATCCAATGTTTTGTCGCCATCATGAGTGGTTGCATGACTGCATCTCGCTCTAAAAATGGAACGTTTCTTCTAAGAGACCTTTGCAATGCGTGCAATGCAGGGGCCATTCCATCTCCTTTTCTTAAATCACATGCTTGAGCGGCTGTCATGCATTCAACTGCCAGCACTTGTTCCACATTATCAAGGATTTTCCAAAGTTTCAAAGCCGAATTTGCGCCCATGCTCACATGATCTTCTTGCCCATTGCTACTATCAATGTTATCGGCCGCATTGGGTGTGCAAAGTTGTTTGTTTTGAGACACCAAAGACGCTGCTGTGTATTGAGGAATCATAAACCCACTATTGAGTCCTGGAGCTGGTGTCAAAAACGGCGGTAGTCCCTGACGTCCTGAAAGCAACTTGAATGTCCTTCGTTCAGAAATACTTGCCAACTCATGAGCTGCCAAAGCCAGAGATTCCATTTGAAGAGCCAACGGTTGACCATGAAAATTCCCTCCACTTAGAACCTTTCCACTTTCCGGAAAAATCAACGGGTTATCGGTCACGGCATTGATCTCATTTTCTAGCACCACACGAGCAAAGTCTAATGCATTGCGACTTGCTCCATGCACTTGAGGCGCACAGCGAAATGAATAAGGGTCCTGGACTTGTGATCTTGGAATGGTCTGCCATTCGCTTCCTTTCAGCCAATCAAGCACATTGTTAGCGACCAATTCCGCACCGCTTTGATTGCGCACTTGATGAATTTCCGGATCGAACGGTTCAATTCGCCCATGCCATGCTTCAAGTGACCACGCACAAACGGCATCTGCCCAATCCGCAATCTGTTCTAGCCTTTTCATGGACATCACCGCGTAAGCCAACATCAATTGGGTTCCGTTGATTAGCGCCAAACCCTCTTTTGCGCCTAAGGATAACGGATTCCAATTTTGTTCTTGCAATGCTTCATTCGCTGTCACGGTCACGCCGTTTTTTCGGATCCATCCCTGACCAATCAGGGGCAAAACCAAATGACTCAATGGCGCTAAATCTCCGCTTGCACCCAATGAGCCTTGCGAAGGGACGACCGGAAAAAGGTCAGCATTCCAGTGGGCGACCAAGCGATCAATCGTTTCTCTTTTGACGCCACTGTGTCCCTGACATAGCGCTTTGATTTTCAACAGCAACATGGCTCGAACCACCTCATCAGGCACCTCATCTCCGACCCCACAGGCATGTGAAATGAGCAAGTTCTTTTGCAATTCGCTTAGTTCTCCCTCTCCAACTTTGGTATTCGCCAAATCACCGAATCCTGTGTTCACTCCATAGATCGCTCGACCACCATCTTGACTCAACAAATCCTCCAAAAAAGCACGGCACCGCTCCACTTTTAAAATCACATCTTCCGATAATTCAATTTGTGGCTGCTGTTCAACCAGCGCCCACACGGATTGCAGATTCCAGGCAGCTGATGTCAATTGATGCGGTTTCACACCTCGAATATAATGCGATTGTCTCCGCTCACGCACCTTATCTTCGAAGCATATTTGCTTTTCCAGTATTGAATCAATGAAATTTCGGAATCTATCTCGTTGCGTGCTTCCCTTGCTTTTCACATTTATCGGTTGTTCGATGCTTGTGCAAGCACAAAGTGATTTCACCGTTGCCAGAGATCAATTTGCCAATGGACTCGTTTTTGAACAAATTTCATCACCTTCATTTGACAAAGGTGCATTAACCGTTCGATGGTCCTACAAACCGGGCCTGAGCGGTCAGTTTACTGGGATTGATTTGGCACTTGCACGATGCATAGACCTGTCATTACAGCGTGACTCGGCTGGTAGAAACGAAAACCTCAAATGGACGATTTCAGCGAATAGCGCATCCATTGTGGGCTCAGAATCAAACCAAAGTGAATGGGGCGCCCGGTTCTTAAATCAATTAATGAAGGCCGATTTAGCAGAACTTTGGCCCGTAGTGCAAGCCAATTGGTTGGCGTCTTGGGAAGCGGAGGAAACGGAGCCAAATCAAGCAATCAATCGTGTTCAAGCTCAACTGCTTTTTACGAGCGGACATCCCTACGGCGAATGTCATTTTCCTGAAAATATCGAAGCGATTTCAATTGAAAAACTCGAGGAGCATCGCAGCAAATTTTGGAGACCCAATATCTGTCATGTGGTTTGGAGTCGACCGAATCGAGCAGGTACCATCCCTGTCGAGTGGGCAAAAACATTGAACGCATGGATTGCCCGCGAGGTGCCAGCAGGATCCATCATCATCCCGGGTCGGCCTAATGAAATTCAAGTCGCCGTCATTGACCGAGAATCAGACTCGATTTCCGTTTCTGTTGCGCACAAGATCAGGATGAAAATGAACCAACCAGATGCCATGGCCTTGGAACTATTGAACCTGGAGCTCCAATCCCATTGTGCTCATCAGATTGATCTCATGGCGGATGACTTCATGGGTAAAATGCAAATCCGATGGTCGACCCAAGTCCACAAATTGATCACGGAATTGGATTCAGTCCTGAACTTCCTTTCCGAATCTACCTCTGAATCGATTGAAGACTCGACGCTCATGGCCTTGAAACAGGCCTACCGAGAATCAGTATATGCTGATATTGGTGAAGCATCGACGGCTGGCTCCCGTTGGATTCAACTTTCGCATTCTCGTGAAATCTTGGACCTGAACTCCTTCGAGGAAGTATTGAACCAAATCGAAACTTCCGATTTGTACAGGATGGCGGCGATTCACATTCGTCCGGAACAATTGCACATCATCATCGATGGCAATCGAACAACCATTGAATCCGCCCTTGCAGGATGGGTGTCTCCCGAAAACATGGCATTTTTTGATACACAGGCTCAACGACTCAGCAATTACGGCCCCAGTCCTATGGGACTGACGTTCGAACAGGTGGTCGTAGCGCATTATGAAGCTCAGGGTGGGTTGGATGAAATTGATAAACTCAGGTCGCTCAAAACTTCTGGAACACTCTTGGCCTCCGGTTCACAATCCATGAACTTTGAGTTTTCACATCTCTATGGCGAAGGGTACCATACAGCCGTCAAGGTGGATGGTCAAGTCATGATGGAGCAGAAAATCAATAATCAAGGAGGACAATCCATTCAAATGGGTCAACCACGGGTGCTCCCAGATGCTGAATTCCAGCGCCATCGACAGTATTTGTACTCAGCTTATTTGATGCATTTAGATGAAGTGGGAATTCAAGGGAGTCTCGCAGGAACCACAACCCTGGAAGGTTCTACTTACCATGTCATTGAACTTCATCGTGAGGGTCAATTGGAGATGAGCTTGTTTTTCGATGCCCAAACGAATCTATTGATGCGGACAGTCGAAAATCGAAAAGGCCCAACTGGACCTCTTTTGATTACTACAGTTATCAGTGAGTATGCCGAGACTGAAGGGTTAATTTTCCCAATCAAAATTGCTCAATTATCGAATAATCAAAAGGTGATCATGGCAGTGGAATCCGTTGAAGTCAATCCAAAATTGGATAAATCAAAATTCACTTGGGAATGAATAAGCAACCATTGATTCAATTGCAAAATGCATCGGTCGCGCAGGCAGAGCATCTGGTACTCAAAGAAGTCAATCTCGAGGTCATGCCGGGTGAATTGGTCTATTTGATTGGGAAAACCGGATCAGGAAAGAGTTCGTTGCTTCGTGCCATTTATGGGGATCTTCCGCTGAGAGGGGGAAGCGGGATGGTTTGCGGGCATGACCTGACAAAAATCAATCGCAAAAACGTTCATCAATTAAGGCGCGATTTGGGAATCGTTTTCCAAGATTTTGCATTGCTCCAAGATCGGTCTGCTGCCTCAAATCTTGATTTTGTGCTCGATGCGACTGGCTGGAAACGAGGTAAAACTCGTGAAAATAGGATCCAATCTTGTCTCGAGGCAGTCGGCCTTGGTACAAAAGGGTATAAAATGCCTCATGCATTATCCGGAGGAGAACAACAACGCCTTGCCATCGCTCGAGCGTTACTGAATGAACCCCATTTGATCGTAGCAGATGAACCCACAGGAAACCTGGATCCGGAGACCACCGAAGGAATTCTTCAACTGTTGCACAGTTTGGTTCAACAGGATCGTGCGGTGGTCATGGCGACCCACGACCACCTTGCCCTGAAGCGCTACCCTGGCAGGGTTATGGAATGCGTTGGTGGCATGATGAATGAAAAACTTAGCATCGCTGGTTGAAGAATCTGCGCATGAATCCCATCATCAGCGTCATCATACCCGTCAAACGCAATGTCACTGGACTCTCGGTGACCGTTGATGCCCTGCATGCCCTCGACCAACAAGGCATCGAAATCATCGTAGTCGACGGCGGAGGCTGCGCCGAAACCAAAACTTGGTTGCTTCAGCATCAATCGAAAATTGACCATGTAAGAAGTGCTCCGGACGGCGGTATTTATGATGCTTTGAACTACGGAATTGGTTGTGCTAATGGGCAATGGATTTGGTGTGCAGGTGCAGGTGACCTGCCGATACAAGGTACATGGAAGGCCATACTCAATGGATCTCTAGCATTGGACGAAAAATCTGTCCAAATCTTTTCTGTTGAGATGGATGGCGAATCGGAAAATGGCGTTCCAACATCTTACAATGCGCGATGGGATGAATCATTGATCTGGCGGAACACAGCCCATCATCAAGGTTTTCTCTATCCCAAATCAATGGTTCATGAGGTCAAATTTGACACCCAGTTCAAAGTACTTGCCGATTACGCTTTGCATTTAAGCTGGTGGAATGAAGGAAGAAAAGCGGAACTTCACCGGAGCTCACTTTCAATGGTCGAGTCAGGCGGCATTTCGCGGCAATTTACTCCCTCACTCTACTTGGAAGAATGGCGTTTAAAAAAGCAAATTTTAAGCGGTTGGCGAAAATGGCTCCAACCATTTTGGCTGTTCGGGAAATTCACATTCAAGAAAACGGGTTTGAAACGTTAAAGCGCTTTCGCTTGACGAAGTGCCAATACAATTTGATTTTCTTCCTGTTCCCAATTCAATTCGTCACTGGCTGAAGCACACTGCGCTATCCAGTGTTCCTTCGTTTTGCTCAAGACTTGAACTACGGCCGCTGCAATGGCTTGAGGAGTCGAAGTTTGTGCCACTTCTCCAACTTCATAATGCTGAATGATTTGAGATACTTCAGGCATGGCCGAAGCCACCACCGGAATTCCTGCATGGATGTAATCAAAAAGCTTATTTGGAAGACTCATCCAATAGTTACCATGGACTCCTTGATCCAAACTCAAGCCTACGTCCGCTGAGCCGGTCAGATTCCGCAGTTCTTCGAACGGCATTTTTGGAAGGCAAATCAACCGACCATTGAATTCCGGTACTTGGGAATTGGCCCAATGCCATTCTTCACCACCTCCAACGATTACCAAGTACCAACTGGGTTCGTTCTCCAAACACGCTACTGCTTGTTTCACTCCACGATCTTTGTCGAGAAATGCGCCTTGCAAAATCAAGAAAGTTGCGTCTACAGGTATGTTCAATTGAGTGCGCCAATCTCCTTCCAACACCACTTTTCCATGATTTAAATCCACTGATTTTCGCGGCATATTGCGTACAACAAGCGGCTTGCCCCCTCGTGCCAGCGGATATCGGGCATGATAAGCCTCCGCAATGCTTGCATTAACTGTAATAACCGAGGTCAACGACGGAAAAATAGCTCGTTCCAGGGTTAACCAAACCCATCTTTGAAAAGGCCTACCTGTTAATCCCGCAGCCTCAGTGAAAAACTCATGGCTGTCATAGATAAGCGGAACGCGGTGCAATTTTGATACGAGAAATGCCGGAAGAAGGGTGTCGAGGTCATTGGACCAAATGGCTTCATGTCGGTTACGGAGAAGCTCGAAGAAGTACGCTAATTGAAGATGGGCATAAAACAGAAAGCCCCGCTCTGCAATCAATCTCAGGCGGTTCCCAGAATATGGAATGAATAGCGGTTTTGAATCATTCTGCAATCGACCAATGAGGTTTGGACTCCAACCATGAGTTTGCAGCGTAGCGCACGTTTTGAGCACACGTTGGTCGTGGTTCAAATCATTGGATACAAGAACCGCAATTCGCCGCTTCATTGGCTTTAGGATTTCATCCCTTCGTGCACACGCCGCAGCACTTTTTTTGTGTACTCTGGAAAATCAGCGCCCATCATCCATCCATAATACCCCGGATTCTCTTCCAACACGCGCTTGACAGGTTTTCCTTTGTGTTGGCCAAAATTGAATAACACCTCTCCTGCCTCATCGAATACAAATCGTCCTGCGAGGTCTGCAAACGATTGCCGCTGACAAAAAACACCGAGCTCATCCATGTCCGTTGGTACAGGTCCAACGGTCTCTTCTTCTGAGATACGGACCGTTGTATTCTCATACCTGTGCAATTGCGCAAGTAAGACCTCTAAGGTTGCCTCTGTATCTGGAAGCGCTTCATGAGCCCCTTCCAATTCTTTGTCGCAATAAAAACGATAAGCCGCCCGAAGCGTGCGCTGTTCCATCTTGTGAAAGATGTTCTGAACATCAATCAAATTGCGATTTTCTAAATCAAAATCGATGCCCGATCTCAAAAATTCTTCGGCAAGAAATGGCACGTCAAAACGGTTTGAATTATACCCTCCTAAATCACAACCATCCAGAAACGAAGCCATGCTTTTGGCGTATTGCTGAAAGGTCGGTTTATCTCGAACATCCTCATCATAGATTCCATGAATTAAACTGGATTCCAATGGAATTGGCATATTCGGATTGATGAGCAATCGATGAGCATGGCCGCGACGTTCTGGTTTCTTTTCAATGGAACCATCAACATTGACCTTAATCATTGCAATCTCCACAATGCGATCCTTGGTCAAATCCGTGCCCGTGGTTTCTAAATCAAAAATGACCAAAGGGCGCTTTAGGTGAAGTACAGAAGTATCCATCATCTTAGGTGATCTTCGACTAAACCACTGGTCGGTTCAGATCAAATTCTTCAAGGTATTGCGCAACCCGCTTCACGAAACTCCCACCCAACATTCCGTCCACCACTCGATGGTCGTAGCTATGGCTTAAAAACATCATGTGCCTTATGCCAATGGAGTCACCTTCAGGCGTTTCAATGACCGCTGGTTTTTTGCGTATCGCGCCGAGCGCCAAAATACCAACCTGGGGTTGATTGATGATGGGGGTTCCCATGACATTACCAAAAGTGCCCACGTTGGACATGGTGTAGGTTCCTCCAGCAGTATCATCCGGTTTCAATTTTCCATTTCGTGCCCTATCTGCCAAATCGTTCACCTTGTGAGCGAGTCCTACTAGGCTTAATTGATCTGCATTATGAATGACCGGTACGATGAGATTTCCCGACGGCAATGCTGCCGCCATTCCCAAATTGATCTGCTTTTTAATGATGATTCGGTCACCATCGACACTCGCATTGACGCCTGGGAAATCCCGAATCGCTTTGATAATCGCTTCTGCAATCAATGGAGTGAAAGTCAACTTGGTACCGTGAGCCCTAGCAAATTCGTCCTTGTTCCTATTGCGCCACTGAACGATTCGAGTCATATCCGCTTCAACAAAACTCGTCACGTGAGGACTGGTTTGGACCGAGCGAACCATGTGATCCGCTATCATCTTTCTCATTCGGTCCATTTCCACAATTTCGTCCTGACCTGATACGCTCACTGCTGCAGCAATGGGCATCGCTACCGATGAAGCGACGGCAGTTGGCTTTTGCGCATTACTGGCTGAGGTCATAGTCGACGATGAAGAACCCGTGCTTCGCTCGTTGACGTAGCCTAGTATGTCTTTTTTGGTGACCCGACCTTCTGATCCTGTCCCAGAAATGGCTTCCAATTCTGAAAGGGTCACTCCTTCGGACTGAGCAATGCTTCGAACCAATGGAGAATAAAACCTTCCATTTGATCCAGTTCTGGAAGGCATTTGGTCCAGTGGTTCATTCAATGGTTTATTCATTGTTGCCCCGCCGACAGGCAACGGAGATTCCAATGATTGTATCACTTCCTCCGGAACCGGTTCTTCCTTTATTTCTGGGATAACCGCAGCTGCTTCAGGAGCAGAAGGCTCAGCGGTGCCCACTCCATCCGTATCAAATTTGGCAATGGGTTGACCCACTGCGATGACATCACCTTCCGAAACCAACCATTCAACCAACGTGCCATTTTCAGGGGCGGGAACCTCACTATCCACTTTATCTGTCGCGATCTCAACCAATGCTTCGTCAGCATCAATCCGTTCTCCGGCATTCACAACGAATTTCGTGATGGTGGCTTCTGCCACACTCTCACCCATCTTTGGTAAAAGGATTTCAATTATGGCCATGTCGATGTATTGCGCTTTGCGAAATTAAGGCTTCCCAGATGACTTGAAGGTCCATTGTCCAACGATAATCACGAACATAGGTCAATAGCACACGTTCTTTCTCCCTATCTCCAACGTTTTCAACACGTTGGAAAACAAATTCACTTGCGAATCTCGCGTTCGAATCCTTCATTTCGTCGAATCCTACCCAAGTTCCTTGCCCGAGTATGATTTCCAGAGCCCGAGCCAACCAATTTCCTTGCTTGCGCATGAACAAAATTGGAAACCCGATGAAAACAAAAATCGAGACCAAAACGTCCAAAATTCTTTTTGCACGGCGTGCTTTGGCCGTGAAAATAGCCCGATCAAGGTCGTCGATGCCTGATTTCTCCGGCCCCCCTTCTCCCACAATTTGTTCCCTATCTGTCCAAGCAATTCGAAACCGAACGTCTGTTTGATTTGCCTTGGCCATGGCGCGAATCATTGCAGATGAAGAAACGTCTTTTCCACTGATGATCACTTCATTGAATTGATGAATCCGTATGGCTTCATTCAAATCGTCAATGGTTCCCAGCCAGCGAATGTCTTCGTTGGAATTCTCGAGCATTTTGCCCTCTGGACTTAAAGCATGGGCAATATCGAATTCAATGGGTTCCATGACATCGCTGCTTCGAACCATCGATTGTATGGCATCCAAATCATCGGGACCTGAAATGAATAATCGCTTTGGTCTCGGATCCCGGACACCACTTCGAACCAAGGGCAGCACGACCCTTGTCAGAAACATCACGAGAGGCAAGGAAGCCATGCCAAAAATGAATACAGCTCGACTGAATCGAATGGCCTCAGGCAAGAGGCCATAGGTCGCCAACAATACCATGGTGCCTATCGCCACTCCCTTCAATAGGTTGCGCCAACGCAATGGTCTGTCATACCCTCCTTGAACCTTAATCGCTACCAACCAGACCAAAGTATACACGGCTGTTGCTGGAAGAGCCCAGTTCCAATCATAATCTATCCCTTGCCATTGGCCATAATAATGCAAAAAAGCAACCAGTAATCCCCATGTCAAACAAGCGTCAAGCAGAGGTGTAATTGAATTACGCCAAACCCTTGATATTATGGCAATTATGGCTCTAAAATAAATTGCCATTTGAATCAATGCATGCATCGCTCGACCGCGTGGACCCGCGAAATGATTACGAGCAAAAATTTGCATTGCACGATAGAAGACCAGCACGTAATTCAGGGACCCTTTTTTCGTACTCTCTCCTTTGTAATGGATGATGCTGGTATCTGCAAAAAAATGATTTTCCCACCCTCCTTTCATGATGCGCCAGCTCAGGTCAATGTCTTCTCCGTACATGAAGTAACTCTCGTCCAACAGTCCAACCTCATCCAATACGGACCGTTTCATCCACATGAAAGCTCCACTCAAAATTTCGATTTTTTGAGATTGATCAATGGGAAGATGCCCGAGGTAATACCGATTCAACTTAGCTGATTTTGGAGCCAATTTGTACAGACCGGAAATCTTCCAGAAAGCAGCTTCAGGTGTTGGAATTCCCCGTTTTGATTCAGGCAGGAATCGCCCAGCACCGTCTAACATGGGCACTCCCAATCCCCCAAGTTGAGGTTGTGAATCGGCATAACTGATGCATTTCCATAAGGTGTCTTCTTGAATGATTGTATCCGGATTCAACAAGAGCACCCACCTTCCTTTCGATTGAGTAATGGCCAGATTGTTTGCTTTCGAGAACCCCAGGTTTTCATCCAATTCCATCAGCTTGACATGAGGAAATTGATTTCGAACCATGGCACAGGATCCATCAACAGAATGATTGTCTACCACCCACACATCGCCGTCAAGCCCTTGTTCCCGGAGCACCTGAATACTTCGATCCACAGAAAGCAGGCATTGGGATAGAAAATGCTCTACGTTATAGTTTACGATGATGACAGAAACGTCCAAAATTGAAATCAATGCGTGTAGGGAATTCGTTGCTTAAGGCTTTGAATCAAGGTCGCCTCATCAGCATGTTGCAGATCTTCACCTACAGATAAACCGCGAGCTATAGCAGTAATCTTCAATGGAAGATCCGATAGTTTGCGGAAAAGGTAAAAGGCCGTCGTCTCACCTTCCATGGTGGCTGGCAAAGCGAAAATGACTTCAGTTTCAGGCAATTCTTGAGTGTATCTTTTCAACCTCTCAACGAGGGTTTCAATATTCAAATCATTGGGTCCAATGCCATCCATCGGACTGATCACCCCGCCTAAAACGTGATATTTCCCAGAAAATTGCCCCGTGCTTTCCATGGCCAATAAATCGCGGATGTCTTCCACAACACAAACCAACTGGGAAGACCGCGATGAATTTTCACAAATAGAGCAAGTAGGATCTTCCGTCAGGTTATGGCATTCGCTGCAAGCGTGTATCCCCTCTTTCATCTTCAACAAGGCTCCTGCAAAGGCCTCGACTTGCTCATCACTTCTCGCCAATAAATTGAGCACGAGACGCAGGGCTGTTTTTTTTCCTATTCCTGGCAAGGACGATACCTGGTCTACTGCAGCTTCAATTAATCGAGATGGAAGTTCCATGGTGCAAATTTACAGGGGCTTCTGCATCTTTGAACCATGAATCCCACATTGGTCCTTCTCATTTTCGTAGGATATGTCCTCCTTCTTCTTGGTATTGCCCATCTGACCTCAACAAAAGGTCAAACAGCGAATGGAAATGCGCAATTCTTCATTGCTGAAAAGGCTGCGCCCTGGTACGCTGTGGCATTTGGCATGATTGGAGCTTCGTTGAGTGGGGTCACCTTCATAAGCGTTCCTGGATGGGTCGAATCGAGCGGATTCACCTACATGCAGATGGTGTTGGGTTATTTGGTGGGTTACGGGTTCATTATGTTGGTCCTTTTGCCATTGTACTACCGAATGGGACTCACAAGCATCTATGGTTATTTCGGCAGTCGGTTCGGAAAAAATGCTTACCTCACAGGAGCAGGTTTTTTCATTTTGTCCCGGACCATTGGAGCTGCGTTTCGGCTTTTCTTGGTCGGTCTGGTTCTAAAATTATTCGTTTTAGAACCCTTAGGGTGGAATACCGGGATTGGCTATGCGTTGACCATTTTCGTCATCATTTCAGTTATTTGGGCCTACACAAAGCAAGGGGGATTGGGAACAATTGTCTGGACAGACACCCTGCAAACTGCAACCATGCTCATTGCCGTCGCAGCCAGCGCATATGTGATCTCAACGGAATTGGGTTGGACAGGAAACGAGACCATTCAAAACATTCGCAGGAGCTCCATGAGCGATTGGTTCATCTGGGACGATTGGAAGGCCTCAAATCATTTCATTAAACATTTTCTAGCCGGAGCTTTTGTCGCCGCAACCATGACGGGGATGGATCAAGACATGATGCAAAAGAACCTCGCTTGCCGAAACCTCCGAGATGCTCGTTGGAACATGGGAACGCTGGCCATCACTTTGGTCTTCATCAATTTGCTTTTCTTATCCCTGGGCGTTTTGCTGTACACCTGGACGCAGAATCAAGGAATTGAGGTCGCCCAATCCGATAGCTTGTTTCCAACGGTTGCGCTCGGCGGGACGTTGGGCTTTGGGATTGCTTTGATGTTTTTAATCGGGTTATTGGCCTCAGCATTCAGCAGTGCGGATAGTGCCATGACTGCATTAACCACGTCAATTTGCATTGATGTTTTGAAAGTAGAAGAACGCCAAGAAAAAGAATCAGTTAGCCTCAGGAAAAAAGTACACGTGGGAGTCGCCTTGGCGCTATTTGGTGTGATTTTGATTTTTTCCGAAGTGAATGACACGAGTGTCGTAAAGGCAATCTTTACCGCTGCGAATTACACCTACGGCCCGATTTTAGGACTTTTCTGCTTTGGTTTACTCACTAAAAAAACACCTGTTGATCGCGCAATTCCATTTGTTGGTATCCTCAGCCCAGTCGCCTGTTATGGTCTTGAGTCCGCTTTGGTTCATTGCTTTGATTTTAGCTTTGGATTCGCTTTACTTCCCGTCAATGGAATCATCACCTTTATTGGTTTGCTATTGATCTCAAGAAAGAACGCCATCAATTTCTGATGTGGTTTGTTTACCCTGTTTATCATCACAGTATTTTTGCCTTTTCAAATTGTGAAGCTTAATATGGAAGAGCGAACCTCCCAGCTGTTAAACCGATTATCGGAGTCAGCGACCATTGCAATGGCAAGAAAAGCGACGGAACTGAAAAACGCCGGCATCGATATCATTTCCCTTTCGTTAGGCGAGCCAGATTTTGATACTCCGAATGCAATGAAAGCAGCAGGTATTGGGGCAATTGAGCAAAACATCACCCATTACACACCCGTTCCAGGGTTGCTCGATGTGCGTGAAGCCATTTGCATGAAATTCAAGCGTGACAACAACCTTGATTTCTCGCCAGATCAAATCGTCGTATCCAATGGTGCAAAGCAAAGCATCACCAATGTTGTTTTGTCTCTTGTGGATCCTGGGGAAGAAGTCATCCTTCCTGCGCCCTATTGGGTAAGTTATGCTGACATGGTCGCTTTCGCCGGTGGAACCTCAAAAATCATTTCAACGAAGATTGAGCATGACTTCAAAATTCAACCAGAAGAATTAGAGTCCGCGATTTCAGACAAAACACGATTGATGATTTACTCATCTCCTTGCAATCCTTCTGGATCTGTTTATACCAAGGAAGAAATCGAGGGGTTGGCGGAAGTTTTGGAGCGTCACCCCCATGTTTACGTAATCAGTGATGAAATTTATGAACTCATCAACTTCACTGGAAATCATTATTCTATTGGCGCCATTGAAAGCCTAAAAAATCGCGTTATCACTGTGAACGGCGTATCCAAAGGATTTGCAATGACCGGCTGGAGACTTGGGTACATTGGTGCACCTCTATGGGTGGCAAAGGCTTGTTCCAAAATTCAGGGACAGGTTACCTCAGCGCCTTGCAGCATTGCTCAAGTTGCCGCTGGAGCTGCTGTTCAATCGAATCCTGAAATCGCCGCAGGCATGACTGCTGCATTTCTGACACGCAGGGATTTGATGATCGCAGGCTTGAAGGCCATTCCAGGCTTAAAAGTCAACAAACCCATGGGAGCTTTCTATTTGTTCCCTGATGTCAGCGCATTATTCGGAAAGTCCAATGGAGAAAGGGTCATCGAAAATGCTGAAGATTTTGCCATGTACCTCCTTGAAGAAGCGCATGTAGCAACAGTGGGAGGAACTGCATTTGGCACGCCCGAATGCATTCGGCTTTCCTATGCCGCCTCGGAGGAACAGCTGAAAGAAGCCATCCGCAGGATTTCCAAGGCAGTTGAAGCGCTTCAATAACGCAGCTGAGTTAACTTCGTAGCATGGATGCTTTAGCAGCCTTACACAATACCGATCAAGTTACAGCCCTGGTAATCGGAGATGTAATGCTCGATTCCTACCTAGTAGGCCACGTCAACCGTATTTCTCCGGAAGCTCCTGTTCCAGTCGTGGATGTAAAAATGCGAGAACAGCGATTGGGGGGTGCAGCCAATGTGGTAAAAAATCTAGTCGCTCTAGGCGCCAAGGTTCATTTAAGTGCGGTCATTGGTGAAGATGCTGCAGGAAATGAAATCAAGACATTGCTGCAAAACATGAATGTGCAGACGAATGGATTGATCACTTGCACAGATCGGCCTACGCCGGTAAAAACGAGAATCATCAGCAACGGACAACAATTACTGCGAGTCGATGAGGAACAGACGCATGGTATCGAAGAATCGCAATCACTAGAACTCATAAACCATTGCGAACGCATACTGAAGGAAGAACGCATCGATGTGGTGATTTTCGAAGATTACGATAAAGGAACTTTGACTACTGAAGTCATTGAACGAATCATCCAATGCTGTTCTAAACTGAATATTCTCACTGCGGTTGATCCAAAATTTCGAAATTTCAGGAGCTACCAAGGCGTCACCTTGTTTAAACCAAACTTCAAGGAATTGACCGAGGGCTTGGGAATTGCAATCCACAAGTCCTCCGATGAAAGCCTTTACCAGTCCATTCAAAAACTCCACTCCCTGCTGAAACCACAAATATCGATGGTGACCCTCAGCGAACGTGGAGTGAGCGTCAGTGCGCCAGACCGTGGCCTAGAATTTAAACGCATTCCAGCATTTGAAAGAGAGATTACTGACGTTAGCGGTGCAGGTGACGCTGTCATTGCAGTTGCAAGTGTCTTATTGGCTCTGGAGGTACCGATTGAAGAATTGGCTGCCGTTTCAAATCTCGCCGGAGGATTGGTATGTGAACGTGTCGGTGTGGTTCCAGTCGATCGATTGGAGCTGTTGAATGAGTGGGAATTGTACCTCTCCAAGATCAATACACCATTGACCTGAACATGCAATTCCAAGAATTCAGGGAACGGGTAAATGTATTTCTATACGGCTCCAAAAACGGAGTTTTAGCCAGCTTGAAAGCCCTCAACCTGTTGGTTTCGGTATCGGCATTATTTGTCTTGGCGATTTACTACGGATTCCCAAATGAATCTGACACCGCGACTCAACTTCTCCAGTTTGTGAAGTTCTCATTCGGGTTTTACGTATTCCAATATTTAACCCGCCTGCTTTACGATTTTCAACCGCGTGAATTCTTGAAGAGAACGTGGTTTGAAGGGGCCGTTATGACCGTTCTAGTCGTGGAAGGTATCAGTGATTTACTGACTGGCGAATTGGTTATAGGAAAGTTCACTCAATCAATTGGATTTGACTCAATATCAGATTTTTATACAATATTTATACAAGGGTATTTTTTCACGATTGTCGTAGCAGAAATTTTTAGAGGCGGACGTGTCTTACCACGGATTCGACTCAATCCCGCCGTGATATTTATCATGAGTTTTTTGGGCTTAATCGCCATTGGTACGGTTTTGTTGATGCTCCCAGAAATGACTACTGCTGATGGCAGCATGCGGTTCCTTGATGCATTGTTTACATCGACCAGTGCGACCTGTGTAACCGGCCTTATGGTGGTTGATACCGTTACTTATTTCACATTCAAAGGGCAAGTTGTTCTGTTGCTTCTCATTCAATTGGGTGGTTTGAATCTCGTAGCTTTTGGGTCGTTTCTGGTTCTTGCTTCAAAATTTGGGTTGGGAGTTCGTCAACACGAAGTCATCGAAGATTTCGTCAATCGCAACACTTTCAATGCAAGCGCAGGATTATTGCGCAAGGTGCTCCTTTGGTGCTTCACAATAGAAGTGGCTGGCGCCATTGCGATGCACTTGACTTGGGGGGCTGCACTTGATCATTTAAGCACTGGTAAACAATGGTTTTATTCGATTTTCCACTCTGTTTCAGCATTCAATAATGCCGGTATTTCGCTCTTTACGGATGGCTTTGCGAATCATGCCGTGGCAGCACATTATATGACACATTGGGTTATCACCTTATTGGTCTTTTTCGGTGCATTGGGCATGGTTGCAATTTTCGACCTTTTCGACGTTCAGCGGCTTCGAGATCGCATGACGCACCCCTGGAAGCAAATTGGATTTGCAACAAAAATTGCCCTTTACTTTTCTGTTGGTCTCGTGCTCATTGGGGCGCTCGGATATTGGCTGCTCGAGCGAGACACTTCCATGCAAGGCCTGAGCGCATTTGGCCAAGTGACCACCGCATTTTTCCAAAGCGCCACTCGAACCAGTGGATTTAACACCGTCGATATTGGAAGCTTGGGCATTCCCATATTGTTTCTTCTGATTATTTTGATGTTCATCGGTTCGTCATCCAGTTCGACGGGCGGAGGGATAAAGACTTCTACCCTGGCAATTGTCATGGCCGACGTTTGGAGAACGGTTAGAAACTTTGATCATGTGCAGCTTTTCAAGCGTACCATTCCTGCAGTGTTGCGTTCTAGAGCCTATAGCGTGCTATTGTTCTTCTTAATTGGAAACACCCTGTCCATTTTTCTGTTAACGATTACAGAATCCCACATTCTAGAAATGAGTGGACGAGGCATCATGGATCTTATCTTCGAAGAAGTCAGCGCATTTGGAACCGTTGGACTCAGTACCGGTATCACGGCGTCATTAAGCCCTATCGGTAAGGTCATCATCATGTTGAGCATGTTTATTGGACGGGTCGGAACGTTAACCGTGGCCTATGCTATCGGAGGGCGAATTACGAAGACCCACATCAAATACCCTGAAGGCCACACGATGGTCGGATAATTCAATGGGAACAAGAGTCACCCCCTACACCCAGCCTGAACAGGAATCAAAGAAGCGACAAGTTGCGCGAATGTTCGATAACATCGCTCACAGCTATGATTTCTTGAATCATTTCTTTTCGCTTGGCATTGATGTGCTCTGGAGAAAGCGTGCAATCAAAATATTGAAAGCACACTTGAAAGAAAGCGGCACACAGGACAATCTCCATATCATGGACATGGCTACCGGTACTGCAGATTTTGCAATGGAAACCATGCGAATTGGCGGGGAAAACCTTCGAATAACGGGTGTTGACATTTCCCCAGGAATGCTGGAAGTTGGAAGAAAAAAAGTGGAGCGCAAAGGCTGGAGCGATTCGATTGCGCTGATTGAAGGGGATAGCGCTGATCTGCCATTTAATGATGAAACTTTTGATGCGTACACAGTCGCTTTCGGTGTCAGAAATTTTGAATTCTTGGAGCAAGGCCTGATAGAAATGCGAAGAACCTTGCGGCAGGATGGCTTGGGCATCGTTCTTGAATTTTCAAAGCCCCGCTATTTTCCTCTCAAACAAATTTTCCATTTTTATTTCCATTGGCTGATGCCCACAATGGGTAAATTGGTCTCAAAGGATGCCTCCGCTTACTCCTATTTACCTGAGAGTGTGGATGCATTTCCCGAAGGAGATCAATTCCTGAGCATTATGGAAGAATGTGGTTATCGCTCTTGCAAAACCATCAGATTAACGGGTGGGATCGCAAGTATCTACACAGGAATCAAGTGAACATTCGAGTTTTCCCGTCAGAATTGAGGGGGAGTGTTTCCGCCCCTCCATCAAAATCTGTAATGCAAAGAATGGTCGCTGGGGCGCTATTGGCAGATGGCACAAGCATCATCCACAACATATCGCAATCTGATGACTGCACAGCGGCCTTGCAATTGGCAGCTCAATTAGGCGCAGAAATAGAGATCGACGAAACCTCCTTAAAGATCACTGGTGTTGGCGGAAATTTGCAACCTCGGACGGAAACGCTTCACGTTGGAGAGTCAGGATTATCTGCCCGATTATTCACGGCCATTGCAGGATTGGCAACTCCGCCATTAAGCATTGACGGAGAAAAATCAATTCGTGGTCGTCCCATGGATGATTTAGCCTCTGTTTTTGAACAACTCAAAGGTCACTTGACGACCACAAACGGGTCGTTCCCATTGCATATTCAGAAAGGAATTCGAAGTGGTGATGCTTCGCTGAATGGGAGTATTTCCAGTCAATTCCTTACGGGGTTGCTGTTCACCCTTCCCAATTTATCTGGCAACTCCTCCCTTTTTATTCAACAATTGAAGAGCGCTCCTTATGTGCAATTAACCCTTGAAATCCTGGAAGACTTTGGGATTAAAATTGATCATGACGAGAGCTTTCAGCGGTTTCATATTGAAGGCCCGCAAAAATTCGATCCAATCGAAACCGTAGTAGACGGAGATTGGTCTGGCGCTGCGGCAATTGCCGTGGCAGGCATGCTCTGCGCAAGTGATTCGATTGGAATTTCCGGACTTGATAACCAATACACCCAAGCTGACGAGGCTATAAGGGGTGCCTTATTGTTTGCAGGAGGTGCTCTTTCTGGGACTGAGGACGGCATTCAAATCGCAAGGAGACCCGTTCGGGCATTCAATCTGGATTTGACGGAATCACCGGATTTGTTTCCTGTTCTGGCGGCATTGGCGGCGCATGGTAAGAAACCCTCTCGCATCCAAGGGATACATCGGCTCTACCAAAAAGAATCAAATCGCGCTCAAACCATTCAATCAGAATGGAAAAAATTTGGGATCAAGGTCGAATTGGACGAAGCCTCTGATGCCATGATCGTATATCCAGGAAAGGAGATCGTGAATGAACCGATGACAATTGAAACTTATGGTGACCATCGGATTGCCATGGCAACAACCATTTTGGCCATGGCAGGGAAGGCTTCTGCAATCATTAAGGATGCAGAATGCGTTGCAAAAAGCTATCCTGAGTTTTTTGATGATTTGGTCATGCTCGGAGCGCTTTTAGAAACAGCTCGCTAATCCAATGTATGGGCAGAAAAAAAGCCCGACGAATCGGGCTTTTTTAATGTTCAAGATGGGATTACTCCCCTACCCTTGAAACGGCAATACTGAATGTCTCTACATCAACATTCGCTCCCACAGTAGCAATATTGATATAAATGTCCTCATTGTTATTGTCTGTTTCAAAAACCATGGAGAGGTTTAAATGCATATTCACTCCAGTGAAAGTGACATTTCCTGTACCGTAGACTATTTCTGTATCACTCGCCAAAGTTCTTGTTGTTCCGTAGAAGGTTTCATTTGCATCATAATTCATCAACGAGGCAGTTACCAATGCATCTGCAGCGGCTGAATTACTTACTTCACAAGTGAACTTGGCTTCATAAACACCCGCGTCCTTGCAGTTGATATGATAATTTGGCAATGTGTTGGTCGTCAATGGCTGATCACCCGCTGGTGCGTTGGTTACTGCATCGGATTCTTCTTGATAGATATCCAATGCCAAATTCGATGCACCAGTAATATCCAAATTGGCCGCTGCTGCACCAGCAATATAAGTTTGAACAGCACCTGAGCTCAATTGGAATCTCTTGATCATTTCCAAGAATGGTGCTTTGTTCGCCAGTGAATCCAATTGCCAGTACGTTACAAACTCATCATCTCCAGTCGATTTAGGTCCTTTGACATCGCCAGTGAAAGTGGTGGTTGTCGCGTCAACTGTAATGGTGCCAGCATCAACATCCAATGTTGTAGCGTCCAAATCAACCGTCTGGCCTGTTCCGTTCAACGCAAGTGTTCCACCTGTCGATGTTACAGTCACTCCCGCTGCACCAGCAAGCGTCAATCCGCCTGCACTTGTTGTGAAGTTAGAAGCTGCGCCAGCGTCCAATGA
>JAQBTQ010000028.1 GCA_027624855.1 Bacteroidota bacterium
GACGTCGGGAAACACATTACGGTCAATTACATGACGTCAAAAGACAGCGTCAAAAAACGACTTGAGTCTGGAATGAGCTTCACTGAATTTTCATACCAACTGGTGCAGGGTTATGATTTTTATCACCTTTGGAAAAATCATGATTGCTTGGTGCAGTTTGGCGGCTCGGACCAATGGGGAAACATCACAACCGGGACCGAATTAATTCGCCGAATTGGCAGTGGTCAAGCTTTTGCAGTGACCGCGCCGCTCATCACCAAAGCTGACGGCAGCAAATTTGGAAAATCCGAAGGCGGCAATGTTTGGATTGACAAATCCCGAACTTCAGCTTACAAATTCTACCAATATTGGATCAATGCTGCGGACGAAGACGTCCATCGCTACATCCGCATCTTCACGCTAAAAACGCAAGAAGAAATCGAGGCCCTTGAACTAGAACACGCCAAGGACCCAGGTAGTCGCGTGCTTCAAAAGGCCCTGGCAGAAGACATTACCACCCGCATTCACGGTCTGGAAGATTTAAAAACTGCCATTGCTGCATCGCAATTGCTCTTTGGAAAGTCTGATAAGGACGCCATCGAGGCCTTGCCTGAATCAGAGTTTCTCAGCGTTTTTGAAGGCGTGCCTCAAGCCGAATTGGACCGCGACCAAATCAACTCTGGCATCTCCATCATTGATTTTATCTCAGACCACACAGGATTTTTGTCGTCAAAGGGGGAGGCTCGAAGGGCATTGAAAGAAAATAGCATTTCCATCAACAAAGTGAAGGTCAATGAAGAAAAAGTCATCGACTCTTCCGATCTGATAAGCGGTCGCCACATTCTCGTACAGCGAGGAAAGAAGAATTATTTTCTGGTGCGTTGCAACGATTGAGGGGAACTCACTCAAACACCATCAAGTTGCATCCTCGGATTTGGGCGTGATCGAATCTTCCAAGGACTTCAAGTTGTTGCCGTTCGTTGAGCCGGCCAATGTCTCCCGTTGCCAAGAAAGAGCAACTTGCAATGTTGCCCAAATCGATTACATGAATTCGACCTTGACGGCCCTCAGGTTGCCATTCTCCCGGATCCGTCAATGACCCCAATCGAAATTGCAGCCAAGGTGGCATGTGAAATAACCCCTTTTCACGAGACCACGCCTGAGACAACATTTCCGTCATACCGTACTCACTTCCTACCGTTCCTGTTGTGCTCAACGCACTCAACATGCGATGAACTTCCGTCCGAATCCATTCTTTACGGGTTCCTTTCATACCGCCCGTCTCCACAATCTCAATGGTCAAATTCCTCCATCGTGAGGCCTTTACTCCTGTCTCAGCCCAATCCAGCAGCGCGTGCGTAACACCAATGATAATGACCTTCTTGGGAGGCGCATCCATTAGATTGTACTCATCCAATCGCATCTCCAATCGATCCCAATCTCGAAGAAAAAAATCGGCGTTCTCATCCGAATGGAGCGATGCTGCCATGAAATCCTTTACCATGTGCACCAGTGAGGAATGACCCCGTTCCATGTAACCCGGTAAGAGCCCCAAAAAGGCAACGTCTTCGAATGAACCATAACACCGCTTAAACCCCTGTTCAGCGAGCACCCGATACCACTCTGTGTTGTCTACGTAATGGTGCGATTGGCCTTCGGACGTAGTGCCTGAACTCAAAAACACCCGTTCCCCTTGAACGGGTTCATTGAACACGGACACCCGATGTTTTTGAAAAACTTCCACCGGTAAAAAAGGAATGTCATCAATGGAGTTCACTTTCGAAAGGTCAACACCACGTAAGGAGACAAATCGAGCATAGGGCTCGTTATGCGTTGCCTGGAACCGGAATAAATCCAAGGTGAATTCACTCCATCCTTGGCTGGATTGGAGCAAGGACTCAAATCGCCTGCGTAATGCGATAACCTGATTCTTCACTTCTGGATTTTGCATCTTTTCTAAATCGAAGATTGCCAACGCGAAGGTGCGGATTCCTTAGCTTTGAAACCAATGATTCAATTCAAAATTCAAGAACCGTGGTCAAGACGCGCGAAATTCCTCGCAAAAACAATGTTTTTCGTGCCATTGGTGGGTTGTTTGCCGGAACCTAGTTTTCCCGACGAGCCCCTCATTGAATTCCAGTCCTTTGAATTGACATCCAACGGAGGACGGGAATTGGTCATTCAATTTTCAGATGGAGATGGAAACGTCGGTTTAGGACAAAGCGACACGCTCCCTCCATTCTGTCCAAGCTGTGAATTCCATCAAAACCTCAAATGCGAATATCAGGAATGGCGTTATGAGCAATGGGTAGAAATCACGTTGAATCCGGATGCGGGTCAGATCCCATTCTATTATCGCGTTCCTCCAGCAGTCCCCACAGGACAAAACCAATCCCAAAACGGAACCATCGCCGTCGCCATGAATTCGTGGTACCTCAACAGCGCCTACGACTCCGTTCGCTTTCGAATTACTTTGTACGATCGCGATCTAAACGCTTCGAATGAGGCGTACACACTTCCTGTTTTGAAACCTTGATGTTCTTCCAATAAAAAAGGCGCTCCAAAGAGCGCCTTTTTCATTGTGATAAATCCTTGTCTTATTCTGGACATTCATTTCCAAACTGTGACAAGAAGAAGAGCAAGTCAGGCGTACCAACTTGACCATCGTCGTTGACATCAGCTGGACATGAGTCAGTGAAGTCAAACTCGCACTGTCCATCGTCCATGGTCGCTGCCGCATCGTAGTTTACTGCATCGGCATACATGCAACCATAACATTCATAGGTGCACGACCCATCTTCAAAGAACGCTCCGGCGTTGTAATTGCATGCGGTCGCATCAACACAACCGAAGGCAGATGAATTCTGGGCACCAGGGGTTCCATGATCTACCCAGCTCGCCTGCCAATTGTCAGGATCCGAGTTGTTCAAGTCAGTCAATATCAATTCCAATGAGGAGCATCCACCATCAGGGCTCTGCACCAATACGTTTCCAAGAACAGCAACGGTTTGAGCTGGCCAAGGAGCTACATCCGCGTAATCAACCGCATCGATTTCATTGCCAAAACCATCCTCGATGCTGACCATTTCTCCACTGTTTGAGAAGTTTCCGAGATCCATTTGGAACACCTGAACTCCCAAACCACTGTAGTTCGCTGTTCCAGCTTCTGAAACGGTCATGAGGAAATATTCGCCTGGGTTGATGGTTGTCCCCTCTGGGAACACATAACCCAACTGCGGTGCACCACTGGCGGAGTTGTAGAATTCAAATCCGCCAATCTCAACTGCGGCATCACCAGCGTAGTAAATCTCAACAAATTCATAATCGAAATCATCGCCTTGGGCGCTGCACGGATTGTAGTGAATTTCATTGATTACCATGTTGGGTAACGTGTAGTAACACTCCTCATTCGTAGGATTGGTCACTCCCTCCTGATAGTTATAGGCAGCTGGATCATCACAACCACTGATGATGCAAGAACCATCGTCAATGGTCGCAGCTGGATCATAATTGTCTGCTGCAGGATCGGTACACCCAGGAGCATCCACACACGACCCGTCGTCTTCTTGGGCGTACGGATCGTAGTTACTAAACGACGCCGTGGTGCAGCCCAAACGGACCACATCAGCAGAATCACGAGGGAGCAACTTCCAAGCGCCATATGCATAGAAATTTGGACCAACGACGCGGTAAGAACGGCCTTCTTCCAACAAAGGTGCGTAGGTAGCGCCTCCATCAGCAGACAACGAATCAGCGATAGCATCATAGCCAATGTCATCGATGACACCAACTCCTGATCCATCGTTCAAATGCCACTCTCCGTAACCTGCATTGGCGTTTGTACACTCGCCTGTCATGCTGATCAGTACGCATTCCCATTGTTCATCGCTGATGGCGGAAGTCGCGAGTACTTCTTCTGCTGGCAATGTGTTTCCAGAAGAAAGGACCTCTGGGGTCGCCGCTTGAATTTGGCGCAATCCGTACACTTCGGTCACATTTCCTAAAATGCTTACCTCATCACCCACTGCCACACCTGAGCCTATGACCCAGATGGCTGAGTATGCTCCTGTTCCATCTTGAATGACATAAGAAGGCTGTCCAGCCAATGAGCCATCCGCAGGATAGGTCGCTGTGACAATTCCTTGCGTTTGCATTTGTCCACTCAACCCTCCAGATTGGATCTCTTGAATGGTGTAGTTTGTGATGTAAACACATGAACCATCATCAGATGTCGCATTTTCATCATAATTCACTGCGAACGGATCCGTGCAACCATCTGTAGAAGCTGCGCATGATCCCGAGAAGGTATGCATCCCCAAGTCTGAGAAATCATCGATGTCGAGCACGATCCATTCAGAATCCAATTCATTGGTGCCCGCAGACATTGCCCAGTCTCCGGCATTTCCGGTGTAAACGAATTCATTTCGAACCAAGGTATGATTTTGAGTAGCATTGGCTACGCCAGCCACTTCCCAACCTGATCCGGGATCTGGGCCAATCAATCCAATCAAATCTACCAAAAGGGTATCGCCTCCTGCCAATTCAAACAAGCCATAGGCATCATCCCCGTTAGACAGGTAGGTATAAGTGACGTCCGCTACGTCCAAAATCGCTTGAGTCGATGCTGGATGCGCAACGATGTAAGTACCACCAGGGGCTACCTCCGCATCAAAGGGGAAGTTGAATGTGAAGTAATCAAATTGATTGCTGACATAGGGGTCGTCAGGTGTATCACATCCGTTGCTGCAGTTGCCCAAGATGTATTGGCTCAAGAAGACCGTAGAAGCGGTCGGGTTATAAATCTCTAGGTACTTATTGTTGCTGCTTCCTTCTGAATACTCTGAGAAGAAGATGCCACAGGTCTCACCAGAGAACTCACAAGAACCATCGTCAATTCCGGCTCCGGGATTGTAGTTTGATGCTGAACTGCTGGTGCAACCGTAGAGCAATGCGTCCGCTTCAGATCGAGGCTGGATTTTGAAAGCGCCGTAGGAGTAATCCAATGGTCCAGTCACCTGCCATGTGCTTCCGAGGGTCACATTGCCCGTGCCGATTGCATCATAACCACGATCGTCAATGACACACTCGCCTGACGAGTCATCCATTCCCCATTCACCAAATCCAAGACTCTCCGTTGAGACGTCTCCTGTCACCTGAACCAAAACACCTTCCCATTGCTCATCCGACGCTACCGTCGCTGTTGTCAACATTTCAGCGGCAGGCAAATCTGCGCCTTGCGCATTGATGACAATCGATACACCCGTCAATTGAGTCAATCCAAAATATTCAGAAACCGTTCCAGTCACTTCTACCTCATCACCAACCACAACGGGTACATTGGGACCATACATCCAAATTCCAGAGTAAGGACCCTGTCCGTCTTGCATACTCACTAAACTCCCGAACACACCAGTGATCACACCATTGGTAACAACCGTGGTTCCTGTGTAGGCATCTGTTAACTGCCCTTCTTGAATGGTTGCAATCGGCGTTGTAGTCACCTCGAGGCATGAGCCATCATCGAAATCGGCTGCCTCATTGTAGTTCGGCGCCGCAGGTTCCGTGCATCCACCTTGACCAACAGTGATGGTTCCTACCATTCCGAGCGCAGCATGGGTACCGACGGAGCAATCATAACTGTAAACTCCTGGCACGGTGAACGTGTAACTACCGATACACGTTCCTCCAGCTGAGCCAGAAACAGGAGAGAAGTAAAAATCTTCTGGGTTGCCGAAAGGCTCACCCGTAATTGTGTTAGTCACACCATTTGCATTGTGCGATCCTCCCATATTTTCCCAAACTACTGTCGTACCCATTTCAATGGATAAGTCTGCAGGACTGAAGTAGTATGAACCCGCGGCAACCACGACACCGTCCACATTGCATGCGTTATCGAACAAGCAGGAGCCATCATCCTCCGTAGCCGTTGGATCGTAATTCGTTGCGTTTTCATTGGTGCAACCAGGAACTGCAGGACCGCAATTTCCTGTGAAATTATGTGCTCCGAGGTAGTCCCATACATCCTGATCAAGTACAATCCATTGAGAATCATCTGCATTGGTTCCGGCGGCTGCCGACCAGTTGTACCCTACACCCATAATCACATCACCCTTCCGAACCATTGTATGGTTTTGGGTAGCATTTGCAACGCCTGCTACTGTCCAGCCACTGCCCGGATCACCTTCCCAATCTCCAATCACATCGACGATTACATAGTTGTCAGTTGTCCCTTGAACCAAAGCAAATCCATCATCTCCGTTCGACAGGAAGTTCATCGTTTCGTTCGCCAAAGCCAAGATCGCAGGATCTGCAGAACCATGGGCGATGATGTAGACGCCTCCAGGTGCGATGGTCGCTCCTGCTGCGAATGCATTCCAGTATTCGTATTCCCCAGGTACTGTCGGATCATTACTGACATTGGGATATGCATATCCACTGAGGTCAATCGTAGCGTCAGTCGGATTGTAAATTTCTAAGTATTTATTGTTGCTACTTCCTTCGGCATATTCCGAGAAAAACAGCCCGCATTGTGCGGAAGCGGTCAAGCCAAACCCAATAAAAAGGGCGACCATTAACAAGTTAAGTGAACGCATGTTGTGAATTTTGGTTAGAAAAATGGTGATGCAAGCTACAGAAATATCGACAAAACAAATCATTGTATGGATAAAAACAACAATTAGATAACTTCAGCGCACACATTTGCCTTGGTCTATTTCGCATAACCCGTGAGCGATTCAATCAAAAAGCGAAGGCTGGCTGGGTAATTGCCGAAACGACTGTCTGTGGTAGATGGTTAATCCATGTTCTACAATTCCATCCCGGTGTTGCCTCGTCGGATAACCCGCATTGCGATCCCACCCGTATCCCGGAAATTCATGATGAAGCGCTGTCATCAATTCATCCCGATGGGTCTTGGCTAATACACTCGCTGCAGCAATGGACGCATAGCGGCCATCGCCTTTGATAATGCAATCAAATGAAGGGAGATCATCCGATGTCACAAAGCGATTTCCATCAATCAGCAAGTGCTCAGGCTCCACATGCAGTTTCCGAACAGATCGGCGCATGGCTGCAAGTGAAGCATTTAGAATGTTGATCTGATCGATTTCTTCTGGGCTGACGTGGGTCACCGCCCAAGACAACGCATTCGCTTCGATTGTTTTTCGCAACTCACCGCGAAGCCGGGCAGTCATCTTTTTGGAATCATTCAATCGACCGTCTTGGACTAATTTTTGAGCAAAGTCTGGAGAAAGAATGACTGCCGCAGCAGTCACTGGTCCGGCTAAGCAGCCCCTACCCGCCTCATCGCAGCCGGCCTCCAATCGATCTGGAATCAACCAAGGCTCCAGCATCTACAGGATTTTTTCAATGCTCTTCCAAAGTCGATCCGCTGAGTCGTTCCAGCTGAATTCGCCCGCTCGGACCAACCCCCGCTGAACGGCTGCGTCGCAAAACGCAGAATCGCGATCGATTTGCAACATGGCATGGGCGATTTCTTGCGATTCGCCCGGATTGACCAATGCTGCAGCCGCTCCACCACACACCTCTGGCATTGAACTCGTATCGCTCGCAATCACTGGCGTTCCTGAGGCAAAAGCCTCAACGATTGGAATCCCAAAACCTTCAAACCAAGGCACAAAAACCAGCGCACGAGCAGCAGCCATTAAACCGGATAATACCGCCTGATCCAAGCGACCAACAAAATGGACTCCCTCTTCCGCTGCACGATCCTTTTGCCACATATTTTCACCTACGATAACCAGATGATTGATTCCACCAGCTTCTTGGTACTTTCTAAAGGCTTCCAACAACCCTCCCAAGTTTTTTCGTGGGTGAAGGCTTCCTACAAAAATGAAATAAGGATTGCCATCTGCGTAGTCCTTCTCGATCTGACCAGCTTCATTCCCAGGGCGCGGATAATATGCTGATGAAGGCGCATTGTAAACAACGTCCACGTCATCTTCATTGACCCCGAATTGGGTCACAATGTCACGCTTTGAAAACTCCGATACCGTGGCAATTCTTCGAGCAATTTTTGCGAATTCCGGAAACCGATTTCGATAGTAATTGGCTTCTCTTTTGGGCATCCATTCCGGATGATGCATGAAATTTAGATCATGAAAAACTGCCAATTGCGGAACCATCGTTCGGCGGCTTAACATGCCATCTGTTGAAACAAAAACATCCGCATTCCAACTGTGCAAAGCAGCTGCAACACCAAAATCAAACCAGGCATCATACAGAAACGGCCGACGTGCCGGGGGCCAAACCCGTCGTTGGATGGCGTGATCTGCGTAGTGAAATTCACTGGAAGGTTGGCGATCAAAGAGCAAACAAAATTCATGCTCAGGATGTGATGCGATCAATCGAGAATAGCATTCATGAGTGAACCATCCAATGCCTTCGAGCCGATTGGGCACGAGTAATCTTGCATTGAGTGCGATGCGAGCCATGTCCCGCGAAGATAGTTGACAATTCTATGGACGCTATGCCGTTATTTGCATGGCACAACGGATTTACGGTTTGAAGAAATTTTTCTCGCATCTCTCCTGGTTGATGGTTTTGAATCTGCTGATTAAACCCACCTACCTGTTGCTAGTTGACGCCAAAATCCAGGATGTGTTGGGACCTGAAGTATGGGGGCGCTACTTTCCTCTGGTCAGTCTTGGCATTCTCTTAAACATCTTTTTGGACATGGGGCTTTCGAGCCATATGACGCGATTGCTTTCTCAAGAGCCTCATGAAATCAAAGGTGCATTCATCAAAGGTTGGAAAAGCAAAATCGGGCTGATTCCACTTTATCTCATCGTATTGATGGCCATGGGCTGGGCGTTGGGTTATTCATCGAATTCACTGAAATGGTTGTTTTGGATAGGTTGCAATCAAGCATTGCTCAGTGGTGTTCTTTATGCTCGATCCGGTCTGCAAGCTTTAGGAGCACACGTGGCAGATGCTTGGATTTCAATTACCGATCGGTTCCTTCTTTTAGTGGGTATGGGAGTGCTTCTATTGAACTTCGACTCTTTTCAAGTCGAATGGCTACTCGTTGGAACGAGCGGGGCTCTGGGAATTGCCCTCTTGACTGGACTATGGCGTTTGAAAAAGCACACCCGATTGGATCTCGTTTCAAGAGCAGATGAAACCAAGCATTCCACACGATCAATACTCCGAGCCAGTTGGCCATACGCCTTATTGTTCTTGCTGATGATGACCTATCACAGAATCGACGCAATCATGCTCGAGCGTTGGGCGCCCAATGGAGAAACACAGGCGGGCTGGTATGCCATGGGATACCGATTGTTTGAAGCGGCGAACATGATTGGCTTCCTGTTCGCGACGCTTTTATTGCCTTATTTCACTCGAATGTTGAAGGCCAAAAAAGATGTTCGTCCGCTGGCCATTACGGTAAGTCGTCTGTTGTGGGTTGGAGGAAGCAGTGTTGCTTGGGTTTCATTCATGTTTCCAGACGCTTTACTCAGCGTTTTTTACTCGACACATACGCAGGCTGCCGCGCCCGCTTTTTCCTGGCTGATGCTGTCTTTTGCCATATTCGCTCAAGGCTACGTCTTCAGCACCCTTTTGACAGCAAGAGGAGACATTCATTTGCTCAATCGACTCGCTTTTGCGGGGGCCGCAGCCAACATTGTCTTGAACGGACTGTGGCTCTCTCAAGCTACAGCCCTCAACGCAGGTTGGGGATGCGCACTCATCAGCGCCGGAACTCAGCTCTTGGTTGTGGGACTTCAAATGGGGTTTGTCTTCCGTTTTCATCCCGGGAAATCATGGTGGACAATCGGAAAAACAGCTGGATTGCACTTGATCCTAGCTGGGACAATATGTTGGGCATTTTCCCGTTGGGCTGATGCAAATCAAATGACTGCTGTTGCAAGCCTCGTAAGTTGCCTTCTCTTGGGCCTTTTCCCAGGTGTCATAAACCAACGAGGCTTGCGTGCTTTGCTAACAGACAAGATGAATACCTTTGCAGATTCCTAGCCAAAATCGATTCATGCCTTCCAACCCTTCCCAACTCAATTCCTCTCACCTTCTGCGGTTCATCTTTGATCGCAGGAAGACCTTCATCATCATCGGGGTGCTATCCGCCATTTTATCCTCCATAGCAGCGCTGCTAATGGAGGAACAGTTTAAATCAACGGTGGTCATGTTTGCAACTCCGCAGCACTCAATTGGTGAGCAGTTCTATGAAGAGGTAAAAAGAAATGACCTCCTGGAATACGGTGAAACGGAGGATGCTGAACGCTTATTGCAAATATTGAATTCAGATCGAATTCGATCTCGAATCATCGAAAAATATGACCTGTGGTCGCATTACGATATTGACCGTTCTGCGCCAGGCGCCCAAGCCAATTTGGGAAAAGAATACAATTCCAACGTCGATGCTCGACTCACAAGATTTGGATCCATTGAAGTCAGCGTGTTTGACCGCGATCCAAATCAAGCTGCGGCCATGGCAAATGACATTGCATTTTTGGCTGATTCTGTGGCCAATAGGCTGCGAAACGATCGAGCGCGCGAAGCCTTAGGCTATGCAAAGAGCTCATTGGAACAAGTCCAAGGCGAGATTACTGAAATGGAAGACAATCTTGGAAAGCTCTATGACAAAGGCGTTTATGATTTTGCGACGCAAATTGAGGGGCTGAATGAACAGTATGCCACAGCCATCGCAAAGGGATCGAATGCCAATGCCGAAAAAATCAAAGGGCAAATGGCCGAAATTTCCCGTCATGCAAATGAGTTCAACAAACTCTCCAACTTAATAGAGGCGGCTTACGAGCGTGAGGCCATTTTGAAGAAGCGTTTTGAGCTCATGAAACTCGATGCCGAAACGCAAATGCCTTCGGCCTTCGTGGTCGACTATGCCGCTCCTGCAGACAAAAAATCAAAGCCCATTCGTTGGCTCATCGTCGTAATGAGTGTCACCAGCACCTTGGTCTTTGCTCTGCTCGTGTTGTTGGCCAAAGAAAACTTGAGTGATTCAACGCAGGATTGAGGACTGTGACGAAGTCATCCAATGCTCTTTACCATTTTTTGATTGGCGGGTACGCGCTATCCGTTGCCGCTGCGATGTATTTGGATTTTCCTTGGTTGGCAATCCTTCCAGCAGTTCTCACGGTTGTTTGGATGGCCATTGCGCGTGTGGATTTATTGATGATAACCATTGTCGCTGCAGTTCCTTTGAGCATCAATTTGGAAGAAATGGAATTGGCAGGACTCGGTGTCTATTTGCCAACCGAACCATTACTCGCCGGGTTGCTTCTGCTTTTTACTTTTCGGGCCGTAAGCGGGGCTCCCGTCGATAAGCGACTATTACGGCATCCCATGAGCTGGTTGATCGGCGGATCACTCTTATGGATTTTATTGACGTCCATCGTCAGTTCTTTTCCGCTGGTTTCTTTCAAATTTTTGATTGCACGGCTTTGGTTCATCGTTGGCTTCTACTTCATTCTCGGTCACCTCTTTCTGCACCAACCTCAACGACGACATCAATACATTCTCGCCTATGTTTTGCCATTGTGTGTCGTCATCATCTACACCCTTATCCGACATGCAGGGTTTGGGTTTGAAAAAGATGCTGGACATTGGGTTATGAAGCCTTTTTACAAGGATCATACTTCTTATGGGGCGGCGCTGGCCATGGTCATTCCTCCGATGCTCGCCTTGCTCACCTGGAAGCGTTTTTCAGCATTAATCAAAATCATCCTGGGTGGGGCATTGGCCGTCGTTGTCATCGGAATGCTTTTTTCATATACCAGGGCAGCTTGGGTTTCGCTTGCTGCGGTCGGAGTCCTCTGGGGATTGATGAAACTTCGATTTAAACTGCGAACGTTGTTGTCCATTGGTGTGGTCGTTTTGGGATTTGCTTGGATTGCACAAGATGCCCTCCTCATTCAACTACAACGCAATGACCAGGATTCTTCTGATGACTTATCTGAACATGTCGAATCCATTTCGAATGTCTCCAGTGATGCGTCTAATCTGGAGCGTCTAAATCGCTGGAACGCCGCACTCGCCTTGTTCGAAGAGCGGCCAATTTTCGGGTGGGGGGCCGGTACTTACCAATTTGTTTATGCCCCCTTTCAACGATCGGACGATCGGACCATCATCAGCACCAACAACGCGGATGGAGGCAATGCACACAGCGAATATTTGGGGCCATTGGCTGAACAAGGACTGCTCGGATTGTTTTTTTCAATAGGCTTTCTCGGTTTCTGCCTTCATTTAGGATTCAAAATCCAAGATCGACTTCGGGATGAGGAGGGTCGCGTTTTGGCCATGGGTGTATTTTTAGGATTGATGACCTATTTCGTGCACGGCGTCCTCAATAATTACCTGGATACGGATAAAGCAAGCGCTCTGTTTTGGGGGTTTTTCGCTTTACTCGTGGTTTGGGATTTAGAATCCGCCGACCAAGGAAATCAAAGCGATCAAGTCACTTGAATCGAACGACCATCAGAGCGGTGTCATCAAAGCTGGGCTCTGTCCCCTTGAATGAGCGCACCGCATCAATGAGTGCCGACTGTACAACATTCACAGCCATCCCCCTTCGTTCTCTCACAACCTCTTCCATACGTTGCATACCAAAAGGGACCTGGTCTGAATTTTCTTGTTCGACCAGTCCATCGGTATAGCAAAGCAATGTTGCACCGGGTTCAACCTGCTCGGTACCGGTCTCAACAGAAGGGATTTCCTTGAACATTCCTAGCCCACAACAGCCTAACTCCAACTGTTTCGGTGCTCCACTTGCCGACATTAAAAGCGGCGGATTGTGACCGCAGTTTATGTATTGTAAAATTCGGGTCCGGCGATTGTAGACGGCTGCAAAAAGCGTGATGTATTTTTCACCCTTGGCATTGTCCATGACCCTGCGATTTAACCGATTGACCACCTCAGCCAGGTCATCCGGTTCGTATTGAAAAATTGCTCGGAGATTGGCCTGAAAATTGGACATCAGAAATGCTGCGGCAATGCCTTTCCCACTGACGTCTGCCATGCAAAATACCAACCGGTCATCATCCACCGGAAAGACGTCATAATAATCGCCTCCGACCTCAAGATGTGGCTTATAGAAAGCAGCGACATCCACATCCCGATCTTGTGGCCACTCTGCTGGCACCAACATGGTTTGCAAATCCGCTGCCAATTCCAATTCCCGCCGTGTTGCCTCCTGAGCCACCCGTTCCAATTCCAGCTTTTTGTTTTGGAGTGCAACAATGAGAACATTGGTCAACAGTTCTATGAATCGGAGGTGCTTCACCACGGGGCTCACACCTGTTCCCTCCTCCGTATCACCAGCAAGAAGATAGGCCAGGGGTTCGTCATTGTGCATGACCGGAACGACGACGTCAAACTTCTCGTCTCCCATGCTCGCATGCAATTGCACGCGAGCTTTTTCTTCAAAAAAAGAAGGCTCTAAAACTTGGGGTACATCGCCCTCCACACCATGACAAAGCAAGCATTTCCATTCCCCTTGATTCGCATACAAGACCAAACGCTGAATTCCCAGGTTTTCAGAAAGCGTAACCCGATATTGGTCGATCAACTCCTGTTCCGAAACACGCGCATTGATGCCTTGTGTTACATCCAACAATGCATTCAACTTGAAGTC
>JAQBTQ010000029.1 GCA_027624855.1 Bacteroidota bacterium
CCATGGTATTCGATGAAAAGTTTTATCGCGATCTACACGGAGGAATTCTAGAGGCATTTGGCATCTTGTTTAGCAGAGACCTCAAGATCTACCTCTATCCGTGGTTAGACCAAGAATCATCCAATCTCTGGACCGTCGAGACCACACCCGTGCATCCTCGAATGCAACCCCTCTTCGATTACTTAAAGTTCAATAAACGCATTGTCGATATACCATACGATAAGGACGTTTTGGGCATTTTCTCGAAAGAAGCATTGGAACTCATCAAATCTGGTGATGATGGTTGGGAAGAAATGGTTCCCGATTTTGTCGATCGAATTATCAAAGAAAAATGTCTCTTTGGATTTTGTGGGGTGCCAACATCAAAAACAGAGAATAACAAGGACGATGAAGATGCTGCCCAAGCAGCTGCTCGTGCCATTTCTCCTGACCAGCACTCATAAGAAAGTTCAAGCATCAACAAAAAAGCCCGTCTCTCGACGGGCTTTTTTTATTCGTGCAAAATGATTTCTGTCTATGCTTCAACCTTTTCAGCAGTAGGAGCCAACTCCGGGTTTGGGCGACGAGTAATCACCTTTTTCTCGGTAAAAGCTCTTGTTCCTGTTCCAGCTGGAATCAAGTGACCAACAATGACATTCTCCTTCAATCCATTCAGGAAGTCTTGCTTACCACTAACTGCAGCTTCGTTCAGCACTTTGGTCGTTTCTTGGAAAGACGCAGCCGAAATGAACGACTTGGTCTGCAGTGACGCCCGAGTGATACCTTGAAGCAACGGTCGCGCTGTGGCTGGAATAGCATCACGGCCTTCAGCTACAGCCAAATCACGACGACGCAACGAACTGTTTACATCTCGCAATTGGCGCGCTGTAATCATTTGCCCGAGACGTAAATCTTCACTGTCTCCCACATTCGTAATCACGACCATTCCGAAGATGCGATCGTTTTCGGTCATGAAGTCTGACTTTTCTGCATATTGCTTCTCTAAGAATCGCGTGTCGCCTGCATCTTCGATAATCACTTTCTTCATCATTTGTCGAACAATGACTTCGAAGTGCTTGTCGTTGATCTTCACGCCTTGCAAGCGATAAACGTCCTGAATTTCATTCACGATGTACTCCTGAACCGCTGTTGGCCCCATGATATCCAGGATGTCAACAGGAGTTGTCGCACCATCAGATAATGGCATTCCAGCTCGAACGAAGTCATTGTCCTGGACCAGGATATGCTTCGAAAGTGGAACCAAGTACTTGTAAACGTCACCTCTTCGGGATTCAACGATGATCTCGCGGTTTCCTCGCTTGATCTTTCCGTAAGTAACGATTCCGTCTACTTCAGAGACAACCGCAGGATTCGATGGATTTCTTGCCTCGAACAATTCCGTTACCCGAGGAAGACCTCCAGTGATGTCACCCGACTTTCCTGCAACGCGAGGAATCTTGGTCAAGATTTGCCCCACTTTTGCCTCTTCTCCTTCTTTCACTGACAAGTGAGCTCCAACAGGAAGTGAATAAGTCTTGAGCACATCACCCTTCTTATTCACAATCAAGATTGCCGGGTTCTTTTTCTTGTCTTTCGTTTCAGTGATTACAATTTCACGGAATCCGGTTTGCTCATCAAGTTCTTCTCGGTAGGTCACTCCCTCCTCAATCATTTCAAACTTGATCAATCCTTTTTCCTCGTTGACAATTACATTGTTGTAGGGATCCCAAGTGCAAATGGAATCACCTTTTTTGATTTTGTCACCTGGGAACTTTTGAAGGGTTGAACCATAAGGCAATATCGTAGTGCTCAACGCTACGCCTGTCTTTGGATCGACCACTTTGAATTCTGAAGAACGAGAAACAACAACGGTTTCCTTTTCTCCTTCCGCATTGGTTCGAGACACTTCACGCAAATCATCTATTTCAACCACACCATCGAATTTAACCTTGACTTCATTCTCATCCGAGATTTTTGAAGCTGTACCACCAACGTGGAAGGTTCTCAAAGTCAACTGTGTACCTGGCTCACCGATTGACTGCGCCGCGATAACACCAACGGCTTCACCTACCTGGACAGTGCGAGCAGTAGCCAAATTCTTACCATAGCATTTCACGCAAACACCCGTCATGGATTCGCAAGTAAGAACAGAGCGAACTTCCACTTCATCAATTCCCGCCTCTTCGATGGCCACTGAAGTTGCGTGATCGATTTCCATTCCGCCTTCCACGAGCACTTCACCCGATGCTGGGTCAGTCACATCATTCAAGGCCGTTCGTCCTACAATTCGATCCGCAATGCCTTCAGTAATCTCATCATTCTTGCGCAGAGGCGTTGCAATGACACCTCGCAACGTCAAACAATCTTCCTCAGTGATGATCACATCTTGGGCAACATCAACCAACCGGCGAGTTAAGTAACCGGCATCGGCAGTTTTCAATGCCGTGTCCGCAAGACCTTTACGTGCACCGTGCGTTGAAATGAAGTATTCCAAAATCGAAAGACCTTCTTTAAAGTTCGAGAGAATCGGGTTTTCGATGATGTCTTGACCGCCAGTCGCTGACGACTTTTGCGGCTTGGCCATCAGTCCACGCATACCAGAAAGCTGACGAATCTGCTCTTTCGAACCACGTGCACCGGAGTGCATCATCATGTAGATCGAGTTGAACCCTTGCTTATCGGTTTCAATGCGATCCATCAAGATATTCGTCAACTTCGAATTGGTATGTGTCCAAATGTCAATGATCTGGTTGTAGCGCTCATTGTTGGTGATTAACCCCATGTTGTAGTTCTCCATCACCTCAGCCAC
This sequence comes from Bacteroidota bacterium, assembly GCA_027624855.1. GTDB lineage: Bacteria > Bacteroidota > Bacteroidia > Flavobacteriales_D > Sanyastnellaceae > UA16. The sequence continues at coordinate 2,789 of JAQBTQ010000029.1, forward strand.
TTGGTCATTCGCCAAATCAACCAGCTTCACCTTTTCATCCGGAATGATTACATCATTCAAATTGAATGACAAACCACCCTTAAACGCCATGTAGAAACCTAAGTTCTTGATATCATCCAAGAATTGGGCTGTCCTTGGCACATTGGTGCTGTTCAATACATGAGAGATGATTCCTCTCAATGACTTCTTCGTCAACAATTCATTGATGTAACCCGCTTCGGCTGGCACGTGATCATTGAAAAGTACTCGACCGCAAGTTGTGTCGATGATTTGCGAGCCTCCATTGATGTCGACATAGCGCATCTTTATTTCGGCATGCAAATCCAATTTACCCTCTTGGTATGCAATTCGAACCTCTTCTGGAGAATAACAGGTCATGCCTTCTCCAAGAACTGGCGCATCTTCGGTCCCTTTCCGCACTTTGGTCATGTAGTACAAGCCCAAAACCATGTCTTGAGATGGTACAGCAATTGGAGCCCCATTCGCTGGGTTCAAAATGTTGTGAGAAGCCAGCATCAACAATTGTGCTTCCAAGATTGCGGCGCTGCCCAAAGGCAAGTGAACCGCCATTTGGTCACCGTCGAAGTCGGCGTTGAACGCTGTACACGCGAGCGGATGCAATTGAATGGCCTTGCCCTCAATCAACTTCGGCTGGAAAGACTGGATTCCCAATCGGTGCAGCGTCGGTGCACGGTTGAGCAATACGGGGTGCCCCTTCATCACATTCTCAAGGATGTCCCAGACTACGGGTTCCTTAGCGTCCACAATCTTCTTCGCTGATTTAACGGTCTTTACAATGCCCCGCTCGATCATCTTACGGATGATAAATGGCTTGTACAATTCTGCCGCCATATTCTTTGGCAAGCCGCATTCGTGCAATTTCAAATCAGGTCCAACGACGATGACCGAACGCGCAGAGTAGTCCACACGCTTACCCAATAGATTTTGACGGAATCGACCTTGCTTTCCTTTCAGGCTATCCGAAAGCGACTTTAAAGGACGGTTACTCTCGGTCTTAACAGCACTCGACTTACGGCTGTTATCAAACAAGCTATCGACAGCCTCTTGTAACATCCGCTTTTCATTCCGCAGAATCACTTCTGGCGCTTTAATTTCTACCAATCGCTTCAATCGATTGTTCCGGATGATGACACGGCGATACAAATCGTTCAAATCAGAGGTAGCAAAGCGACCTCCGTCCAATGGCACCAATGGACGCAATTCTGGCGGAATGACCGGAACCACCTTTACAATCATCCATTCCGGCTTATTGACGATCCGCGAATTCGCGTCACGGAAAGATTCCACGACCTGCAAACGCTTCAGGGCCTCACTTTTACGCTGCTGAGAAGTCTCCGTATTAGCAGAATGACGCAAATCATAAGACAATTCGTCTAAGTCGAGGTTGGCCAGCATGTCATGCAAGGCCTCCGCTCCCATCTTTGCGACAAACTTATTCGGGTCCTTGTCATCCAAGTATTGATTCTCCTTTGGAAGGGTTTCCAGGATGTCCAAGTATTCCTCTTCAGTCAAGAAATCATTTACAGCGAGTTCGCTGTCTTCTGGGCCTTTGGCAATACCTGGCTGAATGACAACATACCGCTCATAATAAATGATTTGGTCCAACTTTTTCGATGGAAGACCGAGGAGGTAGCCAATTTTATTAGGAAGGCTCTTGAAGTACCAAATGTGCGCAACAGGCACGACCAATTGGATGTGGCCCATGCGCTCACGTCGCACTTTTTTCTCAGTTACTTCTACACCGCAGCGATCGCAAACGATGCCCTTGTATCGGATGCGCTTGTACTTACCGCAATGGCATTCGAAATCCTTGACAGGACCGAAAATGCGCTCGCAGAATAAACCATCTCGCTCGGGCTTATATGTCCGATAATTAATGGTCTCAGGTTTCAATACTTCTCCGTGGGATTGCTCGAGAATCATCTCTGGCGAAGCCAAGGAAATAGTAATGGTATTGAAGTCGCTCGAAAGCTGTTTGGGTTGCTTTTGCTGAAACATGAAAGGCTATTCTATGCGGTGATCAATCTAGTGAAATGGTCAAGCCGAGTCCACGCAATTCGTGGAGCAAGACATTGAAAGATTCTGGGATGCCAGGAGTTGGCATGTTATCCCCTTTGACAATGGACTCGTATGCGCGTGCACGGCCCATTACATCGTCGGATTTTACAGTCAAGATTTCCTGAAGGATGTTCGCGGCACCAAATGCTTCCAGTGCCCAAACCTCCATTTCACCAAATCGTTGACCTCCAAACTGCGCTTTACCTCCAAGAGGCTGCTGCGTAATGAGTGAGTACGGCCCAATTGAACGAGCGTGCATCTTATCATCCACCATGTGACTCAATTTGATCATGTAGATGATTCCCACGGTAGCGGGTTGATCAAATCTTTCTCCTGTGCCACCGTCGTAGAGGTAAGTAACACCGCACTCAGGCACACCAGCCTCGTTTGTAATGGCTGTGATTTCATCTAAAGTCGCACCATCAAAAATTGGCGTTGAATAGGTGGTTCCAAGATTCATACCTGCCCATCCGAGTACGGTTTCATAAATCTGTCCAAGGTTCATTCGAGAAGGTACACCGAGTGGATTCAAAACAATATCAACCGGCGTTCCGTCCTCGAGGAATGGCATGTCTTCTGCACGCACAATCTTCGCAACGATGCCCTTGTTTCCGTGCCGTCCAGCCATCTTGTCACCCACTTTCAGCTTTCGCTTCTTGGCTACGTAAACCTTGGCCAATTTGACAATACCAGTTGGCAGTTCATCTCCAACCGTTACTTGGAATTTTTTACGCTTGTAAGCACCTAATACATCATTGTATTTCAAATGATAATTGTGAATGACCCGACGAACCAATGCACTGTTTTCATCATCGCGCACCCATCCATCACTGTTGATGGTGAGATAGTCAAGGCTGCTCAGCATCTTTTGAGTGAACTTCACACCCTTCTTAATCTGCTCTTCCTTGTAGTAGTTATTAACTCCTTGACAAACCTTACCTCCGACCAATTTCATCAGTTTTTCAACCAACACCTTCTTCAAAGAAGCTGCTTCTACGTCAAACTCTTTATCAATGGTCTCCAAAACGGCCTTATCCGCGGCTTTAGACTTGCGGTCTTTGATTGCGCGTGAAAACAGTTTTTTGTCAATTACAACGCCTTGTCCGGATGGTGGCATTTTCAATGAAGCATCCTTTACGTCTCCGGCCTTGTCTCCGAAAATTGCTCGCAACAATTTCTCTTCAGGGCTTGGATCTGACTCCCCTTTTGGCGTGATTTTTCCAATCAGGATGTCACCTTCTTTCACCTCAGCTCCAATGCGGATCAATCCGTTCTCATCCAAATCACTGGTTGCTTCTTCACTTACATTCGGGATATCACTTGTGAGTTCTTCTACGCCGCGCTTGGTATCTCGTACCTCGAGTACATACTCATCGATGTGCAGCGATGTGAATACATCTTCGCGAACGACGCGTTCGTTAATCACAATCGCATCCTCAAAGTTGTAGCCTTTCCAAGGCATGAAGGCAACACGCATATTTTGGCCCAAAGCCAATTCTCCGTTATCTGTCGAATATCCCTCTACAAGAATTTGACCTTGCTTTACCGCCTGGCCTTTCTCTACCATAGGCTTCAAATTCATGCAAGTGCCCTGATTCGTCCGCTTAAACTTCGGAATTTCAAGAACATTCACAGCGTCTTCGAAGGACACCAATTCGTCCATCTCGTCTCGCGTGTACTTGATGTGGATTTCGTTGGCATCAACAAATTCAACGACTCCATCTGCTTCTGCTCGCAACAAGATTCTAGAATCTTCAGCCACCGCCCGCTCGAGTCCAGTACCAACAATTGGTGCTGCAGGACGCATCAACGGAACCGCTTGACGCATCATGTTTGACCCCATCAATGCACGGTTGGCATCGTCGTGTTCCAAGAATGGAATCAACGATGCGGCAATCGAAGCAATTTGGTTCGGTGCAACATCCATGTAATGCAGTTCATTTGGAGCCACCTGTGGGAAATCACCCTCCAACCTCGCTTTGACAATGCTGTTTTCGAATTTTCCATCTTTCGAAACTGGCGCATTGGCCTGGGCAATCAGGTTTGCATCCTCATCCTCCGCAGACAGGTAAACAATGTCATCTGGGCTTGTGGACACCTTTCCATTTTGGACCTTGCGGTATGGCGTTTCAATAAATCCTAGTCGATTTACTTTAGCGAAAACGCACAAAGAGCTAATCAAACCGATGTTTGGACCTTCTGGTGTTTCAATTGTGCACAGTCGGCCATAGTGGGTATAATGTACGTCCCGGACTTCAAAACCTGCGCGCTCACGTGATAAACCTCCTGGTCCGAGCGCCGAAATACGCCGCTTGTGTGTAACCTCAGACAATGGATTCGTTTGATCCATAAATTGTGACAGCTGGTTCGTACCGAAAAAGCTGTTAATCACTGAGCTTAGCGTTTTTGCGTTGATCAAATCCGTTGGCGTAAATACTTCGTTGTCACGAACATTCATCCGCTCGCGAATGGTTCGCGCCATTCGAGCCAATCCCACGCCAAATTGGCTGTAGAGTTGCTCACCAACCGTACGGATGCGTCGATTCGAAAGGTGGTCAATGTCATCAACATCCGCATTGGAATTTACCAAGTCCAACAAGTATTTGATGATGAGCAAAATATCATCTTTGGTCAACGTACGATCTTGGACATCCTCTTGAATGTTCAATTTGCGGTTGATTCGGAATCTTCCGACTTCACCTAAGTCGTAACGCTGCTCTGAAAAGAAGAGTTTATCGATCACGCCTCGAGCAGTATCCAAATCTGGTGGCTCTGCGTTCCTTAGCTGACGGTAAATGTATTCTACGGCTTCTTTTTCAGAGTTCGAGCTATCCTTCTGTAGGGTGTTGTAAATGATCGCATAGTCCGATTGATTGATGTCTTCTTTGTGAAGAATAATCGTCTTCGAACCTGAATCAGTGATGAGATCAATGTGCTCCTTTTCCACAACGGTTTCACGATCCAACACCACCTCATTTCGCTCGATGCTTACTACTTCACCGGTATCCTCATCCACAAAATCCTCGACCCACGTTTTCAAAACACGTGCTGCCAACCGACGACCGATGACTCGCTTCAATCCAGCTTTGGTCACCTTCACTTCATCCGCCAAATTGAAGATGTCCAAAATATCGCGGTCCGTTTCAAAACCTATGGCACGAAGTAACGTAGTCACAGGCAACTTCTTCTTCCGATCAATGTAGGCGTACATAACGCTATTGATGTCCGTGGCAAATTCAATCCAAGAACCTTTGAAAGGAATGATTCGAGCACTGTACAATTTGGTTCCATTCGCATGCCTGCTTTGGCCAAAGAATACACCCGGTGAACGATGCAATTGATTCACAATGACTCGCTCTGCGCCATTGATTACGAATGATCCCTGAGGCGTCATGTAGGGAATCGTACCCAAGTACACGTCCTGAACAATGGTCTCAAAGTCTTCATGTTCAGGATCCGTGCAATACAATTTCAGCTTTGCCTTTAAAGGCACGCTATAGGTCAAGCCACGCTCAATGCACTCATTGATGGAGTATCGAGGTGGATCGATGAAGTAGTCCAAAAATTCGAGGACAAATTGATTTCGAGTGTCCGTAATGGGGAAATTCTCGCTGAATACCTTAAAAAGTCCCTCCGACTCTCGGTCATCAGGATTGGTTTCCAATTGGAAAAACTCCTGGAAAGAGCGCAATTGGATATCTAAAAAGTCAGGTCGCGAAAGCGGAAGCTCTACAGATGAGAAGCTAATGCGTTCAGGGTGGTTGGGTTTCACCAGAGTCATGGTGTTTGTGATCTATAGTGGAAACAGGCGGCGATGGGTGCAGGTTCAGACAAAGCAAAAAAGGTCCGGGTGGGGAACCTGCTTCCCCACCTGGACCTGAAAAGGGTTAAAGTATGTGCTTACTTAAGCTCAACTTCTGCACCGGCTTCTTCGAGTTGCTTCTTGAGTGCTTCGGCTTCGTCCTTCGCAACTCCTTCCTTAACAGGACCTGGAGCTCCGTCAACGATTTCCTTCGCCTCTTTCAACCCGAGACCGGTGAGTTCTTTCACTGCTTTTACGACCGCAAGTTTTGCGGCACCAGCAGATGTAAGAATTACATCAAATTCAGACTTTTCATCGGCACCGCCACCTTCGCCACCGCCAACAGGGCCAGCAGCAACTGCTACTGCAGCAGCAGCAGGTTCGATTCCGTATTCGTCTTTTAAAATTTCGGCAAGCTCATTCACCTCCTTTACGGTGAGGTTTACCAAGCTTTCTGCCATTGCTTTCAAATCAGCCATGATTGTTGATTGAATTATTTGGTTCTAAATTGATTGAATGTTGTCAAGCACCTCGAGATTCCAAGGCTTTGACCAAACCGGAAATGGTATTACCACCTGACTGCAACGCTCCCAAGACATTCTTGGCAGGCGATTGCAACAACATAATGATATCACCAACAAGCTCTTCCTTCGACTTAATCGAAGTCAAAGCATCTAAATGGTTTGCTCCTACATAGCAGGCTTCTTCTACGTATGCCGCTTTCAGAACAGGCTTCTCATGTTTCTTTGCGAATTCTTTGATCAGCTTCGCAGGCACATTGCCCACATCACCAATCATCAGAGCTGTTTGGCCAATTAAGGCGCTGTACAGTTCTTCGAAATTCTTGTCTTCAACGCGCTCCATGGCTTTGCGAAGAAGTGAATTCTTCACAACGCGAACGGTCACGTCCTTCTTGAAACTTTCTCGGCGTAATTGAGTCGTTGTCTCAGCGTCCAATCCCGAAGCATCGGTCAAGTAGACAACATTTTTCTCCCGCAACACCTCAGAAAGTTCGTCGATCAATTGATTTTTCTCCTGTCGAGTCATGATTTCTTAGATTAAGCGGTTGCCGATTTTTGATCCACCTTGATTCCAGGACCCATGGTTGAACTTAATGAAATGCTCATCATGTATGTTCCTTTTGCTGCTGATGGCTTCAATCGCATCAACGTGCTGAGCACCTCATGCGCATTTTCTTCCAATTTCTTCGCATCAAACGAAACTTTACCGACTGAAGCATGGATGATTCCATACTTGTCGACCTTGAAATCAATCTTTCCAGCTTTAACATCCTGGACAGCCTTTCCAACATCCATGGTAACAGTTCCGGATTTGGGGTTTGGCATCAATCCTCGTGGACCGAGAACTCTGCCTAACGCACCAACCTTACCCATTACCTGGGGTGTGGTAATAATTACATCAATGTCGGTCCAGCCTCCCTTGATTTTGTCAATGTACTCGTCGAGTCCCACATGATCAGCACCAGCGTCCTTTGCTTCCTGCTCTTTGTCAGGATTGCACAGAACCAATACTCGGACGGTTTTACCTGTGCCATGAGGCAAGGAAACCGTTCCTCGTACCATTTGGTTTGCTTTTCGTGGATCTACGCCAAGTCGCACAGCAATATCAACCGATTCATCGAACTTGACACTGGAGCACTCTTTAACCAAAGCCGCAGCCTCAGCTAAAGGGTACGCCTTGTCGAAATCGACTTTTTCAGCGTATGCTTTTTGGTTCTTTGTTAATTGTCCCATTTTGCGCAGTTATTGACGGTTAGAAGGGAGGAGTTCCTTCGACTCGAAGCCCCATGCTCCTTGCTGTACCAGCCACCATTTTCATGGCAGACTCGACGGTAAAGCAGTTCAAATCGGGCATCTTGTCTTCTGCAATAGCGCGAACCTGATCCCAAGTGACTTTTCCTTTCTTGATACGGTTAGGTTCAGGAGATCCGCCCTTTAACTTGGCGACCTCCATCAACTGTACCGCGGCAGGAGGAGTCTTGATTATAAAATCAAAAGACTTGTCACTATAGACCGTGATCACAACAGGGCAAACGCGACCAGCCTTATCTTGGGTTCTGCCGTTGAATTGCTTGCAGAATTCCATGATATTCACCCCTTTCGCACCGAGAGCCGGTCCGACAGGAGGTGCTGGGTTGGCAGCGCCACCTCTGATTTGCAGTTTAATGAGTCCAGCTACTTCTTTAGCCATTGGTCATTTATATTGAACAGTCCTGAACATGCGCAAATGGGAAGCATTTAGGGTCATTGCGACATTCGTGGCTGTCTGTTCCAGTTATATTTCTTTTTCTACCTGTAAATAGCCCAATTCCACAGGCGTCTTACGCCCGAAGATTTTGACCATCACTTTGAGTTTCTTCTTTTCTTCGTTGACTTCTTCAATGTTTCCATTGAATCCATTGAAAGGACCATCGGTCACCTTGACCAATTCTCCAACTTTGTATGGGATATTGATTTCCTCCTCACTCTCCGCCATATCATCAATCACACCGAGGATTCGATTGATTTCATTTTGACGAACAGGCATGGGCTCTCCTCGCTTTTCAGCTCCTAAAAAGCCAATCACCCCCGTAGCGTTGCGAATGACATGAGGAACCTCGCCTACAAGCGCGGCCTCCACATAGATGTAACCTGGAAATAAGTTACGCTCCTTACTCACCTTTTTTCCATTCCGAATTTGAAAAACCTTTTCGACTGGAATCAAGATTTGTCCTACATAATGCTGCAAGCCCGCTGCCGCGATTTCAGCCTCAAGAACATCTTTGATCTTCTTTTCCTGGCCACTTATCGCGCGAACGACGTACCACTTTTTATCGATATCACTCATGGTTTGTGGTTGCACAGCTTTCTAATTAAAACAAGTCATAAACCAAACCAATCACCCCTTTCCATGCAGATTCCTCTGCATTCACTCCGAATGACCAATCCATTACAAAGACCAACCCAGCTATGAGCAAGGAGGCCACAAATACAAGAACAGAGGAACCTTGTAATTCTTTCCAAGAAGGCCAGGTAACCTTGGTCAATAACTCTTGGTATGAATCTTTCAGATATTGTATGAATTGTGACATTTCATTTTCGTTTTGCACGGGCGGCAGGACTCGAACCTGCAACCAATGGTTTTGGAGACCACTACTCTACCAATTGAGCTACGCCCGTAGATGAGGAAGAAGGCACTCCCTAAAAAGGGAACACCTTCTTCCGATCGATTCAAGTTAAAAATCGAGCTTACTCGATTACAGAAGTAACCTGACCTGCACCTACGGTACGTCCACCTTCACGGATTGCGAATCGCAATCCAGTGTCCATGGCAACTGGGTTGATCAAGTGTACCTCAATGGTAACGTTATCACCAGGCATGACCATTTCACGACCTGCTTCCAAAACGATTTCACCAGTGACATCAGTTGTACGGAAGTAGAACTGAGGACGGTACTTGTTGTGGAATGGCGTGTGACGGCCACCTTCTTCTTTTTTCAAGATGTAGACCTCAGCCTTGAACTTGGTGTGAGGAGTAATCGATCCAGGCTTCGCGATTACCATACCACGACGGATGTCCGACTTTTCAATACCACGAAGAAGCAATCCCACGTTATCACCAGCCTCTCCACGATCCAAAATCTTTCGGAACATCTCAACACCTGTAATAGTAGATGTCAACTTCTCGTCTCCCATACCCAAAATCTCAACAGGATCACCCGTGTTGATCACTCCAGTCTCAATTCGACCAGTTGCAACCGTACCACGACCTGTGATGGTGAATACGTCCTCGATAGACATCAAGAAAGGCTTTTCGTTGTCACGTGGTGGAATTTCGATCCACTCGTCAACAGCGTTCATGAGGTTCATAACGGTTTCAACCCATTTGCCCTCTCCATTCAAAGCGCCAAGAGCGGAACCTTGAACAACAGGTCCATTGTCTCCGTCGTATTCATAAAAGCTCAACAATTCGCGAACTTCCATTTCCACCAACTCAAGCAATTCCTCGTCATCTACCATATCCACTTTGTTCATGAATACAACGATGCGTGGAATACCTACCTGACGGCCTAAGAGGATGTGTTCACGGGTTTGTGGCATTGGCCCATCAGTTGCAGCAACAACCAAAATTGCACCGTCCATTTGCGCAGCACCCGTAACCATGTTCTTTACATAGTCAGCGTGACCAGGACAGTCAACGTGTGCATAGTGACGATTCGCCGTCTGATATTCAACGTGTGAAGAGTTGATCGTGATACCACGTTCTTTCTCTTCAGGAGCGTTGTCAATCTGATCGAATGATCGTGCTTCACTGAATCCCGCATCAGCGAGTACTTTTGTAATTGCCGCAGTAAGAGTCGTCTTACCGTGGTCTACGTGTCCGATGGTACCGATGTTTACGTGCGGTTTCGACCGGTCAAACGTTTCTTTAGCCATTGCCTAACTGTTTTAGTTACTGTTTGATTTCACATTAAATGTTCGAGCCAATGACGGGAATTGAACCCGTGACCTCATCCTTACCAAGGATGCGCTCTACCCCTGAGCTACATCGGCTTGACCCTTTCGGGTGGAGCGGAAGACGAGATTCGAACTCGCGACATTCAGCTTGGAAGGCTGATGCTCTACCAACTGAGCTACTTCCGCTTGTTGACTATTC
>JAQBTQ010000016.1 GCA_027624855.1 Bacteroidota bacterium
ACTAGAAGGGATGAAAACTTATCACATTTACGTCGAGTTTACAAATGCCAATGATGAACTCTCAGCGGTCTTTGGTGACATATCGGCTCCCATGAGCATAAGTTCTACTGAGAGCTTTTACCAAAGCAGCTTCGGAGCAGATTTCGGATGGGGGATAAATCCTTCAATATTGGCCTTTTTCCCGGAAGTTGCATACGACAGCTGGTTTACCATAGGAGTGACTAATGACACCGGTCAATCCTTGGCCAGTTCCATCGGCATAGATGCAGGACTAGCAAGCTTCAACGACGGGGGAGATTTTATTGTAGATGATGCCATTGGAGGATCCGTTTTCACCTTGTTTGGGGATGAAAATGCTGTGGCAGGAGAAGACCTCCGCGTTCTCATGGCGCAATTGACAACATCAGGAGAAATTTCGGGCAACGTGAACATCCAAATGTTTGTGGATGGCCAACAAAATCAGAGCATGCAGTTCATAGCTCTCCCAATCAATTTCCCTCAAGGATGCGGGGACCCTGCCGCTTGCAACTATGACCCAAGCGCCGAACCCGAAGCCACTGCAGCTTGCGAGTATCCGGCAATGTGCTTCGATTGTCAAGGCGAATGCCTCGATGCAAACACCAATGGAATCTGTGATTGCGACGAAAATCCTGGCTGTACAAATCCTGACGCGGATAATTTCGATGCCACAGCGACCAGCGATGATGGATCCTGCATCATTGGAGGTTGCCTCTACAGCAATGCTGCGAACTTTTCCTCAGAAGCAACCTACGACAACGGGTCCTGTGAATTCGCGGGATGCACCAATCCATCGGCTTTAAATTATGATTCAGAAGCTGTGCTGGAAGATGGAAGCTGCCTTTTACTAGGATGCATGGATCCGATTGGATTAAATTTTGATCCGACTGCCAACGTACCCGGTGTTTGTGCATACTCTCCTGTTTGCGAGAGCGATCTCGATGGAGATGGGTACGTGGATGTCTTCGACCTGCTGCTCATGTTTGAGAGCTACGGGTATGATTGTGAGTAAGAATTCTTGATTAATAAAAAACCACCGACCCAAATTGAGTCGATGGCTTTTAAGTTGCTTGGATTCAAAATTTTAGTTTTCAATGTGCTCAGCTCTGGACTTAAATGAAGCTCGAAAACACCAATCCTCAATCATTACTCAACTCACGGTATATCTGAGCACTCATGCCCAAGGACATCGCGCCAGCAAAAGCCGCGAATATTAGGTAGAAGAAGAAGCCTAAAATTGCGAGTATATCTGCGATTTCTGCAGCTAATCCAACTACCACAAGAATAATCAGGTACAATATGCTGAACAGAATGCCATAGACGAAATATGCAAAAAACATGGTCCATTTATGTCCATTTGTCATTCGATTACTTTCTGTCAACGCGTCTGTAGGACTCAATCCTTTATCCGCTACCAATAGAAAGGCCAAACTCCAAGATAACGCCATAACAATTCCAGGAATCACCCCAAACAAGTATCCAATTAAAATACCTGTGCTGTGAAAAACAATGAGGAGAAAATAGTTACCCATATTTTCTCTGTATTTGGCATTGAAGATTTCTGTCGGGGACATTGCCTCACCACGACTCATGGCCGCTGGAAGCGAAAGCATCGCAATGGTTGTTCCAACGTTTAGGTAAGGAATCCAAATGGTAAGAAGATAGAGTATTACCGCACCAATAAGCGATAAAAAATTTCTGGAGGTAATTGAAAATCCTCCTTTAAGTATTGAACCAATCGTCATGTTGTAAGGGTTTAGTTTTCGAAATGTAACATCTGAATTCCCACATTTCAACTATGAATATCAAATGTTGAAAACTATTATCTCAATGAATAAATCATTCACGCACTCCCCTAGTTTTCTCAGCATTGCAAGACGTTTAGGGTGCCTAGCCCCTGATAAAGCGGACATATTGAAACAACTAATGACTTTCATTGCGATTTTGTTGGTCTTTTACTCGAATGCATGGATCCGATTGGATTAAATTTTGATTCGACTGCCAAAGTAACAGGCGTCTAAGGCTACTCCTCTGTTTCCATGAGCAATCTCGATGGTGATGGTTACGTGAATGACTTCGACTTACTACTCATGCTTGAGAGCTACGGGTATGATTGTGAGTGATCACTGTCGAAAAAATGCAGAAAAGCAAAACAACATCCAAAAGCAATCCATTCTGAATAGATTTTCTTATTATTGGATTCATAATTCAATCACTATGAATCAAAACAATATCATTGGCGTTCGCCAAACAAAGCTTTTTTCTAAGTTGAGAATCAACATCCTCGCGGGCTTGGCAATTATCATGTTAGCAAGTTGCGGCTCAGATGAACCTGCCGTCTCAGAGAGCACGGAAGAATTAAAACAAGAACTGCAAGCGACGGGTGCCTCCGAAGAAGTCCAAGAATATTTCGCTGCACTCGCTGAAGTTGTTGATGCGTACGTAGGTATGATCGAAGACATGGCTGAAGCAAGTAAAAATTCGGATCCTGGGAGCCTCGGTGGAGCCATCAATATGTTGGGAGGAGTTGCCTCAGGTGTAGCAGAAATGGCTCCTCTGCTTGAGAGAATGGAAGAACTTGAACAACAAGGCGAGGTTCTTAAAGAGGATATGAGCCCTGAAGAAGTTGAAGCTTTCATGGTAATGTATGGTGACATCATGCAGAGATTCGTTGAAGCAGCTGAGAAAATGGAGGAATAGCCTCTTCAATCTTGAATGGCTCAGAAGAAGTGCCACACCTCTAGAAATTTCTTTCGATAATTATTAAAAAGCCCCTAAGAATCTCTTGATTCTTAGGGGCTTTTGGTTTTAGAGTAGATTTAAAACAACCTTTCATTTCGAGAGACCAATCATGTGATTAATTCTGCTATTGTTCCCGGCCTCTCAAAAGTTAGGAATGGATACATCGGACGCGATTGTCGAACGCAGCTGTGCAGGTCAACCATTTTGGCTCTTTTGAATTGATTTGATGGAGTCATCAGAATGATACTCCAACAACAAAACCAATCACTGCCCATGAATCACAACAAGTAATGCATTGACGAAAATGAAGAGTGGCCTCCAGCGATCACTTCTTCCATCAACGATTGCTCTTTATCCGATGAAGCAACCAACGTGCGAATGGAAAATGACCGCAATGCGGCTTTCACACTTAAGGTTGCTACCGCACTGTCCTTTCGCCCCGTGAATGGCAATGAATCGGGGCCCCTTTGACATGAAGCATTGATGTTTACTCGGCACACCTGATTCACCATGTGGTCGATGCAGTGACCCGCTGTTTCCGCGTTTTGAGTAAAAATACTGACTTGTTGTCCGTAATCGCTTTCAGCGATATCGGTAAGAACCTCTTCAAAATCTTGAAAATCAAGTACCGGGCATACCGGTCCAAATTGTTCTTCCTTGAAAATGGAAGTATCGCGATCCACGGGATGCAAAATCGCTGGAAAAAAGAGGTTACCATCAACTTCTCCTCCGCGTTGATTAACCACGCGCGCACCTTTGGCCAATGCTTCTGACACGTAATCCTGCATGTACCCTACTTTCCCTTTTTCAGGCAAAGGCGTGACGTCCGCATCGTCAAATGGGCTGCCGGACTTGAGGTCATCGGTTGCTTTCGCAAATGCCTCCAAAAAAGTATCTCGGATGTCCTTATGCACGTACAAAACCTTCAACGCGGTGCACCTTTGTCCATTAAAGCTCCACGCTCCTTTCACACACTCCTTTACGGTCAGTTCAATGTCGGCGTCTGGAAAAATGACCGCCGGGTTTTTTGCTTCCAACCCCAGCACCTGACGCACCCGATTGGGTTTCGGATGCTGGCTGATGAGCGCATTGCTTGATTTACTGTTTCCGATCAAAGCCAGCACATCCACATGACCGGTCTTCATGATTGGCGATGCCAACGTTCGTCCCCTTCCAAAAATGATGTTGACCACTCCGGGCGGAAAACTTTGAGCAAACGCTTCGAGCAACGGAGTGATCAGGAGTACACCGTACTTAGCGGGTTTGAAAACACAGGTATTCCCCATAAGCAGTGCTGGTAGCAAAACGCAAAAGGTCTCATTCAACGGATAATTGAATGGACCTAGGCAAAGCACCACACCGATGGGTCCCCTTCGAATTTGGGCCAAGGTTCCTTCGACTGAAGTGATATGACTTCCCTCTCGGTGAAGGTTTTTGTATTCACGAATCGTGTCCCTGAGGTACTCAACGGTTCGATCAAATTCCTTCTCGGCATCCGATCGCTTTTTACAGATTTCCCACATCAACAGATTCACCACTTCCTCACGTTTCGGTTCCATAAGGCTGATGAACTTCTCCATGGATTTGATGCGCTCCGCAGCCGGGGCCGTTGGCCATTCTCCTCGACCGTGGTCATAGGCTTTGCGCGCTGCTGCAAGCGCTTCAAGGCCCTGTTCTTCTTGTAGGTCGGGCGTGGTGCCGAGCAGCACAGCATCTCCTTCTGCAGAAAGGATGGGACTGAATACATCGGCCATTGAGCCGTTCCAATCCTTTAGCTGCCCATCAATCAGATAGGTTGTGTGCTTTCGTGTTTTTATGTTAGTCGCAATGGTCATGGAATTGATAACCATTGCTTTACCGAAAAGGTTTTCACCTATTCAAGTAAGGTCACCGATGGCCCTACTACTGGAATAAAATGTAGCTGAGCATGTTAAAACCGAATGGTGGTGTTATTTTCTTTGTAAAATTGAAAGATTCAAGTCTTGTTAGCATGTACTTGAATAATTGCCTTAAAGATTCTCAAATTCCATGAAAAATCTCGCGCATTCTATTTTAGATAAAAAGTGGTTTGAGCCATTTATAATGGCCGTTATTCTAATCAATTGCACATTGATTGGTGTAGAAACCTATGTCCAACCAGAATGGATCATTTGGGTTCAGCAAATAGCACTGATCATCTTCGCAATTGAAATATGGTTGCGATGGGTTGCGCGAGATTCGGTCAAGTCGTTTTTTCGGGATGGTTGGAATTGCTTTGATTTAGCAATCGTGCTGGTATCCTTGATTCCTGAATCGCTTTTTGAAGACACAAGCCTCATCATGAGCATCCGAATACTCAGGGTGTTCAGGGTATTGAGGTTACTGCGTGCGGCCAATGAAGTGAAATTGATTGTTTCTGTGCTGATTAAGTCTTTT
This sequence comes from Bacteroidota bacterium, assembly GCA_027624855.1. GTDB lineage: Bacteria > Bacteroidota > Bacteroidia > Flavobacteriales_D > Sanyastnellaceae > UA16. The sequence goes on from JAQBTQ010000016.1 coordinate 5,176, forward strand.
TCGGCCCTAACATTCAATGGAATTTTCTTTTTCATTTTCATGTACTTGTTCTCTCTGATTGGTTTGAATCTTTTCAAATTACCAACCCATGACATAGCCGACGCAGAGACGCTTGATGTGCTCACAGAGTATGCCGTTCTGGCTCCCCATGCGCCCGCGAATTCACCCGACCCATATGGCACGCTAAGCGAATCCATGTTCACTTTGTTTCGAATTTTGACGGGTGAAGATTGGACTGATTTGAGGTATAATCTCTGTGTCGCCAGTGATTTGGAGTTGATATCTGCATCGCCTAGCGTGATAACAACTTTCCATGTTTTGTGGTTTGTGCTCTCCGCATTCTTGCTTCTTAACCTATTGGTAGGAGCGATACTCAACAACTACCAAGTCATCATGGAAGAATCAAAGAATTCAAAGGACAATTGAAAAACAACTTGATTCAAGCATGAATTTGAGTTGGCCAATAAGGGCAAGCGGCACTTCCGGTAGGTGGTGGGTAAGGAGAAGCGGAAAGCCACTTTTAGTGGTATGTTTGACATTGATCAATACCGAAATACCAATGAAATGGTTCAGAGGAGCGATATGGGCATGCATGCTCATCACCGGTGGCGTTTGGAACACAATCAAGGCACAAGCCACCCCGAATGGCTCAAATGCCAGTGCAGTTGGTTCAATGGACACGCTCGTTGTTTCGCCTGCAGAATGGCTTATGCTCCAATTGACCAATGGGAATTGGTTCTACGGAGAAGTGATTGAAAAAACGGACGCTACCATTGTTCTTAATACGGATATTTTGGGAAAGGTGACCATTCAAAAATTGGACATCAAACGATCCATCTCGGGTCCGCTCACTGCTGCGGAACGTCAAGAAATTGAAGACAATGAACGCGCCAAAGACCAATTGATCGGCTTGAACAACTTGTGGCCTAGGGCAGCGTATGAGCCGGATCCCAACGCCACGCGTTATTTCTTCGCACCTTCGGCTTTCCAACTAAAACAAGGGGAAGCCTATTACCAAAATAGCTATGGACTTTACAACCAAGCCAGCACGGGTGTATCCAATGAGTTTACAATAGGAACCAATATATTGGCCCCATTCGCGGTTGGATTTACTGCAAAATTTGGGGTTGAACTCAATTCCAAAGTGCACATCTCAGGAGGTGGGTTGGTAGCCTTCCCCTTTTGGGACTTAGACGACTCCTTCGGATTGGGGTTCGCCAATCTTACCCTTGGATCCGAAAACTCAAACGTCACATTCACGTTGGGAACTGATTTCCAAAACAGTAGCATCCTCAATTTGAGTGCATTGCTTCCGTTGAATGATCAAACTTGGCTGATTACCGAAAACTACCGCATCACATCCCAATGGTATTGGGGGGACAACACCTACACCAATTACTATGGAATTGTTTCACTCGGGTTGCGCAGGTTTGCACAGCGTCGAGGATTTACATGGGATTACGCGCTTGTATTGTTGACCGATGAAGAGATGGTATTCCCGTTTTACAGTCTCACCATCCCCATCAAACCGAAATCAGAACGCTAGGCTGCTCGAGTCCCATAGGATTGGGTTGCGGTTGCCTGGTACCAAGTACTTGGCTCCAACTTAAGTGATTCCGTTGGGACTCGAACCCAAAACCGTCTGCTTAGAAGGCAGATGCTCTATCCAGTTGAGCTACGGAACCAAGCTATCACACGTCTGTGATTTGCGATGCAAAGATGCAAATTGAAATTCATTAACTTTAGACAAATCGTTACATCATGCGAATCGACCGAATTATTCGTTCCAAAACCAGTTCAATGATCCTGGTAGGACTGCTTTTTTCAGTGTTCAGTTTTCAGCTACAAGCCCAATGCACGCAGGCCGAAGAACCCATAGCACTATTCGAATTGGATGAACTTTCAGTAAGCGACTTGCCCACGGTTTTGGCGGAAAATTCTGTCGGACTAAAGCTCTCAGATGAAGCTTTTCAGGATTTGCGTGAACACAAATACAACGAGTGGACATTGATGCTTCCTTTTCTAAATGGTAAGACGTTGCCCGTAGAATTGGAATCATTTTTGCCGTTTTCAAGTGACTTCATGATTGGCCGAAGCCAAGCGAATGGAAAATTCATCGAAGAAACCTATCGACCCAAACTTCTTTCCTATCGCATCGTTTCACCCGGTATGAAGGGCACCATTGTCATCATGGAAGAATTCGTCATCGGAACATTGCAATGGAACAACCAGCAATTTGACATCAGCGCCATTCGAAACGGTGAAGACGGCCAACATGTGCTTTTCTTGTTAGCGGATGCCAATGCGACGATGGATTTTGAATGTGGTGTCGATGAATTCGGACCCCGAAGGGAAGTCATGCCCATGGGGCTCCAACCCAACACTTCGTCATCGCAAGTCACTGACTGTGTCGAAGTTGCAATCGACATTGACTATCATACGTATGGTACGTTTGGGAATGATTGTTATCCAGCCGTTGAGTGGGCTTTGGCCATCATGGCAGGAGTCAACACGATTTACACCAATGACCTGGACGCACTCATCAACATTCAAGCGTCATACATCCATGTATGGGAAACCACCGACCCTTACAATAGCTTTACCAATGACGCAGGTGGTATGCTCGATGCCTTTCGATTGGAATGGTTGAATAGCTCAAACTTCAGTGGTATCCAACGAGACATCGTTCACTTGCTTACCCGACGTCAAAACACCGGCACGGGGGGCATTGCCTACTTGGATGTCGTCTGCTTCCCCCAGTACGCAGCAGGTTTCAGTTCTTACCTAGGTCCAGAAACTACCTACAACCTCAACAACTACAGCTGGAACCTCAATGTAGTGGGCCACGAACTTGGGCACAATTTCGGATCGAACCACACGCACTGGTGTGGCTGGTCAAATGGACCAATCGATAACTGCTATGATGTTGAAGGCTCATGTGCCAACAACCCTCAACCTCAAGTGGGAACCATGATGAGTTACTGCCATGCGGTTGCTGGTGGCTCAGTCAACCTAGAGTTCCACCCAACGGTAATCAGTGAAGCGTTTGTTCCAACAATCAATTCAGACGGAAACTGCTTCAACACGTGCGTTGACCTCACAACGAGTTGCCAATATTTTGGCTGCACCGACTCCGCAGCGTGCAATTACGATCCTGAAGCGGTTGAAGACGATGGCACATGTGCATACGAAGAAGACGGTTGTGGCGTTTGCGGAGGAGATAATTCCTCTTGCTCTGGCTGCATGGATTCTGAAGCATGTAATTACGACCCCTCTGCGACAATAGACGACGGCTCCTGTTTCTACCCTCCTGCTGGAAGCACCTGCGATTGCGAATACACCGCTTCCTTCGATGTGAACTTGAGTGCCGGTGAAACGGCAAGTCAAACCATTGAAGCAGCCGGGTTCGTTACCGGGTTCTCCGCAGTGTTGGTCTTCCAAGACTCACCGCCTGATCAATCTTGGGCCAATGAGATGATGGTCGGCCTTACTGCACCAGATGGCACTTGCCTGCAATATGGCGGCTACAACCTCTCTTTGGGTTGTCCGAGCGCCGGTTTATGGCCAGGGGCATGGAACACTGCGGCGGCAGGAACCTATACTGCGACAGCAGTCTTCAGTGAACCGATTTCTGGCGCCGGTGATTGGACCATAACAATCATGAATTCTTGGGCGTCTTCAATTGGAGCTTCTTATGAGACCTCGTTGACCTTTGACGGCCTTTGCGAGGGGCCGCTGTCCGTACCAGGATGCACGGATATTGGCGCGTGCAATTATGATGCTAATGCTACTGCTGATGATGGTTCATGTGAATACACCTCTTGTGCAGGTTGCACCGATCCAACAGCCTGCAACTACGATTCAGCCGCCACCGCAGATGACGGATCATGTGAATTCAGTTCATGCCTATGCCTAGGAGACCTCGACGGGGATAATCAGGTGGCTGTATCGGACGTTTTGCTGTTCTTGAGCGACTTCGGTTGCACATTGGTGCCTTGCGTAGGAGATACTGACGGTGATGGATTGACAAACGTCAGTGACTTACTTGTTCTTCTGGCCAACTTCGGCAATAACTGCAATTGAGAAATCCCAGAACACACTTAATACAAAACTGAAAGAGGCCACGTAATTGTGGCCTCTTTGGTTCGGTATCCAAAAAACTAACCCTTACTTCATGGAAATCGTACCATGGAAATAACGATTGGCGAACCTGAAAGTTCACTACACCGCGATTTTTTTTTCGCGGATTACCTACGCTGTTGATATTTCAATTTGTAGTCCCATGAATCACCGCATAACTTTCGTCGAAAGTAGAACCTATGAAGCCACGCTACCTCCTTTTCTTTCTTGCCCTTATCGGGCTGAATTCCTGCGAATTTTGCGAAACAAAAGGAACCATTACCTTCGATAATACGGAACGGTTATGGTGCAACTGCGAAGTAACATTTCCAAACGGTGACGTCTACGTTATTAACGCAGGTGAACAAAGGACGTATGAGTTCTTCCAGGGAACCCATGAAATAGACGCGTATTGTGGCAATGGGGCATGGCAAAATGACTTTTGCGGACTTGAAGAAGGTGTCATTTCCCGCACCTTCGATGTTGATTGTGGAGACAATCATGTGATGAATCTGAACTTCTGATTTCTTAGTTCGGCGAGGATAAAAAGGTTAATATTTGGATATTTGAACAATTATTAAAATGTTCTTATATTTGCCCTGTGAAAGGTCAAGCCGTAGATATTTCAGCCGAACAACTTGAGCGTGTAGCAAAGGTGCTCAAAACCATCGCTCATCCCGTCAAGCTGCAAATTCTGTCCATTTTAGCCGAAGAAGCACCGATGGATGTGACCAGCTTGTGTGCTCGTGTAGGGATGGGCTGTCAAATCTCCATGATGTCTCACCATTTGGCGAAAATGAAAGACAATGGAGTATTGGTTTCAGAAAAATCCGGAAAGCAAGTTTATTATCGAGTGGCTGACAAGAACCTCCTGAATATTTTCAATTGCATTAGCCTTGAAAAGCCTTTTCAATTAACTAATCAAGAACCCTGAGTATGGAAATTTTAGGTTACGCAATGGCATTGGTCATTGGTGTTTCGTTGGGACTTATCGGAGGTGGAGGATCCATCCTGGCGGTGCCTGTGCTCGCTTATCTTTTTGCGCTTGACGAAAAGATTGCAACAGCCTACTCTTTATTCGTGGTGGGTTCGGCCGCACTGGTGGGTGGACTGAGGCAGCATTCGAATCAAAATGTCGATTGGCGCACGGCCATCGTCTTTGGAATCCCGGCAATCATCGGTGTCTGGCTCGTGAGGCACTTCGTTGTTCCCGCACTTCCGGATGTGTTAATTCATGCCGGTGAATTTGCTTTCACGCGCCGCATGGGGATGTTCGGTCTGTTTTCAATTTTGATGGTTTGGGCAGCTTGGTCCATGTTGTCGTCGAAAGAACGCAAAAGCGGTTCGGGCGAAGTGAAATACAATTACTCACTGATATTATTCGAAGGGCTTTTGGTGGGTGGCATCACGGGTTTGGTTGGAGCTGGAGGTGGATTTCTCATTATCCCTGCACTGGTCATTCTGGCCAACTTGGAAATCAAGAAAGCCATAGGCACTTCATTGATGATCATTGCTTTGAAGTCTTTGATGGGTTTCTTTTTGGGCGACGCATTGACGACACAAATCGACTGGCCTTTTCTGCTTCAGTTCACCGCAATAGCCATTGCTGGAATATTCGGTGGTGTATACATCGGGAACTTCATCGATGGTAAAAAACTTAAAAAAGGATTTGGCTATTTCATCATTGCCATGGCCTTCTTCATCTTTACAATGGAATTCATTATTTAACCTATTCGATCATGAAAATCGAACAGATCTACACTGGTTGTCTGGCACAAGGTGCTTACTACATTCACAGCAAAGGTGAAGGTGTCATCATTGACCCTTTACGCGAAGTGCAACCCTATATCGATCGCGCAGAAGCTGACGGTGTAAAAATCAAATATGTGCTCGAAACGCATTTTCACGCAGACTTTGTGAGCGGTCACGTTACGCTGGCAGAAAAAACTGGAGCGACGATTGTGTACGGACCCAATGCGAGCACCTCATTCGATGCGCACATCGCAAAAGACGGAGAAACACTCCATGTGGGAGATGTCACCATTCACGTATTGCACACGCCTGGTCACACCATGGAAAGCACCACCTACTTGCTTCGAGATCAAGACGGAAAAGACATAGCCATCTTTACTGGGGACACCCTGTTCCTTGGAGATGTGGGGCGTCCTGACCTCGCCCAGAAATCAGAGAGCATGACCCAAGAAGATTTGGCAAGCATTCTTTTTGACAGCCTCCGAGAAAAAATCATGCCTCTAGCTGATGACGTTACCGTATATCCTGCGCATGGTGCTGGTTCTGCGTGTGGAAAGAATATGATGAAAGAGACGGTGGATACATTGGGCAATCAAAAGCGCATGAACTACGCCTTGCGTGCCGACATGACGCGTGAAGAATTTGTCGCAGAAGTGACCGACGGCCTTATGCCACCTCCCGGGTACTTCCCCCTCAATGTAAAAATGAACAAAGAAGGATACGAGTCCATCGATCAAGTGTTGCACCGCGGGTTGGAAGCGCTCTCTCCAAATGCTTTTGAAGCTGTTGCAAACGAGACCGAAGCACTCGTTTTGGATGTTCGCTCGCCACAAGAATTCGCCAACGGTCATATTCCTGGAAGCATCTTCATCGGAATCAACGGAAACTTTGCGCCGTGGGTTGGTGAACTCATCATCGATGTCAATACCAGCATCATACTGGTCGCGCCGGAAGGCCGTGAAGAGGAGGTTGTCACTCGCCTTTCACGAGTAGGTTTCGACAAGACATACGGATACCTCAAGGGCGGCATTGATGCTTGGCTCGCAGCCGGCAAAGAAATCGACACCGTGAAGTCCGTGCCCGCTACTGAAATGGCCGCTAGTTATGAGGCCTATGCAGACCGCATCTTCGATGTCCGCAAACCCGGAGAGCACCTGTCTGAGCATGTATTAAATGCCCACCACACGCCATTAAGCAGCCTCAACGACCATCTTGCTGAATTCCCACAAGACGGCGAATTCTTCGTGCACTGTGCAGGTGGTTACCGCTCCATGATTGCCGCTTCAATTTTGAAGTCGAGAGGCATCCACAACATGATTGATGTCCAAGGTGGATACGGGGCCATCAAGGAAACGAGCGCTCCGAAGTCGGATTACGTCTGCCCTTCAACGCTCTGAAGTTTGGGGAGCGAGAGAAAACTAAAAAAGCTCTGATGAACTTCAGGGCTTTTTTTTGGCTTTCATATTCAATAGGGATAGGAGCCAATCCAATTACCCTGTGGATCATATCGTGCAACAACATAGGTCGTTCCGCTTGACGTGGTTGCGTATCCCATCCCAACTTTGGTGGTCTTGGACCAAACCATCTGCGTGTAGTGACCTGTGCCACGGAAGTTATCCCACGACATTTTGACTCGACTGTACTTTTCAATTTCTTCATACCAAGAATTGCTCGCATTGGAAAATGGAGTCTCCGTCTCCCAAGAACACCAATATAAATTTTCTCCGTAGCCGCATTTCGCGTGCACCAATTTGTCAATTCGTGCCAGTTCTTCGGCATACTCCGTCGCGTCTTTCGCCAATTCTTCACTCCAAGTCAATGGGGGAACGCCAACTTCTCTTCGCGCGTCGTTGTGTATTTCCAAAGCCAATTGAATGTCCTCCCGAATTGAGGCTTCCTGATTTTCCTGGGCAATCACATTCTGGACCATAGCCAGCAGATAGGTATTCAACGCCATGAATATGAAAAACTTTCTCATGCTCTCTCAACGAAAAACATCCGTGTAATGGTATGCAAGCACAGGCTATTGATTGAAGAAAACGTCCGCCATTCAATCAAATAAGCTGAAACTTTCAGATCAATAATCTTTGCCGAAAATCCTTTAACGCCTGATCCAACATGGATTCATCCAAGCCCCTCAAATGGACGAAGGATTGACTCGGGTGCTCAATGGCTGGGGTAAGGTATTGGTATTCCACAGCTGGGATACGAGACCGAATCCAGGCTAGCATGGCGTTGAGCTCACACTGAAAGTCAGCGATTAATAGGTTTTCAGGGCGCTCACCTGAAGCCGCCCGTTGGAGCACTTCGACCACGTGGTGCAGCGCCACAAACGGCCGGACTTGGTTGCCGCTTCCGAACAAAGAAATTCGCCCTCCAGTCAGTGCTTCAAAAACAAACCGATGCACCAGTGTATCAAATCGGCACGTGCGGTTGCTTCCAAAAATGTGCGCCGCTCTGACGAGAATCAATTCAATACCCGATTCCGCCGCGTAGCCTTCTAAGTATTGCTCACCCCGCCATTTTGAGAGGGCATAACCGTTTTGCGGGTTCGGCGCATCTGAAGGATTAATGCCTTCCCGAAATCCATAGACCGCACTGGAACTGAGGTGGACCAAGCGCTGAATCTGTGGGTTTTCTTCAAGCGCACGTGTTACCGAAAGAGCCCCATACGCATTGACCTGATCGTATTGCGTATGCTGGGAATATGTGAAGGGTTCGTCCACGAAAGCCGCTAAATGAACCATGACGTTCATGCCATTGCAAGCTTTCGACAACCGGCGGGTATCGAGGATGTCACCTCGGACGAAACGCACCTTATCTAGGACCGCACCTTCACCTCGATCGAAAAAGAAGCGCCGGTCGTTGCGAATCAGTTCATCATACACCACGATGCTTCCGACTTCGGGCAACGCATTCAATGCTTCGCACAAAGAAGCTCCTACATATCCTGCGCCTCCGGTAATGATGATGTTCTGTTTCATGGTCAATCAGTCTGTGTGCAAGCCGCATTCGGTTTTGGAACTTCCCTCCCAACGGCCGCCCCGTTCTTCAAAATCTAGGGCGTTCCATTTACGAGTACACGGCACGCACCCGATGCTTTTATAGCCGTCATTTTCCAATGGATGACGCGGAAGGTCATGGACTTGGATGTAGCGGTAAATATCCTTGGCGGTCCACTCCAACAGTGGATGGTACCGAAGAACTCCTGTGGCGTCCATTTCTAGCCGTGCTTTTTGTGAACGCACCTTGCTCTGGTCCGCCCGAATGCCACTAGTCCATACATCGCCAGGCCTCAATAGTGCACGCATCGGCTCGACTTTATTAAGATGGCAACACGCATCAATGTCCGAAGCAAACAAAAAATTCCCACGTTGGGTCATTTGCTCAGCAAATGTTCGTTCGCTGCGCACTTTTAGCATTTGAATACCGAGTCGCTCAATAATTGAATGCGCGAATAAGTACGTTTCCGGAAACAAAAATCCCGTATCGATGAGCACCACCGTCACTGCGTCGCTCGCCAATTGCGATACCATGTGCAGCAAGGGAACACTTTGGGATTGAAACGAAGAAGTCACGTAAACGCCTCGACCTTCCGATTTGAACTGATTCACATCAGCCCGTATCCTTTGGAACGTGTTTTCAAAAAGTAGCGAGGAAGACAGGGGCGGCATGCCAAATCAATTGAGTGAAGTCGCGTACCATTATGCGAGACACAAAATTCGGACATTTCCAGGACATCCCAAAGCCGCCACAGGACTGACGGGCCTGCGCTGCGCCATCCTGACATAATCGCGACGCAATGGGCATCACGAAGTCTAAAAACGCCCGGCCTTTTTGAGACCGAGCGTTCATTTCATTTCGTCGGGGCGGCAGGATTTTTCGGACCGCTCCGCGGCCGAAAGATCAAGTACCACCATTTCAACTAAAAACGCCCGGCCTTTTTGAGACCGAGCGTTCATTTCATTTCGTCGGGGCGGCAGGATTCGAACCTGCGATCTCCTGGTCCCAAACCAGGCGCCGTAACCGGACTAGGCCACGCCCCGAGCGCGTAAAGCGAGCGCAAAGATAGGTGAAATTGTTCTGTGTGCAATGCTGAATTCAAATCCTATCTGAAACAAAAAGGCCAGTGCATCATCACTGGCCTTTTTTGCGGAGAGACTGGGACTCGAACCCAGGCGACGGTTGCCCGTCGACAGATTAGCAATCTGCTCCGTTACCACTCCGGCACCTCTCCTTTTCTTTGAACTATTCCAAAGAAGCGGCGACAAAGTTAAGATAAAGCCTTGCGAAAACAACAAAAATGCGTATCTTACCTGTCTGAATTATTAAGACCGAAACACACTAACCAATTCTTCGATGAAAAAAGTTCTGATTCTCAGCGTGTTTGCATTCTTCGCATTTGCAGCAAACGCTCAAAGCGATGCATCAACGTCATCTAAATCTGCTACTTCACAGGTTTCAGAAACTAAGAAAGACGCCGGTTCTTCGACCAAAAATGTAGCATTGGGTGGTTCTGCAACCACTTCAAAGTCTTCTTGTTCGAAGGATGGTAACACAACAAGCAAAGACGGTAAAGCTGCTTGCAGCAAATCTCAAGCTTCCTGCTGTTCTTCCAAGAGCGCCGATGCTGGCGACAAGAAGAGTTCTTGCTGCTCTGGCAAATCTGCCGATAGCTGCTCGAAAGGCAAGAAAGAAGGTGAAGCTCCAAAAAAGGAGTAACATCGATGGCATTGCCGCAAGGCAGCGCCAATCAACACCTCATCGCCACACTCGAAAGAGTGTAATTTCTTGCCAGAGACTTGAATTACAAGGGCTGTTCTAACGAGCAGCCCTTTCTATTTTGTTCAGTGATACGTCGTTTCAGCGAGCGATTCACGAATCCAAATGTTGCTATTCAAATCCCTCAGAATGAAAACCGTTCTTCAGCTAGAGATGCGATGTGTTCGCCAATTGCCAACGCAGCCGTAGCAGCTGGTGAAGGTGCATTCAACACGTGAATATTTCGGTCTGTGTAGGAAATTCGAAAATCATCACGGGTATCCCCATCCTGGGAAAGTAACAATGCGCGCACACCAGAGCGTCCAGGCCGAATGTCGTCCATTGTCAAATCTGGAATCATTCGCTGAAGCGTTTTAAGGAACAGTCGCTTCGAAAAAGCCCTTCGGTATTCGTTGATTCCAAATGACATGTTCTGAAAAAACAACTTCCACGTTCCAGCATAGCCTAGCGCCTCCAGGGTGTCTTTTAGATCAAAATCCGTCTTCCCATACCCTTCACGTTTAAACGTAAAAACTGCATTGGGACCACATTCAATTTCACCATCGGTCATTCGCGTGAAGTGAACACCCAAGAAAGGAAAATCAGGGTTCGGAACTGGGTAAATGAGGTTGCGCACTTTGTGCTTGGCCTGATCCGTCAATTCATAATAGTCTCCGCGAAAACCAACCACCCGCTCCTTCAATTCAACACCATCCTTTCGCGCCAAGCGATCCGCTTGTAAACCACCGCAAACGACCACATGCTTTGCGCGATAGCCTTCTGTGTTTCGATTGGTTCGAACAAGGGTTTCATCCCCTTCCCGTTCAAATGAATTGACCTCCTCGCCCAACTTCATTTCACTATTTGGCTGCAACGCTAACGCCAATTCTACCATTTTCGCGGTGGCAGCTCGGTAATCAATGATTCCGGTGCATGGAACCCATAACGCGTCAATGCCCTGGCAATGCGGTTCAATTTCTTTGAGTTGATTGGCATCAATTCGCTCCAACCCTTCAATCTCATTTTGTTGACCAATGGCATGGATCTTTTCCAACATCGGTAATTCCCAATCTTCAACCGCAACGACCACTTTGCCGCATACATCATGAGGGATGTTATGCTGTTGTGCAAATCGAACCAACTCACGCCGTCCTTCTACACAATTCTTCGCCTTTAATGAACCCGGTGGGTAATATAGACCGGAGTGAATGACCCCGGAATTATTGCCTGTTTGATGATCCGCCAATCCGTTTTCCTTTTCAATCAGCAACATCGATCGATTGGGATAACGATTTTGCAGTTTGTAAAGCGTTGCTGCGCCTACAATGCCTCCTCCGACAATGATCACATCGAAGGATGCGCTTGACTGATCTGATTGATTCATCGCGGCAAAAGTACAAATGGAAAACCGACGGGATTCGAACAAAGGTTCTATCTTGCTCACATGAGTACACTGGAATCAATGAATTCGAAAAAAGTCAAACGGGCATGGGCCATGTACGACTGGGCAAATAGCGTGTACTCGTTGGTCATCACCACCGCGATTTTTCCCATTTTCTACAATGCGCTGACGTCAGAAAAAAATGAATGCGGTGAGCTGCTGTACGATAAGGTGACCTTTTTTGGACAAGAATTCATCAATACGCAACTCTACAGTTACGTCTTGGCCGCCAGCTTCATCGTTGTCATCATCGCTTCACCACTGTTGAGTGGAATGGCCGACGTGTCTGGGAAAAAACTGCAATTGATGAAAGGCTTTTGCTACATGGGCTCGTTGGCTTGTATGTCAATGCATTTTTTTGATGCGACCCACCTTGAGTGGAGCATGCTGAGCCTATTTCTTGCCAATATTGGATTTTGGGGAAGCCTTGGGTTTTACAATGCTTTCCTACCTGAAATCGCCCCGCGTGAAGAGCATGATCGACTCAGTGCGAAAGGATATGCGTTGGGTTATGTTGGTAGTGTTTTGCTTCTTTTGGTGTGTTTGGGACTCATCATGGGAGTGGGCGGTCAAATGACTCCTTGGGCATTTGTATTGGTAGGCATTTGGTGGATTGCGTGGGCGCAACCTGCGTTTCGCAAGCTCCCTTCAAATCCCTACAACAAAAAAGTAACACGGGACTTATTCGCACATGGATTCAGAGAATTGAGAAAAGTCGCGAATGAATTATCTGGTCGAGTTGATCTGATTCGATACCTGTGGGGATTTTTCATCCTGTCGATGGCGCTGCAAACCATCATGCTCATGGCCTCTTCTTTTGGCATTAAAGAAGTCAACCTGAGAGACGATCAACTCATCATTGCCATCATCGCTGTACAACTCCTGTCTATTCCAGGGGCGTTTTTCGTTTCATGGGTCAGTAGTAAAATTGGGAACATCCGAACATTGATCGGTTGCGTTGTGGTTTGGGTTGGAGTATGCGTGTATGCTTACAGCCTTGTGAAAGACGCCAATGGATTCTTTGTCGCTGCTGGAATCATTGGATTTATGATGGGCGGTACACAAAGTCTCAACCGCAGCAGCTATTCCAAAATGTTACCCAATACGGAAGACCACGCATCATACTTCAGCTTTTACGAAGTGCTCGAAAAAGGAGGATTGATTATTGGAATGTTCAGTTGGGGATACATCGAAGGCTTTACCGGATCCATGCGCTCGAGCATCCTGGCCTTGATTATCTTTTTTGCCCTCAGCATTGGTTTTCTGAGCGCCATCCCTAAGGCTCAGCGAATTTGAATGTCAGTTGGTTGGCAAAAAGGCGTGCTCCAACAGTTCAAATTCCACTCTGCGATTTTGTTGTCGGCCTTGCGAAGTGGAATTATCCGCAGCAGGCAATTGACTTCCATGCCACGATAGCTTGAGTCGCGCTGGATCAATCCCGCGCTCCTTCAGCGCATTGAGCACCGATTGTGCGCGTTGCTCACTCAGTGTCATGTTGTAGTCGTCCGGACCGATGAAGTCTGTATGTCCATTTACCTCAATGACCAAGAAACGATTGGACCGCATTTCTGAAGCCAATTCCTCTATTTGGTTCTGCGCACTTTCGGTCAACTCGAATGAATCAAAGTCGAATAAAATCGCATCCAACTTGATTTGTTCCCGCTGATAAACTTGCCAAGGAGGATCGGTTACGTTTTCCTCAATGGAATTATTCAAGCAAGAACATTCACTCGGATCTCCAACAGGAAAAGCTTTGAAATCATCCAAATAAACATAAGCCCAATCCTTCGATTCTTCAGGCGCATCGCGTCGCTCCAAGACCCTCACATCGCGCATCTCATGAAAGTTTCCAATGGTGACAAACTGTTCTCCACCCTTGGCTTGAAATGCGTCACTGAGCTTCATCCAACTCCAACGATCGCTAAGAATATTCAGCAATGGATTTTGGACTTGTGCTTGGAAATTTAATGCGCCCAAGTCAAACCCCGACAGTCGTTTCGGACCAAAATGAACACCTAATCCATCCGTAGTGAATTTTGCATGGTCCGCCGCGCACACCCACCATTCGACACAAACCCACTCACCCTTTTTCAATGCCCTCGAAAGCTGGGCATGGAGGTATTCGCGGTAGGACTCATTCGACTTGGAATACAAAACCAAGCCAACGTATGCCTTCCCATCCAATGCTGGCTGAAATCCGAACAAGTTTTCCGGAACTCCCACCCTACTTCCAGCTGCACACTCAGAGAAATGATCTGGTGTGCCGCCATTTCCTTGTCTCCAATGATTCAGGGTTTTAAGTTCATATGCGCTGAAATCGATTGGACATTCCCGCTGCTCCTCAAAACTCCCATTTGGGATTAGGTTTTGTGCCGTCGCCGTGAGCGCCCGACCTCCTGAGATGGCAACCAAGAGTACACAAAAACAAAACCACCTCCAAAGCGAGTGGAAGTGGTTTTGCACAGGTATTCGTGATGGCGATGCCAATGGGATATACTAAATCATTTTACGAGCTGGAAAACAACCCGACGGTTTTCGGCCGTGCGATCCGGTGATGTCGTCGCCGGATCCAAGTTCTCGACCGGATCTACAATGAAACGGTCAGCAGCCATTCCATATTGTTCAACAAAAACTTTGACCATTTCATCCGCCCGCTTTTGACCTAAATCGCGGTATCTGGGGTTGATTTTACCTTCATTGAATTCATCCTCATCCGAATGACCGATAACCTTCACTTTCCAAGTAGGATTGTTTTTGAGGATTTCGACCATTCTGGGAATCCGGTCATCAAACGCATTGTACCGGCGCTTTAAGAAGGCATAGTAAACAGTTGAGAGCGCAATGACTTCTTCATCTGTGGCAGATTCTGGGATCATTTCGCCGCCATAGACTTCATCATCTCGGATTTCATCAGCAGCAGAACATGCGCATTGAGACTTCGCCTGAATGGGCACGACACTAACATTGTCCAAGTAGTAATAGGCATGGTTTTCAACAGTTCCATAGACACCCGCAGGCTTTTTCACCTTCTCAACTTCCATATCGTTGTCGGAACCAAAGCCTCCAATGATCATGTAGCCTTCGGTACCCGAGCCAATCACAGTTCCGCAAACTGTTTCCCAACCGTCAAGCAGTGACATAACTTTATTGGTCTTGTGCTGTACCAATCCACCGCTAAAATTTTTGGTACTCAGTGTGCCCTCGTTCCCTTGTTCGGTCTCTCGATCGTGAAACACAGCTCCGATATTGTTCACAGCGTAGCGCGATAAATCACTTAAGCTGATATCAAACGATACGCAATAGAGTTGGTTCTTTTCAAGACGCGAATCAAGCTCGATTTGATAATAGTTCCGCTTACTTTTCGGATCTTTTGAATAAACCCGAATTCCAGCATAGCCGCTCCCATCAGAAGCTGATTGAGTTCCATAAGTGTTATTTGGAACTTGCACCCGCGTCGACTTTGCACCGGCAGCAAACACATCTAATGGAACCAAAGTCGCTGCATTCCAAGTCTCCATGAACTCCTCAAGTTGTCCATACCCCTTCAAATTTTTCTGCTCCTTTTCCTTGATTTCAAAACTTGGGTCGGGAACAAGGTTGTCTTCTTGGCCATTAGCCAAAGTCATTCCCAGACAAATCAGTAATCCCGTTAGGGCCGACTTGGTGATCAATTCTATTTTCATATTCTTACGAGTTATTTCCCATCAATGGAGCCGCAATTTAGCCATCTCTTATTTCTCACCAAAAATTCACCGCAAAACTCTGGTTGAGTTCGTTGAGCGCTTGGTCCGGCTAGCATGCGAATGATGGATTATGGATGGGGATTTAATTCAATATTTTAAAAATGGTTTCCTTAATGAGGGACGCATCGGAGAGGGTCGCATTTCCTTGACCTTTCGATTTGCGATCCGCTTCTCGCAGGTAGCCAAAAATCCTGCCAACTTTCGCTGCGGAGTAATTTTGGGCTGCCTGAGCATATTGTTTTACGGCAAAAGGAGCACAACGCAACGATTTGGCGGCGGCGGCTGGAGCGCGGTCCTTTAGGCCATGGTAAGCGTACACTTTAGTGAAAAAAGAATTAAGCACAGGCATGATCATCGCGACCGGGTGATCTTTTGGATTTTGGGCGAAATAGTGTGTGATGCGCTGAGCACTTTCTTTGTCCTTCGCACCTAAAGCCCGTTGCAATTCAAAAACGTTGTAATCCTTGCTGATTCCAATGTGCTGCTCAATTTCTACCAATCCTATCTGGGCGCCTTCCGGCAGGACAATTCGCAATTTTCTAAGTTCATTGACGACCTTTCTCAGATCATTTCCCAAATAATCGGCCAAGACCTGACTGGCCTCGGGACGAATGGAGAGCCCTTGATCCCGTGCGTACTCCGAAATCCAATTCGGGAGTTTGTAGTCACGCACCTTTTCACTCAAAAAAAGAACACCAGAACGGCTAATCGCTTTGACAGATTTGAGTCGAGCATCCGCTTTTTTGTTTTTGAAGCAGAACACCAAGACTGTTGAATTTACCGGAGACTCAGCATAAGCGAGCAATTTCTCCATATCGTCCTTTCGCCTCCATGCAGGCCAATCTTGAGCTTCGCGAACAAGAACCAGCTGACGAT
Organism: Bacteroidota bacterium; assembly: GCA_027624855.1. Taxonomy (GTDB): domain Bacteria; phylum Bacteroidota; class Bacteroidia; order Flavobacteriales_D; family Sanyastnellaceae; genus UA16. Next base: position 21,868 of record JAQBTQ010000016.1, read on the forward strand.
CTGCCATCATTGGGAAACGACGTGCAGCATCCAACACCAGTTCAATTCCGGTATCTCTGCCGTACAAAATGGTCTGATTGAAGTCCCTCATCGATTCCTCCACGACAGAATTTTCCAATGCCCGCGCGATTTCATCAATGAAAAATGGCTCCTCACCATGCAATAGATAAAGAGGCTTCAAATTCCCCGATTCAATTTCCCGAATTACCTGACGATGCGGCATGGATGCGAAGATAATGGATGGTCCGATGGGAATTGGGGAGGAACTTAGGGTAAATTCGAACATGCCAAAATCGTTGCATGAAGATTTCATTCAACTGGGTCCCAGTCAATTTAACAAGCTCCACCTCCCTCCCTTTCGGATAAGGTGGAAGTCTTCCGATGACGGAACCTCGGTTTTGGCGCATTGCCTGTCTCGAAAAAAATGGGTCACTTTGGATCCTGAAGAATGGGTTCGCCAGCATTGGTTGCATTACCTGAACACTGCACTCCATTATCCTCTGGGATTGATGAAAGTGGAGCTTCCCCTTGAATTGAATGGCATGAATCGTTATGCGGATATCGTTTGCCACGATGACCAAGGAAGTCCGCTGCTGCTGCTGGAACTCAAACGCCCTTCCGTTCAATTATCGCAATCCACCCTCGATCAAGTACTCAGGTATCAATTGACCATTCACGCTCCTTGGATTTGCATTTCCAATGGAATCCAACACCGAGGGTACCATTTTGACAATGGAAAATTCGAAACTGTCCGTGAGATTCCTTCATTCAATCAAGCCCAAAAGAATTAGCTGAATGCTCGATGAAACGGAAAATTCGCTCAGATATCCGCATTGAAGTATTTTCGCACCATTAAGATTCGATTTTATCATTCATGATCATTCAAGAAATTATTGCCATAGCTGGCAAACCGGGGCTTTACCGCATCCTTGTTACCAATCGCTCAAACCTGGTCGTGGAGTCCATGTTGGACCAAAAAAGATTGAGCATACCTGGAACAAGCCGCATCAGTAGCCTTGCCGATATCACCATGTATACCACGGACGAAGACATCTTGTTGATGGATGTGTTGAACCGCATGAATGATCACGTCGGTTCAGGAAGCATACCTGCAGTGAAAGGAGATGCACAAGCAACGAAAGATTTTGTCGATGAAGTCATTCCTGAACTCGATCACGAAAGGGTCTACAATTCAGACTTAAAAAAATTGGTGCAGTGGTTCACCATTTTGCATGAAAACAAAGCTTTTCCACTTGAGAACGAAATGACTGAAGAAGAAGCAACGAAGGAAACCAGCGAGGCGAAACCAGAAAAGGAGGCGGTTGCAGCAAAAAAGGCGAATCCGAAACAGGCCAAGAAAAAATCCGCTGCCGCAGCGAAATAATCCTATGGAAATCAAGCAAGTAACGGTCATTGGAGCAGGCACCATGGGCAATGGCATTGCACATGTGTTTGCGCAATCAGGATTTGACGTTACCCTCGTTGATGTCAGTCAGGAAGCGCTTGAACGTGCTCACTCCACGATTGAAAGAAACCTGGATCGCCTCATTAAGAAAGAAAAAATCTCAGAGGAAGAAAAACAGGCTACCCTTGAACGCATCACGACCAGCACCGAACTCACCTCTGGGGTGGCGCGTGCCAATCTCGTAATCGAGGCAGCGACTGAAAACGTTGAGTTGAAGTTGAAGATTTTCAAGTCAATGGACGAAGCGGCCCCTGCGGATTGCCTGCTTGCGACCAATACTTCCTCTATTTCGATTACACAAATTGCCGCGGTCACAAAGCGTCCCGAACAAGTCATCGGCATGCACTTCATGAATCCAGTGCCCATCATGAAATTGGTGGAAGTCATTCGGGGTTATGCTACGAGCGATGCAACGTGCGCTTCCATCATGCAACTTTCATCGCAGTTGGGCAAGATTCCTGTGGAAGTCAATGATTATCCTGGCTTCGTAGCGAACCGCATCCTCATGCCAATGATCAATGAAGCCATCATTACCTTGCATGAAGGTGTTGCTGGAGTTGAGGAAATTGACACGGTCATGAAATTGGGGATGGCGCACCCGATGGGTCCGCTTCAATTGGCTGATTTCATAGGCTTGGATGTTTGCTTAAGCATTTTGAAAGTCCTACAAGATGGATTGGGCAATCCGAAGTACGCGCCATGTCCACTTCTTGTGAACATGGTGACCGCCGGACACTTGGGAGTAAAAAGCGGTCAAGGATTTTATCTTCACACCCCAGGAAACAAAGACTTGGTCGTCGCCCCACATTTCCAATGAGTCCGACCCGCCTCAAGTTCCACGAGATAATTTTTGAAGCGGATACCCCAGCTGGCAAGCGATTCGATGTCATTTTATTGTGGCTCATTGTTGCTAGCGTTCTATCAATCATAGCGGAGTCCGTACCTGAGTGGCACGATGAATACCGAGAGGTATTTGTAGCCCTCGAATGGACATTTACAGGGATTTTCACGTTGGAATATTTGGCGCGGCTTTGGTGCGTCCGAAAACCTCTCCGCTATGCAACGAGTTTTTTTGGACTCGTAGATTTGCTGGCCATTTTGCCAACATTCATTGGGTTCTTGATTCCCGGTCTTGGTAGCCTTCGCGTGATTCGAATCCTTCGATTGCTCCGGGTTTTTCGGGTGTTGAAATTGGTGGGATTCATTGAAGAAGCCAAAGGATTGCAATCGGCTTTGCGATTGAGCCGCAGACGAATCATCGTGTTTTTGAGCGTGGTCCTCGCCATGGTCACCATTTTGGGAACATTGATGTACCTCGTTGAAGATTCCCAATCGGGATTTTCGAGCATCCCTAAGAGCATCTACTGGGCCATCGTAACCGTTACCACGGTAGGCTACGGCGACATCGCTCCTCAAACGGTTGCAGGACAGATCATCGCTTCAATCATGATGATCATCGGCTATGCCATCATCGCCGTACCAACCGGTATGATTGGCGTTCAAATGATTCGGCAATCGGACGGTAAAAACTCCGAAAAATCTGTGCGATCCGAAGTTTCAACTCAAGCTTGCCCAGATTGTGGAAGGGGTGATCACGACAGCGACGCCAAGCATTGTAAGCATTGCGGACAAGCTCTTTAACAATCGCATTTGCTTTCCTCGTGAGATGTAGTAAATTGCCTCACTACACGATGCAATCATTGCAGCGAAACTCACAACGATGACCGAACCCACTCGCCTATTTGACTTTCCTCGATACCAACTCGAGCACAATCCCCTTGACTTGATGATGTCCATGCCCAATCTGGGCAATCGGGTCTCTTATTCAACTGAGCAATTCATTGAAGCCGTCGATAGAACCGCCAGAGGATTAATCTCTATGGGAGTCCAATCAGGTGAAAAAATCGCCCTGATTTCTCACAACAATCGTTGTGAATGGAACATCATGGATCACGCCATCATGTCAGTGGGCGGCATCAATGTTCCGCTCTATCCAACCATGACAGAAGCGGATTATGAATACATTTTAAATCACAGCGAGAGCAAGTATTGCGCCGTTAGCAACCAAGAACTTTATGACAAGGTCCTCTCCATCAAGGACAAAATCCCCACTCTTGAAGGAGTTTTTGTATTTGAGCGTAGTGGCAATGGAAGGCATTGGTCAGAAATTGCAGAGGCTGGAAGCGACGATTTGCAGGGTCAATTAGAAGAGCGTATGGCGGCTGTGAAGCCGGAAGATCTTGCGACCATCATCTACACTTCGGGTACGACAGGAACGCCAAAAGGTGTGATGCTCAGCCACAACAACATCGTGCAAACGGTGATGAAGAGCATTCCAAGGATTCCTCCTGTGCTTATCAATGAACCTTATCGAGTTTTGAGTTTTTTGCCGGTATGCCACATTTTTGAACGGATGTTGCATTACCTCTACATGTACATCGGTGCCAACATTTATTTCGCAGAAAGCCTTGAAACCATCAAAGAGGATTTGGCCGAAAGTCAACCCACCGTTTTCACAGCAGTGCCAAGACTCCTCGAAAAATTCTACGACGGAATTGTGGCGAAAGGCAGGGCAGCAGGCGGAGTCAAAGCAGCGATTTTCAACTGGGCCGTAGGACTAGCCTTGCAATGGGAACCAGACGGTCAAAACGGAGGCTTTTATGAGTGGAAACTGAAAATCGCTCGAAAACTGGTCTTCAGTAAAGTAAAGACTGCACTGGGATTGGATAACATTCGAGCTGTTGCATGCGGATCCGCAGCCTTAGCGCCTCGGTTGGCTCGTTTCTTCAATGCCGCTGGCATCCCCATTTATGAAGGTTACGGATTGACAGAAACCAGTCCCGTGGTAACGGTAAATTCTGACGTTGAACCTGGATTGATGAAAATAGGATACGTCGGTAAACTCATTGAAGGAGTCGAAGTGAAGTTTGCAGATGACGGAGAAATTTTAGTCAAAGGATTCAACGTCATGATGGGATACTACAAGGAGCCCGAAAAGACTGCAGAAGTCATGTCCGGCGAATGGTTTCACACTGGAGACATTGGTCGATTTGACGATGGATTCTTGAAAATCACGGACCGGAAAAAAGAAATGTTCAAGACTTCCGGTGGTAAGTACGTCGCCCCTCAGTTGCTGGAGAATGCTTTGAAAGCGTCGTTGTTCATTGAACAGGTTATGGTGGTTGGGGAAGGCCAAAAATTCCCAGGTGCTTTGGTTGTTCCGAATGCCGATGCTGTAGAAGAATGGTGCAAGCGTAAAAACCATGCCTTTCCTGGAATGGAAGGCATCAGAAATGACGAGGTCATTGCCAATCGCATTCAAGAAGACGTCAATCGATTGATGGAGCCCTTCGCTCAGTGGGAAAAGGTAAAAGCCATTCGAATCCTACCCACCATGTTTGCAATTGAGAATGGTGAATTGACACCAACGTTAAAGCTCAAGCGCAAGCCCATCAAAGAGCATTACCAAGGAGAAATCGATCAATTGTACGCATCATAATTCATGGTCGATTCCTTGATTAATTTGGATTTTGAATTATTCAAACTCCTCAATCAACCTTGGCCTGGCGGTGACACCATCATGTGGGCCGTATCCGGGATTTGGTGGTGGACTCCCATCTACTTTTTCTTATTGTGGAAGGTTTGGCAAGTATCCGGAAAAGAGTGGGACAAAACGATTTTTCGCGTCCTCTTTCTGGTCGTTTGCATTGCGGCTACCGATATGATTTCAGCTCGAATCATCAAACCTGGGGTGCAACGATTTCGTCCATCACATTCCATCGAATTGCGGGATAACGTGCATTTGGTCACCCCTTCGGGCCAAACCCAACCCTATCGCGGAGGAAGATTTGGTTTTGTCAGTTCTCACATGGCCAATTATACGGGCATCGCATTGTACCTCGGCCTGCTGTTTGGTGGTGGGAGTTGGTTGTTAGGGCTCTGCATCTGGAGTGTAATCATCGGATACAGTCGAATTTATCTCGGTGTTCATTTCCCCTTGGATATCGCTGGTGGCGCTATTCTTGGTGCTTTTGTGGGATACGTCCTTTGGCGAATTCAGCATAAATTTCTCGGCCAAGCAAAACAGGCAGCTGCATGAATTTTATCGCAGTTTTCATTGGAGGGGGATTGGGAAGTGTTGCGAGGTACAGCGTTGGATTGTTGGTATCGCAACTCAATGGACAGCCTCCCTGGACAACCCTGATTTCCAACGTCCTCGCCACCATCTTATTGATGTATTTCTTGGCCATTTTTCAGCCTGGGGACGAGGCCATGAATCCCAAGTCTCGAGCTTTATTTCTCTTGCTAACGATTGGCTTCTGTGGTGGCTTCTCGACCTTCTCGACCTTCGCAATGGATACCATTCAACTTTGGAACGCACAAGGATGGCTGTGGGCCGGGATGAATGTTGTGTCAAATTTGCTTCTGTGCGTCGGCTTAGGCTATTGGATCTGGCATTTGACGCATGGCACCGCGCATTGATCAAAATGGCCCCATCCGCTTAACTTTGATGGAAATGAAATTGAATTCTCACCTTTTTCGGTTTTTACCGTTTTTCCTGCTGCTAACTGCGCTCATTGAAAGTGAATCACATCCAGTAGTTGCTCAGATCGGGCCTCCCGATGAGCAGCTTCAAGAACCCAACAAGGGAGGAAAGGTGGATGAGCAGACGCAGATGCGCAATGCCATTGAAGAGAAGAATGCCATTAAAGCACGGCAAGAGGAAGAGCGAAAGAAAACACCCCCACAGAAAAAACCAGCCGCAACGCCAAAACCGACAATTCAACCCACTCCAAAAGAAATCAACGTGCTCGATTTGGGCGAACGGCCCAAATTGGTTGTGGGCATCACGGTCGACCAGATGCGAATGGATTACCTCTATCGATTTTGGGACGCCTTTGGGGACGGAGGCTTCAAGCGCCTCGTCCAAGGCGGGTTTGTATGTGGCGACCACCACTTTGGCTATGCGCCCACTTATACAGGGCCCGGTCACGCTTCCATTTATACAGGCACTACGCCGCGTTATCATGGAATCATAGGGAACGATTGGTACGATCGCTCCTCAGGCGAATCGGTTTACTGCGCCGCTGACCCCGAGGTTCAAACGACCGGAATTGATGATACGCAAAACCCCAGCGGACATATGTCTCCACATCGCATGGAAGCTACCACAATTGGCGATGAGTTGAAAATGGCCACCGGCATGCAATCCAAAGTCATTGGAATCAGCATCAAAGACCGAGGTGCGATTCTTCCTGCCGGTCATTTAGCTGATGCAGCCTATTGGTTCTATGGAAAGGACGAAGGCAAATTCATTACGAGCACCCGTTACATGAGCGAATTGCCTCGATGGGCAGAAAAATGGAACAAAGGCAATTGGGGCAACCGCTATCTAAAAACAACGTGGGCGATGGGATTGTCTGAAGATGCGCTTTCCATCCAAACTGCAGACAACACCCCTTACGAGCGACCATTCAACGGTGACCAGAATGCCACCTATCCTTATGACCTCAAAAAACTAAGCGAAGCCAACGGCGGGATGGACATCCTCAAATCGACCCCCATCGGTAACACCTTAGTGGTTGATTTTGCACTGGCTGCAATCCAAGGCGAAAGTCTAGGACAAGATGACATCACTGATTTATTGGCGATCAGCTTTTCTTCCACCGATTATGTTGGACATCAGTTCGGTGTGCATGCCTGGGAGACGATGGACATTTATGTTCGGTTAGATCAACAATTGGAACGCCTCTTCACCGCAATGGATGAGCAAGTTGGGCGCGATCAATGGCTTTGCTGGTTAACCGCTGATCACGGTGCAGCGACCGTACCTTCATTTGCCCAGGAAGCTGGAATTCCTGTAGATTATTGGAAGCCCGGCAACCTCATTGATGATGTGCGCGCTGATTTGAATGCGCATTACGGTGAGGAAAATTGGGTGCTTAACTATTCAAATGATCAGTTTTTCCTAAATCGGCCACTCATTGAAGAACGGGGGTTGAATCGATGGGAAATGCAGCGCCGCATTCAGCGGATGGCATCAGGATTCCCTGGTGTGTTGATGGCCGTCACCGGAGAAGACCTCATCACAGGAAATACTGCAGGAGATGAAGTGATTGACCGGCTGCACATGGGTTGGTCACCTGTCAGCTCGGGGGATGTGATGATTGTGACCAAACCCGGTTGGATTCAATACAGCAGAAGCGGAACCACCCATGGATCGCCTTTTGCCTACGACACCCATGTTCCTTTGCTCTTTTATGGCTGGCATGTGGATTCAGGGATTACATACGAGCGCACCTATATCAGAGACATCGCACCAACGATTGCAGCATTGATTCACAGCCCCATGCCCAATGCCTGCACGGGCCGCCCCATACCTGAATTGTTTGAGCGGTAGAGACACAATTTGGACACATTTTCAAGAATGAAATCCGTTGATTATCCATCTGATTCATCCGCCATTGCAGTGCGAATCGAACGCATTTTAGAAGGTACTCCGCGCATTCGGCTTCACGCCGCGTGGCCTGATCATGAGGGATTTGATGCGCAACTGCCGACATGGAGACCTGGACGTTATGAATTGGGCCAATTCGCTCAATTCATGTATCGAATGGAGGGCCAAACACCGGAAGGTAATTGGGTGGAATTGACCAAAACAGACCTGCATCGCTGGCGCGTTCCAAAAGGCATCCGTTCATTGCGGTGGGAATTTTATGCAGATTTGTTCAATGCGGGCTCTACAGGTGTCGATTCTGACATCCTTTATGTCAATCCCGTGAATTGCTTTTTGTATGATCCACAAAAAATGCACCTTGGGTATGACATTGAATTGACTGACGTGCCAGAGACATGGGATGTGGCATGCGGACTTGAACGAAACGGACGCCATTTAATTGCTGCAGATGTGCAACAGGCCATGGATTGTCCCATTCTCGCCGCTGAATCGCTCACCCACCAATCTTTTACTTCCCATGAAATCGAATTCCACATCTGGATCTATGGACGAAATCAGCCCGATGCTGAGCGATTCTTAAAAGAACATCGTGCGTTCACCGATGCGCAAATTGCCCACTTCGGATCTTTTCCTGCTTCGGAATACCATTTCATGTATCTCTTACCAGAAAGAGAGGTTCGGCACGGGGTTGAGCATGAAAATTCAACCGTTATCGCTTTAGGACCCTCGGAAAAAAGCCAGACAGAGGACGGGCACATGGAGTTGATTGGCATTGCATCACACGAACTTTATCATGTGTGGAATGTGAAGCGCATCCGTCCTACCGAGTGGATGCCTTATGATTTCTCAAAGGCCTGCCCCAGCAGGATGGGGTATGTAGCCGAAGGCGTGACCACCTATATGGGCGACCTGTTTCTGTTCGAAAGTGGGATTGTAGATTTACAAGGATGGTGTGCATTGACCGTACGATTATTGAATCGACATATCAACAATGCTGGACGGCTCAACCTCAGCGTTGCTGATTCCAGTTTCGACACATGGCTCGATGGATACGTCGCTGGAGTGCCAGGGCGCAAAGGATCAATTTATGTTGAAGGTGCGGTACTGGCATTGCTTTGTGATGTGCGAATCATGCAACTAACCGGTGGGGAAGCATCTCTTCAAACCGCCATGCGCCTGCTCTGGGAGCAATTTGGAGAGCCTCGAATCGGACTGACGGAATCGGATTATTGGTCCGTTTTAAATGAAGTCGCAGGCGCGCCCGAAGCGTTGGATGATCTGCGTCGAGAGTTTGCCGACGGCACAGAAGATAGCTGGGATTCATTGGTGGCAGCCATGGATTGGCAAGGATTGCAATTGTCCAAGGAACTTCGAGAAGGCATGTGGTATTGCCAATTGGAACCGAAGTAAACTCGTTAATCGACGGCCCCTTGAAACGCATAAGCCACGAGGTTGGCTCCCATCCGCAAGGCCCAGGTTCGGATTTCTTCCGGGTCGCGGTGAACCTGAAAATCTTCCCATCCGTCACCTAAGTCCGACTCATAATCATAAAAAACGACCAACCTTCCTTCATAAAATAAGCCCAGTCCCTTTGGAGGTAAGTTATCGTGCTCATGCACTTTTGGTAAACCCCGATCCAAGTCAAACGCCGCGTGAAAAACAGGATGATTCCATGGCAATTCAAGCCATTCGGACTCGGGTAGCACCTTGACCATCTCACGACGTATGTATGGGTCCATGCCGTAGTTATCCGAAATGTGTAAGAATCCTCCAGCCATCAGATACCTCCTCAAGTTTTCCGCTTCAGAACCAGAAAACACCACGTTTCCATGACCTGTCATGTGAATCCACGGATAATCAAAGATTTCAGGTGTTCCAACTTCCACCGTCGCAACATCCTCCTTTAAGTTCATACCCAGATTTTCATTGCAATACGTCACCAAATTCGGCACTGCTGTTGGATTGGCGTACCAATCACCTCCCCCACGGTATTTCAATACCGCCAATTCGTATTCTCCAAATTGAGCATTCGAAATCCCAGCGACAAAAAGCCAAAAACATCCAAACAAAACTGCCTTTAAAAAAAATGGACTTTGGTGAAACATAGCACAAAGGTAGTTCGTACCCTTGCTATCCCTGTCCATGACGGGATTTAAGTTATATTTGCGCCCCTGAAAAACAACTTTGCATCATGCAAAACAAGAATGCCATTCTGCTTTTTACCATTTTGCTTGCGTTAGCAACGGTTTACACATTGAGCCTCAGTGTTGTATCGAGTAATCTTGAAGAAGCAGCAGACAAATATGGAGTCTACGTTGCGGATTCGCTTCTTACCAAAGGAGAAATCACCAATGAAGACAGCGCCGCAACACAAAACGCAGCGGCACGTGAATACTTGCGCGACACCGCCAATGTGTGGAGTTTACCTCTCATTCCGAGTTTGTACTCAATCAGCTATGAAGAAGCTTCAAAGCGGGAATTGAACTTGGGATTGGACTTACAAGGCGGTATGTCCGTGACCTTGGAAGTGAGCATCCCAGACTTAATCATCGCATTGAGCGATTATTCAAACGATGAGACGTTCCTGCAGGCCATTTCTGATGCGAAGGCAGCGCAGAGCGAAACGCAAGGAATGACTTATGTGGACCTGTTCGAAGTGTCATGGAAAGAATTGAATGCGGCGAACGAAAAGCCTGTAGAGCTCTGGCAAATCTTCAGCCACGAGGAGACCAAGGACCTGTTCTCCTTAAAATCTACAGATGATGAGATTTTCGCAATTTTGCGTTCTGAGGCGCAGACGGCCATCAATAATACTGAGAGCATCATTCGCAAGCGTATTGACCAATTGGGCGTTGCGCAGCCAAACGTGCAAAAAGTTAGTGGAGGCCGAATCTTGGTTGAATTGCCTGGCATCGATGACCGGGAGCGAGCAAGAAAACAGCTCAAGAGCACCGCAAACTTGGAGTTCTGGGAAACCTACTTCAATCAAGAAGTAATTCAGCGATTGGATGCCGCAAACACGGCCATCTCACAAGCACTTTATCCTGATTTAGCAAGCGTACCTGATTCGGCCATTACCGAAGAGCAGCGGTTGCAGAAAATTCCGCTTTTCCAGTACTTCAAGGGGATAGAGAATCGACCTTCGGCCGTTATTGGTTATGTCTCTGTTGCCGACACCGGTCGTTTTAATTCTTTGCTCAAGCGACCTGAGGCGCGACTGGCACTTCGAAACGATTTGATGCTTTTGTGGGATGCCAAACCTCGAGGCAATCTTGTAGCGCTGTATGGCGTCAAAGATGAAAGCCGCAAAGGGAAGGCTGTCCTTTCTGGAAAGAGCATCGTGAATGCGCGAAGGGACTTTGACGAAATCGGCGACGTCGTAGTTTCCATGACCATGGATTCTGAAGGAGCAGAGATTTGGGGACAGATGACCACACGATGCGCCGCGGATAACCAACGCGCAGTAGCCATCGTTTTGGACGGCCTCGTATTCAGTGCGCCAAGTGTTCAATCTGCCATTACCAGCGGGCGATCACAAATCAGCTTTGGATCTGACCAGAGCATCAACGAAAAAATCACCGAAGCAGATGACTTAGCGAGTCTGCTCAAAGCGGGATCATTGCCTGCACCAGCTCGCATCGTTGACGAAGTGAGTGTGGGGCCGCAGTTGGGTGAAGAAAATATCCAGGCGGGATTGAGCTCATTCTTCATTGCGCTCATGGTCATCCTCGTTTACATGATCTTCTATTATAAAGGTGCCGGTCTTGTATCCAACCTCGCGTTGATCGCAAACTTGGTTTTCTTAATTGGTGCACTGGCCTCGCTCGGAGCAGCACTTACTCTACCTGGAATTGCCGGTATCGTTTTGACCATTGGCATGGCGGTGGATGCGAACGTGCTCATTTACGAGCGGATTCGCGAGGAAATGCGCAGCGGCAAAGGACTCATGGTCGCACTAAAGGATGGTTACAGCAAAGCATATAGTGCCATCATTGACGCCAACCTTACAACATTGCTTACAGCATTTGTACTGTACAGCTTTGGAAGTGGCGCCATCCGTGGTTTTGCAACGACACTGATCATCGGTATTTTCACCTCGCTCTTCACTGCGATTGTGTTGACCCGATTGGTTTTCTTCAGCCGTCTAGAAAACCAGCGCGGCATTTCGTTCTACACGAATATGACCAAAAATTGGTTCACGTCAATCAACGTAAATTTCGTTGGCAACCGATTCAAGTTCTACGTATTGAGTGGATTGCTGGTGGTTGGAGGATTGGCCAGTTTGATGACCAAAGGACTTCAATACGGTGTTGAATTCTCTGGTGGAACCACGTATGACATCACCTTTGAATCAGCTGTGGATGTTCAACAGTTGCGCGAATCACTCTCTGAAGCTTTCACGGAGGACGGAAAGAAAGGAAATCCCATCGTCCAAACCAAAGGCAGTGACTCCAAGGTTCGTGTGATGACCAACTACATGATTGACGACCGTGAAAACGAGCAGCAAGATGAAATGATTCTTGCAGCCCTCGAATCCGGGCTATCTCAATCGGGAACGAACTACACAATAGATGAATACAATAAGGTAGATAGTACGATTTCGGATGACTTCCGAAGCGGCGCACAGAATGCAACCATTTTCTCCTTGTTGATCATTTTCTTGTACATCTTCTTCCGATTCCGAAAGTGGCAGTACGGACTTGGCGCGTTGATTGCGATGGTGCATGACGTGGTGATTGTTTTGAGCTGCTTCAGCATCTTCGCGGGTATCTTGCCCTTTACAATGGAGATCGACCAAGCATTCATCGCAGCCATACTGACGGTCATCGGTTACTCCATCAACGATACGGTGGTGGTGTTCGATAGAATTCGTGAATACGTGGGCCTGTACGGTTCCAAGCGAGATGACCAAACGGTCATGAACGATGCGCTGAACAGCACTTTGAGCCGTACCATCAACACCTCACTTTCGACGTTCGTGGTATTGTTGACCATCTTCCTCCTTGGAGGCGACAACATCAAAGGCTTCGTATTTGCCTTGATGGTCGGTGTGGTCGTCGGTACCTACAGCTCCATCTTCATTGCGACACCAAGTGTCTTGGATTTGAGCAAGAAGTTGAAGGCTTGATACTTCACGATCTCATTAAGAAAGGGCGACTCGCAAGGGTCGCCTTTTTTGATTTACAGAGAATTCAATAAATGAAAATGGATATTTAACATTCCGATAACATTGCTTCTGTTGAACACAATATTCTTCCGGTGAATTTTGCACTCACAAACCATTTATCGTGATTGAACTTTTTAGCATCATTGGCTTCATGTTAGCCGGTTATTCGGTCATTGCAAATGACAGCGTCCAGACATTGGGTACTTGGATTGCTTCGAATCGTGAAAAATTCAAATGGACCACTTTGTGGGCAGCCGCAGCTGGGGTCCTGGCGTTGACATTGACCTACGGATGGTACTTTGAAGACGATATCTCGTTTGGGAGATTAAATCAATTTCCTTACCAACAACCCCAATGGTACCATGCGATAGCTCCACTGGCGATCGTATTGTTGACAAGGAAAGGCATTCCCGTGTCGACCTCTTTTTTGGTGCTTTCTTCTTTCGGAAAAGAGGAAGAACTACTTGAGATGCTTTATAAGAGTGGTCGAGGTTATGTCTATGCCGCGATTGTCTCGTATGCATTGTGGATGGTTATCTCTCAATTCGTGAATGAAAAAGAAGACGTCAGCAAAGGTTCGAAGAAGTTTTGGAGAACTTTCCAATGGCTGAGCACAGGATTCTTGTGGTTCACCTGGCTCTCACATGACGTAGCCAATATTGCGGTGTTCCTTCCCCGTGAACTCGAATGGTACCAACTGATCTTGGTCATTGTATTTTTCGTCATTGGCTTGGGATTCATTTTTTACAAGCAAGGGGGAGCAATCCAGCAAATTGTCTTGGATAAACAAAGCACCAAATACGTGCGGTCTGCAACTTTAATTGATTTGGTCTATGCCTGTATACTGCTTTACTTCAAGGAAATAAGCGACATACCCATGTCAACAACTTGGGTGTTCGTCGGGCTACTCTGCGGCAGAGAATTGGCGCTCAATACGGGAGTAACGAAGAAGGGTAACCTGAAAAACATATTCCCCATTATCGCCAAAGATTTCATTAAACTACTCGTTGGTTTGGCGGTCAGCGTAGGCATTGTATTCGTGATATATGGACATACAGGTCAAAACACTGGGGGTGTATCACCGAAAGGGGGAATAGAAGAAGTTGTAGGCGGCGAAGACGCTCCTGCAGCTGAAGACGCTCCTGTAGCTGAGGATGATCCAGCAGAAGAGGCTTCGACAAAAGAAACTCCAGCAGAAGAGCCTGCAGTGGAAGGAGAACCAATGGAGGATGCCGCCAAACCCATACAAGAGGATGGTGAAGGCACCGCAAGTGACCCATCAGGTCAAGACATTGATTGAATGAAGATCAAACCGAAGTGGCCTGTTTGCTCGGTAACGATTCCATAACATTTAAATAAGAGTCCCTTTCCGCCGTGACTGAATTAGAAGCTGAATTTTTGCAGAAAATTTCTAGCCTTAAAAAAATTCACATGAAACAATTTGTACACTTAATTCTTGCTGGCTTTTTTGCCCTTTCGACGACAACCATCCTTGGACAAGTTACCATCACAGACGATGGATCGGGAACAGGAACAACAACATGGACCAGTGATAATGTTTACTTACTCGATGGGTTTGTATTCGTCAATGATGGAGATGTGTTGACGATTGAAGCAGGAACGGTAATCAAAGGTAAATCTGGCTCAGGGGCTGACGCCTCTGCGCTAATTGTAGCGCGTGGCGGCCAAATCCAGGCAAATGGAACAGCCGATGCACCCATCATCTTCACGTTTGAATCAGATGCATTGGATGGCTCGACTCCATTTAATGTCCGTGGTCAATGGGGAGGTGTCATATTATTGGGGAATGCTTCATTGAACTCATCACCTGGTGAAACCCAAATTGAAGGAATTCCAGACACTGAACCTCGAGGGTTGTATGGTGGCAACGATGATATGGATAGCAGCGGTTCGATGACCTACGTGAGCATCCGTCACGGCGGCACTGACATTGGTGCTGGGAACGAAATCAATGGACTCACATTAGGTGGTGTTGGCGCTGGAACCAATTTGGACTTTATCGAAATCATTTCAAACGCGGATGACGGGGTCGAATTTTTTGGAGGCACCGCATCCATCAAGCACGTATTGACTGCATTTTGCGGTGATGACTCATTTGATTATGACGAAGGATGGCGCGGATATGGCCAGTATTGGTGCACTGTTCAAGAGGAAGGTGAAGGCGACCGCGGAGGAGAACATGATGGTGGAACCGATCCTGAAGACGGCATGCCTTACGCGCATCCAGTAATCTTTAACGCAACGTACGTTGGCCGCGGCGCTGATGCCGGAAAGCGTGCATTGACTTTGCGTGACAATGCCGGTGGAGAATACCACAACTCCATTTTCTTTAATTGGGGCAAAGGAGTGGATATAGAAAACTTGGCTTCTGGAGAAGATTCTTATGAGCGATTTGTTGCCAATGAAATCGCGTTTGCAGGCAATGTTTTTGATGGATGTACAAGCCTCGGTTCAGAAGCTACTGCGAGTGATTTATTCAAAATTACCATGGGCTCCGGCTGGGCTAGTGAAGCAGATTCGACCGATGCAGCTGCAGCATCAACGGCGGCTTTCCAAGCCTCATTCGCAGCCAACGATAATTCTGTAATGACAACAGGATTGAGCTATACCATCGAGGAAGGGTCAGGATTGTTGAATTTGGTTCCAACTTCTGCCATTGACGCCAATTCATCTGCAAATAACGATTGGTTTGACGCAACCAATTACGCAGGAGCCTTCGACCCATCGGCCGAATGCACTTGGCTTGAGGGATGGTCGATGATCTCCGAGCGCGGATTCATTGCCTGCACAAGCACTGGACTGGACGAATTGTCCGAAGCCAACTTCGATATTTACCCAAACCCTAGCAATGGCGCTGTGAACTTGTCTGTTTCTACTGATTTCTTTAATGCGCAACTCATCATTACCGCATTGAATGGACAAGTCGTACATCACTCCAACCTGAATCTCAACGCAGGAGAACAGTTTTCACTGGATTTGGGGACAATCAATACTGGGATTTACATCGTCACTATCACAAGTGCAGATGCAATTGTGCGTGAAAAAATGATCATTGAATAAAGATTCAAACCATCGAGAAGAGAGGCGCCCTACGCGCCTCTTTTTTCGGTGTTAACAGAATGAGTTAAGAAAAGAATAACCCAGCGTTAATTACTTATTAAGTCCAATTCGAACCACTAATTTCGCCCAATGAAAAAATGCACCGCGGTCATCTTTGCCTTGATTTGTTCTACATACCTTTTGGCTCAAGGCACTGTTACAGGTAAGGTTACTGACAAAGGAACAGGAGACATCCTATTAGGAGCGACAGTTTTACTAAAATCCAATGGGACAGGTGCCATGAGTGATTTTGATGGGAATTACACCATCAGCAACATCAAACCTGGAACCTACACGCTAGTCGGCCGCTTCATAGCCTATAAATCACTCGAAAAAGAAGTTACAATCACTGGAAACGAAACGATCAATTTGGATTTTGCTTTAGAATCTACTGTAATCGCAATTGACAATGAGGCTATCGTAGAAGTACGCCAAAAAAAGTCGAATGCCGTTTACATGGAGAATGTCAAAAAGAAGGAGTCTTCGATGATTGATTATGTCTCCTCCCAAGAGATCAAAAAGAATGGTGATAGCGATGTGAGCAGTGCAATCAAGCGAGTGAGCGGCGTATATACCATTGGGAATTTCGTCGTGGTGAGGGGATTGAGTGACCGTTACATTCGAACAGCTTTAAATGGTGCGGAAATCCCATCATTGGATCCAAAGCGAAGTTCTGTTTCAATGGACCTCTTTCCGACCAATTTGGTTGACAACCTCGTTGTCGTCAAAACGCTCAACGCTAACTTGCCTTCAAATTATTCGGGCGCATACATCAATGTGATTACCAAGGATTTCCCGGATAGCTTCACATTCAATTATACAACGTCTACCGGCTTTAATACGAACGCAACATTCAACGAAAACTTTATCACCAGCACCGCTGGTGACGCGGAAATTTTCGGTTGGGATAACGGAACTCTAGACATACCAGATTTAGTCTCAGGTAATACCATTTCGTCTCCGCAATATTCAAACTATTACGACGCCTTGGTCCAGGCAGGATTTTCAGATCAGTTAGCTGAATTGGGCATCTCTTCAGTAGACGACATTGGAACCGGAGCAGGCCAAACTTCCATAGGCACCATTGTCAATTCCATTGACGAAATTCAGAGCGTCGCGCAGGTGAACAATGAATTTCTTCCCGCTATTAGAGAAGTTGAAAACCAGTTGCTATCCAGCCAGACCCAGTCATTCGGAAACACCTGGGAACCCATCAACGAAGCCCCATCTTTAAACCTATCGAAAAGCATTTCGTTCGGCGACATGACCCGTCTTTTTGGTCGCACGCTCGGATACAATTTTGGTTTCCAGTATAAAATCAATAACCAGTTTTATGAAAATGGTAGTACTGGGCGATTCACATTGACCGGATTGGAATCAGAAAAAACCGAATTGGATGTTCAACGCCAATTTTCAGATACGCGAGGCACCCGTTCTGTTTATACCTCGGCCCTTTTCAATTTGGGCTATGACCTCAATCCTAACAGCACCATTGGCTTCACCTATATGCCCAACCTCTCGGGCATCAATGACGCCCGATACCAAAATGGAATCAATCCAAGCGATGCAATAGGACTTGGGCAAGAACAACGGCAACAGCGATACCTCGAGCGTAGTATGAATGTATTCCAACTTCGAGGCACCCATGAGTTGAGCGAAAATGTCAGCCATAAAATTACGTGGAGCTCGTCCTTCACCATTGGAAAACAGACCACCCCAGATCTACGGTTGTTCATTAACAGCTTTGAAGAGCTCCCCGGAGGCTTGCTTTATTTGGATGCCAATGGAACTGACATCACTGAAGAAGCCTTGGCGTTAATTGCAGATGGGGAAGACTTGAATGAATATTATCCTGGCTATTCAGTTTCTGAGGTTGAATCCAACCAACTTGGTTATAGCATTCAAGACAATTTGTACCCGTCGCCAACTCGTTTCTACAGAAACATGCGGAATACTACGTTGGATTTAAAATTCAACTATGCTACTCCATTTGCTAAAAATCTCGGAACAGAAAATGTTTTGACTTTGGGGTTATCCATGGTCCAACGCAACCGAGAATATGCTGAAAATCGATTCAGTTTTGTTTCTCAAGGAGTGGATTACAATGGTAATCCTGCGGCCTATTTCAGCCCAACCAACATGAACATCATCCCCGGGACAGGCAGCGGTTCAACGAATTACCTCTACTTGCGAGATGACACGGACATTCAAAATAGCTACAATGCCACTCAATCGGTATTGGCAGCTTATTCAATGGTCACTTTAGCACCCACTGAAAACTTGAAGCTGAATGGTGGATTGCGCGTTGAAGCTACCGACATGCTGCTCGAAAGTGAAAAACTCAATGATGTTGACTTATTGCCTGAACTCGCCGATAATTACCGTGGTTCATTGGACGTTATCGATGTTCTCCCTTCATTGAATTTGACGCTGAAATTGGCGGAAGAAGACTTAAAAACCACCAATTATCGTTTTTCAATCAGTCAAAGTGTTGCTCGACCCTTGTTCCGCGAAAAAGCGCCTTTCTCCGTTTTCGACTTTGAAATTCAGGAACAACAAACCGGTAATACCGCTTTGAACAGAACAAAAATCCTCAACATCGACAATCGATTCGAAGTCTTTCCAGGACTTCGTGAATTGTTATCCGTGAGCGCCTTTTACAAACACTTCACTGATCCCATTGAACAAGTGATCATCTCAACTGCGGCCAACACAGAAATTACATGGAAGAATGTTGAACAAGCCCAGCTCTTCGGATTGGAATTCGAAACCAAAAAGAATCTTGGCTCAATTAGCGAATCTTTCTCTGGATTGAATGTTGCATTCAATGCTACTTACATTCACAGCGCAACGAGCATTGCAGAAGATGAATTGGTTGAAATTCGAGCCACAGACCCCGACCACTTAGATACCCGACCGATGTTCGGACAATCCCCTTATATCGTGAATGGTATCATCAACTATACCAATGATTCATTGGGACTTTCCGTAAATGCAGGGTTCAATGTCAGTGGTCCTAAACTGGTCTTGATTACCCCTGGCGGCACCCCAGACGTTTACGACCAACCCCGAGGCGCTTTGGATATGAATGTTTCGAAAACCCTTGCAGATCGATGGTCTGTTAAGTTGAGTGGACGCAACCTACTCGATCCTGATTATCATCAGACATACATGTTCAAGGACCAGAGTTTTACCTTTCAAAGGTTTACCATGGGGCGAACCTTTACTATCGGTGTATCCTACATTTTCACCGAAACTCCTTAGAGTTTTAGTTCCACTTCAATTTCCCAATTGGGATCTTCCTTTTTCTCGTGAATCAATTTGATGATATTGATTGCAATGTCATTGTATTCAGAAGAAGTAAGAACGAAAGTAGCCTCCTGCACAAGTTTACCGTCATCCAATGCCACTTCAACCGAACCCAAAGTGGCTGCTAATTGACCGTTGTAATAGACTGAAGTGTTTTCATAAGTGAGTCCTTCTGTGCTATATCCGCTTAATAAAGCCGAAGGTTTTGGAGTGCATCCAGCGAGGATGGCAATTGAACTGATTAAAATGAATTGTTTCATGCGTGTAGTAGACGTGATGAGTACAAGTTAAAGATAGAAATGACGCTTGCTTCAGATTTCTACGGGAGTTATTCCCAAATCGATTGTGCGTGAAATGAATTCCATCTTAGACCAATTATTGTAAAAATTGGCCTTTACGAATGAATTGATATGGACTCAGTCGCTCCAGGTTACATGCAAATGTCAGAACCGGTGCATTCGAATCAAAAGCGCTGTGCCACACTTTTCCTGCTGGGATATAAGTAACCAATGGCACTTGCAATTTGAGGGCCCCTGCATCCCATTCCAATCCAGTCACAACACCTTCTTGCCCTGAACTCAAAACTGCACCACCATACACATTGATTCCCGCAAATAGGCTGCGCGCTGCTTTCAAAGTCACCAGCGATTGAACCGGGTGATTGCTGTATTCTGTGCCGCCAAGTAGGGCCAAACCGCCTTGCTCATGAGCAACGATTCGGCTGGCAAAAGTTTCCGTATTCCTTGAGAACATCAAATGGTCACGCAGGTAATCACTCGATCCGGCTAGACCCATGGTGCGCAATGCGTACACGTGATGATCACCTTGCGAAGTTGCGGCATAGCAGCGCCAACTCCAGTTCGCACCCGAGCCGTTGATGTCGCGCTTCCCTTCCCAAACCGCTTCCCATATACTTCCTTTCATGGAATGTTTCGGGAATAGTCCCGGTGTAGCATAGGAAGCAAATAAGTATTGGTTGTATTCGTCAAAAGAAAGACCTGCCCATGTTCCCCGCAATTGGAGTGATTGTTGGTTCCGTACATTTGATCGTTCGATCCTGTAGGACAAACGCAGGGCTTGTCGGTACTCAGAAGTAACGGGGGCAAACTCAGGATCTATGTCTGACGCTGCTCCCCCACGCGAACGCATATCGATGGCGCTGAATTCCAATTGCTCACGGTTGCGATCCGCCGGGTTTCGATTGAAATCACGGATGGCTTTCAGCTCGTGCCTGCCATAGCGAACCTCAAAGAAATCGGAAACAAATGCATCCGAAAAGGTCCGACCCGTCCCTTCGAATCGCCAGGCGTTGCGCTTCAATGAAACTCGGGCCATCCCGTTGACTTGTTGGCTGCCTATTCCATACAACGGCATCAGCATCCACTCGAAATCCCGCAATGGCAGCACTGAATTGTGCAATGCCGCTCCCACCATGAAACCGTCTTGCTCGTTCCAACCTGTTGCTGGAAGCCATCCCAATTGGGTTTTGGTTCCATCGTCGAGGCGGGTGATGGCATCGAGCTGCAAAGGTTCGACCCCTTTTAAAAAGCCCTGCCTACGACGGGTATTGTTATGCGCATTGTTATCGAGCATCAAGCCCATATGATCGATGCGGTACGCTGAGTACTTCGGAACGTTTACTTCCATGCGCCCACCAGCTGCAATTCCCGGAAACCAATCAATTGGCTCCCAATCACTACTTTCTGTTTGTCCATGAAGAGACCACGGACCCTCCAACTCTCCGCGGTTTTTGACCGTGACGGTGCAATAGTCACCAGAAGTTTTGACTGAGCCCATTGCATAATCCGTCTGCTTCGTTGTTTGGATTAGCCCTTCAAAAAACCAACCAAGATCTTCACCCGTGCTATTCTCAAGTGAAGCCCGCAAATCTCCAGGCCCAGGATGCTTGAATTTCCAGTCATCAAAGTAGGTTTGCATGGCGTGATCGAACCGCTCGGTACCGAGGCTGTTGCGCAAGTATTCAAAAGCAGCTGCAGTTTTCTTATACACGACCGTCCCATAATTGATTGGGCTGAAATCATTGGAATGGCATTGCATCGGCTGGTCGATGGTCATGCGCGCACTCAGCAGATATGCGAGGGGATCGCGGTCTTGATAAGCGCGGTCTACCAAATCCAACTTATCCATCAGCGGAGTCATTTGATTTCGGAAACCAGCGAAACCCAATGCCTCCCCATATTTTTCTACGAAATACCGCGTCTCATTGAACGAATTGATGCCTTCATCCATCCACGCATTGGTTCGTTCATTGCTTCCGAGGATGCCATAAAACCAATTATGGCCGACTTCATGCACAATCACCGTCTCCAATAATAAATTACTTCCACTCGTTCCAATGACGGTAACATTTGGATACTCCATTCCGCCCCCCGCGCTGATCGTTCCATCCACTGCGGTCACTTGATTGTATGGGTAATCTCCATTCCACTTTGAGTAGTAATACGTCGCGTCCTGAATGTATTCCAATGATCGCTTCCACAACGACGCAGATTCTGGTGTGAACATGGCCCATGACGTTACCGATCGGCCAGAATTCGGCAATTCCACTTCTCCTTTGAGCACCCACCAGCGCTTGTCTGCGAACCAGGCAAAATCGTGCACATTCGATTGCTGGTAGCGCAATGTTTTTAATTGCTTGGAAGATGCTGGAAATTCCATGGCCATTTCCACCCACTCATCGTCATCGAAATAACTGTAATCAATTTGACGGGCCGTTGCCAATGCCAATGAATCGAGAAAAGCCAATTCAGCTGCATTATCAGCCAACCCGGGATCCAAGTCGCCCGTAGCCCCGACAACATAATTTTGCGGTAGCGTAATGCTGACGTCAAACGAACCGTATTCACTATAAAATTCACCTTGATTCAAATACGGCATGGGATGCCAGCCGTCACGATCGTAAACAGCAGGTTTTGGGTACCATTGGGTGATTTGATAGGACTCCCCTATGTGGCCCAATCGGCTGATTTGTCCGGAGGGCAATTTGACACGAAAAGGGGTCGAATAGGTGACCGAAGCGCCAGGCAGCAAAGGTGCAGGCAATTCAATTTTTGCAATGTCCTGATGGGATTCATCGAATGCCCAGGGCACAGATTTCCCTAGCACGCTAAAGTCGAGCGAATCAATCCCTCCTAAATCTCGTTGCATCGCCCAAAACATGAACATATCACCTTCTCGAAATTGCTGCTGAGCAAGGGCGGTATTGCCGTCGCGGTAGGCATTTGGCCAGAGGTGAATCCACAATGAATTCAGGGTATCAGGGCTGTTATTTCGGTAAGTCGTCGTTATCGAACCTCGCAAAAGATGCTGGTCATCATCCAACGTTACTTGGATTTCATGGTTGACTTCTTGCTGAAAATAAGGGGCTTGTGCCGCCGCTTTGCCCATTGTGAAAAGGCCGAATGCCATCGACCACCAAACGCTGTATTTCATGCTTTTCGAACGAATTCTGATTTAAGACCCATCGCGCCAAACCCATCGATTTTGCACGAAATATTATGATCTCCCTCCACCAAACGGATGTTTTTCACTTTTGTTCCTGCCTTGACGGGCTTAGGCGCACCCTTTACGGGCAAGTCCTTGATGACCACCACTGAATCCCCATCAAACAAGGCATTGCCGTTGCTATCCAAAACCCCTGTGGCGACATCTGCAGCGACATCTTTCGAGGTTTCGGCATCCCAAGCATGACCGCATTCGGGGCAATTTAATCGCGTCCCATCGTCGTAACCGTAAGGGGATGCACACGAAGGGCAAACTATGGAGTCTGACATGGTGGCAAGATAACTTTTACTAGGTCAGTAAGCGGATTGAATGCGTTAAATTTGCCCCATGGGTGTGACGGAAATCGTCTTTATTTTTCTCATCTATCTCTTGCTCTTTGGATCAAAAGGAATTCCTTCTTTTGCTCGAACCATGGGCAAAGCCGTTCGAGAATTTCGTAGTGCTACAGATCAAATTCAACGGGAAATCCTCTCCACTTCAGACGATATCCGAAAGGATGTGAACCACATGCGCGATTCAGTTGATCCGCTCAATTCGGTTCCGCACAAACCCCAGCCAAAATCTAAAAACGACCAACCAGAGGCATCCGCTGAGGAGTCAAATCAATCCTAAATGGAATTCATCTTATTGATTGGAGGCTTGGTCGCGCTTGTTCTGAGCGGAGATTACCTTGTCAAATTCGCTTCAGGACTTGCCTTAAAAATCAAGATTCCACCGGTCATCATCGGTTTAACGGTTGTCTCAATCGGAACATCTGCCCCAGAGATCATTGCTTCGGTCAGGGCGGCTTTAGAGGGCAATCCCGGTATCACCATGGGAAATGTCATCGGATCGAACATCGCCAATCTCGCCTTGATTTTGGGAGTGACATCATTGATCCATCCCATTCGCGTGGATCAATCTTTGATGAAGGTCGACTGGCCTACTTTGATTTTGGCCTCGCTCCTATTTTGGGGAATGTCACTCGATGGTGAGTTGAGCAAAACAGAGGGCATGGTGTTAATTCTAGGGGCCTTGGTTTTGTTGAGTATGCTGTTCTTGAGGAGTAAAAAGGCCCGAGATACGCAGGTTATCGCCGAATTATCGGAGGAAGAGTTGGAACAGTCCCACCGTCCCATGGCGATTTTATTGGGGGGAATTGCGCTAGCAAGTGTCGGACTGTACTACGGTTCCGAATGGTTCATCGAAGGAGCACGCCAAATGGCCATCAATTTTGGCATTGGTGACCACATCATCGGATTGACCGTTGTCGCCTTTGGGACCAGCGTCCCGGAATTGGTTGCTTCCGGTATTGCAGCTTGGCGGCGTGAACCAGACCTCGCGCTAGGCAATTTGATTGGGTCGAACATTTTCAACATCTTTTTTGCGGCAGGCATTAGTTCGAGTATCATCGCCCTGCCTGTCGATGCACAGGCGTTGGATTTTGATTTTTGGTGGATGACGGGAATAGCAATAGCGGTGGGCATCATGATGATGCATCGCAAGCGCGTTGATCGGTGGAAAGGGTCATTGCTTCTACTGACCTATCTGGTCTATGTTTACTGGATAGGGTCAACCCTATTCATCGTAAATCCAGCATAGCAGTTGGAACGACAGCTAATCTTAGAAGATGGAGAAACCCGCTGTTGGGTAATCAAAGCAGCCTTTGCCCATCTCGATTTTGAAGAATGGTACGAATCCATTCCCTGGCAACAAAATCCCATTCGCATGTTCGGAAAGGAATTTCTGGAGCCTCGATTGACCGCTTGGATGGGTCCGACTTATCGCTACGCAAGCATTCAGTGGGCTGCCCAGCCCCTCTCGGATACAGTAAAACAATTGCAGGAAGAAATTCACAGGCAAGTCCAACCACCAGAGCCGCTGAACGCGTGCCTTTTCAACCTCTATCGAAATGGTTCGGATTCCATGGGATGGCACCGAGACAACGAGCCAGAAATTGATTCGCGTTGCATCGTGAGTGTCTCTTTGGGTGCAAGCCGTGATTTTTTAATTCGCGATAGGAAGACCCTTGAAAAGTGGAACATACGACTTGACCATGGCGATTTGTTGGTCATGGAAAATCTCCAAACTAATTACGAACACGCCCTCCCAAAAAGGTTGAGATCCGATGCACCTCGATTGAACATGACCTTTCGAAGGATCCTTTCAATTCCAGCGAACTAACCGCTCATCTCGCGCTTTTGGATACCTTTGTTACACAATCAGAATAACGTTGCAACCGCATGTCTGTACATAAATCTGCCAAGCGAATTACAACCCAGGTACTCACCGAAATGAAGGCCAACGGTGAAGCCATTGCCATGTTGACGGCTTACGATTATTCCATGGCTACCATCGTAGATCAAGCGGGAGTCGATGTCATTTTGGTTGGCGACAGTGCATCGAATGTCATGGCCGGTCATGAAACAACACTGCCCATCACCCTGGACCAGATGATCTACCACGCATCGAGCGTAGTTCGTGCAGCCAAGCGGGCACTGGTCGTTGTGGACCTACCATTTGGAACCTACCAAGGCAACTCAAAAGAAGCCCTGAATTCTGCCATTCGCATCATGAAGGAAAGTGGTGCCCATGCAGTGAAACTTGAGGGAGGCCGAGAAGTCAAAGAAAGCATTGAACGCATCCTTACTGCCGGCATTCCGGTCATGGGGCATTTGGGATTGACGCCCCAGTCGATTTATAAATTCGGAACGTATACGGTCCGCGCCAAGGAAGAAATGGAGGCGGAACAATTGCGAAGTGACGCCAAAATGTTGGATGAAATCGGCTGCTTCTCGGTGGTGTTTGAAAAAATCCCAGCTGGCCTTGCGAGAGAAGTCAGCGAATCGATTCAGTGTCCAACCATCGGCATTGGTGCCGGAAGTGGATGCGACGGACAAGTTCTTGTGCTGCATGACATGCTCGGGATTACACAAGAATTCAGCCCTCGGTTTTTGAGGCGATACCTCGACATGGCCGGCGAGATGAATCAAGCGATTCAGCAATACGTTCGAGACGTTCGAACGCGAGACTTCCCCAACGAAAACGAACAGTATTAAGGACGATGGATCGGCCGAAGCAAGATCCAACCACACACTGGGCTCGTCAGCCGAAGGCGCCCATCGTAATGAGCACCATTGACAATTTGGATGTCTTGTATGAAGACAACCACATCATTGCAGTCAATAAAAGATCATCGGACATCGTTCAAAGTGATTCCAGTGGTGACATGACCTTGTGCAGGGTCGTTGGCGAATACATCAAACGCAAATACAACAAACCCGGCGACGCCTTCATCGGCACAGTTCATCGATTGGACAGGCCCGTGAGCGGAGTGATCCTTTACGCGCGAACATCCAAAGCGCTATCGAGGCTCACGAATATGTTTCGCCTGCGCGAAGTGCAAAAAACCTATTGGGCCGTAGTAAAACCGCAGCCCAATCCGCCAGCTGGACATGTGGTGAATTACCTTCAAAAGAATCAGCAACTCAACAAGAGTTTTGCGTTCGATGCGCCGGGCAAAGACCGAAAAGAGTCTGAGCTGACCTATGAAACGAAAGGCCGTTCGGATCAATACCATTTCGTTGAAGTCAGACCCAAAACAGGCCGCCATCATCAAATACGCACAACGCTCAGCAGCTTGGGAGCACCCATCAAAGGTGACATCAAATACGGCGCACGAAGAACCAATGACAATGCGTCCATCCATCTTCACGCACGACGCATCGAATTCATGCATCCGGTCCAAAAAACACCCATGTGCATTCTCGCAAGCCCACCGGATGACCCCGTCTGGAATGCCTGGCTCAAGCTCGAGCATGAGTCCCGTTGATCAACCCTGTTTTTTCGTGTAAAAAAACCCATTCTCTTGGCGGTTTGACGCAGTATCTTTGCGGCCATGAGCGAAGCGATAGAACACGTAAAGTGCCTGATCATTGGATCGGGACCAGCCGGATACACTGCAGCCATTTACGCTGCACGAGCAGACATGAAACCCGTTTTGTATCAGGGAATGCAACCCGGTGGACAGTTGACTGAGACCACGGAGGTGGATAATTTCCCAGGCTACCCCGAGGGAATCAATGGCCCTCAAATGATGATGGATCTGGAGGCTCAAGCAAAGCGATTCGACACGGATGTGCGCAATGGTTGGGTGACCGAAGTAGACTTCACCGGACCCGTTCACAAGATCTGGGTTGGCGAAGGTGCCGAGCGCAAAGAGGTTCATGCCGATTCCGTGATCATTTCTACGGGAGCTTCAGCGAAATGGTTGGGGCTGGAGTCTGAATTGAGATTGCGAGATGCTGGAGGCGGCGTAAGTGCTTGTGCTGTTTGCGATGGATTTTTCTACCGCGGTCAGGAAGTGGTCATTGTGGGAGCGGGTGATACCGCCTGTGAAGAAGCGAGTTACCTGGCCAAATTGTGTTCGAAAGTGACGATGTTGGTTCGTCGTGGTGAGATGCGTGCCTCGAAAGCGATGCAAAACCGAGTCTTAGGCATGGAAAACATCGAAGTGCTTTGGAATACGGAGACGTTGGAGGTGCTTGGAGCAGAGGGCGTAGAAGGAGCGCGGGTCAAAAACAATCAGACGGGCGCCGAACACGTCATTCCTTGCACTGGATTTTTTGTAGCCATCGGACACAAACCCAATACGGATGTTTTCAAAGGTTGGATCGATTTGGACGAACAAGGTTACATCGTTTACGGTGAGCCCGGCTCATCCAAAACCAACCGCGAAGGCGTCTTTGTAAGTGGCGACGCGGCAGACAAGACCTACCGACAAGCGGTAACAGCGGCAGGCACAGGCTGCATGGCCGCATTGGATGCTGAACGTTATTTGGCTGCTAAGGGCATTCATTGACGCGCACATTGAGGCACGCAACGACGCGAGCATTGACGCGATATTGAGGCTCGCCTCGTGAATCAATCACAATTGTAACCGTACACCCCGAGCCACATCAGGAGGTCGGATGTACCGCGCTGTCCATCGGCGTCGAAATCCCCAAAGCACGGACCGCCATATCCGCCCACTCCCCCATCTCCAGCGCTGGAACCATCGCCAATGCATTGTCCGGTGGTTTCATCCCAAACGGTACCCTCACCGCAGTATGAAGGCGGCAAGACCGAGCAACTGCCATCATCATCTGTCGCGAGGGGATTGAAATTTTCTGCAAGATCATTGGTACATCCTGCGATTTCAAATTCATCACAGATACCATCTTCGTCTGTATCAATGAGGCACGCACCATCGCAGTCGTATCCGGCATCTGCATACGAGCATGAAGAAGCCGAATTCGCTGTAGCATCATAATCACATGCCACAGGATCCATGCAACCTATGAAAAGGCAAGAACCGTCGTCATCGGTTGCGGAAGCATCGTAATTGTCCGCCAGGGAATCCGTGCATCCCACAATTTCTTCCTCATCGCATACGCCATCGCCGTCGGTATCCATCAGACAATTTCCATCGCAATCGCGATACAATTCCGCGAAATCGCAGTCCCCATCATCGGTGGCTTCTGGCAGGTAGTTGCATGCCGCTTCATCCATGCAACCCGCTATCTCAAATTCATCACAGACTCCATCACCATCCGAATCCATGAGGCACATACCATCGCAATCATATCCCTCTTGAGCATACGCACAATCTTCAGGATCGGTCACGCCAACTGCGTAATTGCAACTCTCAGGATCTTCGCATCCAGCAATTTCAAAAGGATCGCAGACGCCATCGCCATCTGCATCTTCAAGACATTCTCCTTCACAATCATACCCAGCCGTTGCAAACCAACACGAGCCGTCATTGGAGTTGGCCGCTTCATCATAATTGCAGGCTTCCGGATCTGTGCATCCCGGTGCTCCCGCTCCAAAATCAAACGTTCCCAATTGTTCGTTGAAAGGGTTTCCCTCAAGAAAACACTGAAGATTCAATGTTCCAGAAAGCAACCCATCGGTGGTGACTTGTGCGAGGAGCACCCGTAACGCTTCATCTGGAAAGCCATTGGAACTTCCAGGTAGCACAAACCAACTACCGCCCACTTCCGAATCCAAAACAAAATCTGCACCACCTTCAAAAATGGATAACTCTGCATTCATTCCCAAACTCGAAATGCCCTCCTCCGTTGCATCTGAAGGAGCAAGATCAAGGCCAATTGTCAACCAGCTATCGTAATTCAAGTCAGGAAGGATACCGAGAAAAAAAGCATTCAAATCTGTACCAAAAGAACCTCCAGCTGGATGTTGAAAGAATGAAGTGGTTGAAGACAAATGAATGGGCTCGGCGGCGCTTCCGTAAGCAGCACCAACAAAATCTGAGGAATCGGTGACGTTGGCATAGATCCGGTAGGTCGTCATTCCGGTCAAATCTGAGTTTCCCACCATTCCCGTATGAACCTGCACCGTTTCAACCGATACGGAGATTACTTGCGCATGAACTGCGATAAAGGAAAAAGGCAAAAAAAGCAGGCACAATAGCCAAGCAAATCGCTGACAGGCACGTAGCATCGAAATAGGTTTTGGTTCAGTCTAAGCCTAATTTAACCTATTTATCTACTATTATCAAGGTTTAATCGAAATATATTAAAACACCCATCCCAAAAAATTCGCAAGCATTGCCACAATCCCGCTCAACACCAGTCCCGAAAGAACCATAGACAGGGCTATTCTTCCAAAGCGGCTCTTTTGCCAATTCAAGGGTTCCTTCCAAATGAGGGAATGCACTGCAGGCGCGAAGGCCAAGGATGCCAAAAACACCAAAAGAAAACCAAGTAGCGAGAAACTGGTGTAGCCCCACATCATGGCCGCCGCTCCGATTGTTAGCAAGGTCAATCCGAGGTTGCGGTCAATTGGAATTTCTCCTTGCTCTTCTATTTGATTGTCTACTTCTTCTGATACCCGTCCTGCACTTTTCTGCTGAATCGATTCGAATTGACCCACTTGTTCCGGCAACTTCTTTCTTGCAGGCAACATGCGGATAGATTTGGAAGAGTTGGCAGCGGGCGGTTTTGGACTGCATTCGCCTTTTTCGATCGCTTCTGGCAAAATTTCAATCTGAGTAGCCAATGAATTCTTATCCCGCACGTCGGGACGAGGGTCCTGAAAACTTATCACCGGTGCAGGCTCGGCCGGTCCTTGATGACTGGCGACGGCAAATCCCGCCAAAAAAGACTCCTTCTGAACCGAGCAGCCCGTCATGATGAGCAAAACGCAGATTCCTATAATGTGATTTCGCATGTTCCCAAATTACAATCGTCCATTCCTCCCTGTCTCTCATTTGTCCTCACTTATCAGAAACTTTTTGTCAGTTTCAAGGGTTGAATAACCCATGGCAACCATCACAAGTGTTCCGAGCGTAGAGGCATGTTTTATGCCGCTGTTATTGGAATTAAAGGATCAGCAACCATTGCTCGAATCATCCTTATTTCCCAGCGTCCGCGCGAATCATTTCTCGACATTGCCTTCTATCGCCTTGATCTCGATGGACCGCAAAGGGGTGCCGCTTATACAGCGGCGTATGGCGTGGGCACTTTTTTATCTAATCGCCGCGGGGTTCATTCAGCATCGATCTCGGCACATCATCCAATTGACTGCTGCTGGAGCGCAAGTCATCAATGCTCATTCCTGCACCTGGAAAACACTGACTGAAACCCCAGCATGGACTCAAAAATTTGGTGCGGGCTGGCTCCCGCCGCAGGCACATCATTGACCCACAAAAAACCCCCGCCGAAGCGAGGGTTGATGGGTGACTAATGGGATTTGAACCCACGACCCCTGGAACCACAATCCAGTGCTCTAACCAACTGAGCTATAGTCACCGTTTTCCCCAAAAGGGAGCGCAAAGATAATTGAGATTTCTAAAGTCCACGCAACCCATCGGCAAAAACACACCGTGCCAGCGAATCATTGAATGGCAGGCGGTTTTCGATGGGACAACCAATGGCGTCGGTTGTCGCCGGCAACACCTCCTCTCCCGCTAGCGCTTGGTCAACAGCCAGCGCCAAATCGCTGTTTCTGGGCTTAGAACGATGCTTCCCGAGCGCATAATACAAATCATTCACACGGCCGCGGTATACGACGGATCCAGAGGGACTGATGAGCACCGCCTCTGGCGTGTAACGCGCACCCACTGCCTCCGACCAACCAACAGTATCTCGTGCGAGCTCCCATTCCACTCCATATCGAGTAGCAAACTCGTCGATGGCCTCATCGGTAACCGATGGATTTGGAAACCAACCGACCATTTCTAACTGATCTGAAGCCTCCACATCCCACCGTTCATGCAAAGCATTCAGGTAGAACGTATAATCCTGGCAAATAGGACAAAGCGGTGCCAAAAACACCCACACCTTCCACATCAGTCGATGACTTGGATGGTATGGCTTCGAACCAATCCATCCTCCGTGGTCATGCGATAGAAGTAGGTTCCTGAATTTAAATCGCCCAACATGAAGCTTCTCTGGTGATGGCCCGCACCAAAAGATTGCATGGGAAGCCAAGTGTCTACCACCCGGCCTCGAATGTCCAGTAATTCCAGTGTCAAGCGCGCTGGTGCGTGCAAATGCCAACTCACATTCACCGTTTGGTTCGCCCGGGCAGGATTGGGCCAAGCAGGGAATAAATTATCGGTCTGGTACACCAAACGGGTGTCCTCATCCGGAGCAGATAGGGTAATATTCTCGTCACCAGGGAGGTATGGGACATATTGGAAAAACAACACGTACATCTCGTCTCCGGTCAAGTCTCCCCAACTCATCCACTGGGGCGGATCATTCGGGTTATTTGGATTGTCGGCAGTGTTGTCATAGGTGCAAAAGGCATGCACATTGTATCCCGCTGGAATGTGCTTCAATGAAGGGTAGCTAAAAATTCCCTGCCAATTGAAGTCCCATTGGGGAATCGAAATCAATGGAATGGTGTCTTGAGCATTGGCTGAAACCGCATACACTTCCCAAGTCTGTCCGAGCAAATGGCAATGCGGGGTAATGGATAAAATACTGACGTCTTGGAAGACCGGGTAGATGCCATGAAAGGTTTTGACCTCATTGGGCTGAATGAAAAACGGCTCCGTCAAATTGCCTGGCGTCATCATAGCCAGTTCAACCTCTCGCTGCACCGGTTCTTCGGCAAAAAACAAGTTAATCTCCGTGACATCCGTTTCTTCGACAGGTGAAGGACCGTAATGCATCTGCAACAACAATTTGCCATCCGGCCCAATCTTCTTTCCAATGGTCGCAGGGAAATCAGTCGGTGCAGCTCCCGGCACCCATCCACCGAAAAGGAAATCTTCGACGAAAACGCCATAATCTCCAAAGCTCTCATAACCTGGTTCGGGATCCGCAGCATCCATAGACTGGGCTTCTTCAATCGACATCGTCGATTCCGTGTATGCAATCAACGCGTGGTGCGCCACCGCAGAATTACCGGGTCGCACTTCGATTGCCCGAATCTCGGTTTCCTCCTCCACTTCCGTTTCAAGGATGAACACTTGATATTGATCGGTCATATCTCCGCCATGGACATACGGCTCTGGCATCGACAGAATGAGGTCTGGCTCACCAATTTGACTGCCCTCTGGAAAATCTGGCAGTCCAGGATTGTCTGCGACATCTCCCTCAAGCGCCTCACCTTCGGCCCATTCAACCAAGGTTTGGATTTGTTCTTCCGAGAGGAATCGCTCTCCTCGCAGCGTAGCATATTCTGGATCCGGTGTCCATGGAGGCATGTATCCCGTTGAAGTAACGTACGCGATAAACTCACGGTAGTCGTACACCTCATCGTAAGTTGTAAATGGCATGGGACCAATTTCACCTGCACGGTGGCATTGGGTACAATTCTGATAAATAATGGGAGCAATATCCGCATGGAATGTTGGAGACTGAGCTGAAACCTCAACACAATTCACCAATACTCCAACCAACAATAGCAATAAAAAACGCTTCATTCCGTGAAGTTAATCGATTCTCTCAATAAAGACGAAATCAACGCGTTACGGTTTAACCAAAACCTTGCGACCTTTGGGATCGATGACCTCAACTCCTGCTCAACTCCGTGTGTTGCATCTCGCCAGCTGGTATCCCAGTCAGGTGCACGGAACATTGGGGAATTTTGTAGAGCGGCATATCCAGTCCATCTGCACAATGAATGGTGGAGAGGTTTGGTTTGCAACCGCGGTTCCTTCTGATCAAGTCGTTCCTGCCAACACTGTTCGAGATTGTGGTAATTACACCGAACGCATCTTTTATTTTCGAGAGAAAAAACCCGTGGTTTGGCAGGTCACACGCACATTGCTTCGTGCTGCGCGGGAGTCCCAACCTTTTGATTTGATTCACTTGCACGTCAGTTATCCGGCCGGTCGGGCCGCCAGAATCTTATCCAAAAAATGGAAGGTTCCTTTCATCCTTACAGAGCATTGGACGGCGTATCACAAGGACCAAAGCAATGCATTGCCATTTTGGAGAAAGCGTTCGATGCAAGTGACAGGAAACGCTGCACATTTCGTTTGTCCAGTAACGTCAAATTTGGGCGAAAGCATGACTGAATTCGGTATCAATCGCCCGTCCATACCTATATCCAACGTAGTCAATACGGAGCTTTTTTATCCCCGTGACAAGGCTTCCAAGCGGAGCGGCTTCCACGCTCTGCACATCAGTTCCCTCCGTGATGATCAAAAAAACATCCGAGGAATGTTGCGGGCCCTTCAATCCGCTTGCGCTCAGTGCGACAATTTAAAAGTGAGCATCATTGGAGATGGCGACCCAACCCCTCACCAAGCTTACGCGAAGGAGTTGGGATTGGAACATCGAGTAGAAATTGGCGGAGAAATCGACCTCTCTGAAGTAGCAAATAGAATGAGAAATTCGGATGCCTTGCTCCTTTTTAGTCGCTACGAAAACTTTCCTTGCGTCATTCCTGAAGCGTGGGCCAGCGGCATTCCTGTCCTTTCAACCGATGTCGGTGGTATCAAAGAACACCTGACGCCAGAACGAGGCGCACTCGTTCAATCAGAAGACGAAGGTGCATTTGCATCGACCTTGGTCAGTTGGGCCAATGGCGCAGTCACTTTCGATGATCAAGCCCTGCGGCAATACGCAGTGAGCCACTTTGGTGTTGAAGCAATCGCCAAAGGGTATGACCGCATCTATCTAAAGTCGTTACCCGATTTTCCCGAAAATCATAAACCGCTCGATGAATGAATGAATCAGGCATCAAGCGGCACTCCGTCGTGACCCGGGCAGCATTGCTCACTTTTACAACTGCCGTAATCTTGATGAATACGCGCTTGTTAGGCTCTACGGGCCAAGGTGAGATTGCTTGGATTCAATTAGGCATTCTTGTAGTCACGAGCGTCGGTGGTTTCATTGCGGGGGGCGCTGTCGTTTATCTGCAAAAAGAAATAGCGCTGCGCTCGATGCTTGTACCGGGCCATGTTTGGCTTCTATGTGCGGCCTTGATCGGGTCTTGGGCTGGAACAAGCATCGAATTTCTGCCAGCAGAACACTTTTGGACCATGGCGGGGCTTGGTTGGATGCAAGGAGTCATCATTTTTCATGGCCAATTGCTCCTCGCAAATCATCAAATCAAGCGACACAACAACCTGCAATTGCTCCAAGCCGGTCTGCTCATGATGGGATTGATCATCGCCTTTTTTGGAATGGAGTCCGTCAGCGTTGACGCGTTTGTTTTGGCGCTTGCAGGAAGCTTGGGTGCCACCATGGTGGTTTCTATTCTGTGGTTGGCTCGATTGAAAAACACGGATGAATCAATTACCGGCTGGAAGGCCTTTCAACGCATGTGGCGTTTTGGTCGGTCAGCTCAAACTGGAGCGCTTTTGCAAATGCTCACCAACCGAGCAAATTTGAGTCTCCTGGCGAGGTCTTCGGCAGGACTTGGAGCATCCGGAATCTATTCGATTGCTTTTTACGGGCTCGAAGCCATGTGGTTGGTCCCACGTGCCTTGGCGCCCATCGTTTATACCAAAACGGCTTCGGAGACAAATCGCAGTACAAGGCTGCAAGCGACGCGAAAATCACTTCTTCAATCTCTCGGGGCGACAATGGTTTTGCTGCTAATCGCTATGGCGATGCCAGACCATTGGTATGCAGCGATTTTTTCATTTCAGGGCATCCAACCGGTCATTTGGGCGCTGGCTCCTGCCGCAATATTTGGTGCAGCATCATCCATCATCGCCCATCATTTATCCGGAATTGGAAAACATCATTGGAACGCCGCCACATCAGGCGTTGGTCTCATTGTCCTCTTGCTACTTTCCAATGAATGGATTGCACCCCATGGTGCCGTGGGTGCGGCGTGGGCTGCTTCTGTCGCAGCCACAGTCCAATGCCTGGGCCTCATCATTGCCTGGTGGCAATGTGAGCGAGCCTGACAAAACCACCAATCAATCGCGAACACAACGAACGCTGTAGCCCATGGTCCCGGCGAAGTCTCCGGCTCCGACAGACCCCATGCTCGTGGACATGATTCGGTAGCCAATACCCTGTTCTGTAGAGGTCGAATCCACCCAGTAATATGCGTATGAACCGAGCAAGTTCATGTCGCCTTCACTGCTCATCCGACCGCCTGGTGTGGCACTGAATCCCAATTGATTGTACCCATTCCAGGCGGGTTCGTCCATGGTAGAAGACTTAAGGACAGTGGCTGCAGGCATGTTAAATAACTCCGTAATTGAAATCATTTCAGCCCACTCCGCCGACGTACTCACGTGCCAACCAGAAGGACAGACCCCGCGGCTATCTTGAATGGCATAACCGTTATACAGTCGCCCATGATTCTCGAGGTTTTCTAGGACGAAATCGTAGTGCAAGTATTGCCCTTCTTGCAAATTTGACCACGTTGCAAAATTGGTGTA
Organism: Bacteroidota bacterium; assembly: GCA_027624855.1. GTDB lineage: Bacteria > Bacteroidota > Bacteroidia > Flavobacteriales_D > Sanyastnellaceae > UA16. Next base: position 57,755 of record JAQBTQ010000016.1, read on the forward strand.
TTCGATGATCGGATCGCCGTTCGCATAGGTCGTGGTCTGCAAATTTTCGGCGAACCACTCGTTGGTACCAATGACGACTGTTTCGTATTCGTAGTTTCCATCCGTTACCGTTGAATCACTTACGGAAATCACTTCATTGCAAACACTCACTTCTCCAAGATTTTCTTCCTGATCTGCATTATTAAAATCAAGAAGAAGCGTATCTGAGGCAAGGACTCCTTGCATGGGGATTACCTCGTAAGCAACCAATTCAATCTCATCCAAACAGGAGAAAAATCCAAACGCACCCTGGTTGTCAAATGATTGAAACTCACCATTGACCATCATGTATCCAAATTCAATGGGTGCTCCCTCGCACCCCACGAATTGACCTTCAATGAAGTGGTGCTCGTAATCTGAAACTTCAACGTTTATGGTTGTAGAATCTTGGAGTGGACCAAACGGGTGTTCACCAATGACAATAGGTGTTTCCGATTGTAGGCAAACTTTCACCTGGGCTGACAATGATTGGTCTTTAGGAACCATTCCAGCGAACTCACCTGAACTGTTCGTCAAGGTTGAGGCGCATCCCGAATTTTCCGTGTAGATTGTTACCAGCGCATCACCAACTGGATTTTCATCCTGGAGAACGGTTCCGTCCAGCCATGCAAACGAGCTTGGCACATCAATGTTCCACCAAGAAAAATGAGGCAATTGCATTTGGTACGCATTCTCTGCACGTGACGCCTCTCCCTCATCAATCCACAATCCGGATTCCGGATCAAGGCTCCACAAGTCAATTTCATTTGCAGCATACGCCAGTTGTGTTTCATCGATCAATAACGTAGCCTGCGCAGGCAGAAGGACATCCAACGGCTGCCCATCATCAGCAAACAATTCCACGCCGAGCATACCAAAAGTTTCAAGGACTTTGACGCCCTCCGCATCAAGCCCTGTCAAACCACCCGGAATCACATCAAATAAATCAGCCCTGCTAGGAGCAACATGTTGGACAAATGCCGTAACGGTTCCCGAATAGACCAGACCTTCTATGGCAAACGCACTCGGTGCAAATTGAATGGTTCCCCAATCGGATGAAATAATCGCTCCCGATGAGGCTTCAAAACTAACCGCATCTGTATGCGGCAGCATGTTGACTCGAAGAACGACTTGGCCGCTAGGCGGAGGGAAATATTGCCGATAACCTGAAAAATATCCTGGAGCTTCCGCGGTAATAAAACCATAACGTTCGTACGATTCACAGGCTGAAAGAAGAAAAAATCCATTTGGATCGGTTTGCACTGACTCCGCACCAAAACCACAACTTACAGTCGCGTTCACTATGGGCACATCTCCATCCATTAAGACCCCCTGCACCTGGTTCAATGCCGTTTGCCCGAGCTCAACATGCAAGTTTTGGGTGTTTAATGGTTCTGTAGTTGCTGAACCATTTCCCGGGTTACCACCGTTGCGGTCCTTTTTACATGAAAAAAACAAGGTGAATGCAGCGAAAAAGAACGCGAAAACTGCAAAGCGCTGGTGCATTATTGGTTTCATTGTGAAGCGTTTTGGGCACCATTAATGTATGGAATTATTTTTTTCTAATGAAAAACAATCCCTGTAGTGTGTGTCATCCCAATACCCCTATCCCATCAATGGCCAGTGGTCGCTTCACTTGAAAGCCCTCACCTAGCTTCAATCCGGCAAAACGTCCCATCGCCACATCCCGAGCTTTGAGGTGTTCGAGGAATTCAGGCGAACTGATGGGCGTAGCCGGTTCCGTATCTGCCGCGTCAGAACGGTGAAACTGGGTGGCATAGGCCGCGATGGCTTGCGCCTTGACGTCGCCGTACCCCTCAATGTCGACCACAAAATCCGGATTCAGCCAATGATCTTGAATTCCATGGTAAACTGCTCGCGGGCGCCAAGCCGCTTGGCCTGTATCAATTTTTGAAAGTCCGCTCAAAAATGCCGCTCTGTGGAGGAGCTCCGCCCCGCGCCCATGGTCTGGGTGGCGGTCGCTCAATGCATTGGCGATAACCCTTTGAGGACGCAACCTTCTCAAGACTTCGATAACAACACGCAAGCTTTCCTCGTTGATTTCGAAGAACCCATCACCGAGATCAAGGTTTTCACGATGCTCCACTCCCAAAATTGCTTGAGCCGCGGCAGCCTCAGCAGCACGCGTTTCTGCGGTTCCGCGTGTCCCGAGTTCTCCTCGGGTCAAATCCACAATCCCCACACGTAAACCTTGCGCCACGCTTTTGGCCAGGGTTCCCCCAGCAAACAGCTCCACATCGTCAGGATGCGCTCCAAAAGCCACGAGGTCGAAATCATGTCGGTCGCTCATACTACAAAAGTACGAAGTGACGGATGACCTTTAATTCCTGAGGTCAGTCCAAAAAAAATCCCCCAGCATTCCAACCATGCTGAGGGATTCCGTTTCAATTCCTAACCGTATTATTCAATTATGATTCGAATGGATTTTGCCGTGGCATTGTCACCATTCAATTGAAGCACATACAACCCTGGGGTTATACCTGTCAATGCTACTTGATTCGTTCCAACGCCATTGAATTCTCGAACCACTTGACCCGTGAGATTCATCAATCGAGCGGTCCAAAACACGTTGGGCTCAATTCCAGCGATCATGAGCCATTCGTTCGCCGGATTCGGGTAGACACTCACTTCTGAAAAAGCAGCGCTCAATTCTCCCACGACATTGGCAGTTCCGCCGTCAATGACCGTGATTACGAAGCCTTCAACAAAACCATCCAACAGACCAAGGGAGTCCACAGAAATGGCCTCACAATAAGTATCACTGCAACCCTCTTCTTCATCTGTAACTGTGAGACAAAGCGTGTAAGGCCCATTGGTTTCATAGGTATACGTTGGGAAAGGATCCTCACTGGTTCCTTCGTCTCCGAAATTCCATGAATAGGATGCATCCGGATTGTAGTCGTAAATGAGCACATTCACCGCCCCGGCAATGGGAGTACCGTTGGCCGTGGTGGCCTGTTCCACCTCGAATTCTGCGTTGCATATCCCCTCTTCTTCCGATTCGCAAACGACCACTCCCAGAGCATCGTCGGGAACCTCATACTCAATGTTCTGATCCACCAAGATGTCTCCGGCTTCGTCTCGGACGATGTAACCGCAAAATTCTGCAAATACTACAGGCTCAGTTACGATGAAATCGATTTCACCATTATCCACAGTAACCATCACACGGCGCTCATTAAACCCTTGATAATCGGCGTAGCCGTCCCCGTCAAAATCAGGGTTGAAGAAGATGTTGGCCTCAAGGCCAGATTCAGAGTATACCGCCATGCTGCCGCCATACCAACCGTCTTGTGAATCATCGATGAATTGAATTTCAACCAGCCCACAGGTGGGAGCGGCTCCGCAAGGATTTAGGCCATAGATGCTCTTTGGTATGGTGCTTAGTCCATTCCAATCAACTGAACCGTTGCTGATGTAGACGGTGTTGCCTGAATCATCCACCACCTCGAAACCGTGATACCCTGGATAGCCATCGGGAATGTAAATTACATCAATTCGACTGTCTTCATCCACGGGAAAAACGAAGGATTCAGGTGCATCGGTGGTTTTGGTTTCCGAAGCAATGAGGACCCCATTCGAGAGCACATTCACCGTTGCTCCTCCCCAGCCCGTTCCTCCCGCCGGATTCGAAGTCATATTGATGGTCCAAGTCCCGCACGATCCCACAGGAGGAGGGAAGTTGAATGGCATGACTTCACCCAAGGCGTGTACGACCCCGTTGTAAGCCAAAATGTCCGGTTGAATAATCGTGG
>JAQBTQ010000030.1 GCA_027624855.1 Bacteroidota bacterium
CTGCGAATTGATGCCGTTTTGAGCGGGTCTTTGAATTATATCTTCAGTTCCTTGGACGAAGGTGCAAGATTTGAAGATGCGGTGAATGAGGCCCGGAAGCTGGGGTATACGGAGCCCGATCCGCGTTTAGACCTCAGCGGCACGGACGTCGCGCGAAAGCTGCTCATTTTGGCCCGTCATTGCGGAGCGAAGCTGGAGCTTGAAGACATCGATATCGCGGGATTCATGCCCGAAGACGTTCAGGAATTGACTGTGGAGGAATTCCTGGGCAGTCTATCCCATTGGGGGCCGCAGCTTGATACGCAGGCGCAAGAACTGCAAAGGCAGGGCGCGCGCTACCGTTTTATAGCTTCTTGGTCTCCAAAAGATAGGGCCAAAGCCGGATTGGTTCCATTGGATGCGGATCATCCGTTTTATGGATTGGACGGCACGGATAATGCCATAGCGATTACATCGCAACGGTATGTCAAGCGTCCGTTGGTCATCCAAGGTGCAGGAGCCGGCGGCGAAATCACTGCAAGTGGGGTGCTCACAGACGTTTATGAACTCGGCAGGTTGATGGCAAAAACTGCAGGAATGCCATGAAAAATCAAGTCAGAATTTGGGCGCCGGCGACCGTGGCAAATTTGAACGTTGGTTTCGATGCGTTGGGATGCGCCTTGAATGAGCCGGGTGAAGAATTGGTCATTCGTCGAACCGAAGAGGCTGGAATGGTCCGGATTGTGAAAATCGAAGGAGCGGATTTGGATGCCACCGCGGAAAATAACGTGGCCGGAGTCGCAGCCAAGAGTTTGTTGAATGCACTCGGAAACCCCTGCGGTTTGGAAATCGAATTGATCAAGAAGGTCAAACCAGGAAGCGGTTTGGGGTCGAGCGCTTCCAGTGCGGCCGGAGCCGTGGTGGGCGTAAATGCCTTGTTGGAAGCTGGACTTCGACCGGACGAGCTTATCCCTTTTGCGCTCGACGGAGAGGAATTGGCCAGCGGCGCCCGTCATTCAGATAACGTGGCTCCCGCAGTTCTAGGTGGATTGGTATTGAGCGGTCCGGATGGAAGCATCAAACAAATTCCAGCTCCTCGGGATTGGCATTTGGTGCTGTTGCATCCTCAAATCACGATTCGGACTTCTGAGGCGCGTGCTGTTCTTCCGGAAACTGTTCCACTGAAGGATGCCGTGAGACAAAATGCTCTGTTTGCCACCTTCATAGCAGCATGCTTTGAAGGAAATGGGGCCGAGGCGGCATTGAACATGGATGACCTGTTGGTCGGACCTCATCGCCATGGATTGATTCCGCATTTTAAGCAGATGCGTGAAGCGTCTATGGAAAGCGGCGCACGGGCGATGGGAATCTCAGGGAGCGGTCCATCCAGTTTTCACATTGCCATGTGCCGGGAGGATGCGCATGCCATTGCCTCGAAGCTCTCGGAAATCATGAACGTGGAAGCGGTGCCTTTTGAATTGTATATCACGGAGATATCTCTCCAAGGAGCCCGCGTAATATCATGATGTACCACAGCCTGACCAACACATCCATTCGCAGGACCTTCTCAGAGGCCTTGCGAGAAGGCCTTGCTCCGGATCGAGGGCTCTACGTGCCCGAACAAATCCCTGAATTGGATTGGGAGGCGATGCACGGCATGAATTTGGCCCAATTGGGCGCGGCCATATTGGCGCCACTTGTCACCCCCGCAATTTCCCGAGATCGTCTTGAAATAGTGCTGGGCGAAGCATTGAATTTCCCGATTCCACTGAAGCCGACCGCTGAGGAGTTGCACATGCTGGAACTATTTCACGGTCCCACCGCTGCATTCAAGGATGTCGGTGCGCGCGTCATGTCAAGGTTTTTGGGCGAAACTTCCGAGGAACGCCTTACGGTCTTGGTTGCGACGTCCGGCGATACAGGCTCTGCGGTTGCTCAAGGGTTTTTTAACGTGCCCAATATTGACGTCGTGATTTTGTATCCCAGTGGCCGGATCAGTTACATCCAAGAACAACAGCTGACGACGGTCGGTGAGAACGTTGTGGCGCTGGAAATTGACGGGGCTTTTGACGATTGCCAATCCATGGTCAAGGAGGCTTTTTTAGATCAAGAATTGCAAAAAATGCGGCCGCTGACGAGTGCGAATTCGATCAATATTGGTCGTTGGATGCCTCAGGCGATTTACTTTGCTTGGGCCACCATGCAGGCGGGTGAAGCATTGAATTTCGTCGTGCCGAGTGGCAATTTCGGGAACATTGCTGCAGGGGTTTTGGCTGCGCGCATGGGAATGCCGGCGCGGAAATTTGTCGCAGCGGTAAATGCCAACGATGGCATGGCGAAATATTTGAAAAGCGGTCAATTCACGGCGAAGACGTCCATTCAGACATGCTCGAATGCGATGGATGTTGGGGATCCGAGTAACCGTCCGCGCTTGGAATGGTTGCTGGGTCCGGGAGTTGAATCGTTGCGCCAGCATCTATCAGCATCCGGTTATTCTGATGCACGAACGCTTGCGGAAATGAAGGCCCATTGGAAGCGTCACCAATCGTTGGTTTGTCCGCATACAGCCGTTGGGCTTTGCGCAATTGCAGACACCGAAATGATCGGTCCCACAGCAGTGTTGGCAACAGCGGATGCGGCCAAATTTGGAGATGTTGTCCAGCAGGCAACGGGAGAGGTCCCTGCGGTGCCCCACAGCCTTCAAGGGTGTTTGGACAAGAAGAAGAGCAGCGTCCGTATTAGCGGAAAGTACTCCGCACTGAAAGCCTATTTGTTGGACTCTAAGATTGACTGACGAAAGACTTCAGCCATCTTCTTGATTGCCACTTCTGACTGTTCTGCATCCAAGCCCGCTGGAGGCCCCCACGGTGTGGGGTTAACATCGACTACGTAGATTTTGCCGGAGCGGGCATCACGTAAAACATCGAATTCGGCGTAGTCAACGCCCAATTGACCGGCCAAACGTCCCATGTTTCCTTTTTCTTCCATAGAAAAGCATTGGTTATCAGGTAACAAGAGGACGTCATCGGTCAAATTTGTGAATCGCGTTTGCATCCGTTTGTATTTCATGTAGACAACAGGGATGTGCCCTTTGATGTAGACCACCCGGTAATCAAAATGGCGGCCGTTGGCGTCGGTGTTTTGAATTTCAAGTTGGTATACCGATTCAGATCGAAGGGATGCGGCAAGGATAGGCCCCTGAATGACCTGGCCATCATGCACCGCGTTTTCATCACTTTTCACGACAATCTTTCCAATATACGTTGTTGGATCGATGGCCATGCCGTATCCAAAAACCTTCCGGTGCGCGACCTCCAAAGTGGATTTGCGGATGTCATTGCAGGCAACGTTCCACCAGGAAATGCTCGACTTTTGTGGTGGATCAAACGTGCTTAATTTCTCGGTTTTGTCTTCGAATCGAATGCCCAAAACGGCGTTTTCACGGAATTGATTGGTGAGCTCGAATCCCATCGACCGGGCCACTTTATACAGAGCCGCGCGGCGGGAGGGCATTTCGGGCCAAACGAGCAGAGCTCGTGGTCGGCTTCCGTTGAGGAGCCACTGCCACATCAGCCATGTCAATTCCCGTATTTGCTTCAACAATCGATCGGTCAAAGGCAGCCGGGGGGAATAAAAGCTGGTGAATCTGCGATGGCTCAAAGGTCCAGGGGTTTCCATTTTTTGATTTCGCTCGCTCGTCCGCATTGCTGCAATAGGAAATCTTGATCCCACTTCAAGCCGCGCGCTGGGCTGTATTCGCGGCCGTAAAAGATGATTTGCAAATGCAAATCGTTCCATCGTTCTCGTGGGAACAACCGCTTTGCATCGCGTTCGGTTTGTTCAACGTTTTTGCCGTTTGTCAATCCCCATCGATACATCAAGCGATGAATGTGGGTATCGACTGGAAAGGATGGAACGCCAAAGGCTTGTGCCATCACCACTGATGCGGTTTTGTGGCCGACCCCAGGCAGCGCCTCTAGCGCGTCGAAATCAGCGGGAACTTGACCGCCATGGAACTCTAAGAGCATCTCCGAAAGTCGGTGGATGTTTTTTGATTTGGCTGGTGATAGACCACACGGCCGGATGATTCCTTTGATATCTGCGACATCCATTTCTACCATTTTCTCCGGTGAATCGGCAGCCCGGAATAATTCCGGAGTCACCTGATTCACACGCTCGTCAGTGCATTGTGCAGAGAGCAATACCGCGATCAATAGCGTGTAGGGATCTGAATGGTCAAGGGGAACCGGCGGATGGGGATACAACCGCTGAAGCGAATTCATGATGAAGGTGACTTTCTCTTTCTTAGTCATGGCTAGCAGGGAAAAGAGGCTCAGCTGGGTCTTCTGAGGTCAGCCAAATTCTATGTGAATTTCCTTGTGCATTCACGGAAATTTCATTGACCTGATCCGAGAAAAGTTCAAAGAAGCCATCGCTCGTGAATGTCAGGTTTGGCATGAAACCCATGGAATCCGTCTCGAGGTAGATGAATGTCAAATCGAAGTCAACCTCTTTTCCTACGAATTGCCAAGGGATGGCAGCATCTTCCGAATTCAAAAGTTGCCAATGCTCAACGGTATAGGCTTCAATGCTCTCGTTGGCTTTTCCATGTTCACGATCGTCCCCTAATTTCCAGGATACCGGCATACCGTGCTGCCGACTCAGTGCTTCCTCTAAATCATCGGTAAATACCCGCAAAATGGCTTGCCATGTCGAGGATTCTTCACTCCAATCGAGGTTGAGTCGGCTGTAATGAAAATCGTGCAATGTCATCGAGCGGTTCACGGGTTCCGTGGGCTCAAATGTGAAGAACACAGCGATAAACATGAAAGCGATGCGCATGGTACAAAGGTAGGACGTGGTAACTTGCGCAGCATGGACTTGAATGGAATCATACAGGAACGAGCTTCCGCGACCATGATCTCTGAGGAGGCTAGCGCTTGTTGGCTTGAATTGCAAAATGCAGACCGCATTGTGGTGACAGCCCATCGCTCTCCCGATGGTGACGCTGTGGGCTCTGTTATGGGCCTGGTCAATCATTTGAAATCCAAAGGAATTCATGCAAGTCCAGTCTTTCCAGATCGCTTTCCCAGCAATTTGAAGTGGATGCCGGGAACGGAGGTGGCTCAGTTTCATGAAGAAAATCCAACCAAGGTGGAGGGCTTGTTGCAGGACGCGGACATCCTCATTTGTTTGGACTTCAATGGGCCGAGTCGGACAGGAGGGATGGAGCAGGCGCTTCGCGAATCGCCTGCCAAAAAGTGGGTTATTGATCACCACCAAAACCCAGAGGAGTTCTCGGATCGGCTGTTTTCTGACCCGGCGTGCGGTTCGACATGTGAATTGATTTTTGACTTGATTCTGGGATGGGGGCATATCGAGGAGATCAACCAGGATACGGCAGTTTGCATCTACACGGGGATCATGACGGATACGGGTTCGTTTCGTTTCCCCTCAGTAACGGTTCATACCCATGAAGTGCTGATGCATTTGTTGGCAACGGGAATGAATCATGCGTCTGTGCATGAACAAACATTTGATCAACAATCCATTGACCAAGTACAGTTGCACGGTTTTGCAATGAGTGAAAGGCTTAAGGTGTGGCCAGATGTTGGTTTGGCTATGATTTCGCTTGCCCAAGCTGATTTGGAGCGCTTTCATTACCAGCCCGGAGATACGGAAGGATTGGTCAACAGAGCGTTGGGCTTGGCAGGCGTGCGTGCGGCCATTTTTGCGAAAGAATCGCATGTTGGTGCCATCAAGCTTAGTTTCAGGTCCGTCGGAGCGATTGATGTGCGAGCTATCGCGGCGGCGAACTTTGATGGAGGAGGGCACACCAATGCGGCCGGAGGCATCTACAGAGCAGGAACGCTTGATGACCTTGAAGCGCTCGTTGAGGAACAAAGGAGGGATTGGTTTGGCGTCATTTGATTCAATCGTCATGAAATGCCTGGGATGTATTGGGTTGTTGATCTTCTTTTTCGCGCTTGCCGGATGCGATGGGAATCAACAACATGACGAAGCTGTTGGGTTCGTTTCGCAAGAAGCACTGATCGAATTCAACCAGAGGAAGCTTGCGATACAAACTCAATTGCTCGATTCCATTGCGCAATCTTGGGATGAAAAGTTTGAACGCCCAAACCAAATCACTCCGGCAGGATTGAGGTTTTGGTCGGCTGAAGCCAAAGGGAGTGAGGCGTGTTTGGAGAAAGGAGATACCATCGAATGGGTCGGACAGGTTTCACTTTTGGACAGTACGGTTTTGTACCAATGGCCGCATGAGAATCCGTTGTCATTTTATTGGGATCGTTCTGATTGGCCAGCAGGATTTCATGAATTTGCGTCCTTGTTGTGTGATGGAGGAAGTGGTTTGGCCTTGGTGCCTTCGTATTTGGGTTGGGGGTTGTCCGGTTGGCCACCGCTGATTCCACAAGATGCGGTTTTGGTCGTAGAAGTTGAGCAAACCGTTCGTCATGTGCGCCGAAGCCTCGCCGATGCCTCAGTCCCTAATCCGCTGCGCAAGCGTTGGAACCGGTTGTTGGATGATTTTGAGTCTGGTGAATGGTTCGGAATTCCGGGCTGGATTGATCAACCGCAATTGGCCGCTTCTCCTTGCGTTGCCTGGTATGACCCCCACGCTCGATTTGATGGCGAGCCGGACCAGGTAACCGTTTCGATGCGCACGTGGCACTTGGCATCAGATGCTCAGGATTGCAGGGATATGGGATTGTCGACATGGGAGTTTTCTGTTCAGGATGAGGGCCAACTCCTGCCCGTGATTGCGCATCTGCATGCATTGTATCCTGCTTACCGACGTTGGGAATGCTGGTGTCCCGTGGACTTGGCTTTTAGTCCACGCGGCGTCCCGGAGGCAGATATTCAACCTGAGGATGTGATGGGCTTTCAATGGGAAATGGTCCCTGATGCTCAGAAGGGGCGAGATTTGTCTAATGTCCAATAAGAAAGAGGCACGGGCGCTTATCCAAATTGGGTAAGGTGCTCTTTTTCCATTTTTCAATTGGTTGAGAACAAATCCACTCGGTTTCGAGGGTAAGGTCCACCGCTACGCACAATTGTTGTTCGGCAGGAAGCGCGTTCAAGCAATCCTTCAATGCTTGGTTGTTGCGGTACGGCGGCTCCATGAAAATTTGCGTTTCCTTTCGCCGCTGCAATCCTTCTTTCATCTCCTTCCAGATGCGTTCCCGAATCGATCCGTCGCGAGGAAGATAGCCTTTGAAGGCAAATTGTTGTCCGTTCATTCCCGAGGCCATAAGGGCCAGTAGAATCGAACTCGGTCCCGCATGGGGTTTTACGCTCCAACCAGCGTTGTGCGCCATGCGCACGGCTGCAGCCCCTGGATCGGCTACAGCCGGAGCCCCAGCATCCGACAACAAGGCGATATCCGAATCGCTTTTAAACCACTGAATCAAATCGACTAAGTCTTCAGGAGTGGTATGCTCATTGAGCAGAAAACTCTGCTTTGATTGCGGATTTTCATTGGGAAATGCGTCTTTTAAAAACCTCCTTGCAAAACGATCACTTTCCACAATCATTCTGTCGCACCCTCGTAGGGCTTCGATAGCGGTGGCAGCGACAACTTCCAATGGATTGCGGGAGCCGAGCGTGTTCGGTATCAAGTGAAGGACGGGCATGTGACTATTGATTTTCTTTTTCCTTCCAAAGGGTTATCCAATCTTTTGCGGCGGTATCAATCATATCGTAAACGCGTTGAAATCCATCATGGCCACCGTAATAGGGGTCAGGCACATTTTCACCAGGCACGAATAATGCTGTTTGAGCAGAACGTGTTCCCATGGATAGAATGTCTTTCAAGTTGCTCGAATCCATGGCTAGGATGATGTCATAGAGATGTAAATCGCCTTGAACCAGTGGTCTTGATCGTTGGTCGGAGATGTCATGGCCGTGTTGACGCATCACTTCGATGCTGCGCTCGTCGGGAAGGGCACCTTGATGCCAGCCGGAGGTGCCGGCTGAGTCTACGATTAACTGAAAATTTTGTGCTGCGGCATGGTGCCTCAACAACCCTTCACCAATGGGTGAACGGCAAATGTTTCCCAAACAGACGACCAGTACTCGCATGCTGCGATCAGTGAATCGCCAGCTTCTTTTCGAGATCTTCTAAGTACTTGCGGAAGTGCTTGTCTGTCTCTTGCAAATTGTTCACTGTGCGGCAAGCGTGAAGTACCGTGGCGTGGTCTTTTCCGCCACAATGCAATCCAATGTTCGCCAACGAGCTTTTTGTCATTTTCTTGGAGAAGTACATGGCGATCTGACGGGCCTGCACGATTTCCCGCTTTCGCGTCTTGGACTTAAGCAATTCCAGCGGAAGGTCGAAGTAATCACAAACGACTTTCTGGATGTAGTCGATGCTGACTTCGCGTGCCGTGTTCTTGACAAACTTGTCAATCATTTGCTTGGCGAGCTCCAACGTGATGGATTTTTTATTGAGGCTGCTTTGGGCAATCAATGAAATCAACGCGCCTTCCAACTCACGTACGTTGGATGTGATGCTGTACGCCAAATACTCCACAACTTCACGTGGCAATTCTATGCCATCAGCATACATCATTTTTTCCAAAATGGCCATGCGTGTCTCCAATGAAGGAACCTGTAAGTCTGCACTCAACCCCCACTTGAAGCGACTGAGAAGTCGTTGTTCCATACCCTGCATTTCCACCGGCGGTTTATCACTCGTCAGTACGATTTGCTTTCCTGTTTGGTGGAGGTGGTTGAAAATGTGAAAGAATACGTCCTGCGTTTTTTCCTTGCCGCTGAAAAATTGCACGTCATCAATGAGTAGCACATCCACCATTTGATAGAAGTGACTGAAATCGTTTACCGAGTTATTTCGAACCGCATCAATGAATTGGTGGGTAAATTTTTCCGAGCTGACATACAATACCGTCAATTCAGGGTTGCGTTCTTTGATTTCCAAACCGATGGCATGGGCGAGGTGGGTTTTGCCCAAGCCTGTTGAACCATAGATCAGCAATGGATTGAATGATGTCCCTCCGGGCTTGTTGGCGACCGCGAATCCTGCAGAACGTGCCAATCGGTTGCATTCGCCCTCAATGAATTGGCCGAAATTGTAATTGGGGTTCAGGTTCGAATCGATGTTGAGCTTGCGCAACCCAGGGATGACAAACGGATTCTTGATTGGGGTGTCATGGATGCCAGCAGACAAAGGAATCGAAGGATTTCGAGTCGCTTGCTTGTTACTCATTGGAACCTTTACCGCATATGGACTCGAATGGTTACTCCCTGGCTGACTCGAATTTTCCATAATGATGCTGTATTCGAGCCGAGCATCAGGTCCGAGCTCTTTATGTATGGTTTTACTCAGAAGTTGAATGTAATGCTCTTCAAGCCACTCATAAAAGAACTGTGAGGGCACTTGAATCGTCAGCACTTTATTTTCGAGCTTTAGCGCCTTAATCGGTGCAAACCATGTTTTGTACGCTTGGCTGCTGATGTTGTCTTTGATGATTTCGAGGCAGTTATTCCAAATGGACAAATGATCATGGCTCATGGTTGATGCGCTGGAGGTCAGGTTGTAAAAAAAAGGTGAGGAATCCAGTGGGTGAACATGATTTATTCTCGTTGAATTCCGTGTGCAAGATTCTGATAAACTCTCGGAAAAAAAAATCTTACACCCCTTGACTTTTTAATATATTCTTTTCGGTGTTGCTTTATGCATAGATAAGTTTTCGAATTAATCGATAGTTATGCGTGTTATATCATATTATAGGTATGTAAGTTATTGTAATTCAATAATATGTAGTTTTGTTAAGAGGGGGGCTTTAGTCTTGGGGAACATGAAGAAAATTTAAATCCGATATTTGCCACTTATTCAGAATTAATGGTTCATAAGTGTGAGATACGAGTGCGATACTCGGATACGGATCAAATGAAGCGATTGCACCATGGAGCCTATGTGGATTATTTAGAAGTGGCGCGAATTGAAATGCTCAGGGACACGGGGTTTTCTTATGCTCAACTTGAAGCGCAAGGCTATGCATTTCCAGTTATTGGCTTGAACATTGATTACCAAGGAGCAGCGTCTTTTGATGAATTGGTGATTCTTGAAACAAGGATCCAATGCACAAGTCCTGTTCGAATTCGATTCAACTATGAACTTTTTGTGAAAGAGCACAGGATAGCAAATGCTTCGGTTGAACTCGCTTGCATCAACCTTGAAACAGCTCGTCCGACCCGTATACCTAAAGATTTTTTGGCTCAACTCTTAGCAATCAGTAGCTGAAGTTTCGTTTGGATCTCACTGACCACTGAGGGCCAGAAATACTGTTGCGACGTCTGGTACGCAGTTTTACTTCGTTCTTGGTAAAGCAGGTTATGCTCATGCCATAAACGAACCATATCCGATTCATCTTGGAACAGAAACGAGGGGGGAATCCAGCTTTCGTAGGCTTGGCCACGAGCCAACAGTGGCACCACGCCCCGTGACATGGCTTCTGCTACGCTGATTCCGAAATATTCCTGCACGGGTTCATGTAGGATGAAATCACTACTGTCCAGCAACCGTAGGTAGGTTTCTCTGGAATCTGCATATCCGACATGTTGAATGCAGTCATGAAATGTGGATATAAGCTCCGAAAACACATCGGGAACTTTTGAAAATTGTTCCCCGCACAGGATGAGCTTGAAGCGTATGCCATGATGATGCAAAGTGTTCAAATGCCTCAAGAATGCATCCGGTCCTTTGTCGTATTCCCAGCGATGATTCCACAAAATGGTTGGTGGAGTCGAGGGGAACTTGGGTTGGGGAGATTCTGCAGGTTCAATTCCAAGCGAAACGACGTGCGATTTTCGTTCAATGTTTTCTGAGCGAAAGGCATGAGTTTCTCCGGGAAGCTTGGCAAGAAATCCTTCGACTGCTTTGCAGAAAACAGATTGGTGGAATGAGGAATTGAACCAGATTTCGTCTGCGGCTAGGCAAGATTGGATGTTCATGAAGCCATATGAATGGTCTTGTCCACGAAGCTTTTGCGGATCGCCACTATTCCAAGGGAACGTCAATTGATTTTCATGGAAGTACTGCACGATGGGCACGTTTCTCCATTGGGCTGGGAGTAGTCCACGGAACGCCGCCACATCCATCATGTCAGTGGTCAATATGATGTCTGACGGAAGTCCTTGTTCGCGAGCTAGGTTCGCGAAATACCCCGCAGATCCGTGCATGCGCCATTTCCAGTTCCGACCGGGTAAAGTCCAAACGTCTACCTGGGTGTTTGATACTTTCGGTAAGTAGTGCTCGATGCCATTGCACCAATGCGCATGGGAACCCGTGTGGAATGGATTGATGAGTAGTAGCCTCATTGCAACAGCCAATCTAGTGTCTTTTTCCAAATTGGTTTGTTGGGGATGGGGGGTGAGGGGAGAGGAGGTTGCCCCGCGTCGATCCAAGCGCTATACCAACACGCGCTGACTGATTGGATGCTTTTGACCATTTGCTGCTCCACTTGTCCGTTCAAGGCTTGGTGGTATGCATTGACAAATTCGGGTGTTCGCATGAGTTGGCGTGTTCTTCCGCGCTGGATGTATGCATCAATGGGCTCTGTTCCCCAGCCATCGCGAACTTGGAATTCGCATTCGAATACGGAATGAGATTCGGCATAACTCTCCAGCGTTCGTTCCCAGATGTGGTGTTTCACGTCGTCGATGTATGCACATTTCAATTGGTTTTTTCGAGGCTGCAGTGCAAATCCATCTTGAAAGGCCTCTGGAATTTGTGTTTCCCAGAGTGCATGAATGCCCCTTTGATTGGTGAATTGACCATTGTAATTGGCTGTGGTGTGAAGCGGTACATGAAGATCTGCGAGGTAATGAGCCAGATCAATGGAATGCCGCAATACCAAAGCCGAATCCCTTTCAATGTGGGCAAACACCAACTTTCGGTAAGTTCTGTAAGCATGCCATGGTCCGATGCCGTGCGCATTCAAGGTATCCAATCCGAACCTGGCCAAGGCATCTTCCCATTCCATAGGAAAGACGGCACTGCATGGTTGGTTGGGTTCGAGGTACGCATCTACATCCAAATAATGACGGATTCCTTCCTCTGGGACACTGTGCTTTCGGATGTCCGCATCCAGTGCATGATCAATGAGCCAGTTCCGGTGCGACTTATAAAAGGGCTGGATCGATGGGGGGAGCCAAGCAATGGCCACATCAACAACGTGCCGATGCGCAGGAAACCCCCAACCGCTGAAGACGATAATGCCCAAACATCCTAAAACGAGTCGACGCGCGATCAGGCGATTAGGCTTCGTTTTCTGAGCGCAAAGCCGATTCTTTCTCCACAGAGTTTTTAGATCCAGTTTCCTCAAGGCGTACCAAAAATCCGTCTTCCAGGATGGGGATGGTTGACAAATTGTTCGGCGTGAGGCAATACTTTACGTCTTCATTCAAATTCAATCGGCGCAATCGCCTTCTATGAGAAGAGGCGCGAAGAAAGGCGAACATGTTGTCACGGGCAGATCGGTAGATGAATTTAGCCGCCACCGTGCTGTCCTCGTCAGCTTTGAATCGGCCGCTTTCAATGAGTTGGTCAGCTATAGCGCCTGCACAAATGGTGTCTTCCAAATTGAATTTATCCTTCCAGCCGGAGCCAAGAATCAAAATGTTTTCATCTTGTTCCACTAACCAATTGCAAATCGCATTCAAATTATTCAGTGACCCGATGACAACTCGATTCTTTTCACTCGCAATGTCGATGGCTTTGGTTCCATTGGTCGTGGTCAAAACTACCGTTTTACCCTTGAGTTCATCAGCGCGTTCAATGTAAGCGAGGGGGCTGTTACCCAAATCAAACCCTTCCACAATTTCACCGTTTCGTTCAGCAGCTCCAATAAAGCCTTCAGCCTGCCATTGTTGTGCTTCAGTCACAGAAGCTACAGGCTTGATGCGATCGACTCCGTTTTCCAATGCAGTGCAAATGGCTGAGGTCGCCCGCAAGACATCGATGACGACGACCAATTCAAAATTTTCACGGTAAAGCGGATAATCCGCTGGGGAAAAACAAACTTCTACGTAATTCAAAAGGCTATCGGTTCACAGCTGATGATGCAGAGTTTTTGCTCGGCATTGAGAGTGGAAGTTACGAAATCCATTGGAACGGTATTATTTCGGTAAAAATCCCGGACGGACCACCTCCGATGGAACTGCATTTTTTCGAATTCGA
>JAQBTQ010000003.1 GCA_027624855.1 Bacteroidota bacterium
GATTTATCCCCCATCCGAAATCTGCTCCGAAGCTGCTTTGGTAAAAGCTCTCAGTAGAACTTATGCTCAAGGGAGCCGATATGTCACCAAAGACCGCTGAGAGTTCATCATTGGCATTCGTAAACTCGACGTAAATGTGATAAGTTTTCATCCCTTCTAGTCCGGCTATGCCCGTTTCGTCATGATTGGCTATGAGCTCGGCTTGTATTCCAGTTACTTGACCTAAGGTGGTCCCGCTCATGACAAGGATGGCGAGGAGAGGGGCAATACGTTTCATCAGAAGTTAATCGTGTTCTTCCTTGAAGATAGTATAATTTTTTCATATAAAAAAATATTAGATTTGTCGAAATTATATTATAGAGCACGTAGCACGTGGCTGATTGACTGCGATGAGATTTCGACTAACTTTCACTCGAATTTTTTTAAGAACGCACTATGATTCACAACACGTACAACACCAACGTATTGTTCTTTTTCGCTCTGATGACCCTAACGCTTTCAGCTTGTTCGGAAAGTTCAAATTCTTCAGATCAATCTGTCCCTGCTTATGATGAAGCTGAATCTGTCGAACATTCCACGGTTGGTGAAGCGGGGAACTATGCAATGAAATTCACACCTGAACAACAGGCAATCCGAGAGGCCAAATGGGCTGAAGAGGGGGTGCGCATGGTGGAGCTTTCCAATGGGTACAGGGTGTTTACCAAAACATTTGGGGATGATCCAGATGTGTGTATTTTGACTTTGCATGGGGGTCCAGCTGCTACCCATGAATATTTACTTTCTGTAGCCTATGATTTGCCCGTGCAGAGTGGATTTGAGGTGGTTATGTATGATCAGCTCGGGAGTTTTTTCAGTGACCAGCCAACGGAAGACATATGGAACATTGATCGTTGGGTTGAGGAGGTTGAAGAAGTAAGGACAGCTTTGGGTTATGACGCTTCAAATTTCTTTTTGCTTGGCAATAGTTGGGGCGGGATTTTGGCGATGGAATATGCGTTGAAATATCAGGAGAACTTGAAGGGATTGATTGTTTGCAACATGGTCACTTCCATACCGGAATACGCAGCATACAACAAGGAAGTCCTTAGACCTCAAATGCGGCCTGGGTTGCTCGACACACTGGATGCATATGAGGCTGCAGGAGATTTTCAAAACGAAGAATATGTAGCGTTAGTCGAGAAAGAATTCTACAATAAGCACATCTGCAGGTTGGATACTTGGCCAAACGAAGTGGTCGAATCTTTTGGACGATTGAATTATCCTTTATACGATTTAATGCAAGGCCCCAGTGAATTTAAAGTAGGAGGGAGGCTCATTGATTGGGACATCACCAGTCGTCTAGGTGAAATCAGTGTTCCTACCCTCATGGTCGGAGCTACACATGACACCATGGATCCTGATGCCATGAAAAAACAATCGGAACTCGTTCAAAATGGCCAATTCTTGCTGTGCCCGAACGGTTCGCATTTGTGCATGTGGGACGATCGTGAAACTTTTATGGCTGGCGTTACCCAGTTCATCAATTCAGTCACTCCTTAATTTCCTGAGGCAAACAGCAAGGTTTCAATTCGTCGGCTTCACTTCAAAGGCGGGTTCTTTCGTTGTCCCGTGGCACATCACAGACCGAGAAGCTGAATCTGCCATGAGCGCGTATTGTCTGTATGCTCCGGTTGATGTAGCGGATAAATCACATAAAATCGCGACCAAACGGCCAGTCTCCGGCTCAAGTTGACCTTTCCAGGTACCACTAAATTCAGCCAGCCGTCCGTCTTCATGGGCCTGGGTCATGGCAACGCGGCCTTCGGCATCGATGTTAAAAGTAAAATGGCTTCCACTAACTTTTGCCTCCTGCCCTCGGATCACAACCACTTCTCCCAATGGATTGGTCAATGGATAGTCTGGCTGATCTCCTTCCCATGTCGTAAACCAATTTTCAACCTGAAAATCAGATGCAGCCGGTTCTGCCTTCTCGCTGCCGCAAGAGGTCATGACCAGGAAAATCCAGGTGAAACCATAAAGACTAAGACGCATCATGGTTCGCAACTTTCTGAAAACTGACTGAGCAACAACAACAAATCGCTGACCGTGGTGATATCGTCACCATTCACGTCTCCAATGCAAACGGGAATTATACAGCCATAGTCCGAAAGGAACATTAAGACATCTGAGACTGCCACGATTCCGTCTCCATCCAAATCTGCAGGACATTCACTGCAATCGTAAGTACAAGATCCGTTTTCTATGGTCGAGGCGGGGTCGTAATTGCAAGCAGTCAAATCGGTGCATCCAGCGCAAGTGAAGTATTCACAGGAACCATCATCGATGAACGCAGTCAAATCGAAATTACATGCCTGCGGATTGGTGCAGCCCAAACAGGTGATGTATTCACAACTTCCATCTTCTTCCGTGGCGCCGGAGGTGTAATTGCATGCCGATGCATCGGTGCAACCATAACATGATTCGAAATCGCAAGATCCATTGTCCACGGTTGCTGCAGGGTTGTAATTGCATCCAGCAGGATCTGTGCATCCAGGAGGATCCACGTCAATGCAGAGATCATAAATGGAAATATCTGCAGAGAAGAAGGCGCCGGCAGAGCCGCTCCACCCATTGCCTATCCGGATAAACCAAGTCCCAATTCCTTCTGGAGCTCCCGGTATGGTTGCGGCACCGACATAATCTCCGGACGCGGTTGATTGCCAAGCACTTGGCCAAAACCCGGTGCTCGCACACCCAAAATCAACATCAAATCCTCCTATTTGTCGGCATTCTCCGTTAGGCGCCTCAATGATGACGGTCAAGTCGCTCGCTCGCGTTTCGTCTGCTTCGATGTTTTCAAAATGAAGGTAGACCGTCACCGCCGCAACATAACCAAATCCGCTGACGGCTGTCGAGGCTGTCTCTCCTGGTCCCAAGGTACCTTCTAAAGAGATGAGTGCCTCACAGTCACAAGCTCCACCAGTAGGAGAGTAGAAACAACTTCCGTCATCAATGATGAAAGCCTCGTCATAATTGCATGCTACAGGATCCGTGCAGCCTAGGCATGAAGTTCCATCCCCACCGCATTCCCCGCAAACATCGTTCGTTGCGCAAGATCCATCATTCACAACCGCCTCGGGATCATAATTGCAAGCCGTTGGGAAGGTGCACCCGTAATAAGCACAGCTGGTTGAGAACTCATCGCATGTGGTGTAACATGATCCTTGACCATTGATGGATGGAATCAATGCGACGCTTTCTACGGTAGGGTGAAATTCCAAGTTTACAGATCCACCAGCAACGGCGTGGCAGTAACTCATGATGGTTCCTACTTGTGGAGCGGGGGTGTTGCTGCATCCACCTTCAGCGGTATAGCAATCGTCAATGGGACCGCCCGGCCAGCCGCACCAATGGGTATGATTTGAACCGAAATTGTGCCCCAATTCATGAGCAACCACATTGAGATTCCAACTGTAATTGTTCAGGTTGTACGTCATGGATGGGCTCAAGTATGCGCTGAACCCTGCGGCATAGGCATTGTTGCAAATGACATTGAGATAGGCGATGCCTCCTGTTCCGGTGTCACCGCGTCGAGTTAATAAGTGTACCAAGTCTCTAGGGCGGTTTGCCAAGTCGGGATTGTTGAGCCATTCCAATCGAAATGCATCGAGCATGGCGCCAGCATTGCCTGTATATGAAGCATACGGATCCGTGACTTCCCAAACATTCACATAAGAGGCTGCGAGGTAAATCAAATCATTGAGTTCAGTTTGATAGATTTCCGTAACACCCGTGAGCAGGGCGAGTGCCCATTCGACCGAGTTGCCACAATCGCTCCCGAACGTAGTGTAGGTGTAATGGTCAATGTCCAAGGCTACTTCAACGCAAGTCGTCATGGAGTTTTGTGGATTTGGTTCCAAAGGTTGCGTCCCTTGCAGCGCATGAACATGTGAATCAATGGTCTCTAATCCACAACTAAACTCGGGTGTTTGGATTGCATCTGATATTTCATAGAGTACAAGTGATTCGCCAGTGGCCTCGGGGCAGTCCAAGGCTCCAAGTTCATATTGAATACCATTGTGTCGAATGGCTCCAACAATTTGATCTTGAGTGAAAATGATTGTGCCAAAAAAATCCGTTTCAGTAATCCGGTAGCTCAATAATTTCGGGTTGTAACGTTCAACTTTTAATCCGCTTGCTGTCATTCGGCCGATTTCAAAATCATCGGTGTAGGCGCGAAATTTCTGCAATTCAATTCGAACATGCTCACCTCCAGGTAAAGTCAATGGCAACTCCCAATGGTCAGGTCGCTCATCCTTCAAGGCCCCAAGTGCTGTCGCGTTAACAGCAAAAACCACGGACGATTCGCTTCGATGCGTGGGTAAACAAGAAGTCGGACTTTGATCGACAGCGAACAATGCTGTTGGTTCATTCCAAGCATTGCAACCGGAAGTTCCTCCCACCTGTCCCAACAGAGTTATGGGAAGTAAAAATCCACAGAGTAGACTGATCTGAAAAATTCGAAGCATCAGAGCGAATTGGTCTTCCAATTTAAGTATTTCTGATTGAGTTGATTCTTTTTCCATGCAAAGCGTAACTCTAGGAGTCTGCTTCCCGTATGAATCCAAAGTATTCGACCCCCCAAAACCGGAAAAATGGTTCAAAATCAATGGTCTAAAAGCGAAAAAAAATCGACGTATCTAGTTTTTGCGTTGATTAATTTGCTATATTTAAGTAGGAATTGGATTATATCCGCGATGAATTACTTAAAAATCACAACTGGATGGAAGCGGTTTTCGCTGCTTTCTTTCTCCGCTTTGTTGGTCTACTCAGCAGGGTTTGCTCAATTTATTGGGTTGGAGAGTGAGGTTTATGCCACCTCTGAATTTGGCACGACCTACCGCATCTATGCGGAGTTCGGTTCGCCAACGGACGAGTGCATTGCTATTTACTCTATCGGCTCTGCTGAAGACAACCCGGTCACACTGGAGCTCGGAGCAACAACGACTATTTACCAAAACGGTCTTGGTGGAAACATGGGTTCGAGTATCAATCCCCTGATTTTGGGGATGATTCCGGATGTTGCTTATGATAGCTGGCTCACGATTGGATCAACGTCAACTGATGATCCAGTCGTTGCGTCAATCGGTATGAGTGCTGCATTTAATGCATTTAATGCGGGTAATGGATTCATTCTTGACGGTGAAGTTGGAGGCAGTTGGTACGTTACTCCTGGAGCCAATCCATTGGCTTTGGCCGGTGACGACGGATTGGTCTTGCTTGCTCAAATAACCGTTGCTGATACGGAAGGAGGTAATCCTGGTCACGTCACGTGTAATTGGAACCTTCAGTGGAAGGACGCTTCAAACGTCTCTCACAATGAATTGTCTATCCTTTTAGATACGGCAGATAACCTGCCGGATGTTTTGGGTTGCACGGATGCAACGGCTTGTAATTATGATGCAGCTGCTACAGAGGATGATGGTTCGTGTGAATACGCTGATGCTTTGGGTGTTTGTGGTGGTGATTGTTTGGCTGATGCTGATGCTGATGAAATTTGCGATGATGTCGACGATTGCATCGGAGCGTTAGACGCTTGCGGAATTTGCAATGGCCCAGGAGCCATTTACGATTGTGGTTGTACGGATATCCCAGAGGGTGATTGTGACTGCGAAGGAAATGGACCTGCATTGGGAGCTGATTGCGATGGCAACTGTTTGTCTGATATTGATGGCGATGGGGTTTGTGATGCGGCTGAGGTAGCCGGTTGTACGGATGAAAGTGCATGCAACTACAATGCCGCTGCTACGGACGATGATGGCAGCTGTGCCTCACTCGATGAATGCGGCGTCTGCGGAGGAGCAGGTATTCCGGAAGGGGCTTGTGATTGTGATGGGAATACGCTCGATGAGTGCGGCGTTTGTGGTGGAGCTGGTATTCCGGAAGGAGCTTGTGATTGTGACGGCAATGTTCTTGATGAATGTGGGGAATGTGGTGGAGCTGGTATCGCTGAAGGTGCTTGCGACTGCGATGGTAATTTGCCTGTCGCTGGATACGATTGCGACGGAAATTGCATCAATGACGCTGATTCAGATGGGGTGTGTGATGAATTTGAATCTTCGGGGTGCACCGATGAGACCGCTTGTAACTACAATGCGAGTGCCACCGACGACGATGGATCTTGCCTTCAATTGGATGAATGTGGGATTTGTGGTGGAGACGGTATCGCCGAAGGCGCTTGTGATTGCGATGGTAACGTATTGGATGAATGCGGAACGTGCGGAGGCAATGGTATTGCTGAAGGCGCATGCGATTGCGAAGGAACGCTTCCAGAGCCGGGCTTAGATTGCAATGGAGACTGTTTGACAGACGCCGATGGTGATGGGGTTTGCGACGAATTGGATGATTGCGTTGGAACGATTGATGCTTGTGGTGTTTGCAATGGTCCTGGAGCCATTTACGATTGTGGTTGTGAATCCTTGCCCGAAGGAGACTGTGACTGTGAAGGATCTACTCCAGAAGCGGGATATGATTGCGATGGTAATTGTTTGAACGACTCAGATTCCGATGGAGTCTGCGATGAGTTTGAAATTGCTGGATGCACCAATCCATCAGCTTTCAACTACGACGAAACGGCTACCGATGACGACGGTTCATGTGAGCTTCCAGAATTCCCATTCTTGAATGCTGAGGTTCATGCCGAAACAGATTTAGGTACGACGTACCGTTTGTATGCCAATTTTGCGAGTGCTGGTGATGAGTGCATTGCCATCTTCGCAGTCGGTTCGAGTGAGTTGAATCCAGTTGATTTGGAATTGGATGTAACCACTTCTTTCTGGCATCACCCCGCTGGTGCAGACTTAGGAGACGGAATCAATGCGGCCTTCTTCGCATTGGATTCTACCCTGCAATACGACAGTTGGTTGACCATCGGTTCGGAAACGAGTGCGGACGGGCCGGTCAGTTCAATAGGAATGACTGCGGCGTTTGCATCGTTCAACAATGGTGAAGGATTTGTTTTGAGTGGTGCTACAGGCGGAAGCTGGTATGTGACTCCGAACTCAAATCCAGAAGCCATGGCGGGTGAAGATTTGAAAGTGTTGGTCGGTCAGTTTACCGTATTGGATGACATAAATGGTGATCCAGGTCATATTTCTGGCCTTTGGAATATGCAATGGCGCCAAGCTGGTGGTTCGACGGTTGAGAACCGAGAATTGTACTTCTCTACTGGTGTATACATGCCACCGTTGGACGGTTGCACGGATGAAACGGCATGCAACTACGATCCCATGGCCACAGATGATGACGGTTCATGTTTGCAAAACGATGAATGCGGCGTTTGCGGTGGAGATGGAATTGCTGCGGGCGCATGTGATTGTGAAGGCAATGGTCCGCTTGAAGGATACGATTGCGATGGAAATTGCTTAGTCGATAGCGACGGTGACGGAACATGCGATGAGTTCGAAGTGAACGGTTGCACGGACCCAACTGCTTGTAATTATGATTCAAGTGCCACCGAAGAAGATGGCTCATGCCTCGAGCTTGATGAATGTGGTGTATGTGGTGGAACTGGCATCGCAATTGGCGCCTGTGACTGCGATGGCAACATCCCAGATCCCGGGTACACTTGCGAAGGAGACTGCATAGCAGATACAGATGGAGATGGCATTTGCAATCCATTTGAAATTCCAGGGTGTATGGATGCAAGTGCATGTAACTACAGTTCAGAAGCTACCGATGATGATGGAACATGCACTTACCCAGCACCAGGAGAAAACTGTGGTGGTGATTGCCTTTCGGATCATGATGGAGATGGCGTTTGCAATGATGCCGAGGTCGCTGGATGTACCTCTTCATCGGCTTCCAATTATGATGCAGCAGCAACGGATGATGATGGTTCATGCATCTGGCCAGAGGAATTATTCTTGGGCTTGAGCTATGAATTGGTAGGGCATGACCTTGTCGAAGGAACCTCGACTTATCGATTGTATGCCAATTTCAACCCTGATACGACCATTCAGGTGGTCGCATCTTACGGTACCGATTCTGATCCATGGATCTTGTCTTCTACAGAATTGTTCCATCAAGATCCAAATGGTGAGTTGCTGGCGCATTCAATCAACCCAGCTTTTTACGCTTTCTTCCCTGACCTCGAATTCGATACGTGGTTGGCGTTGGGCGGAGGACCGGGTTCACCAATTGACTTGCAGACGATTGGATTGGCTAATTTCTTTACGGATTTTGAGCAATCTGGAGCTAACGTGAATGTGAATACGACGGTTGGGGCGAGCTTGTATTACATTCCTGGACCTGGTGGAAGTCCGCTGTCATTTGTTCAGGACGGACAAATGCTGTTGGGCCAGTTTACGACAGCGGGTATCGTTTCGGTCAAGTACAACTTGCAATACCGAGATGCCACAAACGCCACGCATTATGCTACGGATCTGAACCTCGTCTTCCCAACCTTCGGGGTCGGATGTACAGACGGTACGGCTTGTAACTACGACGAAGAGGCTACCGACGATGATGGCACATGCTACTACAGCACCGAGCACGTCGATTGCAATGGCGACTGTTATTCAGATGCCGACATGGATGGTATTTGCGATGGGCAGGAAATCGCTGGTTGCACCGACGAGTCGGCCTACAACTACAATGAAAATGCCACGGATGAGGATGGATCATGTGTTTGGGCGGGCTGTTTTGATGAGTTGGCTTGTAACTACAATCCAGAGGCAGATGTAGACGTTCCTGAGACGTGCGTGTATGCGGGACCTTACTCTGATTGCAATGGAAACTGCAATGGTGACTATGAAGGTGATGGGGTGGATGAATGCGATGAGGTCTGGGGATGTGCTTCGTATTCTGCCAACAACTTCAATCCTGAAGCGACCAATGACGATGGCTCATGTGTATGGGGGGATGGGGTATTCCAAGGATTGACTTGGGAGCTTGTCGCAGAAAACACCATCGAAGGAGATAATACTTATCGGGTGTATGCTCAATTTGAGCCCGGAGCTGCTGTGGACATGACGGCACTTTATGGCGATGCGACGGCACCGTGGTGGACGACCACAACTGGTTCGTTCTATCAGCATCCGTTGGGTGCAGATTTTGGAGGTAACATCAACCCAGGTTTCTTTGCTTTCTTCCCTGAATTGGAATTCGATTCTTGGTTGACCATCGGCGCAGGACCTGGTGATTACAATGCGTTGGCTCAAGAAAATATGTACCTGTATTTGCCCGATTTCAATGCTGGAGGCGATATGATTATTGATTCACCTGAAGGGGCTCAAATCTTCTTGAATCCCGGAGCGTCGGATACACAAGGTGTGCCTGATGCAGAAGGTCGATTGCTTGTAGGTCAGTTCACGACGAGCGGTGTTGTTTTCTTGCGATACAATATCCAATTCGAAGGTGCGGATGATGTGCTTTACCAATATCCAGATGTCGAATTGACCTTCCCAGAAATTGCTGGAGGTTGCACCGATCCGGGTGCGTCGAACTACGATCCTTCTGCAAATTTTGATGATCTAGCTTGTATCTACGACGGTTGTACTGATCCCGATGCGGATAACTACAATCCTGCATCCAACTTGAATGATGGTTCATGCCTCTACACAGGTTGTATGGACCCAGACGCGGATAACTATGACGCACAAGCCAACACTGGTGATCAAGCTGCAGAATGTTTGTACACGGGTTGTATGGACCCAGAAGCAGATAACTATGACGCGCAAGCGAATACCGGTGATCAAGCTGCTGAATGTTTGTATACAGGATGTTACGATGCAGAAGCGGATAACTATGATGCTCAAGCCAACACGGGTGATCAAGAAGCTTTGTGTGAATACTTCGGCTGCATGGATCCAGACGCGGACAACTACGATGCAGGTGCGAACGTAGAGGACGGTTCTTGTTTGTACACGGGATGTTATGATGCTGAAGCTGACAACTATGACGCTCAAGCCAATACTGGTGACCAAGAAGCGCTCTGTGAATACTTCGGCTGCATGGATCCAGACGCGGACAACTATGATGCAGGAGCAAACGTAGAGGACGGTTCTTGTTTGTACACGGGATGTATGGATGAGATGGCTTCAAACTATGATGCTCAAGCCAACACAGGTGATCAAGAAGCATTGTGTGAGTACAATGGATGTACCAATCCAGATGCAGACAACTTCGACCCAGGCGCCAATGTTGATGATGGTTCGTGTGTGGTAGCTGGTTGCATGTATGCAGCGGCTTTGAACTACAATTCGAATGCCACCTATGATGATGGTTCTTGCGAATTTGCTGCTCAGGGTTGTACTGATCCAATGGCGTCTAATTATGACGAGAACGCGGCCAATGAAAACGGATCTTGTCTATACCCTGGATGCACCAGCGCAGACGCAACGAACTACAATCCTAATGCCTTAGGAGATGATGGCTCTTGTGAATTTGCTGGATGCATGGATGAATTTGCCTGCAACTACGATCCAGAAGCAACATCGGATGATGGATCATGCTTGGTCGTGGGCTGCATGGATCCTACCGGATTGAACTATGATGAAAATGCCAACTATCCGGGCGGATGTGACTATCCAGATCCTTGCCCAGGAGACATCAATGGTGACGAATTCATCGACGTAAGCGATTTGTTGACCTTCTTCCAATACTACGGAACTGCATGTGAATGATGCGGAAGTCAACGAAATAATTGGACCAACCTTCCAATTTCACTTGAACCAAAGAGAGAGCTGCCCATAATGGGTGGCTCTTTCTATTTATGCAGTTTGCAGCGCGTACCTTTGGGTATGAACCAACGCAATCTGAACTTTTTGTTTTTGCTTGCCATCGGCATGTCATGTGCATCGGCCATGGCCCAGTTTGTGCCACAGACAACGTACGCGGTCGACGCAGAATCACCGGAGTGGATTCGGCTCATGTATGACGGCGCAGTGGAGCCAGCTATCGTGCGTGCGGAGTATGAAGCGTATTACAAGTCCCATCCATTTGAAAAGAATCAGCACACCCAATTTTACAAGCGCTGGCTGCGAAATTTGGAGTTGCCTTCCCCTTTGGTGACTGAAGTGCAGCGAATGAAACATTTGGAAGTCCAACAACGGCAAACTGGAATTTGGGAGGAGATGGGGCCTTGGAGTTATGATCCTGAAGTAGCCATGCAGTTTCAAGTGCAGAGCCCTGGAGCTTGCCATGTTTACACCGTGGAGCAAGCGCCATCTAATCATGAAAGGGTTTGGTGTGGAACTGCAACGGCAGGTGCCTGGAAAAGTGAAGATCATGGATTGCATTGGGAATTGATGACACGAGATCTTCCTTTAACCAGTGTGTACAGCATCGCCATTCATCCGTCAAATCCTGATGTTGTTTTTGTTGGTGCGGGATCTGGTCAACTATGGAGGACTGAGGACGGCGGAGACACCTGGGAAGTTTGCGGAAATTCAATTTTTCAGGGCGCAGATCGATGGTATCGGGATTTGGTTTTTTCTCCAATGATGGAAGGGGCAGAACCCCAGTTATTTGCCGCCACCAATTTTGGATTATTCCGCACGGAAGACCTCGGATTGACGATGGTTCAGGTCATGTCGGGAGAGTATATGGAGCTCGCCTTTCATCCTGCGAACCCTTCAATATGTTACACCATACAGCTTTTGGGAGAGAGCACAGTGTTCAAAAAATCAACAGATGCAGGGCTTTCTTTTGTCTCGGGAGCAAGCGGATGGCCAACTGTGGGAACAGGAGATGCCCAAAAGCGATGCGAACTGGCTGTGACGCCTGCTGACCCGGATCGGATTGTTGTGTTGGCATCGGGATCTACCGAGTCAGGAGGAGGGTTGTACGGGATCTACCAAAGTTTTGATGCAGGGGAGTCTTTCGAGTTTGCATGCTGTGGGGATAACCCCGGAGGCCCATGGGAGCCAAACTCAAACCCCAATATTTTGGGTTGGAGTGAAGATGGTTCAGGAGACGGTGGCCAATATTATTACGATTTGGCATTGGACATCAGCCCAACGGATCCGGATCGTCAGTTTGCGGCTGGTATTTGCGTTTGGCGAACTGAAAATGGAGGAGCTGACTGGACCCTAAACGGTCACTGGGTGACATGGGCAGGGCAGTTTACCCATGAACGTTACACGCATGCGGATGTTCACGACGTTAAGTTTTTCAAGCGAACGGACGGTACCGTAGATATGTGGATTGCCTCCGATGGAGGTTTGTATCATTCAGCTGACCAAGGAGATCACATTGAGCCACGGATGTATGGATTGCACGGCACCGATTTTTGGGGATGGCAATCTGGATGGAGAGGACCGGACGTAATGGTTGGTGGGACGTATCACAATGGCACACTTATCCGTAATTCGGACTTGTATCATTGGGGTGCTGAGGATGACAGTTCTGGCGGTTGGTTGGCTGAATTGGCTGGAGATAACTTTCGAGGTTTTATCAATCCTGGAGATGCAACCCGCGGCTATCACGACGGAGGAGCATTTCGTTTTACGACAGACAGATTTGATCGGATTGATCCCATGCCGTTTGATGGTTCCAAAAAACCCAACACCGCCTATTGGTTCGGAGAATATGGCAATCTCGAGTGGGATCCGACCTGCTACAATTGCATGTATTCACCGGTTGGATCCGAACTGTGGTACTCCGAAGACGGCGGGGCATCATGGGTGTTGATCCATGATTTTGGAGGGGACAAAATCATTTCAGTCAAAGTCAGTCCGAGGGATCGAAACCGCATCTATGTTTCTCACAAGCAAAGCGGTTCGGTATGGCGCGTGCATCGTTCAATTGACCGTGGCGCAACGTGGGAATTGGCATCACCGACGCCAGGAGAAAATGGAAACAACAGCAATCAACCCATTTACTTGGATGTAGATGGAACGAATCCAGACAAACTATGGTGTGTGCTGACGGGTAACCAAACCGGGTTCAAAGTACTGAAGTCGGAGGATGGCGGAGAATCATGGCAAAATTGGTCGACAGAAGCTATAAATGGTGAGCGAGTCGTGAGTTTGGCGCATCAAAGAGGGACAAACGGTGGTGTTTACATTGGAACGACCAAGGCGGTCTACTATCGAGATGCCACCATGGACGACTGGGAGCTATACAATGCGGGGCTGCCTTTGATTAATGTGAGCACTTTCGTACAAGCTGATTACTGCGGCGGACACATCCGCACTGCAGGAACACGTGGAGTTCACCAGGCGGATTTTTATCAACCCTCTGAGGTGTTGGCTGGTTTCATGGCAAATCGCACCCGGATAAATTTATCCTCCCCCTGCCAAGTGGAACCCATCCATTTTTCGGCGACGTCTGTAGTGCTCTGTGATGGAGCTTTGTATTCCTGGGATTTTCCAGGAGGAGAAACCCTTGAAATCAATGGTGAGGAGGCTTGGGTGGCTTATGATTCCGTGGGCAACTACCCTGTAACCTTGACAGTAACGGATACCGAGGGAAATTCGGATACCTGGACTTGGGAAGGGATGATCGAGGTGGTCAATGAACCGGTGGTCCCAGAAGGTGGGTTTGCTGAAGATTTTAATGGAAGTCAATTTCCTCCAGAACATTGGCGCATGGAAGTGAATGGTCATGCCTGGGAGCATGCCTGGGATTTGGTGGAAATCGAAAATGGTGTGGCTCAGTTTCCGAATTATTGGGTGGACACGCAAGGAGCCAACGATTTACTCATTACACCAGCATTTGACCCCACCAATTTGACAGAAGTTTCATTCGATGTAGCCCATCAAACGTATGCTTCCTATGTGGATGGATTGGAAGTTTGGGGTCGGCCAGGAAATGAAGAGGAATGGACGTCTTTGTGGTCGGCATATGGTTCTGATTTGGCCGTCGATGGCTGTTACACATGGTTTTGGTATGACACCGGCGGAACCATTCAATGGGAAAATCACGCTGTGACCTTGCCCGTGGATTGGACCAACGGCAACGTCACTTGTTTGGAATTGGCTTTTGTCAATGTCGGGGGCTATGGAAATCACACGTGGATAGATAATGTGAATATCCAAGGAATCAATTCAGTCCCTGATTTGCCCAATTTTACGTTACAACTTTTTCCAAATCCGAACAATGGTCATTGTTTTTTGGTGATACCAATTGATGCCATTGGCGAATCATTTTCCGTGCATGATGGCGCTGGAAGAATTGTTTCAGAAGGGGTGTTGATGAGTGAGCGCACGGAACTGAATTTGGATTTGCCTTCAGGAATTTATCATGTGCATGTGCAGGGAATGAAAGGAGCGAAATGGGTGATCCGTTGATGGAATGGAGGAGGCTGCACACCTGAAGAAACCTGGTCCGTGGCTATTCCATGACCACCATGTGATTTTGGATACTCGGTCTCCAGCTGAATTTGAAAAAGGGCATATCACGGGTGCGATCTCATTTCCACTATTCGAGAATGATGAGCGTGCGACCATTGGGACATTGTACAAACAACAAGGCAAGCAAGCGGCTGTCTCGCTGGGCCTCGAGTTTGTTGGTCCTAAAATGGCTCAATTGGTAGAGCAAGCCCGAAAGTTGTTTGAGGACCAACAAGTTCGCAGACCGCTCGTGATTCATTGCTGGCGAGGAGGGATGCGTTCTGGGTCTGTGGCTTGGTTACTAGAAACCGCGGGCATTGATGTTATCAAGTTGGAAGGAGGCTACAAGGCATACCGCGAGTGGGCAAGAACGGATTTTGCGTCAATTCTAGATTTACGGATTTTGGGGGGAATGACTGGGGTAGGGAAAACCAAAATTCTAAAAGCCATGCGCAATCTGGGTGCTCAGACCATTGACTTGGAGGGCCTTGCTGGTCATTTGGGTTCGGCGTTCGGTAATTTGGAACGCACACCTCAGCCGACTTCAGAGCAATTTGGAAATGATTGCCATCGCCAATTGGCCGCATTGAATGGCAAGCAACCCATCTGGATGGAAAATGAAAGCCGCACCATAGGAAAGGTGCATCAACCAGAAAGTTTATTCAATGCTTTGCGCATTGCGCCCGTATGGGCTGTGGGAAGGACGATAGAGGAACGTGTAGAAGAATTATGCCAGGTATATGGAGAAGCGGATTTGAATGCATTGAAGGCGGCTTTCGGACGGATACGCGAAAAATTAGGCGGATTGAAATGGCAAGAAGCGATGGATGCACTCGAGCGATCGGATTTGCAGACTGCTGCGGCCATTGGACTCTTGTACTATGACAAGCTTTATCGCCACACAAAAAAACGTTACCCTCGAGCGAAATACATTGAAGTGGACTGTGCAGGGTTAGATTTTGAAGATGCAGCTAAGTTGGTATTGAAGTCATCATCAAGGCATTAATCGGGCAGAAATGGCTTGATGTACCTTGCGCACTCAACTCATGCATTGTAAAAAATGGAACCGATACGCTTGACTCAATTTTCTCATGGAGCGGGTTGCGGTTGCAAATTGTCTCCAGCCGTGTTACACGAAATTTTAGGAGGGGTAGATCGAACAGAGCTATTTCCTGACCTCATCATTGGAAATGACACCAAAGACGACGCGGCCGTTGTCGACTTAGGAGATGGAACGGGTATCATTTCGACGACGGATTTCTTTATGCCCATCGTGGATGATCCTCGCACCTTTGGCCGAATTGCTGCTGCCAATGCAATCAGTGACATTTATGCGATGGGAGGAACCCCGCTTATGGCCATTGCTATATTGGGATGGCCTTTGGGTAAAATTCCTGAGCATGCGGCAAGTGAAGTGGTCGATGGGGGACGCTCAATTTGTTCTAAAGCGGGTATTCCTTTGGCTGGCGGTCATAGCATCGACAGCCCTGAGCCCATTTTTGGCTTGGCTGTCACAGGAAGGGTTAAGCTTGATTGCCTGAAAGCAAATGCAGCAGCAAAAGCCGGCGATCAACTTTATTTGACCAAGCCGCTCGGCGTTGGCATGCTTACCACTGCTCAAAAGAAGGGATTGGTTGAGGACTCAGATTTGCAACTAGCAGTCAATTCCATGCAGCAATTGAACTCCATTGGACAGGCGCTTGCCGGACTTGAAGGCGTTCACGCCATGACCGATGTGACTGGATTCGGTTTGCTCGGTCACCTCATTGAAATCTGTGAAGGATCTGGCTTGGAGGCCCAATTGGATCTCTCGAAGGTGCCGTTGCTTACAGATCGTCTCAAGCATTACCACTCACTGGGCTCAGTGCCAGGGGGGGCTGTCCGCAATTGGAAAAGCTATGGACACCAAGTGACCCCTTTGGAGGAGGGGTTTGAGCGGGATCTACTTACAGATCCTCAAACGAGTGGGGGTCTATTGATTGCAGTTGGAGCTGAACAAGCAGAGAAGGTTGAGTCCATGCTGAAGCATGCTGGATTGCCTCACCATTGTATTGGTGAATTAAGCCCAAAGGTGGGCAATGGAGCATTGGTAAATTTTTAATTTATTGATCGAAGCATTAGGCAAAAAAAGAGCCGCCGACTGGATGGTCGGCGGCTAAGCGTTCAGGACGACGTAACGATTTTTTTAGTCCTTGCTAACAGCCAAGCTGTAGATGACCAATCCGAATCCGATTTTGTTGATGGCGTCACCGATGTTGTAAACCACATCCATGTTGATTCCATCAAATCCAAAGATTTCTCCTACTTCACCGTACCATCCTCCAGTTCCAATCATGTATCCAAGGGGATAAATTGCCCATCCGATCAAGACGAACTTGCAA
This sequence comes from Bacteroidota bacterium, assembly GCA_027624855.1. Taxonomy (GTDB): domain Bacteria; phylum Bacteroidota; class Bacteroidia; order Flavobacteriales_D; family Sanyastnellaceae; genus UA16. Next base: position 16,697 of record JAQBTQ010000003.1, read on the forward strand.
AGGATTCCGTGGGCTTTTTGTACGGATGCGGATGATTTGTCGGCAAGTGCTTTTGCCTCACCGAACATGATCAAGTATACGATGTAGAAATAAGCGATACCCGAGATCAATCCCCAAAGTGCTGGACCGTTAGCCCATTCTACTGACCCATCTTCAAGGGTAGTTGGAGTGAATACAGCTTCTCCGAAGTAGCCTGTTACGAGCATCACTACTGAAGCCCAAATAAGCTTCCAGAGCAATCCTGTTTTCGCTCCGGCTGCCTTAAGGATGAGGTAAAATTCAACGCACATCAACGGAACGGTCAAAGTCCAGTCAACATAACGGAAGAACGTTGGAGAGCGGAGGGATTCATCACCAATTAAACCGGATTCGAGCCATCCAGCAGATGCTGCCCAATAATCCCGCATGTAGTAATAGTGTACGGCGGCAATGAAGGTAATCAAGCCACTGACCAATAGAGAAGTTTTCCATTTTCCTTCAACCATATTAATGGAAAAGAAAAAGAATGCTGAGGCTGCCATCATGGCCATGCATCCTACGAAGAAAGTGAAGCCAACATAGTCAGTTTGCCCCATCGGCATTATGGTGCCTAGAATAAAAGAAGTCATGTGTTTGGGTTTTGGTTACAAAAAATATCGTGTCCTAAGAACGTCATTTTAACATCTGCTAACAGATTTTGTTCAAGGCAAGCTAGAAAATGTTAAACAGAACCAAAGAAAAACCCGTTAAACTTATGATTTTAAGCTGTTTATAAGTTGAAAAAGTTTGTGTGTCGGCAGTCCCATTACCGTAAAATATGACCCGTTCATGTGCTCGACACCTGAAAATCCAATCAAATCTTGTACTCCATACGCACCTGCTTTGTCGTATGGTTCATACTGGTCGATGTAGTGTTCGATCCAATCTGTTTCCAATTTTCTGAAGGTAACGTCACAGGTGTCGACCATGGATCGGATACCAGTTCCGGAGGTCGTAACAGCGACACCCGAAGCGACGGTGTGCGTCTTGCCGCTCAATTCAGAAAGCATTTGGAATGCCTCATCACGATCTTGAGGTTTTTGAAGCACTTTCTCACCTAAAAGCACGACGGTGTCCCCCGTAATCAATACGTCATGAGCACTCAATTCAGCGAGGTATGCTTGAGCCTTAATCCGAGTGACATACTCAGCAATCGCTGGCCCTTTAATTTCCGCTGGAAACGATTCATCGACTTCCTTGAGCCAAATGACCGGTTCCAATTCCAATCCTCGGACCAATTCCAATCGCCGAGGTGATTGGCTAGCAAGGATTACGCGTTTTCCGTTCAAATGTGGGTAGAGCATGGTGCAAAAATACCGTTTGACAACCGCCCTTCCTCCCAACTGACCGAATTACCTTTGCGCCTTCACAACCAAATCCATGCAGCACCAACGCATCCTCATTCTCGATTTCGGATCTCAATACACCCAATTGATTGCTCGAAGAGTGCGAGAGTTGAACGTGTATTCCGATATCATTCCCTGGCATCAATTCGACCAGGTGCCCGAGGATGTCAAAGGAGTTATTCTGAGCGGTTCCCCACATAGCGTTCGGGATGAAGACGCACCGAGGCCAGAACTACATGAATTACTCGGAAGCGTTCCTGTCCTGGGTGTTTGTTATGGTGCACAGTATTTGGCTCATACGCATGGGGGTGCTGTTGAAGCATCAAATTCGCGTGAATACGGACGAGCCCACCTTTCGCAAGTGGATCAATCGGATGCTTTGCTGGAGGGAATTCCACGAGAATCTCAAGTATGGATGAGTCATGGAGATACCATTCTGTCAATTGGCGAACAATTTGAACCGATTTGTAGCACGCATGATGTGAAGTTTGCAGGATTTAGGGATGTCGACCGTCCTGTCTGGGGCATCCAATTTCATCCTGAGGTTTGGCACAGCACAGATGGTCCAACGCTTCTAAAGAATTTTGTCATAAAGATTTGCGGATGCAATGGGGATTGGACGCCGGCCAGTTTTGCAGATGAGACCATTGCCAAATTGCAAGAACAAATTGGCGATGATCAAGTGATTTTGGGACTGAGTGGGGGAGTTGATTCAAGCGTCGCAGCCGCCTTATTGCACCGAGCTATAGGCAAGCAATTGCATTGCATTTTCGTGGATAACGGACTCTTGCGAAAGAATGAATTTGCGGAAGTGCTGTCCAGCTATGAAGACATGGGATTGCAGGTCAAAGGTGTGCAAGCATCCGATCGCTTTCTGCAAGCTTTGGCTGGAGAAGCAGACCCAGAAACCAAGCGCAAAATCATTGGCAAGGTCTTTATTGATGTCTTCGATGATGCCTCGAAGGAAGTGCCGAACGCGCATTGGTTGGCTCAAGGTACCATCTATCCTGATGTCATTGAAAGCGTCAGTGCCACGGGTGGGCCGTCTGCTACAATCAAGAGTCATCATAATGTTGGAGGCTTGCCCGATTATATGAAACTGAAGGTGGTCGAACCTTTGCGCCTGTTGTTCAAAGACGAAGTGCGCAGGGTGGGCAAAGAAGTCGGTGTGAAAGATGAAATCCTACGACGACATCCTTTTCCGGGACCAGGATTGGCGATTAGAATTTTGGGCGATATCACCACCGATAAGGTGAGGATTTTACAGGATGTTGATCGCATATGGATTGATGGGTTGAAAGAAGCGGGTTTGTACGATGAGGTTTGGCAAGCAGGAGCAATTTTATTGCCGGTTCAAAGCGTCGGAGTCATGGGGGATGAGCGAACGTATGAGCAAGCGGTGGCACTCAGGGCAGTGACTTCTACTGACGGAATGACTGCTGATTGGTGCCACTTACCGTATTCTTTCTTGTCAAAGATTTCCAATGATATCATCAATAAGGTGCGAGGGGTGAATCGCGTTGTATATGATATCAGTTCAAAACCTCCAGCCACCATCGAGTGGGAATGATCACATTTGCTTTCTGAATAATTTACTTGAATCTTGCGTTTTATTCAATTTCATAGAAAAGCAATGTCATTAAATGGCTCGAAATTTGGATTGAGGTGAGGTGTATGATAGCCATGGGATTGAATAGTCAACGGATGATGAACCAACGATCAACACGGAGTCTCCCACTTCAATCGGGTATGATTCTGATGGTGATGTTGACTTTCGTTTTGGGGTTGCATGCTCAACAGGTGCCCAATGCATCATTGGATAGCCCTCAATTACATGGTGTCCAGTCAGGTGAGACGCTTTATTCCATCGCTAGGCAATACAATTTATCTGTTCAAGATTTATTGAAGTTGAACCCAAATTGCCGTGAAACATTGTCCATTGGCCAATTACTCAATGTACCAGCGGATGTGAGATCAGCGGGATTGTCGATTGAGCAGGTAGATTCTGATTCTGTGATAATTGATTCAATTGTGCCGATAGATTCCATAGATATTCCATTGGAAATAGAATTGACTATAGCGGATTCGACTTCAGTAAATCTTAACCTTCAGGATTCAATTGCATTGCATTGGGATTCTATATACTTCGAAGTGGGTGATGCGCCGATTCTTTCGCCCGATACCTTGCGAGCATTGGTAGTTCTCCCATTTATGTTATCCTCGAGTAGAAGTGAATCAACGAATGCAAGAACCAAGGCGATGAAACTTCGCACCTATGCGGAGGATTATCTTCACGGTATTCAATGGGGAGCTCAAATGCTGAGTGATTCTGGATATGCGATTTCCTTACGCGTGAGGGATTCTGAAGTTTGGTGCGAAAAGGATTCAGTTTCGATGATTTCAGATTTGATCTGGTCTAACGTGGTTCTTGGTCCATTGAGAAAATCTGAGCTCAATGAAGTCAGTTCAATCCTACAGCATCACCCCAAGCCCCAGTGGACATTGATCAATCAAGAGTTAAAGGATGATGAATTGAATCCGGCGTTGTTTTGTCTTGATTTTTCGGAACAGCAGGCCATGCATGTGATGGCAACCTATGCTGCGGATTCAGCTAAAACCGGTTCGTCCAGACCTGTCATACTCGTCCGGACTGGTGGGGAAGATGCCAAGTTGGAAAAAGAATTCAAGAAGGAGTTTTTGAAGCAATCGGCAGACTCATCAAGGCTGGTTATCTTGGATGGGGACATCCAATTTGCTGAAGGATTGGCTTCAAAGGTGAAACGACTTGATAACCCATTGGTCGTCATCGCAGCAGGAGAATCGGCTCGGTCTTTGTATTCGTACGTGCAAACAGAACTGGGGCAGTTGGAGGATACGGTTCGGTATCAAGTGTTGGCTCATCCCAAGACCATCAACTTTGATTTGGATTGGAATTTCCTGAATCATGCTCATTGGTCAATTCCCTCGGTAACATCGAATGATCCCTGGAAATCGACAGAATCATTCGCTGAGATCAAGACTTATCGAAAGCTTTTTGGAATTGACCCTTCTGACGTGGCCATAAAAGGGTGTGATGCCATCATCGAATCGGCTAAATGGCAACGTCTACCTTGGCCTCTGCCGCAACAAATCATGCACGTTCCTAAATGGAATTGGAATCCTGATTTACGACAGTACGTCAATGAAAATTGTTTCATCCTTGGCTACGAGGATGGTGCGTGGTTGCCCGTGGATTGATTGCCGCTGGGATTGGATTAGATTCGGTTATCGACCAAGTTCACACCCGGATAATCCGAAGGCTTGAATGTAAATTTTGAGGCAGCCACTTTTGCTTGTGGGTTGAATGTCTCCACATCGTAAGTCATGTCGGTTCCATCACGACCCTTCACAATTGCTCGTTTCAATTCCAAAGCATTTTCGTCGATAAAAAGTTGAATGGTATGAAACGGTTTTTCGTCAGCGGATAGCGGATAGAGATTGATTTGAATGAGTGATTGCCCTTTCACTTTTGATGGGCCTTTCCACTCCGTCTTGAAATCATCTTCCCAAATGGTAAAGAGCTTTGCAGGATCTAGGCCTTCCTCTGCCATCACCTCGGCGTCGTCGATGTAGCAATCGTTTACACCGGGCTCGTAGGTCCAAATGGTGATGCCATCAGAAACGATGATGTATTCTCCAATGTCCAGATGATACTTGGATCCATCGACATAAATTTTGCCCGATTGTGTCGATTCGAAGTCGCTTGCGCGATCGACCATTTTTGAAGTGTAGGTCGCTTCAATCGATCCATATGACTTTGCCTGGTTGCTCAACTTATTGAGCAACGCATCAGCGTCTTGGCCCCAAACATTTGATGCAGTAAAAAGGCCTAAGGCGAAAAACAGAGGTAATTTCATAATGCGAAGATGCTTCATGCATCTCCCTTCTGCAACATCTGTTCCAAACTCATTTCATCTGGAACCAAAACTTTTCTTGCCTTCGACCCTTCAAATGGCCCAATGATCCCGGCGTCTTCTAACTGGTCAATGATTCTTCCGGCTCGATTATACCCAATTTTCATTTTTCGCTGCAGCAATGAAGTCGACCCTTGTTGATGGATAACAATCACGCGTGCAGCTTCTTCGAACATGTCATCTCGCTCTTCGTCGCTGATGTGCCCCGATTCGCCAGCCCCGCCTTCTTCTGTGTATTCCGGAAGCATGAATGCGTCAGGATAACCCTGTTGGCTTCCAATGAATTCGCAAATTGCTTCGACTTCTGGGGTGTCGACAAATCCACATTGTATACGAATCAAATCGTTTCCTGTGCTCATAAGCATGTCGCCTCGACCAATCAATTGATCCGCGCCTCCAGCGTCAAGGATGGTGCGAGAGTCAATTTTTGAAGTAACCCGGAAAGCGATCCGCGCGGGGAAATTTGCTTTGATTGTTCCCGTGATGATGTTTACCGATGGACGCTGTGTTGCAATAATGAGGTGGATGCCGATTGCTCGTGCCAATTGAGCCAACCGTGCAATAGGAGTTTCCACCTCTTTCCCGGCTGTCATAATCAAATCGGCAAATTCATCCACAACAAGCACGATGTAAGGAAGGTAGCGGTGTCCTTCTTCAGGGTTTAACCTTCTTCGAATGAATTTAGCGTTGTACTCGGCTAGGTTTCGACACTGTGCGTCTTTCAACAAATCATACCGTTGGTCCATTTCAATGCACAACGAATTCAATGTCGCGACAACTTTCGAGGTATCAGTAATGATTGCCTCTTCAGAATCGGGCAGTTTGGCCAAGTAATGACGTTCGATGTGATTGAACAAGGTCAATTCTACCTTTTTCGGGTCGACCAAAACAAATTTTAATTGGGCTGGATGCTTACGGTAAAGCAAGCTGACGAGAATCGCATTCAACCCGACAGACTTTCCCTGACCGGTAGCACCAGCCATGAGCAAGTGAGGCATTTTAGCGAGGTCGAAAACAAAAGTTTCGTTCGAAATGGTTTTACCCATTGCTATAGGAAGCGCGGCCTTAGAATTGTTGAATTTGTCTGAAGCAATCAATGATCGCATGGAGACAATGTCAGGGTTGGAGTTGGGGACTTCAATTCCAATGGTACCTCTTCCTGGAATCGGAGCAATGATTCGAATTCCGAGCGCTGCGAGACTCAAAGCGATGTCGTCTTCTAGGTTTTTAATTTTAGAAATCCGAATGCCCGGCGCGGGAACAATCTCATACAAGGTAACTGTTGGACCAACTTCAGCAGAAATGCTTGAAACTTCAATGCTAAAATTTCGAAGGGTTTCAATGATCCGCGTTTTGTTCGCTCCCAACTCCTCTTCAGAGACTTGAACTTTTCCATCTCCATGACGAACGAGTAAGTCGAGGTTGGGCAATTCAAATCGACTCAAGTCCAAGGTTGGGTCGTACTCACCGAAATCTTGCACTTTTTGATCAATCTCATCTTCAGAAAGCTGGGCTTCATCGGATATGATTTTCACCTCCAACGCTAAATCATCCTCTTCAGAATTCACCATCGCTTGCGAAGATGCTGGATGGGAGGCGGGAGTGGGAGATTCGGCTATGGGCTCAGGGTCAAATTCATCTTCTGAATCATCGAGCAGTTCATTTAAGGCAGCTTCGGATGCGTCATTCCAATCGCTGTTTTCCTCTTCCTCTTCAGAAAGAGGATATTCTTCAAGATCCGGATCGAATGGGGGGTCGTCATCATCGTAAGAATCATCATCATCCATTCCTTCTTCCCATGTGCTGGTTTCTCGATCTTCTGAAACAAACCAATTCTTGATGGATTCGAATGAAAAACGAGGCAGTGATTCCAATCGAGGTTGGAAATAAAACATGGCGATTGCGATGATGACGGTAAATATGACCAATCCACTTCCTAGATTTCCTAGATAGACCAATCCCAAATCAGTCGTGAATCGTCCTGTGGCGCCGACCCAATGATCCCAACCGCTGTTGCCCCAGTTGCCAGTGAGGGTGGCGAGAAAACCGCCTACCCATGGAATGAAAATCATCCAAAAGAAAGCAAACCGAAGAAGTTTCCATCTGGATTCCAGCTTTTTACGAGAAATCAATGGCCATGCGATGACTGCTAAAATGATGGGCCAGGCTAATGCGCCGACACCAAATCCTTGTCGGCCTACCCAAAAAGCAAAATAGGCTCCAATTCCCCCGAGCCAGTTATGGAAAGGCTCGCGTTGGGATGCGTCCATTGCATTGCCCAATCCTTCGAAAACGAGCGCATAATCTTGTGCCCCAGTAAATAGCCCTGAAACCAAAGCAAGGCATAAAAAAAGCGCTCCCGCCATGAGTAATGTGCCAGCTGCCGCTTGAATCCGGGGGTCTTCCAATTTCGTTTTTAACCGTTGGAATCGTTGTGCGATTTTGCTCGGTTCGGCGTTTTTAGACGAAGCATCGTCTTGCTTATTCGCTTTTTTTGGAATGGAGTTTTTGGCCTTTTTGGCTGGTTTGGATCGGAACATAGCAGGTGTGGCCTAATCAGGTTTAAATCTAAAACGACAGAACGCCTGCATTACTTGTGTTTAGCGTAGCTTTTCCACTGTAAATTGTTGGGTTTGCAAAAAGCCCTTGTCAGCTCAGCAGGATTGGTTATATTTGCACCCCAATTCTTCAAAGATGGCCAAGAAAGGCAACCGTATACAAGTGATTTTGGAGTGCACAGAGCACAAGGAGTCTGGCATGCCAGGAACTTCTCGTTACATCACAACAAAGAACCGGAAGAATACTCCGGATCGAATCGAAATGAAGAAGTATAACCCGGTGTTGCGCAAGTACACCCTCCATAAAGAGATTAAATAATCTGAGTCATGGCAAAGAAAACAGTCGCTTCGCTTCAGACTGGAGGCGGAAAACAACATACCAAAGTCATCAAAATGGTGCGCAGCGCCAAAACGGGTGCATACACATTTCGAGAAGAAGTCGTGCACAATGACGAGGTGAAGGATTGGTTGGCTCGCGACTAATCGCGCTGGAACCGCTGCAATGATTTTCGGGCCGAACTCCAGCGGAGGCGGCCCTTTTTTTTTCTTTGATTCCCACCCATCCAATGAGTTTTTTCAAACGCATTTTTGGTCAAAAGCAGAAAGAAAGCCTCGATAGTGGCCTTGAAAAGTCGCGCAAGAACGTTTTCCAAAAGTTGGCGAAGGTTTTCACGGGCAGGCGGAGGGTAGACGAGGATCTTATGGATGATTTGGAAGAGGCACTAATTACTGCGGATGTAGGGGTTGAAACTACAATGAAAATCTTGGATCGTCTGCGGAAAAGGGCTCGCTTTGAGGCATACGCAGAGGTGCAAGAGCTGTATGAAATGCTCCGAGAGGAGATAGCAGGATTGTTCCAACATGTCCGTACTGAAGACCAAGTCGATGTTCAGTCTACAAAGCCCCGTGTCATTATGGTCGTCGGAGTCAATGGCGTAGGAAAAACGACGTCCATTGGAAAACTCGCTTATCGATACCATTCCGAGGGCCAACGTGTCTTGTTGGGCGCGGCAGATACTTTTCGAGCTGCCGCAATTGACCAATTAAAAATTTGGTCGGAACGTGCCGAAGTTGAGATGATTTCGCAACACATGGGCGCGGATCCTGCAGCAGTTGCATATGACACCTTAGAAGCCGCAGTAGCCAGAAATGCAGATGTTGTGATCATTGACACAGCGGGTCGATTGCACAATAAGCGTGGGTTAATGGATGAGCTTTCTAAAATCAGAAATGTGATGGATCGCATTGTCCCAGGGGCTCCGCATGAGGTGTTGTTGGTTTTGGATGGTTCTACAGGACAAAATGCAGTCGAGCAGGCGAAGCAGTTTACATCGGCAACAGAAGTGACTGGATTGGTTTTGACTAAACTGGACGGCACAGCAAAGGGAGGAGTGGTGCTTGCAATTTCTGATCAACTGAATATTCCTGTACGATTCATTGGCATAGGAGAGAAAATGGAAGATTTGCAAGATTTTGAAATGATTGAATTCATCGACAGCTTGCTTCCATCGAATTGGGAGGAAGAGTCCTATCCAGATTGAAAGAATTAAGGCCATCAACTCATGAGAACCCGAAGCGCCCGATCGAGAAAAGTCAATGTTGTCACATTGGGTTGTGCGAAGAATATTTTTGATTCAGAGGTTCTCATGGGCCAGTTGCGTGCCAATGATTTTGAAGTCGAGCACGAGAGTCAAAAAGATGATTCAGGAATCGTCATTGTGAATACGTGCGGGTTCATTGAGAGCGCCAAGCAAGAAAGCATCGATACCATCATTCAATTCTCAGAAGCAAAAAAGGCAGGGATTGTAGATCGCGTGTATGTTACTGGATGCCTATCAGAGCGTTATAAAGATGAACTTCAAGAGGGTATACCTGAGGTCGATGCCTGGTTCGGCACGCGTGACTTACCCCGGCTTCTTAAAACGTTAAAGGCGGATTATAAAAAAGAGTTGGTTGGCGAAAGGTTGTTGACTACTCCAGCTCATTATGCTTACCTGAAAATAGCAGAAGGATGCGATCGGCCGTGCGCGTTCTGTGCCATTCCGCTCATGCGCGGGCGCCATGTTTCTACTCCAATGGAAGAGCTGGTAAAGCAGGCAGAGGCGCTGGTTACCAATGGGACGAGAGAAATCATCCTCATCGCCCAAGATTTGACCTATTATGGTTTGGATTTGTACAAGAAGCGTAAGCTTGCTGAATTGGTAGATCGCTTGAGTGATGTGCAAGGATTGGATTGGATTCGACTGCATTATGCCTTTCCTACAGGATTTCCAATGGATGTATTGGACATCATGGCACAGAAGTCCAATGTGTGCAATTATTTGGACATGCCGCTGCAACATGCTTCGGATGACATACTCAAATCCATGCGCAGGGGCATCACGCAGGAAAAAATGGAGCGGTTAATTGGTGAAATCAGAAACCGCATTCCTGAAATCGCTCTACGAACAACCCTGATAAGTGGTTTCCCGGGAGAAACGGAAGCCCATCACCAGGATTTGTTGCGTTGGATGGAGCGCATGCGGTTTGAACGTGCTGGTTGCTTTACTTATTCTCATGAAGAGAACACCCATGCTTATACCATGGAGGATTCGGTTTCTGAGGATGAAAAGAAACGCCGTGTTGATGAGATCATGTCCCAGCAAGCGGGCATTTCGTTTGAATTGAATCAAAAATTCATTGGTTCGGAACAACGCGTTTTGGTGGATCGATTAGAAGAGGGAATTTGGGTCGGTCGCACAGAATGGGATTCGCCAGATGTGGATAATGAGGTCAGAATTTCCACGCCAGACGACGTGCATCTGCGATTGGGGGATTTTGTGAAAGTACACGTAGAAAGTGCAACCGAATTTGATTTGCATGGAAGATTGGCTTGAGGTTCAGTATCCGGTCATGGAGCATTTTCTGACCGTTCAGGGAGAAGGAGCCTATACCGGAGTATCAGCGTTCTTCATTCGACTCGGTGGGTGTGATGTTGGCTGCTCATGGTGCGACGTTAAGGAAAGTTGGGACGTAAACGCTCATCCCAAATTGACCGTTAGAGCATTGTTGGAAGAGGCGAAATCATCAAATGCTCCCATTTGCGTTGTGACCGGGGGCGAACCGGCGATGCATGACTTAAATGCACTTACGACGGGACTTCATTCCATTGGAATGCGAACGCACATTGAGACTTCTGGCACACACCAATTGACCGGGAAATGGGACTGGGTTACTTTTTCTCCCAAGCGATTCAAAGAAGCCGTTCAGGGCATTCACCAGGTGGCCCAGGAGTTAAAGGTCATCGTAGTCAATCGACAAGACATCGGTTGGGGAGAAGAGCACGCCGAGTTAATGACGGAAGAGGCGAAATTGTATTTTCAACCCGAATGGGATCGACAGTCCAAGGTGTTGCCCTACATCATGAACCACTTGAAAACCAATCCCCGTTGGAGATTGAGCTTACAAAGTCATAAGTACTTGGGATTGCCTTAATCGACCCGATTCAATGGGTCAAACGCAATCGAAGGGTAGCTGATTTGGGTTGTGCGCGACAGCATAACATCATTCCTTTTGAGCGCTCTTCTTCGGTTAAGCCACTGATGCCTAAAGGTTGAATTTCTCCATCCAACACTTCCGCTTGACAAGACAGGCAGATTCCTCCACTGCATCCACTTGGCACATTAATTCCGGCTTGGGCTGCAGCTTGAAGTATGGATGTGCCCTCTCCGTGCATTACGAAGGATTTGGTTCCCAAATCTTGTTCAATGATGACTTCGCAATTGGGACGTTGAGCTTGCCGAGCTGTTTCTGACGGAACTTGATTTTGATGCGATAAAGGCCTGGAAGTGAAATGCTCTGTGAAACGCTGATCCATTGGGATATCCAGTGCATCTAAGCCACGGTGGATTTCTTCCATCATTCCAAAGGGACCGCAAATCAAAAAGGTGGCAGATTCGAAGCCGGGTTGCTGAGCCACCCATCTTTGGATTTTATCGCGATTGAATCGATTCGTCGAATGGGTCAACCCGGCAGATCCTTCGGTGTGCCATTGATAAGCTGCAACGTATGGTTCACTGGTCAATTGCCGGATTTCATTCTTCAAAAGTGTCCTTCGCTCGGAACGGCTGGATTGATACAATGTCACCCGATGAGGCAAAGGGCTTTTAACAGCATGATAGAGGCAGCTGTATATGGGGGAAATCCCTATTCCTCCAGCAAAAGCGATGAAGTTTTGGGCTTTTGAATCCCAGGAATCGTCCCACAAATCGGTGCCAATTCCTACCATTCGAAGCATGTCTCCCGCCTGAGCCTCCGAATGGAAAAATCGACTGGCTCTTCCTCCACGGACGTTTTTGACCAAAAATGAGAATTGCGCAGCGGAATCATCCTTAAGCAAAGAATACGTTCTTCTAATTTCGGGTTGGATGGGAAGCATAAACGTCGCATGAACTCCGGGTTTTTTCAACTCCTCCCTTACGCTGGAGGGTAAGTCATCAGCTGACAATTGAACGCGCACAGTATCGGGCGCTTCGTGTTCAATGTGCTCAATTCTCACCACCATGTCCGATTGAAGTGTACCCATTGTTCACACTAATCCAAGATTTGGCTCAAATGTTCATCAAAGCCTAGTGGGATAAGATGATGAGGTGCCTGAACTGCTTGAAAATCAGTTTAAAACGACAACTATCGCATTATTCTGATGTCATCGAAATGCGATAAAGCAAGGCGGCTAGGTCTTCACGCTCCATGGGTTCATAGCCATCAGGAAATACGAAATGGTTTTCTGGCCATTTGTTCGGTCGAATCGCTTGATGACGGGTCAAATTGATGGTGTACCGCGCCGGACCATCTTGGAGTTTAATCTCCACTGGCAATTGCGCAATGCCCCAGCAGCAAGGAGCGCGTCCGAGATCTTCAGGATGGATAACAGAATCATTCGACTCATTTTGACATGGCTCCAAAAGCTCCACGGCGTGCCCTAAAAAGTGGAAGAAAACGCGATAATTTTCTGAATCAAATCGGCCATGCCAAATACGCTCAAAACTGGTTCCACGTTCACTGATTCTCCATTCGCTGCCGTTCGTTTCAAAATCCAATTCCAAGGGTAAGTAATCCCATTCTGTGGAATCTTGCACCAATGGTGTAACAGCATAGTGGGCACTGCCGCTCCAGGATGTATTGGACTGGGCGCTCACTGAGATGTCCCATGAAATGAGCAATAGCGCGATCGTTAATTTTAATAGTTGAGCGTAGTCAGTAAGCATGAGCGCACTTTTTCGGCATTCACTAGCACAAATTGTTCCAATCCTTCGTTGAGCGGAATGGCAGGGGTTTCCATCGAGCCAACCACTTTTACTGGGGCATCCAGTGATTCGAATAAATGTGAGCCAATTCTTCCAGCAATGGACTGAGCAAATCCGGAAAACTCGGGTTCTTCTGTAACAATCAATGCTCTGTGTGTCCTCTTGATTCGCTCGCTGATCAATTCAAAATCCAATGGACTAATGGACCTCAAGTCCAAAATTTCGACTCGATCTTCGAATCCCAGACTTGCTTCTTGAGCCCAATACACACCGCGACCATAGGTGATGATGGTGCAGCAACTTTCTTTCCCTACTTCACGGACGGTTCTCACCATACGTCCCTTCCCCAAAGGCACGAGATAGTTGGCATCTGGTTCAATGACTTTTGCCTCTTCCGTCCCTGGAATTTTGGACCAATACAAACCTTTATGCTCTAAGACTACGACAGGATTTGGGTCGTAAAATGCGGCCTTCAAAAGACCCTTCAAATCCGCACCATTCGAGGGGTAAGCAATTTTGATTCCCCTGATGTTTGCCAATACCGATTCGATGCTGGAACTGTGATAGGGCCCACCAGATCCGTAGGCTCCAATGGGTACGCGAATCACACTGTGAATGGGCCATTGACCATTGGATAAGAAGTAACTCCGACTTAGTTCTGTGAACAGTTGGTTCAATCCCGGCCATAAATAATCCGCGAATTGCACTTCAACAATTGGCTTTAATCCAGCCGCTGACATCCCTGCTGTCGAGCCAATGATGAATGCTTCTTGGATCGGCGTATTGAAAACCCGATTGTCTCCAAATTTTTGGGCGAGTGTGGCAGCTTCACGAAAGACTCCACCCAAGCGGCCTCCAACGTCTTGTCCGTACAGCAGCGCTTCCGGGTGTTCATGGAGCAATTCCTGCATAGCATGCAATGCACAATCGACCATGAGGGTTGGTTCAGCATCCTTTCCTATTCGGTTTCCAGATTCTGAAATCACATCAGTCGGGGCGAATACATGCTTTTCGAGCATATGGGGGTCAGGCTCTGGAGCGGATTGAGCCTCAGCGAATGCTTCGCTGACCTCAGTCGCACATTTGACGCGGATTTGACTCAATTCTTGCGCATCAAAACCTAGCTTCAGAAGCCTTTTCTCCAACAGCAAAAGGGGATCTCGTTTTTCGTGCTCGTCGAGGTCGTCTCGATACCATTCTTTTCGCACTCCGCTGGTGTGATGACCCAATAATGGAACATGGGCGTGCACCAGGACAGGCTTGCGTTTCGAACGAATGTATTGAAAAGCGAGTGCCATGGTTTCCATACTCGCCTCCGTATCCGATCCATTGACTTCAAATGCCTTGATGTTTGGAAATGCTTGGACGAGCGTGGAAGCATCATGCGACCGAATTTCCGAACGATGGGCAGAGATGTCCCACTCATTGTCCTGAACAAGCCAAAGAATTGGTAATTCCCTCAAATCACTCATGTGCAAAGCCTCACTCACTTCACCTTCTGTCATGGCCGCATCGCCAATGGAACAGACTGTTACCGGCGGGCCGCCTTCACGATCTTGAGGCAATCCCAGAAGCTCACGGTATTGAATGCCCATCGCGACCCCTGCTGCTGGAATGGCTTGCATTCCAGTCGCGCTGCTTTGATGAGGTATGCGCGGAAAGTCTGGGTGGTTCAACGATGGATGGCTGTAATAGGTTCGGCCACCGCTAAAGGGATCACTTCCCTTGGCTAACAGCTGTAGCATCAGCTCTTTTGGGGTCATTCCTAGCGTAAGGAGCAAGCAATCATCACGATAATAGGCACTCAGAAAATCTTGTTTTTCCATGAGCCGTCCCGTGGCCCATTGAATGGCTTCATGACCGCGCGCGCAAGCGTGAACATATTTAGATGTCAAGCGCGCATGGGACTCATACAAATCGCTCATGGCCCTTGCGGTGCTCATTGTTCGATATGCCTGAATCAGAGCTTCCGCTTTTGATTGGATGCTGACGGCTTCCCTTTTTTTCATGAATGAGGTAAAGATAGAGCAGTCAGGATGGGCTACCTTCGTCGCGATGCACAGGAATTTTTGGAAATGGGAAGGGACAGGCAATGATTTCATTTTGCTTGATCGCAGAGAATGGCCAGAAATGCCCGCTATTGAGGTCATTGGTCAGATGTGTGATCGCGTGAATTCGGTGGGTGCAGATGGGGTGATTTTCTTTCAGCCATTGACCAAATTGGATCATGAGGGGCGAGCTCAAGAGTGGGAAATGGATTATTTGAATGCCGACGGTTCGCGTTCATTTTGTGGAAATGGCAGCCGTGCACTTTTCACCTTTTTATTGGAACAAGGTTGGATTGGAAATCAGGGAGTGCTTCGAGCTTTTGATGGTGAGCATCGTGTCCAGTGGGATGAATCATTGGAATTACCCGGGGTGGAAATGCGTCCTATTGCGATCCCTCAAATGGTTCCAAGTCAGATGGGGTTGAGAGAAGCCGAATTTCTGGACACCGGTTCCCCGCATCATTTGGAATGGGTCGAGGAACTGAACGGATTCGATGTTGATCATTGGGGAAAGCAAATCCGAAATTCCCAGGCTTATGCGCCTGCGGGCACCAACGTGGATTTCTTGAAAAAAATTTCAGAGAACGAGCTGGAAATGCGGACCTACGAGCGGGGTGTAGAAGCTGAAACAAGGGCTTGCGGTACAGGTGCTGTTGCGGCGGCAGTTTCGGATTTTCATAAGCATGGAGGATCACTAACACGGCAAGTCGATATGCGAGGAGGGCGCCTCACTGTTCGAATGAATGAATTGCAAGGGGAAAGTGATCGATACGCAGGGATTTGGCTCTTTGGGGCGGCGAAGCAACACAAGAAAGGATTTTGGAATGGTAGTCAATTGATAACATCGATTGCGCTGTTGTTGCTGTTGATGGGTGTTTGTCGCGATGACCTGATGGCGGCTTCTGCTTCTACTAATTGGTCGGATCAACTTGAAATTTCCATCTTGACGGGTTCGCCAGGATCAGATTTATACAGTGCCTGGGGACATTCGGCGATTCGGGTGAAAGATTTCGGGCAATTTCCTGCGGTGGATTGGACCTACAATTATGGGACGTTTGAATTCGGTGAAGGGTTTTATTTGAATTTTTTGAAGGGGGATTTAAACTATCGTTTGGCACGTTCCACCTTTGGGTCATTTCAGCAGGAATATTTAATCACTGGGAGGGCGATTTTGGAACAGCCTTTGGAACTGTCTGCAGAAGACGCGCGAACGTTTGTGGAATACCTTGAATGGAATCATTTGCCCGAGAATCGAACGTATGCTTACTTGTTTTTTGAGGATAATTGCTCTTCCCGGGTTTTGGCATTGCTCAGCACCATTTTCGGAGAAAGGTGGAATAGCGGATGCGAGCACGATGCGGTCAATGGGATGACGTATCGATCGGCCCTAAGGCCATACATGGAGGGAGATGAATGGATTGAGTCTGGGATCGATTTTTTGCTCGGCCCGCGCTCAGACCGTGAAATGCCGCCTTGTGCTTCGAGTTTCTTGCCCGATTACTTGATGCATCAAATCCAACAGGGAAGATTGGACGGTAAACCAATCGCTGGAGTGCCCATAGAACTGCTTCCACCCGAAGGAACTTGGTTTCGATCTGTCCAAAATCCGTTGGGTGTAGGCCCCTTGTTGGTAAGCTGGCTCGTCCTGCTATGGAGCGTTTTTTGGAGTCTCCGAAGGATGTTGCAAAGAAGAAGAGGCGTCGCGGTACCCAATGTGGAGCAATTATTCGGTAAGTCGGTTCAGTTTCTGGCGTTCACATTGGGGATTTTGCTCTTGCTCATGTGGTTCCTGACCAATCACAAGGACACGTGGGCCAATTGGAATTTGATTTGGGCTTCACCGTTGTTAGGGTTGGTGTTTTCCGTAAAAAAGGAGAGCGCGAATTGGAGGGTTTGGTTTCGATTTGGACTGTCGACGTCTATCCTGTTGTTTTTATTGAGTTTACCGATTGCGCCACAATTCGTATCTTTAAGTAGCGTGCTTTTGGCTTGGGCGGTTTGGATTAGCCTCGATCCATGGGACCTGCCTCAGTCGCTATTAAACGCTTTGCAAAGGAGATGAATACCAGGGTTGATTTACAAAGGATGGTGATGGGCTTCGTCATGGCGATGGTGATGATCATTGGGTGCAAACGGGAACCTACATCTTGGCAAATCGAAGTTGCATTGCCCGTTTTGGATGATGTGGTGATCTGGTCCGATTTATTGCAGGAAACGTTCGAAGAATCTGAGGTCAACATCGAGCCAGGCACACCGGCTGTCATAGCATTTCATGGTCCCATCGTTGAATGGGACATCGCTTCTTTGACCCAACTTCCAGATACAACTGTTCAAGAAGTTTTAACACCAGAATTCGTAGGAGGGCCTTTTCCTGTTCCTCCCGGCGCTGTGCTGTTGGATTCGGAGGAAGACATCGTCTTTCAAGGCATCGAGCAGGCGTTTACTGAAATAGTGTTGGAATCTGGACGAATCGTGTATTCAGTCGAAAGTTCCACGAATGGATATGTAGACCTGAATTACATTTTCCCGAGCGTCACGATCTCGGATCAAGCTGTTGAGCTGAAGGTGATACTTCCTCCAAGCGATGGAGTGGCCTTTCAGACAGAAGAAGGCATCATCGATTTGTCTGGAGCCCGAATTGACTTGACCGGAATCTCAGGAAATGAAGTGAACCGGATTGCGAGCCAATTGATCATTGGAACGCCCCCAGATATCGCAGACACGGCTCAGGTATATGGTTCAGATAGCATCCGCGTAACCATGCATTTTCAAGACCTTATGGTACAAGAAGTAGCGGGTTATTTTGGTCAAGAGAGTATTGATTTTGAAGTCAATCAACAACTAGCGGATTCCATGAACCTCCCCACCGGTTTCTTGGAAATTAACCCATCACGAGCCACATTGGAATTTCACAATACCATCGCTGCGGATTTGCGTTTGCAACTCAATTCCATGCTAATTGACGGCGTTTCATTGAATCACCCAGAATTTGGAGTACCGCAATTGGTGGGGAGAGCAGATTGGAGTTCAGGGGAAGTTGAGCCATCCATATGGCAAATGGATTTGTTGGATACGTCTCCTGCGCTCTTTGACTTGTTGAGCTATTTCCCGGATGAAGTAGGAGTCGATGGTGAAGGATTGTTGAATCCACTTGGGGACGTCTCTGGAGGGAACGATTATTTCGACACCCGTGTGCCCCCGGCCTTGTATTTGGATTTTGAATGGCCATTGACTGGCGCGGTGGAACAATTCAAATTGATTCGAACGTTGGATTTTGAAGGAACGGATTTACCGGGATTTGAGGGGAATTTGATCATAAGATTAACCAATGGATTCCCAATAAATTGGGATTTCGCTGGGGTTTGGACGTATGATGAGTTTGAATTGGAGCCGGATGCATTTGAAGGAAGTCTGCAGGCGTTTCCAGGCAGTGAAATCATGGAAATTCGAATTCCTGTCGATGAGCTGAGGGTTGCGTCCGCTGGGAGTTTGACGATAGAAGCAGCAATGAATTCGGAAGGGCCAGTTTCATTCACAGGAATGGAACGAATGAGAATTCAGGTGGCGTTTGAAGGATCCTATGACGTCGTGGTGCAATGAAGAAAGTTGTCCAACTCTTCTGTGCTGTGCTGTTGTTTTCGACCGCTGCTGAAGCTCAATTGGATTCGCTGCCATGGAAATTGACGATTTGGGGTCAACATCGTTCGAACACCTTAGATCATGAATTAGGGAAACTTTTCATTCAAGGAGGTCACATCGATCGAACATTGGTAGAGGAGGCACGGACGGCGCAAGGAGCTGATCGAGGCGCTTTTGGATTTGTTGCGGGTGCGGATTGGAAATGGTCGTCCTATCGGCAATGGAAAGACACTGACTTGAGGCTTTGTGGCTCAGTTCAAGGAAAGTGGTTAGGCGATATTCGCTGGACTCCTGAGTTGTTTGACCTACTTTTTATGGGCAATGGAGGTCACTTGGGCAGGTGGGATGTCTTGGACGGATCGAGGATTCGAACAACGGGATGGGTCAACGCATCCATAGGCTTGGAGGGGAAAAATCAGAATCGAATTGAGTGGGGCGTGGTATGCAATCCTCGTCACTTTGATGCTCAAATACGAAATGGTCAGTTTTATGTAGATGAATCCATTGATTCACTCATTGGATACATTCGTGCAGATGTCGATGTCGCTCAAAAAATGGGCTGGGGGACAGCGATCAATGCTGAATGGCATTTCTTGCGCGCAGAGGCTCCATTCGCATTCCATGTCAGGTTGCAAAATTTAGGCGTTGTATTATCGCCTGAATTGGCAACGGTCAGTGTAGATACGTTGGTCGAGACTTCGGGGTTGACTTTTACTGGCAATGACTTGTCGTTGGAAGCGATACAATCCGATGCTTTCGGTGAAGGCATCGTCCATTCCGATACCGCTCGATGGCGACCTCGTGGTCTGCCTGCTCGTTTAGATGCATCCATGGAATATCCTTTGGGCCCCCGATCAGGATGGGATTTTCAAGTGCAATTGGGGGAATGGATGCCATTGCCTCAGGCGATTACCGGATACCGCAGGGCGATTGGAAAGAACTGGCAGACGGGGGTCCAATTGATTGCGGGAGGATGGGGGCGATTGAGACCAGCGGCCTGGGCGCGCTGGCGAAAACCCGGCCATCATGGATGGGTCTTTTACATCGAAGATCCATTTGGTTGGGGATCAAATTCAGCCTACGGTCGGGGATTGACAGTTCAATTTCAAAATCTGAAATGATCAATCTGGAATGATTTTCACTGGAAGTAACGACCTTTGAGGCTTAGGATCAATGCCAAATCAAAAGAATGGATCGAGAATTTGAGTTGAATCAATCTGGATGGACCGCAGATGGACGGCTTCAAGTCATTGCTGGTCCATGCGCTATCGAAGGGCGTGAAATCGTCATGCAAATAGCCGAGCAAGTGGTCCAGGTGTGCCATGATTTAAGCCTCCCAATCATTTTCAAAGGGTCTTATCGAAAGGCCAATCGATCTCGGTTGGATAGTTTTTCGGGTATCGGAGATGAACGGGCATTAGAAATTCTCGCGGAAGTCGGACAAAGGTTTGGTGTTGCCACCACGACGGACATTCATTCGGCGCAGGAAGCCGCATTGGCTGCGAGCTATGTGGATGTCCTCCAAATCCCAGCATTTCTGTGCCGTCAAACCGATTTGCTGGTTGCAGCAGCTGAAACAGGCAAAGTGGTCAATGTAAAAAAAGGGCAATTCCTCTCACCTGAGGCCATGCGTCATGCCGTGCAGAAGATAAAAGATTCGGGTAACCATAAGGTGTGGTTGACTGAACGAGGGACGATGATGGGGTACCAAGATTTGGTGGTAGATATGCGTGGTTTTCCTGTTATGAAGCAATGGGCACCAACGATTGCGGATATCACCCACAGTCTCCAACAACCGAATCAGCAAGCTGGTGTCACGGGAGGCCGACCAGAAATGATTGAAACCATTGGAAAGGCTGCTGTAGCTGCTGGAGCGGATGGGATTTTCGTAGAAACACATCCCAAGCCTTCGGAAGCCCTTTCAGACGGAGCCAACATGTTGCCATTGGTCAAACTACCCGGGTTACTATCAAAGTTGAAGCGTGTGCATGAAGCGGTCCATGCTGAATAAAGTTGCGCTATTTGCTGCCCTCATGCTATCGATGGGCATCAAATTAGGACAGGCTCAAAGTGACACCGTTTTGGTCAAGATCATTGGCGGCCAACAGGATGACCGAGGTGTGAAATTGATTCCTTTATCAAATGGTGATGTATTGATGTTGAGCTCAACAAATAGCACCAGTTCAGGAATGCCCCACGCGTGGGTTCATCGATTGGACTCGACGTTTGATGTGGTTTGGCAAACGACGATTGCCGATGATCCCTTGATCCAACCTGTTGACGCAGTAGAACACAGCAATGGAAACCTGTCGGTTTTGGGGTTGCGATACGGTGGAGTGGAAAATGCTTACGACTGGGGAGGTTATACGTTGGATGCTGCTGGGAACTTGCTGACGGAATGGCACTGGGGAACTGAAGCCTGGGATATTCCGACGCGGATTACAGAGCGAAATGACACGTTATGGTCCATTGGGAAAACTTATGCGTCGGGGGTTAGTGATGTGGCAATTTTAGGACATGTTTGGTTGGAAAATCAATGGTCACTGGTCTCGGAGGCAGTGATTTCCTCTTCAGCAGAGGAAGATGTGGTGGATGCTTTATTCTTAGGAAATACATTGCTGGTCTTCTGTACTATCAATGGCGATGAGCATGCTCAACTTTTTGCTTTGAATCCTCCATTCAATGTTGTTGAATGGTCCTATGAAAGCTCATGGGAAGAACCCACTCAGGCTGTTGCACTGGACGAGCGAAATGGTCGCGTCGTAGCGTTGATGAACCTTGAGATGGATGGAAACAGCCGTCTGGCTTTTTCATGTTTTGATGAAGGCATGCAGGAACCGTATTTGCAAACCATTCCCGGGTCAGGATTTGATATTCATGCCGTTGATGCTACATGGTTTAATGATAGCACTTTTGCAACGGTAGCTCAAACGAATGAGTTGGGGCTTGGCGGTGAAGAATTATTGTTTTCTCGTTGGTCAGGAACTACTGGGGCATGGCAGGGTGGGCCATCATTTGGAACAGCAGAAGATGATGAGCCGAAAGCCATGTTGAACGATGAGAGCAATCGCATTTGGATTGTAGGAGCTTCTGATGCATTCTCCAATGGAAGGGAGGATATTTATCTCTTGCAAATTCCCAATGCGGGTATTTCCGGATACATCGAGGAAGTTGAACTTCTCATTGAAGATGACGTGGTTTCGGTTCCTTTGCTTGCTGAATCGGTCGGTAGCCGAGTTTATCCAAACCCCACGAAAGGAGCATTTTGGATTGAATCGTCCCCGGCGATAGAAGGCTGGACGGTATTCAATGGACTGGGTATACCGGTCTTAAGTGGAAATGGCACATCTGGCAATCTTGAAAACCTGCCTTCAGGTTGCTATTGGATACAGTTAAATTCAATTGAATCAAAACCGAAAAGTGACATCACCCGTATCGTCAAATTGGAGGATTGATGCGCAGAAAACGGATGCATTAAAAATAGATGGCTAGAATTTGGAATGCTTATTGCTTTCACATTGAAATGAAAACTCAGATTCAACTTCTTGCATTGATGATTGCGTTGCTGATTGCGTTGCTGATTGCATTGAATGGATGCAATTCAACCCGATACCAAATAGGGGAGTACTCCTGCATTTCCATTGATTCGAAGGCGGAGAGGGTCTCAATTTTTACGTACCAAGATGTTTTGCCAGGTGTGGAAAGCAATTTGCGAAAACAGCGACTGTATCACATTGAGTCAGATCGATTGGTCAATGAGGAGCACTATGAGGAGTGGTTCTTGGCAACGGATTCTGTTCTCATTCCGCTCGGTCTAGTGTCTACAACAGTGGGAGAAAGTGCTTGGGCTGGTAGACGGAATTTCTATGAGGAAACGAGGGAAGGAGTACCGCAACTTGAAGTGGAGGTGCTGAATCAATCGGGAATGTATTATAAAAATGAATATTGGCTGGTGGGTGTTGGAAAAAATGGATGCAAAGCATTTCGCTTGCCTAAAATCGAGCAATTACCCGTTATTGCTGCACCGTAAATCAGTGGCCCGATGAAAAGAAATCTTGTATATTTGTTTACACTTGGCAACCAAGTTCTTTTGGGGGATTAGCTCAGCTGGCTAGAGCGCTTGCATGGCATGCAAGAGGTCATCGGTTCGACTCCGATATTCTCCACCCACGACGCAACGACGGCGTTCCGAAAGGGGCGCCGTTTTTTGTTGGTCTTCGTTCTTTCTCCGCTTATTCTCCCCTCAATCCCCCAAAATCCGCCGCAAATAATCGAGTTGGCCGCGGTGCCGCTGAAAGTGGCTGACCATCTGTAACATGAAAAAACGCACGGTGCGGCCTTGGTGATGAGGCGGGGGATTGGGCATCTCTTCATTGAGGCGGTTGGGGTCGAGGCCGGTGAGGGCGGCTTCGACAGCGGCGGCAGTGGCTTTAATCTCGGCGACGAGTTCGTCGTGGGTGAGCCCGCGGGTGCTGAATTCGGCTTCGCGTTGCCGAACGTAGCCGTCGCCACCGAGGACGGCGCCGAAGAAGTGCCGCAAATTGCCACAGAGGTGCCACGCCAAGGTGCCCACAGAATTGTTGATGCCTGGCACGGTTTCCCACAGTTTGTCGGCCGGTGTTTTACGCACTTCATCGGCCATGACGTGCAGGTCACGAACCAGGATTTCCGAAACGTCCAACGGAAATTGGTTCGAAGTGGTGGTCGAGTCTTCTGCGTTGAGGCGGTTTATTTCCGAACTCAGGCTCGGAAAATCGTTCCAATTGGGTCCTCCGGCGTACCTGTCGCCCCACAGCCGCTGGGATTTTTCGTTGATGGCTTCTTGAACAGATTCCGACAGCACTTCTTGCCATTCGTCGGTTCTGCCCTTGCGGAAGAAGACATTGGGATTGAAATGAAAGCTCTGGGGGTTCTCCACGATGCTTTGTTTCATGGTGTTGAACTCGGTGGCTGCGATGACCTGCTCGAGGACTTCATCCGGGACGTGTTTGTGCGGAGCTAGGAAGCGGGCGAGGAGCCGCGCGGCGTTGAGTTTGTCCTCGACCAACTCTTCGTAGCGTAAGAAAATGGCCTGCTCGATTTTAATCTCCGAGCGCGCCTTGTTCATCCAGCTCAACGCATGCTCATGGTAACCTCCGAAGTAAAGCTTGCCTTGGACAAAGTACTCGGCCAAAGCTTCTATCGTCATGTCCTGGTTCGCTCCCAGCAGCGGGTGCTTTTTGTAGAAGTGGAACTGGCTCACGATGGCCGCGCGCGGGTCACGCACGACGATGATGAAGCGCGTTTTGGGGTGGATTCGGTGAACCGGCAGGTCCTCCCGGCAGCAATGGGTGTACCAAACGCGGGGGTGGCCCTTGGTTTCTTCGATCCAATCAAAAATCGATTCGACGCCGTGCTGAGACGCCGTGACTTCGGGCCAACGCACCGTGCCGTGTCCGATGTCGCCGTTGGCGAGGCCCGAACCTTCAGGGAAATCGTGCGTCGCACGCAACAGCTCGACCACGAATTTTTTGGTGAGGTGCGTGCCCACTTTTTGGTGGGTGCAGATGATGATGTCGTGCTCGTCGGTATGCCACTCGTTCATCAGCCGCTTCGTCGCATCGATGCTGATGAACGGCGGGTAGCGCTTGCCCCGGAACTTTTGGTAAATCAAGCCCAATTCCGGAATGCGCTCCGTGGGCCCAAATACGTCGAGCGACGGCTTGTCGCCGGAATAGGCCGTCTCCTGGCTCATGCTGAGAAGTCTTTGGGCAGCCGGCACACCAGCAAGCCGCACTCTGTGGGCACTATGCGGTGCAGCAATCCGTGTTCAACAAACCAGTCCAAAAACGATTGGCACTCCGCCTGCCGGTCCGTGACGTTATCCGCCAACAATACCGTCCCGGGCCCGATGAGTCCGCGGTCAATCAACGCGAGCAGTTGCTCGTGGTACAGGCTCTTCTGTGCATCGAAAAAGACCATGTCGTAAGGCGTGTCGAGCAGCTCCCGGATCACGGCGCCGGCCTCGCCGCAAAGCACCTTCATCGGCACGCCGAGTTTGTCCATGCGCTCCTGTGTTGCCGACGCGACTTCTTCGTGGAATTCGATGGTGTCCATGTGGACCGCATTCCAATCCTCCGAGCCAGCGATGAAGTAGAGCGACGACAGTCCGTGAGCCGTGCCGATTTCGAGGATGCGCTTCGGACTGTTCGCCATCACAATGGCCTCGATGATGGGGCCGGTATCGGACCGGATGGGGTTGCGCCAACCGTGGCGTCCGTCGGCGTTGGCGTAGCTCTCGCCGTGCTTCTCAAACGTCTCGAGGTTGTCGATTTCGGTTTGGACGGCTTGTCGTTGAGAGGATTGGTTCATTCTACTTCCATTTCAGCAGGAAGTTAATAGAATTCAAACCAAATAACGCATCCAAATTACTCTCACCGCCCCTCGACATGCAGCACGCGGGTGAACCGCTTGAGACTGCGTAGCGTGAAGAATATAATGAACGTGGCGAGCAGCGTGTATTGCCAAAACGGCACGAGGATGTCCACCCACGCGTCGGCACCGCGCACCGCGTTTTTTGCAGCTGAGATGACGGCGAGGCTCACGAAAATGGCGAAGAAGCCGTTGTATTCGCGCTTCAGGACGTTGCGCAGGGAAAACGCGACATCCGGCGCGGTCCAACGCAGGTTGCGCGGCCAAAATGATGGTACGTCCACCGACCAATCCAGGTAGGCTTGGCCGAATTTGCCGCGCAGGAAAGCTTCTTCAGCGAACATGATGCGCTCGTAGTACAGCCAATAAATAAGGCTGCACACCACCGTGAACCACACGTTGCCCACGTAGATCATGATACCCAGCCACATGAAGTAGTTGCCGAGGTAGAGGGGGTGGCGTACGAGGCTGTACATGCCCCTCGTGTTCAGGACTTCGGCGATTTGGCCGTCCTTGGTGTTGCGGCCCGAGGTGCCGCGCGGCGTGTAGCCGATGGTGAGGGCGCGGATGAGTTGGCCGAATAAGGAAATCGCAATGCAGGCGACCGCTGAAACCGGGTCAAAGGTTTGGAAAAAGGGGTCGAGTTGAAAGCCAATAATGGCCGCCATGAAGACGTACAACAAAAGGGGGAAGAAGGATCGGCCTTTGAAGAGCCAATTGCCAGTTTTCTCAAATTCTTCTATCAGCGCCATGTGCGAACCAAAACGTTGGAATTGGGCCGCAAGATAGCGACCGAATCAGTACCGAAGGATCAAACGTGAGCTGGTGCTATTTTCCAATTCGTCTGTGCTCAAAACAGTCATCCATGCGACTGTCGTACTCAAAGTGCCATTTTCACCTGGATCACCATTGAAGCAGCCATCCCCTTGGCAACCTATGCAGGCGCCAGAGCCTCCAATACCTCCGGTAATTTCAGCCAATACTTCGCCATTCAAAAGCAGTTGGGTGGTTCCTCCATCAGCTCCGTTTGATGCTGGCCCGCAGTCCCAATTGGTCCAACCTGTGAGCCCGGGATTGCACGTGATCAATTCCCCAGAATCTGAACCTGCAGCTGCATGATTTAATTCAATTACATCGCCTTGCGCCAAGTTGTAAATCATGCTTACAACTTTTAGCGCCCGACCACCCTGGCCTCCAGTAGCATCACACAAATTACAGGAGCTCGCACCCAATGTTTGCCCACAGATATCTCCTCCTTTTCCACCTGATGCTCCCCACAGTTCAACTGAAAGGGTAGAAATTGCATTTTCAACAGTGAATACATTGCCGTCATTGTTTGAGTCAAAGACTCCATGAACGGATGGAGAAAAGGCCGACCCACCAGACAATGCTTCAATAAATTCTTGCTCCGTCCCTTCGTTTCCTAGATTCAGCCAGACTTGATAAGCGCTAATCCCTTCAGGTCCTTGTTCACCCTGAGGTCCTTGTTCACCCTGAGGTCCTTGTTCACCCTGAGGTCCTTGTTCACCTTGTGGTCCTTGCGGTCCCTCAGGTCCGGTTGTTCCATCCGCTCCGTCTATACCGGGTAATCCTTGTTCACCCTGAGGTCCCTGAGGTCCCTGAGGTCCCTGAGGTCCTTGCGGTCCCTCAGGTCCGGTTGCTCCATCCGCACCATTTAAACCGGGTAATCCTTGTTCGCCCTGCAGTCCCTGTGGTCCTTGTGGTCCCTCAGGTCCGATGGCTCCCTCAGCTCCGTCTAAACCGGGCAATCCTTGTTCGCCTTGCGGTCCTTGCGGTCCCTCAGGTCCGATGGCTCCATCCGCTCCGTCTAAACCTGGCAATCCTTGTTCGCCCTGAGGTCCCTGCGGTCCTTGTTCACCCTGCGGCCCTTGCGGTCCATCCGCTCCGTCTAAACCGGGTAATCCTTGTTCGCCCTGTGGTCCCTGCGGCCCTTGTTCACCTTGTGGTCCAATCAGGCTCGCCAAAAATTCGGCTTCAGTTCCCACATTGCCATGAGCCACCCAGATTTCATAAGAACTGAATCCATTTTCCCCTTGTGGTCCCTCCGGTCCAGTTGCTCCCTCCGCTCCGTCTAAACCGGGCAATCCTTGTTCACCTTGTGGTCCTTGTGGTCCTTGCGGTCCTTGTGGTCCTTGTGGTCCTTGCGGTCCCTCAGGTCCGGTGGCTCCCTCCGCTCCGTCAAAACCGGGCAATCCTTGTTCGCCCTGCGGTCCTTGCGGTCCCTCCGGTCCGGTGGCTCCAACCGCGCCATCAATACCTGGTAATCCTTGTTCGCCTTGTGGTCCAATCAGGCTTGCCAAAAAATCAGCAACGGTTCCCTCAAATCCTTCTTCTATCCAGAGTTCATAAGCGCTCATCCCATCAGCGCCATCCATGCCATTTGCGCCCGCACTTCCTCCGATGTAAACCGAACTGAAAATGGAATTGTCAGGCAACATTAATCGCAACGTGTCACCATCGAGTGCCAACCATTGCAATTCATTTGTTGGGTCTGGATCTAAATCTTGAGGTAAAATCAATAAGCTGTCCTCCGGTAAGAATTCTGCAGACCACAGCGCCAAAACGGCCGTGAAATCCTCAAAGTTGATCAGGGAATCACAATTCACATCCGGGTTATATGGAATGCTATCGCACAAATAGGGAATGTCAATCGTTTCTTGCGCTTCCATATCATGGATGGGAACGAACACGAATGCGGTAATCAAAGCAACGATGGCGAAGATGGAAATGCGCACTAGTCAGGATTTGGTTAATCTAAGTGCAATATAAGTGATTTTCCGCTTGAGTCGATATTTCCGAGCGTTCAATTGCTATTTGAAGAGTTTGGTCGAAATTCTACTGCACGCAAACGTGCGTTGGTTCGGATGTTAGACCAGAACAAATTGATGTCGCCGATATGCCAGTTTTGGCGCTGGAGCACCTTTCCAAAAGGGACATTTGGCTCGTGAATTTGAAGGACTCCACGTTCAATGTGGGCTTCGATTGATTGAGGATGTGCAAACCGCATTTGAGATAAAACCACGCCAGAATGCGACTGAAAATCATTAGCGCCATGAGTTTGCCAGGTTACCGGATGAACACACATGGGCGTTTGACCATTGTGCTCTAGCCAAGCTGGAAAGTACCCCTCGCCGTATGACATCCAAGAACACACGCATCCGGTCTGATTCGCTGATTTGCAATAAGGCAGTTCCTCGAAGTCAGATTCGTAAAAATCGAATCCTGGTGCATACGCTACGACCAGTTGATTTTGAAGAGGCTTACCATCGAAAAACTCTTGGAGTAACCAACGCACATGCCAACTTCCTTGACTATGACCCGCGAGGATGATTCCCCTTCCGTCATTCCAATTTTCTAAATAATGAATGAACGCGGATCGCACATCATCGTATGCAAGCTCCAATGCTCGCCATGAAGTGTCGTCTTGCCAGGTAAAAACACCGATATGCGCCTGACGATAACGAGGAGCATATAATTTACCTCCAATGTTGAAGGCACTTGCTTGAAGTCGAACGGGAGTTTCTTCGTTCGCTTTGTTCAGTTTTTGGTCGTCCAAATCCCCATTCCAATGGTCACCTTTGAAATACATGGTCGGATGAACGAAAAAAACGTCTACTTCCAATTCGCTCTGTTTGTCGAAGTTCAATGAATCTGGCAAACCCTTAGGGACTTCATCTGAAGGATCCATTCGGTTTGGCAAGGATATCCAAGCATCTGCTAATTTGTAATCTGGAGATTCCCCAGGATTCCAGGTCAATTGATTGGGGTTTTGGAGACGGCTGCATCCAACCGAAGAAAGGGCAAAAAGAACGATTAGACCAGATGAAAAAATGTGATTCATTGTTCGAAGTGAGGGAGGGCCTACGATGTGCAACTTTTGCTGGGACTTTGGGGTTAAATTACCACACCAAACCTGTTGTGATGAAAACCCCATTGTCCTTTTTGGCATTTTTAGCGATAAGCTGCTTGATAGTCCCTTTGTCCTGGTCCCAAACTCCGGCATCATACACCATTGATGCAATCCATGATCCGGCAGAAGTTCGCATGGTGCCGCTACAAGATGATCCGACTGAAGATGAACAACGAGCATTGCGCGAGCAGTCATATTGGAATGAGTGGGGGCAGGAGCATCCCCGCTGGCGTTGCATCATGGGGTCTACTTCAGGGCTACCTCATCGAGCTTTTGGACCCGGTATAGAGATGGCGGGTTCGACGGTTGTTGAGCGCGCACAAAATTTCGTGGATTCGGAGCTTTCGAATTTCGGAATCGAGTTTGATGGAACATGGATGCAAGAGTCCAAAATGGGAAAGCACCAATGGGCCTTTGCTCAACAAAAATGGAATGGCATCCCAGTAAAAGGAGGACGAATCGTAACCAAGTGGTTGGATGATAAGTTGGTGATGTGGGGTGCAGATTGGTATCTAAACATTCCTGCGTCTGATCAAGTAGAGCTTTCAAATCTGGCCCAAATTGAGGCAGCAATGAATGGCGTTGAATTGGATGAATGGTCCGATCCCTTGGAGGGTGACTTGATGTGGGTTCCAACACGAGATGAAGCATCGG
This sequence comes from Bacteroidota bacterium, assembly GCA_027624855.1. GTDB lineage: Bacteria > Bacteroidota > Bacteroidia > Flavobacteriales_D > Sanyastnellaceae > UA16. Next base: position 46,540 of record JAQBTQ010000003.1, read on the forward strand.
ATTTGGATTGGCACAAGGTAAAAATTTGGTACATATCCGGGCGAGTCGGTGCCATCCCGCGCAGGTATGAAACAGGGGTGGATGTTCATACAGGCGAAGTCATTTGGAGGCAAAACCGTGTTTTGCATATTGATGGAAAGTCAGGAATGGCAGCTGGAAATGGTAAACCAGAACGCACCGTGCATCGCATGGGGTTTGATCGTCCAAGCCAGGCGATGGTGATCAGCGGAACCATTTCGGCCGATGTTCATGAATTGTATCCTTACATAGAGTCCGCTTCCTTTCCTTTGCCGGCTCTGAATTTGCCCATTGCAGGTGGGCAGGTGTATACTGATGCAGATGGTGGATTCATTAGTGAGGGAAGTGGACCACAATTTGTTGACGTTTCTTTGGAAGGGCTTTGGAGCACGGTCTACACTAATGGCACCACCCCAAATCTTGGCGTCCAATTCGAGGATGGTTACAATGATTTGGACTTGTCCAGTCTAGGGAACAAAAAAGAACGATCGGCATACCGTTCGGTTTCGTTGATTCACGACCACATGAAAGTCTACATGTCAGATTTTACAGATCTTGACTGGTCGCTTCCGACTAACATTGATGTTCAGGGAGAGTGCAATGCGTTTTACGATGGCCAAAGCGTCAATTTTTATGACGAAGGCGGAGGGTGCAACCCAACTTCATTGATTGCCGATGTCGTTTGGCATGAATACGGACACGGTATCAACGATTATTATTACAGTAGCTTGGGAAGCAATTTCAATAACGGGGCAATGGGGGAAGGCTATGCTGATTTATGGGCCATGTCTTTGGGCGATATTGCTGAGATAGGCAAGGGTTTTTATTCGGATAATGAGGATGGTATTCGGAGATATGACATTGATCCGAAGGTGTATCCTGAGGATTTAGTGGGCGAGGTTCACGCGGATGGTGAAATCATTTGTGGCGCATGGTATGATACCCATTTGCTGATGGGAGGAGATTGGGCGGCAACCATGGAATTATTTGTTGACGCCTATGCTGGATTGCAGGCCACGGCACCAAATGGCAGCGAAGGACAGGCGTTTACCGATGTTTTGATTGATGTATTGCAAGCTGACGATGACGATGGGGATTTGTCAAATGGTACGCCTAACGCCGCTGCCATAGTAGAAGGATTTGACATCCACGGAATCTCCGTGTTTAGCTATGCAGAAATTGACCACAATCCCGAAGAGTTTGCAGAAGCAGAGTCGACAATTCTTGTTGAGGCGGAAACCTTTATTGTGTTCCCTTATAGCCTTTATTTCGATGCGGTGAACCTTTGGTATCAGACCGAAATAGGAGGAGAATGGAATCAAGTAGCCATGGAAAATCCTCTGGGAAATGGGGAATTTATTGCTGAGATTCCTGCGCAGCCGGCGGGATCTGTCATTGCCTATTACATGGGAATCACAGATGATTTTGGGGGCCTGTCTGCGGTCAACCCATTTGCTGCGTCCAATGAAGTTTATCCCAATTTGCCCCATTATTTGCTGGTTGGTGTTGAACCTGTGCTGATAAACGATTCGGACGAATACTCTGATTTCGGAGCTTGGACCACGGGCATCCCAGGTCAAGATAATGCCACCACAGGCATTTGGGAAGAGGCCATTCCCGTTGGTTCATATGCAGAGTTTAATGACCCCAGCACCATAGTGGCGCCTACACAAGATCATACGCTTGGTTTAGCGGGATATGCTTTTGTTACGGGACTTAATCCTGGGGTCAACGATGGGATAGGGGTGAATGATGTCGATGGAGGAAAGACCACGCTTCTCTCACCAATCATCGATTTGACCGGTTTTGAGAATCCCATCATGACGTATTGGCGATGGTACGTCAATGCACCTCCCTCTGGTGCCAATCCCGGTACGGATTGGTGGCAAGTGGAGTTGTCCAATGATGGTGGAGCGACTTGGCAATATTTGGAAAACACCTTGCAACAGGATGTCTCTTGGCGCAGAAATGCATTTCGTGTTGCTGATGTCATCGAGCCGACCGATGAATTCAGAATGCGATTTATTGCTTCTGACAGCACGACCATTGGAGAATACCTCGATGGAGGATCACTAATCGAAGCGGCAGTCGATGATATCATTTTGTATGATTTGGCTTCTGGAGAGGACATTGGACAATCCGCTGAACAACTCGCTACGGGCTACCCAAATCCAGCGCGTGATATTGTGACTTTGGAGGGCTGGATGGTCGGTTCTACAGCTCGTTTGTATGAGGTCGCATCCGGAAAAATCGTGGGTGAATTCAGGATTGAATCCAACGTTCATTTGATGCGGTTCGATGGATTTTCCTCAGGCTTCTACGAATTAGTCGGAACCGATCGGAATGGTAGAGCTACGCAATGGAAGCTCGAATTGATAAAACAGTAGCCCTAAAGTTGGTCTAAATTTCTTCTAAATCTCCGGCGGTCATCCAGCCTGTATTTCCATTGGATAGCTGAACTTTCCAAAAATCAGCTTCGCGCTGGAGAACGGTGACTTTTGTTCCTTCGTGTAACATGAATAGGACAAGGCTTTCCTGTCCTGGCTCATTGTGAACCGATGTTTCGGTGGCCATGACAATTGCGGCTTGGCTGCATTGTATTCGTTGAGCCGTGGAATAGGTGAGGAAAAAAGTCAGAAATCCCATTGTAAGCATGATGGTAGCGAAAGATCCGAGTACCCTTCTATTCTCTGTCTTTTTGACCCAAATCCTCCAAGCAAATGAAGCAAATGCTGCGTTCCACGAAATGATCAGGAGGATCATCCAAAACTGAAATCGACCAGGTGCAGTGATACGCTCCCAGATGTCAATGAGTCCATTCGAAGGAATGGATTCAATTCGATCTTTCGTTTTTGAATTGGCAAGGGTGAGATTCGTTTTGATGTCCGGGTCATTCGGGGACAAAAGAGCGGCCCTTTCATAATGCAGAATGGCTTTGGCCCAAGATTGCATTTTGTAGTGGGCATTTCCCAAATTGAATTCGCTTTCGGCATGCATATGGTCCGTCAAAATGGAATCATAAGTAGCAATAGCCAATTCATAGTTTCCGGCAGAATAAGCTTCATTGGCCCGATTAAAGAGGGATTCAACGTCCTGGGCTTTCGCAAAAAGAGCTGCGCAGCTCATCAAAAAAATGATGGAGAGCGCTTTTAAGTTCATGCGTTCCATGATTTTTCAGTTTCATTGACCAATTGCTCGGCCTTTTTAAATAATTCCTGAGGAGATAAGGCACTGGCAGGTGCATAGCGTGCCAGGTCCAATTCTTCCAAAAGTTCTTTCCATGCACTTGTCCATTGAGGTGCGTGACTTTTCAGTTTACTCAACACTGCTTCACGCTTGAGTTGGCTCGCGTTCCATTCAAATTTTGCCAAGAGGTATTGTTCCAATCCAGCTCCAAGCGCAGGATAAAATTCTGCTGGTGAGTTGATGCGTTTTTTGGCTTCGCGCAATTCGCTGCGGACTTGCTGGCGAGCGCGTCGCTTGCGTGCCTTCAGCGGATTGAGTTCATCTTGGTCGCGTCTCCGGCGCATCCAAATGGATAGGCCAAAAAACATCGGTCCAAGGGAAAGTAATAAACCCATTATGGGTTTTCGATTGTCCCATTTAGATTTCGGGAGGCAGGGGCCATTCCATTCCGTATGGATGTAATTGATGTCTTGATTTAAAACTTGAATGTCAGATTTCGAGTTGAATGTTGCTTGGCCAGATCCAGCTTGCTCATTTTTCCCGACTACCAAGGGAATGGGTTCATTGGTCAGTGATTGGTATTCGTCCGATTTCCAATTGAACCAATCACCTTCAGGTATTGGCAGTTCATAATTGCCAGGTGCACGAGGAATGACCACATAGCGGAAAGTACGTCGGCCAGATTCTCCCTTATTGGTGATTTTAATACGGTCGATTACCTCGGCATCAAATACCTCAAACTCACCAGGCCATTCCAATGTTGGTTCTTGAATAAATTTCAAATTTCCATCCCCGCTGTACGTTAATTCCAGGGTCAATGCTTCATTTGTCAAACATTTATTGGATGAAAGGGTTGAATTCAATTCCAAGTTGCGAAATGCTCCAAGAAAGTTTGCTGGAATGGGTTCAGGCAAGGGGTTGACATGAATTTTCACAGGATCTGCCGATGCCTTGATGCTTTTGCCATCAAAGAAACTGGTTCGAACGTATCCATCAAGGTCAAATCCGTCTATGGTTAATGTTCCGGTTTGTTGCGGGAAGAGAATCATGGTTCGGACATTGGCCACATTGTAACGTTGACCAGAGATGATTTGGGTCTCCCAGCGAGGCTCACTGGTATCTACAGTCTCCTTCCAAAATCCGGGAGTTTCAGCAATGTTGTAATTGCGGACGTCGAGGTTATTGGTTCGATTGAGAATCTTAAAAGACACAACGATGGGTTCCCCGATGTGCACGTGACGCTTAGACGTTTCGATCACGCAAGCGACCGCATCTAAAGTTTGAGTACTTAGGTTGTTGCTCTCAGGAGCATTCCCGGCTTGCACTTTTAGAGTAAAGGTTTTGCTTCTGAGTTTGCCTTTCGATCCGGATACTTCATAGGCTGGAACGACGATGTCTTTGTCAGAAACAACCAAGTAGGTGTAGGTAAAAGATTTTTCACTTGTTCTCGCACCATTCACCCACGACGTGCTGTTCGATGTGCTTGGACCGTACAAAAACTTGAGCCCCTCAATCTTTGGGGATTGCATGTTTTGGTTGAGATTCTTGAAGCTAAAAGTTAGCGCTACCTGTTCACCTTGGCGCACAGGATTGCGATTGACGCTCACGTTGAACGCCTCCTGGGCTGTTACGATGGTGAAAAGTAACAGCATTATTAAAACACTAACTGTGCGTCTCATGGATAGGATGGTTGTTAGCATCACCAATCTTTCTCAATATTCTTTTTTTTGCCTTGACTTTTTGCCTTCATCAATTTCGATTGAACTTCCTCCTCGCTTCGTTCAAGACTTTCAAGGATGCGTTCCATGTCCTCCGGCGAGATTTGGCCTTCTACCTGCTGTGAGCGCGAATCCTGGTTTTGCTCCTGGTCCTGGTCCTGGTTTTGGTCCTGATTCTGGTCCTGATTCTGGTCTTGGTTCTGGTTCTGGTCCTGGTTCTGGTCCTGGTTCTGGTTCTGGTTCTGGTCCTGGTTCTGGTCCTGGTCCTGGTTTTGTTCCTGTTCCTGGTTTTGGTCTTGGTCCTGTTCCTGGTTTTGGTCTTGGTCTTGGTCCTGGTTCTGGTCCTGGTTCTGGTTCTGGTCCTGGTTTTGGTCCTGTTCCTGGTTTTGGTCCTGGTTCTGGTCCTGTTCCTGGTTTTGGTCTTGCTCCTGCTTTAGTTGACGCATTGCGTAAGACAAATTTCGACGTGCATTCTCATTGGCCGGATTGGCGCGCAATGCTGCTTTGTAGGACTCAATTCCTCGATTCAGGTCGTTTGCATTTAAGAATGAATTACCTATGTTGTACCAAGCGTCAGAAATGATTTGCTTGTCTTCACTCGATTGAATGGCCTTTTGAAACGCCTGCCGCGCTTCTGCAGAATTTGCTTGGTCATTGATCAAAGACCGTCCGCGATTGTAGGCTGAAAGCCCCGATAATTCGGTGTGTCGCTCACCTTCAGCGAAAAGTTGAGCAGCGTCTTTTTCGCCAGTGTCGTACCGCTCAATTCCGTTCATTATCGCCTGTTTCGCTTGAAAATCGTTATTTTGACCCCAAGCGAATCGGGCTGGAATTACCACGGTTAGTATGATCAGTAGTGGATAGAGATGGCGCTTTCTGCTCATGATGTTCATGCGATTTTAGACTTTGGAGACCAATGCAAAAAACTTTCAATCATCACAAGAATGATTGCGAAAACGAAAAACCAATGAAACAGGTGATCATATTCGGTATATGCAACTGTCGATAATTCGGTTTGCTCCATGTTATTGATGGCACTCAATAATCCACTGATGTTTACAATGCTAATGCCCGCCTGTGTATAGCTCCCATTTCCGGCTTCCGCAATTTGGATTAGGCTTGCTTCATCCAATGCGGTCACAATGGGATTGCCTTCTTGATCCGATTTGAACCCCTTCGTTCTTCCATATCGATCATACAATGGAATGGGGGCCCCTGATGTAGTACCCATGCCAATGGTGTGAACTTCAATTCCTTTCTCAAGAACTCGCTGAGCCACCGCTGCGGCATCGTCTTCATGGTTTTCACCATCGGTAAAGACGACTACCATTTTTGAAGCGTTTGATTCTGGATCAAATCCTTCAGCGCAAACCTCAATTGCCCGGCCTACGGCCGTGCCTTGTACGGGTACTAATTCGGTTGTAACACCATCTAGAAACAACTTGAATGCGCCATAGTCAGTGGTGATGGGGCATTGCACATAAGCTTCTCCAGCGAACACCACCAATCCAACCCGATCCCCACCTAATTCATTCAAAAACCTTTGAATGCTTTGCTTCGCAAGTTTGAGTCGACTCGCTCCTGTATCCTCTGCGTCCATGCTTTTCGAGACATCCAATGCAATCATCACATCAACGCCTTCGCTTTCGACCTCTTTCAATTTTGCCCCAACTTTTAAATCGAGCATACCGATTATGATGCTGGCCATGGCCAGACGCCAAAGGAAAAATCTCCAACCATGCAATTGGGGTCGCCAAAAGGGCAATATTGATGGCCACAACGATTCGTCAGAAATGGTTTCAGCCCATCGCTTTTTCCTACTCAGGGAGAATAAAAAGATGACAAGAGACGCGGGCAAAATCAGAAGGACGTAGGTCCAGGTTGGGCGCTCCAGTTGCACGTTTGGCGCGATCTGCTGAATGCTATACCAAGTCGCAATCAAAACTCCCCAAAAAGCAACTTCCGCCAATGTTAGCGCTACCGCATTGGCGAAAATGCGAAACTTATTTTTGGACGTGGCGCGTTTCACTGACATAGGTTATAGGATCGTTGGAATCATCAAATGACGCAATAGGAATTCTATGAGTAGAGCCACAGCCGCAATCAGAGCAAATGGTAAGAATTCTTCCGTCTTTTGATTGTAGCGCAGAACATTGAACTTGGTTTTTTCAAGCTCATCAATTTCCATGTAGATGCTTTGGAGCTTTTCTTCATTGGTCGCCCGAAAATATTTACCTCCAGTAGCGTTGGAAATTTGACGCAAGATTTTTTCATCGATTTCAACTTCCACCCAATCATACTGATAACGGTTGCCCACCTTTGCTACCGGGCTTCTCGCTTTGCCAATGGTTCCCACTCCAATGGTATAGACGCGAATATCATTCAAGGCTGCGAGCTGCGCCGCATCCATGGGGTCAATCTTGCCCGCATTGTTTACTCCATCCGTGAGTAAGATGATTACTTTGCTCTGGGCATCGGAGTTTTTTAGCCGATTGACAGCCGTTGCAAGTCCCATTCCAATGGCCGTTCCCCCTTCAAGCAAACCGGTCTCGAGTTCTTGAATTCCATTCATGACAATGCGCTGATCTGTCGTCAATGGTATCTGAGTGAAAGCTTCGCCTTCGTAGGCAACGACTCCGATCCGGTCGTTCGGTCGTTCATCGACAAATTTGGTTGCAACGGCTTTCGACGATTCGAGGCGGTTCGGAGAAAAATCTTTACTGAGCATCGAGGCGGATACGTCCATGCTGAGCACTATATCAATTCCTTCTCTGGTCAAATCCTCAATAGAAGAGGATGATTGCGGTTGCGCTGCGGCGATGGCCAAAAATCCTAAACTCATCGTGCGCAGAGCATAGGGGATTTCGGGAATGGCCTGAAATGCCATGGTTTTCCATGTCAACTGGCTATCTGGGGATTCCCAGCTCCAAATCAACCCTACAAATCCGGCATTGGATTGTAAATAAATCCGATAGAAGACATGAACGATTCCGCTGCACACCAACCAAAGAAGCCAGGGTTCGGCAAATTCAAAATGCTGCACCGTATACATGAGACCTAGGCCAACCAAAGCAAGCGCAAGAACATGAATGAATAGGGTAGGAAGAATCCGCTTCATGCCTCAGTTGGATCAGTTGTAGTGGATTCAACGAATTGAATGCCGAGCTCTACGACTCGAATGTGATCAGCGCTGGTAGGGCTCCATTTTGCGAACTTCACCAGGTCAGTGGTGCGCAATATTTCAATAAAATGTTCTTTCGCTGCTTCATTGAGGCTGAGCCGAGAACACTGATGAATGATTTCATCGGTCGATCGTTCCATCGCAGGAAATCCAAATCTACGCTCGAAATAGGCCCTCAAGACTTCACTGACTCCAGCATGGTGTTCCTTTACGCGTCCCTGTTTCCATATCGCATCCTTTTGGATGATTTCCAAGGCGCGCAATGCGACAATATGCGCTGGTTCCAGGGGAATGCTCTGAGAAGGAGCTTCGATTGATTTCTTGGGTCGGTTGCGAAGCTTTTTAATGACAAAAAGAACCAGACCAATGACCGCAGCAAATCCAATGATCCATGGGAGCCATTGTCGTAATCGCTCGCCCAAAGTCCATTCCACTCGTTTGATGTCTGCGTAATCGATGATGCTTTGTGTCTCATCAATCGGGCTGAGGTTCACTTGAAGAAGCAGGGGGTTGGAGATGAGGGTGTCTTCATTCCAGATCAATTGAATTGGAGGGACTGCCTGGTAACCGCTATCCCAGCTGGTTACAATGAATTTTTGGGTGATTCGGATGAGGTTATCCCCGTTGTCATTTTCGACGGCAACCGTATCCATAGGGAGTTTTTCCAAGATTTCGAGTCCACCAGGCAATGTGTCCTGAAAAGTCGGCCATGTGAATTTCCCTTGCCCATCCATGACATTGCGTTCAGCGGAAACACTCAAGGTCGCGGGTGCTCCAATGAAGATTTCTGTTGTATCCAAAGCCATGGTGACTATCTGCGCGGAGAGCACTGACCAACCGCCACACCCCAAACACAGAATGGAAAACCAGAACAATCGATTGAATACAGAAATTTTATCCACGGCGATCAAATAATTGCATCAAGGGTTGCACATAAGGACGGTTTGTGAGAAGAACTGCTTGGTCTATGCCACATCGAGCAAAAAGTGCCTTAAGGTCAGATTCTCTATTTTTTTCGTGCATCGCATGGTTTTGGCGGGTTTTGGTCCGCCCTGTATACACCCACTTTGTTTGATTGGATTCGGGATCTTGAACAGGAATCCAACCGATGGAGGGAAGTTTTCGATCCAATGGATCGGAAACTCGCAGTGCAATTAAATCATGTTTTTTGCCCGCCTGTCGTAAGATTTGTTCAAAGTCAGGACTCCTGAAATCCGAAATCAAAAATGCAATGGATCGTTTTTTTATGGCAGATAAAAAGTGTTCCAAAGCAAAGTCAATCGAAGTTCCTTTGCTCGCAGGTTCGACTTCAATGATTTCTCGAATGATTCGGAGGATATGGGAACGACCTTTTTTGGGAGGGATGAAGCGCTCGATGGTATCACTGAATAAGATAGCGCCCACTTTATCATTGTTTCCCATGGCACTGAACGCAATTACAGCGCTCAATTCCGTAATCAATTCTTTCTTGGTTCGTTGTCGAGTGCCGGTGGTGTTGGAGCCGCTAACGTCAATCAGCAAGAATACGGTGAGTTCTCGCTCTTCCTCGAAAACCTTTACGAATGGCTGCCCCATGCGAGCCGTCACGTTCCAATCGATTGTCCTGATTTCATCGCCGTGTTGATACGATCGGTTTTCACTGAATGCCATGCCCCTCCCTTTGAATGCGCTATGGTATTCGCCCGAAAAAATCCGGTCGCTCAACCCGCGGGTTTTGAGTTCAACCCTTCGAACGCGCTGAATGAGTTCTGCAGTTTCCATTCAGTATTGCCGGTCTTCATTCGACGCCTTTAAGGCACCTGAACGTTATCCATGATTTCAGTAATGATTTGCTCGGAGCTGATGTTTTCAGCTTCGGCTTCGAACGTGAGCCCAACCCTATGGCGCAACACATCCATGGCCACAGCTCGAATATCCTCTGGCGTTACGTAGCCTCGGTGATTCAAAAATGCTTGCGCCTTCGATGCAATACCCAGACCAATGCTAGCCCTTGGAGAAGCTCCGAAGCTGATGAGCTGTGTAAGATGCCCCATTCCATATTCTCCCGGGTTTCGCGTTGCAAATACCAAGTCGACGATGTAACGCTCTATTTTTTCATCCAAATAGATTTCACGAACGAGTTGTCTGGCTTGTAGAATATCCTTTGGCTGGATGATGACTTTCGGCTTTGCCATCCCTTCAGAAGCGAGGTTTGCTCGAACGATTTGCTGCTCTTCAGTTTTTGTTGGATAGCCAATGACGACTTTCAAAAGGAAGCGGTCCACTTGCGCTTCTGGCAACGGATAGGTTCCTTCTTGTTCGACGGGATTTTGGGTAGCAAGCACCAAGAACGGTTCCGGAAGGGGGTACGATTCTGGACCGATGGTTACCTGCCGTTCTTGCATGGCTTCTAACAGGGCGCTCTGCACTTTTGCCGGAGCCCGGTTGATCTCATCCGCAAGAACAAAGTTGGCAAAAATGGGTCCCTTCTTGACACTAAATGATTCAGACTTCTGATTGTAAATCATCGTCCCAATCAAGTCAGCTGGCAGCAAATCAGGTGTAAACTGCAGTCTGCTAAAGTCGCCATCGATGGTTTCTGCCAAGCTTTTAATGGCTAGGGTCTTCGCCAATCCGGGTACACCTTCAAGCAAAACATGACCATTTCCCAACAACCCAATCAGCAACCGGTCCACCATGGTTTGCTGTCCGATGATGACTTTACCCAATTCCATTCTTAGCAAATCGACAAATTGACTTGTTTTTCCAATTCGTTCATTCAGTGCGCGAATGTCTGGCGCTTCATTTGAGTCATTTTTCTCAATAGCATCTTGCGTTGCAGACTCTGAGGTAAGGGTTTCACTCATCTCGGAAGTAAGTTGGTTTGATTCCTTTTCCATTTCCTTTCAATCCAGAATTTGGCTTCGACGTTTTGCGAATATACCTTTCGGTTCTGAGCCTTGTTCTGCTCACTTCATAAAATCATGTTAAAGCCGATATGGATAATCAAAAACGCAGCTTTGCTGAAATAATAAATTGCGTCAGTCAATTCCACGATTCCTTTGGAATTGATTATGCTCAAGAGCCTTGTGGAGAATTGGACGAAAACACCATTCGTTTGCGCCATCGACTCATGGCAGAGGAAACAGAAGAGTACTTAGAAGCTGCGCTGGCTGGCGATGCAGTTGAAATCGCTGATGCTTTGGGTGATCAATTGTACATCCTGTGCGGAACGATCTTGAGTCATGGGATGCAGCATGTCATTGAGGATGTATTCATGGAAATTCAAGCCTCAAACATGTCAAAACTTGGAGCCAACGGCGAACCCATCTATCGGGAGGATGGTAAGGTGTTAAAAGGTCCGAATTACTTTCGACCCAATATCGCAAAGGTCTTAGATTCTGCGACTGTTTCTTCATGATGCAGAAATGGTTTGATTGGGCGTTGATCAAGGCAAAGGGGGGTCAAGTTTTCTGGCTGAATTTTATTTTTAAGCGAATACTGCCATTCAACGCTCCCCATGGAATTCGGATTTTAGAGCTAAACGAAGAAGGCGTCAAAGTGCGTTTGCCATCAAAGCGGGCCAATCGGAATCATTTGAAAGGCATGCATGCATGTGCGATTGCCACGGCCTGTGAATTTTGTTCGGGATTGGCGGTGCTTTCAAAATTTCAAATGAACTCTTATCGACTGATTATGAATCGTCTGGAAGTTGATTATTTGCGAAGAGCGGCGCCTGGCGATTGCCTGGCACGAGCAGAAGTCTCGAATGATTTGAAAGACCAAATTCTGCGAATGATCGAGCAAGATGAGAAGGGGGCGGCCCGATTTCAAATGGTTTCGACCTTGTACGATTCGAATGGTGAGGCCGTCGCAATAGCAACAGTTCATTGGCACGTTAAGTCATGGGATCGGGTGCAGTTCAAACCAACGGCATAAGGTTGGAAACTCTTGATCCATTGGTATTCGCAAGGAGCCTAAGCTGTATCTTTGTGAACCAAAATAGATTGAGGAAAAATGATCAACATCACCTTGCCAGACGGCTCCAAGAGACAAGTTGACTCGGGTACGACCGCGTTGGATGTGGCCATGAGCATTAGCGAAGGGTTAGCACGAAATGTGCTTGCTGCTGAGGTGAATGGTGAGGTTTGGGATCCTCAAAGGCCTATCAGGGTGGATGCTTCCGTTACCCTTTTGACATGGAATGATGATGAGGGAAAAAGAACCATGTGGCACAGTTCGGCCCACTTATTGGCTGAGGCCCTCGAAGCACTTTATCCGGGCGTGAAGTTTTGGGTGGGTCCCCCCATTGAAAATGGTTTTTACTACGATGTAGACTTTGGAGACCACACCATTTCTGATAAAGATTTTCCGGCAATTGAGGCAAAGATGCTGGAGCTGGCAAAGCAGAAGAATCCATTTGTGAGAAGTGAGATGACCAAAGCCGATGCAGTCGCTTATTTCGAAGAGAAGGGAGACGAATACAAATTGGATTTGCTAGAAGGACTGGAAGACGGGACAATCACATTTTACAACCAGGGAAATTTCACGGATTTGTGTCGGGGTCCACATATGCCACACACCGGTTTCGTAAAAGCTGCCAAAGTGATGGCCATTGCCGGCGCATATTGGAAAGGCGACGAAACGAAGAAGCAGCTTACGCGGGTGTACGGCATCACCTTTCCAAAAAAACAGGAATTAAATGATTACCTCGAGCTTTTGGAAGAGGCGAAAGCCCGCGATCACCGCAAGCTTGGAAAAGAAATGGACCTCTTCCATTTTTCTGAAAAAGTCGGACAAGGCTTGCCGCTCTGGTTGCCAAAAGGAGCAGATCTGCGTATGAGGCTTGAAGCGTTTTTGAAAGAAGCGCAGCGAAAAGCGGGATATCAAGGGGTCATTACTCCACACATAGGGAACAAGGAGCTCTACATCACCAGCGGACACTATGCAAAGTATGGAGAGGATAGCTTTCAGCCGATTCACACCCCCGCCGATGGTGAAGAGTATCTGTTGAAGCCAATGAATTGCCCGCATCATTGCGAGATATTTAAATCTCGTCCGCGCAGTTACCGTGAATTACCTGTCAGATTTGCTGAATTCGGAACCGTTTATCGGTACGAACAATCCGGTGAATTGCATGGTCTAACACGTGTTCGCGGCTTTACCCAAGACGACGCTCATATTTTTTGCACGGTCGATCAGGTCAAAGAAGAAGTCGGTAAGGTCATCGATTTGGTGCTCTACATCTTTCGAACGTTGCAATTCGATGATTTCATTGCGCAAGTGAGTTTGAGGGACCCTGAGAATCCAGACAAGTACATTGGTGATAATGCAAATTGGGACAAGGCGGAACAATCGATACAAGAAGTAGCGGAAGAAAAGGGGTTGAAGACGGTTGTTGAGTTGGGTGAAGCGGCCTTTTACGGTCCAAAACTGGACTTTATGGTACGAGATGCCATTGGCCGAAAGTGGCAACTGGGAACGGTGCAGATTGACTACAATTTGCCTGAGCGTTTCGAGTTGGAATATGTCGGTGCTGATAATTCAAAACACCGCCCTGTCATGATTCATCGTGCACCATTTGGATCAATGGAGCGGTTTGTGGCCATTTTGATTGAACATTGTGCTGGAAAATTCCCACTTTGGCTCACGCCGGAACAGGTGAAAATCCTGCCAATATCAGATCGATTCAACGAATATGCAGAAAGGGTTTCAAAAGTCCTTGAAAATCACGATATTCGCGCCCTCGTTGACGACAGGTCAGAGAAAGTCGGTAAGAAGATTCGGGATGCTGAATTGGAAAAAGTGCCGTACATGCTCATTCTTGGCGAAAACGAGGCCAGCGAAGGCACAGTCTCCGTGCGCAGGCAAGGAGAAGGCGACTTGGGTGGTATGACTGTTGAAGCTTTTGTGAATCACGTGGATTCAGAGATAGCGGAGATGCTCAAATAACTGGATGTGTCACTAAAAAACAAACGTTATAGCGATTAGAAGAAAAAGGACTCCGTACAGGGGCCGTGTTCGAAGAGAGGATCTTCACCGCATCAATGACAATATTGAAGCGGTTGAGGTACGCATAGTTGGGGATAATGTTGAACCCGCCGTAATGCGCACTTCAGATGCCATCAGTTTGGCACAAGAGATGGAATTGGATTTGGTTGAAATTTCGCCAAAAGCTGATCCCCCCGTTTGCCGAATCATTGAATACAAGAAGTTCCTCTACGACCAAAAGAAAAAGCAGAAAGAAATCAAAGCGAAGCAGCAGAAAGTTGTAGTGAAGGAAATCCGATTTGGACCCAACACAGATGATCACGATTTTCAATTCAAGCTGAAGCATGCGAAGAAGTTTCTGCAGGAAGGATCTAAGTTGAAAGCTTACGTTTTTTTCCGTGGTCGAACCATTGTTTTCAAGGAACGAGGAGAAATTCTTTTATTGAAGTTTGCGCAAGAACTCGAAGAATTTGGAACTGTTGAGCAACTTCCAAAGCTCGAAGGAAAGCGAATGACCGTCTTGTTTAATCCAAAGAAGAAATAAATAACCAAAAATCTAAGGCCATGCCGAAGATGAAAACAAAAGCAAGCGCCAAGAAGCGCTTTAAGTTCACTGGGAGTGGAAAGATTAAGCGGAAGCACGCCTTCAAGAGTCACATTTTGACGAAAAAGGGCACCAAGCAGAAGCGTAATTTGACCCATGCGACAACCGTTGATAAAGCGGATGTAGCAGGAGTCAAGCGTCAGCTTTGTGCTTAAGCACCAATCCTCATTCTCCTAACCCGGTAAGTTTAACCCGGTATCCGGCTTCCAAGACTGAAAATTTCAGCGCCGACTACCAAAAAGAACATTTAAAATGCCAAGAGCAACAAATTCAGTGGCGTCGAGGGCCCGCCGTAAAAAAATCCTCAAAATGGCCAAAGGGTACTATGGTGCCCGAAAGAATGTCTGGACAGTAGCGAAAAATGCTGTCGAAAAGGGACTACTTTACGCCTATTCTGGTCGAAAGCAACGAAAGCGTCAGTTCCGTTCACTTTGGATTCAACGAATCAATGCTGGCGCTCGTCAGCACGGAATGTCTTACAGTGAATTCATGGGTAAATGCTCGAAGAAGGGCATTGAGCTGAACCGAAAGGTGTTAGCCGATTTGGCTATGAATCATCCAGATGCTTTCAAAGCGGTCGTTGACCAAGTGAAGTGAGAATAACGCGAGTTTAGCGTCTAAATACTTTAGGAAAAGCCGGCCGTGAGTCGGCTTTTTTCGTGAAATGGTTTTCGAATTTTCATATGTGATAGAAATCTCATAATATGCACCCTCAAAATTTTACTTCAATTATGAAAAATTCGTTCCCTCTTATCTGTTCCATTGCTTTATTGATGGGTAGTTGCTCTCAAAACGATTCCAATGGTCTAAATGAAGCTGATGTTGTAGCTTTTGTGACAACCCACATCGAGTCCCAAGTTGGTTATGAAGCGGCTTTAGAGCCATATAAATCAGGATTATCCGAAGAAACCAAGGTTTTTGTTGCGGGTCGAAATGCTGTCAATAATGTTTCGATGGAATCAATAGATCCAGAATGGTTCTACGAGGATTCAGTAAGGGTTGAAATATTGGATACGCGTGTCTATGGAAGTTCAGCGAGCATTATGGGTAAAGTCCATTTTTACAATTTTGGTTTTCACTCAGAGAGGAGCTTCCATGGCACAGTCGTGGAAGAAGAAGGGCGCTTGCGATGGGACCGTTGGTTTCATGCCGAGAATGGGAATCTTGCCCGCAACGTGATGAAGTTTGATTCGGACGTTGAAGGAGCGAAAGACCTTGCTAATCAAATGCTTTACCGTTCGCTTCAAGGGGATTTCAATGGGGCTGGCGCGCTGTCAGATTCCCTATTGCTTATGGATCCTGAGATGGCTATGGCACATTCCGGGTCCATGTGGCGTGCTTGGGCCAACGGAGATCAAGAAGCTTGGGATGCGAACGTAGATCAAGCGGTAGCCAAAAGTGAAAAAGAATCTGCTGCTTTGAATTATTATTTCAAATCGCATTCAGGTCGTTATGGCGACCGCTTGGAAAATGCCCTCAAGGCGCACATGCTGGCATCTGATTCGCCATTAACCCAAACCAATTTGGCATGGGTGCTAATGGGCTCCGAAGATTTTGAATCTGCGCGCACCATTCTAGAGCAGGCTTCGGAGCGTTGGAGTGCCATCGGTGGTATTTATAACATGATGGGATATTTGAATATGAGGCAGGATAAAATGGAGGAGGCTAAAACGTGTTTCTCAATGTACTTAAGGCTGGCGGGTGACGTGGCCAATGCACACGATAGCATGGGAGATTTTTATCGCGCACAAGGGCAAAAAGACGAGGCCATTGCTTGTTATCAAAAAGCACTGGAATTGGATGCCACTTTTACCGCGTCACAGCGAAAAATTGATGAGTTGAATAACCCGGCACCCGAAGAAGGCGCCTAAAGGTCAGGAAGGTCAGGGGCGGTTATAGAACGACTTCAGTGCCCTTTCTTTTGCCAGTGCTGCCGAAGTGTAATCTGGTTTTAAACGGAGTGCCTCGCTGTAATCGGATAGCGCGGCCTCCGTTTCACCCATGCTTTCAAGAGCCAATCCCCGATTGAAAAAGGCTTGGTGATAATAGGGCAAATGTTCGATTGCCTCGCTGAACCAAAAAACTGCACTATCGTATTGAGCATAGTATTCAAGGTGAATGAAGCCTTGGTTAAAAGACGCCGTTGCGTTTGTTGAATCAATTGCTAATATTTCGCGGTACAATCCAAGGGCGTCTCTGTATTGTTCTGAATTTTGATAGAAAATGGCCAGGTTGTATTTCGCCTCGATTGAGCTAGGTCGCAACTCAATCGCGGAGCGATAAAATTCCTCTGCTAAAGGGTTTTGTTGACCTGCCAAGTAAATTCCGAGCGAAATGTACCCATCAAAGAATTCAGGATTGACCTCAATCGCCGTTTGATAGGAACTGATGGCCTTATCTTGGTCATTCTGCGAAGCATAAATTTTGCCTTTCATCCAATATGCCTCATGAAGTTGGTTGTCGATTCGGAGGGCTGAATTGAGGTCTTCAAATGCCCGCTCAAATTGATTGAGATGGACATAGAATTCTGCGCGAAGAAGCCGGCATTCAGTGCTTTGAGGAGCGAGTCTGATGCATGAATTGAGTTCATCCATGCAACCATCGAAGTTTTGCATTCGGTACAACATGTCCACTCGTTGTTCCCAAGCGGGTGCAAATGCAGAATCTGCTTTGAGGGCGAGTCCCCAATCTTCAAAAGCCCTCTGAGGCTGACCATAATTTGAATAGTACAATGCACGATCATGGTAGGCTTGCGGATCGTTGGGCGAATCGATGATTCGCGCGTTCAATGAATCTAGTTGCGTCGGCTGATTGCTCGATTCAGCTTGCTTAATAGAATCATTGCATTGGACGAGAGAGAATGATAGAAAAACAACAAGGGCAGCGGAAATCCGTGCCCTTGTTAGGATTGTTTTTTTTCGTGTCAATCGCCGCATACTTCGGTTCAGATTGCCTCCAAAACCTCCACTGGTGCAGGCTCTGATTCTTGACGAATCGCGTCCTTGATCTTCCCTTCTAGCTCATCCTGCAATTCAGGATTGTCTTGAAGCAAAGACCGCACAGCATCACGACCTTGGCCTAGTTTGGTTTCACCGTAACTAAACCAGGACCCGGACTTTTTAATGATGTTGAGATCCACTCCCAAATCGATGATTTCGCCAGATTTTGAGATGCCTTCTCCATAGAGGATGTCAAATTCTGCTCGTCGGAAGGGTGGTGCGACTTTGTTTTTTACGACTTTCACTTTTGTGCGATTGCCCAAGACTTTGTCACCATCTTTCAACTGAGTGGATCGGCGAATATCCAGTCGAACGGATGAATAAAACTTCAACGCATTACCACCGGTAGTGGTCTCAGGATTGCCGAACATTACACCGATCTTTTCGCGGAGTTGGTTAATGAAGATGCAACAGCATCCGGTCTTGCTGATTGAGCCAGTGAGCTTTCTTAATGCCTTGGACATCAATCGTGCTTGCAAGCCTACCGAAGAGTCTGACATCTCTCCTTCGATCTCAGCTCTAGGCGTGAGGGCGGCTACCGAGTCAATGACGATTAAATCAATGGCCCCTGAGCGGATCAAGTTATCCGCAATCTCCAATCCCTGTTCTCCATTGTCGGGTTGAGAAATCAAGAGGTTTTCAGTGTCCACTCCTAGGTTTTCGGCGTAGAACTTATCGAAAGCATGCTCGGCGTCAATGATTGCGCAAATACCCCCTTGTTTTTGAGCTTGTGCGATCGCGTGAATCGCCAAAGTGGTCTTCCCAGAACTTTCAGGTCCATAGATTTCGACAATTCGACCTTTTGGATAGCCTTGAATTCCCAAAGCCAGATCCAATGTCAATGAACCCGAGGGGATTGATTCGACGACTTCAACAGCTTCGTCACCCAATTTCATTACGGCTCCTTTGCCATAAGTTTTGTCCATGCGGTCCAAAGTCATTTGGAGCGCTTTTAGTTTTTGTGCGTCTGCAGACATTTTTCGTTGTTTTGGACGAAGGTATCTTACCTACATCGTAATGAACTTACGGAGTGGGGTACTTTTTGTCAACGAAGTTCCCACTTTTGTTTTCGTTGCCTCAATTTTGAGCGAATCCATCGATGATTTCAGCAGCGTGATCTTTGGTTTTGGGTTTTGTGATAACCGCTTGAATGCATCCTGATTCATCAATCAAAAAAGTGGTTCGATGCGTCCCTTCGTATTCTTTCCCCATGAATTTTTTCAATCCCCAAACCCCAAACGCCTCATGTAAGGAGAGGTCTTCGTCACAAGCCAAATCGAACGGCAACGCGTATTTGTCAATGAATTTTAAATGCTTCGATGCCGGATCTGGACTGACTCCCAGGATTTCAATGCCGTGTGATTTTAATTTGGCATAATGCTCCGTTAAGTTGCACGCTTGAGCCGTGCAGCCAGGCGTCATGTCCCGAGGATAGAAATACAAGGCGAGTTTGGAGCCTGTATAATCCGACAATTGCCGGGTCGTTCCGTCCTGGACGGTTGTTGAAAAATCGGGTGCGTCGTGACCCGCGGTAATTGGGGAAGCGATTTTAGTCATGTTGAATGAACAATTCTTTTTCCTGCAAGTTCGTTGCTGTCGTCTGCAATATTCTTCCCAATTTGCCAATCCATGAAAACGCACGCCCTTTTTGTTGAGGTATTGGTGCCCTTGGCGCTGCCAAAGTTGCTGACCTATGTACTTGAAGGTGTCGAAGAACCCATCGAAGAGGGAATGCGCGTTGTGGTGCAAGTTGGAAATCGGAAACGATATACGGGCATTGTTTGGGAACTTCATGACATCCCACCCAAAGGTTTCGTGCCGCGTTCCATTGATTCTGTAATCGATGATCGGCCCGTTGTTACCCTTGCACAGCGCGAATTATGGCAATGGATGGCGGGGCATTACATGTGTACTTTGGGTGAGGTCATGTCGGCAGCCCTGCCTACGGGGTTAAAGTTGTCAAGTCAATCGCGGCTGGTCCCCAATCCAGAAGCTGACTTGATGCGCATCTCATCTTTGGACGATCGCGCGCGATTGTTGTATGAATCCGTTGTGGCTCGAAATGGAATTCAACTAGCAGAAGCAGGAGCGATTTTAGATATCAAATATCCGCAGCGTTGGGTAAATCAATTGCTGGTGAATCAATTGGTTGTAAGTGAGGAGGAATGGAAGGCGAGGTACCGACCAAAACAAGTCCATAGCATCCAATTGGCAGAGGAATTTCAAAACGAGGAAGAACTCAGCCAGCTGTTGGACCATTTAGAAAGACGGGCTCCCAAGCAAGCCCGTGTATTGAATGCGTTTTTACATATGGCGGATGAGCAAGGAGAGGGTTGGAACGCAGTATTCTTAGAAAGTGAAGTTGTCCATGCGGCTGAATCTGATACCTCAGCGATCAAGAGAATGGCAGACAAGGGAATTTGGTTAAGGGAAACAAAGAATGCACAGGTTGAGCGCCGCAATTCAGGACGCCCTGCTCCATTGCCTCAATTGAGCGCAACGCAGAAAGCCTCGTATAACGAATTGTTGGTCGCTTCAAACTCCAAGCGAAATGCGTTGCTTCATGGCGTCACAGGTTCGGGGAAAACTGAGGTGTACATTCATTTGATTGCGGACGCATTGGAGCGTGGTGAATCCGTGTTGTTTTTGGTCCCTGAGATCGCACTGACAACCCAGCTCATCGATCGGTTATCGCATCATTTTGAACCGTTTCTTCACGTATATCACAGCCGATTTACGCGAAGGGAGCAGACGGAGACCTGGCTCAGTGTGCTGGGCAAAAAGGAAAAGGCCCAATCACCAAAACTATTGGTCGGAGCCCGATCAGCGATTTTCTTACCGATGCAGAAATTGGGGCTCATCATCGTGGATGAGGAACATGAACCGAGCTTTAAGCAGGTCGATCCGGCTCCACGTTATCACGCAAAGGACGTCGCAATATGGATGTCACGGCAGACACGTGCTTTTTTGGTATTGGGTTCAGCCACACCTTCTGTTGAGACACATTGGCTGGTAGAAAATGGACGGATGGACAAAGTGGAGATGAATGAGCGATATGGAGGTGTGATGCTTCCTGAAATTTGGTGTGCGGACTTGAAAAAAGCCCATCGCCAACACGCCATGACGGGGCATTTTTCGAGGTTGCTCTTGCAAGAGATGGAATCGGTTTTGAAAGCCGAAAAGCAAATCATTTTGTTTCAGAACAGGAGAGGGTATAGTCCAATCTGGCAATGCGAAATATGCGCTTGGATGCCAAATTGCGAGCGGTGTGATGTGCCGCTTACCCTTCACAAGTGGAAAAATGAACTGAACTGTCATCACTGCGGGTTTCACTTGGATCCACCACCGCAGGATTGCTTGTCCTGTGGCAAATCTGCAATGAAACCCAAAGGGTTGGGTACGGAGCGAATCGAAGAGGAATTGGGAGAATTGTTTCCAAAAGCACGTGTTGCCCGAATGGACGCAGATACGACACGTAACAAAAACAGTCACCAGCACATGGTGCGCTCATTTGCTAATCGGGAATTCGATATTTTGGTGGGTACTCAGATGGTCACAAAGGGGCTGGATTTCGAGCACGTTGGCCTCGTAGGCGTGCTGAGCGCCGACCGCTTGTTGAATTTTCCAGATTTTAGAAATTTTGAGCGAGCCTTTCAAATGCTCACACAAGTGGCAGGTCGAGCTGGTCGATCCGGTCAGAGAGGCAAAGTGATTTTGCAGACGTTTAATCCCGATCATTGGGTGATGACCAAAGTGATGGCCAATGATTACCTCGGATTGGTCAAACAAGAATTGCTCGATCGCAAGAATTATCGTTATCCTCCTTACGTTCGATTGATTCGTTTGACCCTGAAGCACAGCGATGAGGGTCGTTTGGAAGTCGCTGCAGACGTTTTGGCTTCGCGCCTAAAACAACGTTTTGCGGGGCGTGCAATAGGGCCCGAAACACCCATGATAGGCCGTATCAATGATCTTTATCAACGCGTCATTCTACTCAAGTTTGAGCGCGAATTGGGGACGAGCCAATACAAGCCGTTGCTGTCGGAAGATTTGCAAGCTTTTCAGAATGATGCCCGATTCAAACGCATCCGCCTTACGGTCGATGTTGACCCGGTCTGAGTACAAAGGGTCTGCCTAATGGTGACAAAATTTGGATTAAATCAGAGTGCAAAGGCTCCCAACCCAATTGTTCCATAGAAATTGATGCGTTGCCTGCTGACAAATCAATGCTCCTTTCATCCTTGAGCTGACCTGCTGTATTCCAGATGGCGAGATTCCAGACTCCTGGCATAGGGGAGAGGAGATGAATTGCGTTGGCCTCCCAATGCGCTTTTTCCGGTTTCGGATCGATTTCAGATAGGTCGTTAGAAGATCCAAAATCGTGAAAAGATGGAGTGCCATTTCCGCTATTGGCAACGCCCAATGTATCATTTTGCAAACTGTAGCTGATGTCAGCTGGATTGGCTAACCCGGAACTTGCTCCTTGAACGACGGTTTCTGAGCTGCTGAAGTCGTTGGTGTAGCGGGTGATGCGTGCAGGTGACCAAGAACTCACATAAAAACGACCCTGACCATCCATATCTATTCCGTCGAGGTTTCCAAGACCCGTATTGGGAACGATGAAAGAAAATTCTCCCGTTTCCAGATCCACGCTAATGATGGATGCATTGTTTCCCCAATTGACTACCAAGGCTCGGTTGTTGGCTTCATCTATGGTTACACCATTGGGCGTGGTTCCCGTAGCGGCCACCAGCACTTCTGAGCTCATCGCAGTAGGATCGGAAGTATCGATGCGATGGAGTTTTCCAGTCGAAAAATCGCTCACAATCAATTCGCCGGAGCGGCTACCCATTCCATTCAAGAATCCGGCTCCAGAAATGGAGAGGCTTCCTACCAATTCAGCCGTATTCAAATCATAGGCGCGAATGACATTGTTTCCTATTGCAAATAGATGGCCGTCAATGGCTTCCATGCCATGCGTCGCGATTGCATTTCCAAAATACTCGTACGAATCTCCTACATCGGAAGTCACCAAAATGCTGTTGTTGTTTGAGATAAACCAGCGATTCGCTGAGCTGTCATATTCAACGGATTCGATGTTTCCGGGAGTTTGGGCCCAAGATATTGAATGGAAAAATGCCGCGAAAGCAATGAGTATAATTGGCTTCATGATCGGTTCGATTTAAGGGATTGGACATAAAGATGGGATATTCCTGCCCAAAACAAGGTAAACACCAAGGCTGCTGTAATCGCGTAAAAAACGAAGGCTTGAGGTTCTGCGGCGTCTGGTACCGGAGGAGCATCCCAAATGCTCCCGGCCTCTCCGTTAAGAATGGCCAGTGAACGCCTCCAAAAGTTGCGAATCAGGTAGTAACTCCCAAGTCCAATGATGGGCATCAATACAAGCCAGGCACGAAACCAAGGTTCGTAATTTGAATTACGTAAACCTTTAATAATCATCGACTTCCAAATATGGCGCTTCCAATGCGGACCATGGTGGACCCCTCGTTCAGCGCAATTCGCCAGTCGCCACTCATTCCCATGGAGCAAGTATCCCAATGTCCCGGATTCAATTCGTCAAAGGTGTTCCTGAGTGCTTTGAATTCTCTTCCTATCTGCTTTTCATCGTTCGTAAAAGTGGCCATACCCATGAGGCCATTGATTCGAACATGTGTTGACGGGATGCGGTGGATTTCTTCCAAGAACGCGTGGAGCTCATCCATGGTGAACCCAAATTTTTGCTCTTCGCTCGCGATGTGCATTTGAAGCAAAACTTGACTTATTCGATTGGAGCTGGCACTGTGATTTTGGATTTCCTTAAACAATCTTGGGCTATCCACCGCATGAATCAAATGTGCATGAGGGACGACCATTTTTACCTTATTGGTTTGAAGGTGGCCTATGTGGTGCCATCGGACGGTCTGGTCGTCAAAATGTTCAGCTTTTGATACCAATTCCTGGACACGGTTTTCACCCAAATCTACTTGTCCTGCATTCAATGCAGCTTGCAACAATTCAAAGGGTTTTGTTTTACTCACTGCAACCAGCGTCACATGGTTGGGCAATTCTGATTGAATCGCTTGAAGGTTGGCAGCAATGGTGGCAGACTCCATCATCGAATTTCATGGATAAACAATCCACTTCTGAGTTTTGGTTCTACCCAAGTGCTTTTTGGAGGCAAGAATGCACCTCTGTCTGCGGTTGCTTTGATTTGTTCGGTTGAAACAGGAGCCAATTCGAACAGGACTGCGCCTGGATTTCTTTGAACGTACATGGCCAATTCGTCCGTCGTTTTTGTGCCGGGAATGTAGGTCAGGCGCTCATCGTTCCTGGCATCAGCAATGCCCAGAGATCGCTCGAAAAGGGTTTGTTGAAGGGCTTCGGCGTCAACTTGGTCCTTGTCGAAGTCTTTGCGACGCAAAATCCAATTTCCAGCACTTGAATGTACCTGAATTATCCCCAGTTGATTTGGAGCGCTGTCATGAGAGGTCACCCGCTGCCAATCAAAGCTAGAGGCATGTTCAGAGAAAGCGCGTTCCCAATCGCTCGCATTCCAGTTGGATTCGCACACCTCTCTGTGAAAACCGCGAATTTTTATTTCAGATTCAGGAACGACGTAGGATAAGACTTGCTGTTTTGCTTTTTGACCAGGAAATTTCTCCGCGAGTCGAAGGCTTGAAGCAACACGATGGTGTCCGTCTGCTAGGTAAATGTCTTTGATGGCTTCAAATTCTTCAGACAAATCTTTTGAAATCGCTGAGTCAAGAATCCATGCCGTATGCCTAATGCGGTCGGTTGTGCTGAAATCCAATTGTGGAGGCTGCGATTGCGTCCATTTTTGAATTGCGTTCCGCATCTTATTCCCAGCACTTTCTCCATCTGGAAACATGCATAAAATTGGCTCTGCGTGGCATTCTACAACTTTGAGGTAGCGCTCAAAAAGCCTTTCTCTTTTGTCTAAAGTTTGTTCATGCAACTTCAGTCTTCCGGCTTGTATTCCATCAATGGACAACGCCCCAACAATCCCTGTACATTCATGATCCGGTCCAGATTGTCGGTAGATCACCAACACTTCCTCCGCGGACTTTTGAAGCCATCCTGATTCGCAAAAGGAATCGTACCGGTCTTTTACCAGGCGAAAGAATCCATCTGATCCTCGACGCTCCGACGCTTTTTTTGTGCCGGCTGGATTGATGATGTGCAGGTACGAATAGGGGTTGCGGTCTAGCTTGTCTTGTAATTCAGACTTTCCATAAGTCAAATACGAGCGGGAAGCTACAAGATGTGCTTTGTCCGCAGCGGGTACAATAACGGGAAAGGGTGCAAGCCAATTCAAGCAGTTTCTTTTTCGCTAAGTTCTTCAACAATTGCCGCGATTTCCAAACCAATTCTTTCTTGGGCTTCATTCGTCGCTGCACCAATGTGTGGTGTAAGCGAAACCCGTGCATGCCGAACGATATCTTGTCGAGGTTTTGGTTCTCCGACAAACACATCCAATCCCGCGCCGGACACCTGTCCTGAATTCAATGCTTCGATGAGTGCATCTTCATCCACAACCCCGCCTCTAGCCGCGTTGACTAGGATGACTCCCTTTTTCATTTTGCTAAATTCGAGGGTACCGATGACGGCTTCACCATTGGATTGTGCCGGAATGTGGAGGCTGATAGCGTCGGCCTCAGCAAAGGCTTCGTCCATGGTTACCAATGGAACATCAACGGTGATTTCCTGGCCGGCAATGGCCACGGTAACCGGTTGTGAACCCAATTTTTGATCCACACCGATCACTTCCATTCCACAGCCCAAGGCATATTGAGCGAGTGATTGACCGATGCGACCAAAACCGATGACGGCCAATTTTTTTCCGCGCAATTCAATCCCTTTGCCGTAGGCTTTTTTCAATGATTTGAATTGCTCGACGCCTTCAACGGGCATGCGACGATTGCTGTCGTGTAAAAAGCGACTTAAGCTGAATAAATGTCCCATGACAAGCTCCGCTACGCTTTGAGAGCTTGAAGCAGGAGTATTGCGTACTTGAATTCCGCAGCTTCGAGCGTAATCAACATCAATGTTGTCCATGCCTACACCGCCTCGAATGATAAACTTCAATTGAGGGCAAGCGTCAATCAGCGGTTTTCTCACTTTGGTTGCACTTCGAACGAGGAGCCCTTCGATGGCATTGTCTTTTAAGAAAGATTCAAGCTCTTCTGGCTCAATGAATTCAGTCCAGACTTGATGTCCAGCGTTTTGAAGTTCTTTAAGTCCAACTGAGCTGATGCCGTCGTTTGCAAGAATATTCATGGGGTATGCGGATGAATTAAATTATTGTTTTTGTTCAAGGTGCTTCATGACATCGACCAATACCTGAACCGATTCGATGGGCAAGGCATTGTACATTGAGGCGCGATAGCCACCGACGCTTCGGTGTCCTTTCAAGCCGCTGATTCCAGCTTCTTTGCACAGGGCATCAAAACGGGTTGCATGCGTTTCATCGATCAATTGGAAAGTCGCATTCATGTGGGATCGACTGCTCAACTCGGCATGGCCTTCAAAAAGGGAATTGCGATCGATTTCTTCGTAGATCAATTTGGACTTCGCTTCATTTCGCTCTTGAATGACACCAATCCCACCAAGGGATTTCATCCACTTCAAAGTCAACATCGTAACGTAAACGGAGAAGACAGGAGGAGTGTTGAACATGCTGTCTTTTGAAGCGTGAACAGCCAAATCCAAATAAGAGGGGATGGTGCGGTTTGTTTTTCCAATTTGCGTTCGGTCAAAGGCGTACATGACCGTACCTGCAGGGCCCATGTTTTTTTGCGCTCCAGCATAAATCAAATGAAACGGCTCGGGGTCGAAGGTCCGAGAAAATATGTCGGAACTCATGTCTGCTACCAGTGGCACTTCAACTTCAGGGGTGCCTTGGAATTGGGTCCCGAAAATCGTGTTGTTTGACGTGTAGTGCAGATAAGCTGAATCTTCATGTGGTATATCGAAAGCGGGAATCGCTTTGTAGTTATCGGCTTTGGATGATCCGATGACGTCTATTTGACCGAGGAGTTTTGCTTCCTTCACTGCCTTATTGGCCCAAGTTCCAGAATCAATGTAGCTCGCCCTTCCTCCTTCAGGCAGTAGGTTGATTGCTGCAGTGTAGAATCCTAGGCTCGCCCCACCTTGAAGGAACAGCACATCAAATCGATCGGGCAAATTGAGCAACTCTTTCACAAGTGAACGAGCCTCCTCCATGACATTGACAAAATCCTTACTTCTGTGGGAGATTTCAATCAAGGAGAGGCCCAATTGATTGAAATTTTTGATTGATTCGGCGGCCTCATTCAATACCTCTTGTGGCAAGATGCAAGGGCCAGCTGAAAAATTGTGAATTTTCATGCCGCAAATTTCTGTCTTGAAGTCAAGAAGTCCGAATCATTTCGCGCGATTTTTCAACGCGTTTCAAAGGTTCTCAACGCACGATTTAAAATGAAGTTCAATTGAAACAATTCTTGTAAATCTTCTTCACTCCAAAAGAGCGGAGTATTAAATGATTTTATCATCGTTTCCAGCCGCTTATCCTCGTTTGGCAGGAGTAAAAGCGCTTCAATGATTTGATCCGCAGTCATGCAAGATTCTTTTGCCTTTGATTCGAGTAATCGGCACTTATCAGCTTCGAATATGGCCAATCGCATTGCATCCAACAGCGACTCATGCTGACTCGAAAGCATGGGAGGGTAACAGCTATCTTCAACACGAACCGGATCAAGTGTCATCAATGAATCCCTTGAAAGCTGAATTCGACAGCCATAGCCTAGGTTGGAAGGTGTTCGATATTGATTTGTTTGTGTTTGTGTATTGCCGGAAGAAGTCGGCGCTTCTTCTCCTTCTTCTTTTTCTTCGCACGGGAAAAGCAGGGTGCTGCATTGGCCATTGGTGAATTCAAATCGAAACAATCTTTCTTTCGATTCACAAGGGCCATCCCAGGTCCAAGTGCTATCCGTCCATACGCTATCAACTTCAAAGGACTCATCGATGCTCCTGACCCGAATGGGGTCGATTGCTAGGGTGTCAAGAGTGGCTGCGGTCGCGCACAAAGCAGCGCCCCAAATTCCTGCGATAGTCAAACACAAAATGCTGATTTTACGTATCATTTACGCATGAAGTTTACGAGAGGCTTTGGAAGATAACCTGTCCACTTCTTTCGAAGTTCAGGATCATTCCCATCGAGGACCTCTGGATATCGCAAGGCACCAATGCACCAAGCGAACAGTGTCCATCCTAGCACCAGGGTGACCCTAATGCCAAGCGCCATTGAATCCAATCCTCCCTCATCGGATTGCCATTCTGGACCAAAAGCCGAAATCGCCCAAAATCCTGGTGTAGCGATGACCATGCAGATGATTCCTGGAAGAATCGCGCGAATTGCACACTTGATATCCACCTTGAAAGCAAGAAACAACCAGAAGAAATAGATGCAAAATTGTGCAATCGTGCATCCTACAACGGCCCAACCTACGCCTTTGAGTCCCATTCCCCAATGAAGCGCTGCCCAAGCTGAGCTGCCTAAGGCCAAAAAGTATCCGGCCTTGATGATGATTGCCGGAATCAAACGGTCGGTTGCCCTGACCGCGGCATCTGCAAGTTTGATCAACGAGCGAAACGCTACACTGAGGAAGAGAATGCGGACCACGGGTCCCGCTTCAGCATATTCCATTCCCAACAAGATGACCGCTGTTTCGGTTGAAAACCAAGCCAGAGCCAAGCTTCCGGGAATAACAATCCACCCAATCAGCCCCAATCCGCGGATGAGCACGCGATTCAATGCAGATGCATTGGATTGTAAAGCTGACATGCCGCTGAATAGCACGCTATCACCCAATTTACCTAGAATTGTAATGGGCAGCGACATCAAATGAGCAGAGCGGTCATAAATGCCTGTTGTAGCCCAGCCATTTCCGGCTGATGAAGCTTGAGAATATTCACCCACGACGACAACATCAATTTTAGTTGCTGCATAATTGAACCAATTGAAAACCGTCGATTTTCCGCCGTAGAGCAACATTGATCTTAAGTCGCCCCATTTCCATTTACCAAAAAATCCGCTCATTGGAGTAAGGTTAAAGCTCCAATAGGCGATTCCAAGCAACGCATTTTGACTGAGTAATGCAGCGACATAAGCCCAAATACCATATCCCAAATAAGCGAGGTATAATCCGATTCCGAGGTTTCCGAGGACCATCGCAATCAGCGTGGCTCCAAAGAGTTTCTTGAATTCCATTTTTCGGATTAAAAGGCTTCTCGGTACCAAGGCAATGCTCGAAAGGATAAAACTCAAGGCAATCCATCGCAAGACGCCGGTGAGGCTCTCACTGAGAAACCATTCGCCAACTTGCGGAGCGATGCCGAACAAAAGAAGAAAGAAAACCACACCCAACGCAACAGAAAATTGGAGCGCTGCTCTGATGTTGGCAGTCGATAGCTCCTTCTTTTGGACAAGTGATGGTCCAATTCCGATTTGAGCGAAAATTTCGACAAAACCGACAACGACCAGCGCAATGGACATGATTCCAAAATCGGCTTTTGAAATGAGCCGAGCCAGGAGCATAATGAAGATCAGTTGCAACAGTACCTGACTGATCACATTGACCGTTTGCCAACGGATGGAAGTTGCGAAGTCAGGGCTGCCTTTTTTCATCAGCGCGCGATGCTCACCGATCGCTTTTCACGGATTACGGTCACTTTGACCTGACCTGGGTACGTCATTTCATTCATGATGCGTTGAGATAAATCAACTGAAAGTTGATCGGCTTGCTCGTCTGATACTTGGTCGCTTTCGACCATGACACGCAACTCTCTGCCCGCTTGGATAGCGAATGATTTCGTAACCCCAGGAAATTCCAATGCTAAATTTTCGAGGTCGCGCAAACGCTGAATGTATGCCTCAACCATTTCGCGACGCGCTCCTGGACGTGCCCCTGAGATGGCGTCACAAACTTGCACAATGGGCGAGAGGAGGGTGTTCATCTCGATTTCATCGTGGTGGGCACCAATTGCATTTAAGACGTCTGGTTTTTCGCCACATCGCTCCGCGATTTTCATTCCCAACAGTGCGTGAGGCAATTCACTTTCTTCATCACTCACTTTTCCAATGTCATGCAATAATCCGGCGCGCTTTGCGGCTTTTGTATCCAAACCCAATTCCGCTGCCATGGTCGCGCACAAGTTGGCTACTTCTCGGCTGTGCTGAAGCAGATTCTGACCATAGGAGGAACGGTATTTCATTCGACCGACCATGCGCGTGAGTTCACCCTTCATGTTATGAATTCCCAAATCGATGCATGTGCGCTTTCCAATTTCGAGGATTTCTTCCTCGATTTTCTTGCTGACTTTCGCGACGACCTCTTCAATTCGAGCTGGATGAATTCTTCCATCGGTCACCAATTGGTGGAGCGATAGTCGAGCAATTTCACGACGCACGGGATCAAAACAACTCAAAATGATTGCTTCTGGGGTATCGTCTACGATGAATTCAACTCCAGTTGATGCTTCCAAGGCTCGAATATTCCGTCCTTCACGACCGATGATGCGGCCCTTCACATCATCATTGGCGATGTTGAATACGGAAACGGAGTTTTCGACGCTGTGTTCGGTTGCGACCCGTTGGATGGTTTGAATGACAATTTTCTTCGCCTCGTGATTTGCTTTTTGCCGCGCATCGTCGAGAATTTCTTGGACTTGGGCTGATGCCATGGCTTTGGCGTCATTCAACACCTGTTCCTTCAAGGCGTCCTTCGCTTCTTGAGCGGACATGGCGCTGATCTTTTCAAGCAATTCAACTGCTCGCTGACGTTCTTTTTCCAGATCTTTTCCTTTGTTTTCGAGCGCTTGGAGTCTTTGGATGATTTTTTCTTGCTCTTTGTTGACGCCCTGCTCTTTTGAATTCAATCGGTCCTGCTCTTTTTTCAGTCGATTCAATTCATTTCGAATCTTATCTTCCTTTGACTGAAGGTTCGAGTTCTGCTCCTTGATTTTTGCGTTGTGTTCCTCCTTCATTTGGATGAAACGCTCTTTGGCCTGCAGAATTTTTTTCTCTTTGATGTTCTCTCCTTGTTCTTCGGCTTTACTTAGGATCTGTTCTTTTTGACTAGATAGCATTCTGTTGAACAGGGCATACCCAATGCCTCCGCCTACAGCTAAGCCAGAAAGAGAACCAATGATTAATGTGGTGATGTCCATGAATTTCTGAATAAATCAGATCTCCAATTCTTCTTGAATCCGTTGAATAAGGGGTTCGATTCTATTGAGTGTTTCCGGAGCAATGGCCGGGGTTGACGTCGAAGCAGATGCCGGAGTTGATGGGGGGGCTGTTGAAAGAAGATTCAACGCAGTCATGGCCAACAAATCCCGGGCATCATCAATATTAAATTGTTTTTGAAAAGCAGCATATTGTGCATTGATAGCGGCGGCGGCGGCTTCCAATTTTGCCGATTCCCCAGCGGGAACTCGCAACGGATATTCTCTCCCTGCTATGTTCAGTCGGATTGTTTCCATCTAGGCTTCCAATAATGCGATGCACGATTCTATTTCACTCAAAAGCTCTTGAACCTTTTCTCGGTCAATGCTTGGGGTATCTGATTGGTTAGTTTGGGGTGATGATGTAGAATTTGAACCGTTAGGAATGTTCAATGTCAGCTGATTCGATTCTGAAATCTCGTTGTTTTTCGCTCGATCTAATTCTTCAGTCAAGCGAAGAATTTCACGTTTCAAGTTACCGATTTCCGACTCCTGCTCGCGCAACTGCAACCGCTGCTGACCATGCTCATTGAGCAACCGCTCTGCCCACATGATGAGACTCGAGATGGCTTCGTTGGTTACCGAATTCTTCGTTTGGAGTGTCGAATCGTCAGACATACTTTCTGGTTCACTACAAACTTAATGATTGGAGATGCGAATTCATAGAGAAAGACGTTACGTTCCTATGTTAGTTTTGCCGAATTCAATGTTGATGATGTTCACAAGCGCAATAAAAAGAAAAATTTCCGGGTCGAAGTCCGTTGTATTTACCCTCTTCCTGTTGACCCTAATCGGGATTTGTGACGTTTCATATGGGCAATTGGAGTCACCCCGAGATTCTATGGGTTATGGCAAATTTGAAGGGTTGATTTCTCCCTTGACAATTCCGCTGGTGTTGTCTGGAAACTTTGGTGAATTGCGAGGTGATCACTTCCATACCGGACTGGATATGAAGACCCAAGGAAAGGAGGGCTTTCCGGTCATTGCCGCTTGCGCTGGTGTGATTTCGAGGGTTAAAGTTTCGCCCTACGGTTATGGCCGCGCATTGTACTTGAGTAGTCCAAATGGTTTGACGACTGTTTACGCTCATCTTCAGCGATTTGCTCCGGTGGTCGAGCAATGGACTCTTGATAAACAATATGAAAATCAACGTTTTGAAGTGGATGAGGCGCCGCTTAGGGCGTTTGCCTTCGAGCAAGGAGACACCATCGGTTGGTCGGGGAACTCAGGAGGAAGTGGGGGGCCTCATTTGCATTTTGAAGTGCGAGAAACACGGACACAGCACCCAATCAATCCATTTTTTTGGGGATTTGAAATCGCAGATACTACGCCTCCCTTGCTACAAGGTCTTTGGGTGTTGCCTTCAAGTGGAAGCACAGTCAATGGTTCAAGTCTTCCTGTTCGGTTCAATCTAGGAGATGGTCCAATCAGGATTAAAGGCCAGGCTCGCTTGGCCGTTGAGGCGCTCGATCGGTTGGATGCTGCAGCCAATCGATGTGGTGTTTTTCGGGCTCGATTGACCGTTGATGATGAGCAATGGTTTGAATGGTCCTTGGATACGCTGGATTTCAGTTGCAATCGCGACATGAATGCGCACGCTGTCTATGACCTTTGGGAGCGTACCGGGGAGCAAATTCATCGATTGCATCGTCTCCCAGGTAACCGTTTGCCGATTTATCAAGCCGACCGTTTGTCTCAAATCATAGAGGGTGCAGAAGGCCAGTCGAGCACTGTTTCCATTGATGTTTGGGATATTCATGGGAATCATTCAGCTTCAGAGTGGCAGCTGCTTTTTCAGGGTAAAAATGATGAGACGCGGGAAGGCCAGGTATTGAACCGTTACAATCAATCATTCACTGCTCGAAATGGGATTGCTTCTGCTGAAATCGCAGCCTACACGTTTTATGAAGATTACGCATTTGAATTTGAGCCAACGGAAGACTCCTCGCTCTGGCGCATCGGTTCGATGGATTTGCCAGCTTCACGTAAAATAAAAGTCAAATTGCCCGTCAACGGAGAATTGCAAGGAGCTTCCTCGGGAGTGGCGGTAAGAATCGGATTGGATGGAAAGCCCGCTGGATCGTATTCGGGTCGGATCAGGAATGGAATGCTCGAATTTTCAACCAAAACGCTTGGCACCTATCAGTTGCAACGGGACACCCAAGGTCCATCCTTGTCTCCTCACAAGCGCTATCTGGGACCAGACGAAAATAACTTAGTCATTGATGGCTTCGATGAATTGAGGTTCAACGTTATGGATGAACTTTCTGGGGTTGAATCAATCGAGGCCAGCTTGGATGGTCAATGGATTCTGATGCGATGGGATCCAAAGCGACAACGCGTTTGGTACGAGTTGAATGACGGTAAACACCTCAAAGGTGAGCAGCAAACCCTCATCGTAAAAGCTGTTGATGAGGCAGGTAATCGAACTACTTGGAAGGGCACATTGCTTGTGAAATAACGTCGCTGCTATTGATTGATTTAGCCTTTTTCAAAGCCGCGTAACCCTTGTTTGATTCTACTGTAATCAATAAACGATACAAGCCTGATAGACAAACTATTAAAAAACTCTGAATCAAGCATTAATTTAACATTTTCTGAGTAGGATTCTGGGATATTGTTCGTCTCTAAATCACCTTGAAGTTGCTCTTGAAACAGCTGATTTTTCCAAACAATGTTGATTTCTGAGCCGGGTGCAAAATTCCATTGATAAACCAAGTCGACACTCCATGCGTTGTAATTCAAATTGTAGTCACTGGTAGGCAATGATGTGATGTAGGGATCAGTGGAGAGACTTCCAGATTCTGGAAGCTCGTAAAAGGAATCATAAATCACCTTGCTCCAAGAATGTCGAATGCGAGCGCTAATGCTCATTCTGTTGGTAAAAATGTATGAACAGTTCAGGACCTGGGTGAGCTCGCGATTTTCTCGCTGACCGAAAATGCTGGTCATATCTCCATTATCCAGGGTGTCCAGCATGGCCCATCCGCGTTCATTTTGTCGATCGATGATTTTCCAGACGTACCTCACCATCAATTGGTCATTGATTCGAATGCGCGGGGCGACGCGATAAGTCATCTCTTTCCAGTCGCGGTAGGTGCTGCCTCCCCCATACCAATAGCCCAAATCAATGGCAAATTGTTTTCTGTAATCACTACTATACCATCCGTTGAGGCTATACCACGAGGGTTCTTGCCAAATTCTGCCGTCGATTCTTGAAGCAAAGAAATTATTACCGTCAACGGGCTGGGAATTGACTTCTAAGTTCCATGTATTGAATTTTCGTGTGGTTGCGCGACAGGAAGCGGAGAGAAACCAATTGTTGAACATTCGGGGTGTCTCAATGCGGTTGTAGAAAAAATTCAGAGAGTAATTGATGCGATTGAATTTCCCCCGTGGCTCGAAGATGCCGTAATCCAAATTCAGGTAGTTGACCACTTCATTTGGGGCTTGCAAGTAACCCAAGTCATTCGGGTCATACTCGGCAGATTCAATGTAGTGACCCAAATTAAAGGTAAAGTTTCCGGACATCTTCTGGACGGCTAAGCCCCATTTATGCCCTTCATCATCTCGGGTCGAATCTGCGTTAAACTTTTGATTGAAAGCTCCATTTCCGCTGAGTGCCCAAGTATTCGCTTCGTTTCGGATTTCGAAATTCCCGGCTTGCACCCAAGCGTCATAATTGGACCCCTCTCGTGTAACCAAGCTGGTCGTGCTTGTTACAAATCCATTGTTTGGAAGATTTTGATCTGCAACCGCTATGGTATAAGAGACCAAAGAAGTGTCCGAGTCATTGGTTGCAAGTGCTTGTAAAATCCCAAGTCCAAGTCCATTGTCCA
The DNA here is from genome assembly GCA_027624855.1 of Bacteroidota bacterium. Taxonomy (GTDB): domain Bacteria; phylum Bacteroidota; class Bacteroidia; order Flavobacteriales_D; family Sanyastnellaceae; genus UA16. The sequence goes on from JAQBTQ010000003.1 coordinate 81,339, forward strand.
ATCGCCCAGAAACTTTAGAGGCATTTACCAGTCGTCCTTCTCCGCCGATCCGACGCGAATAAAAAACGCCGCTTTTATTAAACAGTTCGGTGCCCTCTTGAAAAAACTGGCGATTCTCGTTGAATTGAATTTCAAAAGGGGATAGGTTCAAAACCAAATTATCCGTTACGACTTGGCCAAAGTCCGGGACCAAGGTCATATCCAAAGTGAAGGCGTTGCCCAAACCCACTTTCATATCCATGCCACCATTGTAAGAGTGACCACTTTGAGCCCCCTGCCAGTCCTGATAGGCACTGAGGTAGGGGAAAATGCTCAGCCTTGGCGGCGGATCAACGCCTGCTATACCCGTCAAGACGCCTCCTTGATTTAACAATCGCTGGGTGGGGTCCATGGGGTTCCAAACACTTTCCTCTCGATGTCTTCGAATGCTCCGAAACATATTCATGCCCCACCTCTGGTTGGAATTTTCTGGAAACCTGAAGGCCATCCAGGGAATTCGAAATTCAGCGACCCATCCGAGGGAGTCGATGGAGCACACGACATCCCATACAGCATCCCAAGATGGATCATTTCCATTTGGTGAGATCTGTTCATCAATTTGGACTCCGTCCGGAGTTGTAATGAATCGCACCGCATTTAGCCCGTCATTGAACGGACTGAACCAAATTCCGAATTCATCGGTGTTCTGAGTTTCATCTCGTTCACTCAATTGATGCAAAATCGAATCGGGTGCGGTATCCCACATGCGTGCGCCGATGTAAAGCGCATTATCGTCGTAGGCAATTTTGACGGATGTGGATTGACTGGGAGATTGACCAGGCTGGGGAGCGTATTGAATGAATTGAGCATTCTCAGGGACATGATTCCAGGCTGGATCATTCAGCTTTCCATCGATTTCAAGGGCGCTAGATAAGCGCACACCAGTGGCTTCGCGCTTTACTTGCGATAGCATGGTGTTATGAGTTAAGCACAAAGTCACCCATAAAATCCAGCACCTTTTCTCCATCATGATTCCCTTGCTCACTCTATCGATAAACCCCTTGTTGGTTCAACATGTTCTGCCAAGCGCGAGCATTGCGAAGGTGTTCGCTGTACGTGCTGGCAAATGCATGGGTTCCGGAACCATCAGGTTTCGCGCACATGTATAGGTAATTGTGTTTCGGAGCGTTAAGGACGGCTTCGAGGTACATGGGTTCTGGAATGCGAATGGGTCCAGGAGGTAATCCAGGATTGCGATAGGTATTGTAGGGCGAATCGATTTTTTTGTCTGCATCGAGTAACCTTCGGATTTCCCAGTCGCCAATGGCAAACTTCAAAGTCGGGTCTGCTTGGAGCAGCATGTTTTTCTTGAGGCGATTTAAATACAAGCGGGCAACGACAGGTGCTTCATTCAAATTTGCCGTTTCCTCTTGCACAATCGAAGCCAGAATGACCACTTCACGCTGACTCAAGCCCAAAGCCCAGGCTTTTTTCAGTCGATCGGCATTCCACCATCGATTGCTTTCATCGATCAATCTTTGTGCGATTTCTTCGCTGGTGCTTTCCCAATAAACGCGATAGGTATTCGGAATGATTCGCCACAGAACGCTGTCTTTTGATAAATCCGAAACCAAAGAGGCGCTGTCGGCCCAGATTTTTGGGGCAATCGCACCGGCAAGTTCACTCAGATCGCGTTTGGAAGGTATGGTTAGAGAAATTTCAGCTCGGTTTCCCGTGGCAATTCTGCGGGCGACCTCATGCGATGGTTGGATACCAATGGCGCAATAGCGGCCTGGAATGGTTTTCCAATTTCGCCATTCAATGATCTCGGCCAATTCAGGCTCGTTCGATTTCAGAAACTGGACGGGGTCTTCATCAGGAGGGATTTCGATGCACCAATTTCCAACTTCTCCGAAGGGGCTGGTCCACATGCTGTAGAATTGATACGCATAAATGCCAGCTCCAATGGCCGTGAGCAAAGCCAGGGTCAATGCAATCCGAAGCCACCGTTTCATTTGCTCATGTTATTTGCTACACACTGCATCAAAATCGCATCAACCCATTCATGGCCGTCCCAAATCCAATCCTTCAGCGTTCCACAAAATTCGAAGCCGGCTTTTTGAAAAAGATGAACGCTCTGCTCATTTTTAGAAGGAATCTCCGCCCATAATTGATGCAGCGAAAGATGTTGAAAGGCATAATCTACAAGCAATGATAATCCGGCCGCCGCATGTCCGTTACCGCGCTCACCGGGAGCAATGGCCAGGCCTACACCAGCTCTTCGATTTCTCGGATTCAAATCGTACAAATCGAAAGCTCCAATGGCTTTGTTTGACGATTCTAGAATCAACCGCATTTGTTGATCACGGTATAGATCATGATCACCTACGATGTACCGCTTGAGGGCTTCGCCGCTGATGGGCGCGACGTTTGCTCCAAGCCACCATTCCTCAGAATGATTTTCCAGCTCCATCAACAGCGGTAAATCGGAGATTTCCATTGCGCGGAGTTTGTGGTTTTGTGACTGGAGCATGTTGCAAAGATACCTTTGTTCGTTCCGACTCAAGAAAGGTGCTTTTCATTCATGTTTTGGTTGCAAATTGCATCATGGTTAATTTGAAGAATTCAGACGGATATAGAATCCTTGTATCCTGTGCCATTGGTGTTTCGTTGACCCTTGCGGGATGCACAATCAATCGTGACATCATGTTCAAGACTGGAGAAGATTTTGAATTTTCGCCTTTGGAGGAGATGGTCACAACGGGTTATAAAATCGCGCCAAATGACTTGATCAGCTTTCGTGTTTTTTCGAGCAAAGGACAGCGACTGAACCAGGTCACTGCTGGAGGGATTTCATCGAGCGGGGGTGGCAATCAGCAGCAAATGAACATGCAGATGAATCAGCAAAACCAGATGACCTATTTGGTCAAGCCGGATGGCATGGTTGAATTGCCAGAGGTTGGGGATATTCGCGTAACAGGGATGACCATCGAGGAGGCGGAGGCCATGCTGGAGGAAGTGTTTTCTGAATTTTATGTCGACCCGTTTGTCATCTTGCGGGTCACCAATAACCGGGTGTACATTTTTCCTGGGGAATCGGGTCGAGCTTCAGTCGTGACGCTCCAAAATATGAATACCACTTTATTGGAAGTGTTGGCTTTATCTGGGGGTGTCGGTGGAAGGGCAAACGCTTCCAAGGTGAAGTTGATTCGGAGGTCTGAAAAAGGCAATGAGGTTTACCTGATGGATCTTTCGACCATTGAAGGATTGGATGCAGCCAATGTGGTCGTTCAAGCTTATGACATCATTTATGTTGAGCCACTTCCACAGTTGGCTCGTGAAGCAACAGAGAGCTTGACACCTATTACCTCTTTGATTTCGACGTTGACTTTCTTGTACGCGTTCATTTTGAATCCAAATTAATATGGAAGTCAGTGCGCTCAAATTGGAAGGGTTGGTCTTGCTCACTCCGAAAAAATTCATTGACGATCGAGGGGCTTTCTGGGAAACGTTTCGGCATGGGTTGCTCGATGAAGCGGCGGGTCAACCAATTCAATTTGTTCAAGATAATCTTTCCATTTCGAAAGCAGGAACGTTGAGGGGACTCCATTTTCAGCATGCTCCTCATGCACAGGGAAAATTGGTTCGCGTTGCAGCTGGGAGCATATTGGATATAACTGTGGACTTGCGGGAGTCATCTGCGACCCGCGGACAATGGTTTCGATGTGTTTTGTCACAAGAAAACGGAAGCCAACTTTGGGTGCCACCGGGCTTTGCGCATGGATTTTTGTCGCTCGAAGACCATACTGTTGTGGAATACAGATGCACCGCTTACTATCATCCGGAATCAGAGGGTGCGGTGAGGTGGGACGATCCAGACCTAAACATTGATTGGTCGGCAGAAGGTTTCGTGATGCCAGAGACTGGTCCATTCGTTTCAAAAAAAGATTCCAGTGCCTCTTCCTTGTCAGCATTGGATTGGCCATTTTGATGGAACTCAAGGAAGATCATTGATTGATGCCGTCATCCTAAAGAGTTGTAAAATCGCTTCTGTTCAAGAAAAGAATCCTGGGATGACCTAAATTTGTGAATGTTGAAGACAGCGAGCAACAACACCCTTTTTCATCATTTATTATGAATTTCATTCGAACCTTATTCATGCTTTCAATTGGCTTGCTCCTTTCAAGCTCGGTATCCAATTCGGGGATAACGGCAGATGCAGGTGAAAAAATGGAATTTTCTGATTGGGTTCAAAACCGTGCTCCACAAATTCCAGAGCAAGAAGATTTGGCAGGAGAAGTGGTGCCATTGGATTTGTTCGGCGTACGAGAGCAGCTCGACCGTGAAATGATTGCGAATACGTATCACCACAGTTCGACGATGTTGTATTTCAAAAGGGCGGCGCGATGGTTTCCGATCATCGAGCCCATCCTGAAGGAGAAAGGATTGCCAGATGATTTTAAGTATTTGTGCATCATCGAAAGTGGAATGACGCAAGCGGTATCTCCTGCTGGTGCTGCTGGATTTTGGCAATTTATGAAGGCGACTGCACCGCGGTATGGATTGGAGGTGACCAACGAGGTCGATGAGCGCTACCATGTGGAAAAATCCACTCAAGCCGCTTGCGATTACCTGCTCGAGGCGTATGACGAATTCGACTCTTGGGCATTGGCTGCGGCATCGTACAACATGGGCAAAGGGGGAGTGAGAAAGCAGCTGAGTCGCCAGGGTGTTGATACGTATTGGGAGCTTCATTTGAACAGTGAGACTGCACGGTACGTCTATCGACTGTTGGCAGTGAAGACGATTTTTGAAGAGCCTGCGAAATATGGGTTTGCTCTGGAAGAAGAGACGCTTTATCGACCCTATCGAACTAGAAAAATCCGCGTAGAGGAGTCCATTCCTGACCTTGCATCGTTTGCCGTTGAGCAGGGCTCGAATTTGAAAGCCTTAAAGGTGTTGAATCCATGGTTGAGAAAAGACGAGTTAACGATTGAGCCAGGGGAGTCGTTTACCATAGAATTACCGGCATGAGTGTGCACCGATCCCTCGCCTTGGAGGCGGCAATTGCAGCGGGTCGGGTCATCATGGAAATCTATGATTCAGGGGAGTTTGAAGTTCAATTGAAATCAGACGAGAGTCCATTGACAAAAGCTGATTTGGCTGCGCACCATGCAATCAAGGAGTGTCTTGCGCCATCGGAGATTCCAATTTTGTCCGAAGAGGGTCGTCATGTGGAATACTCACAACGTTCCAATTGGAAATCATTGTGGATCATTGATCCCATTGACGGCACCAAGGAATTCATCAAACGCAACGGCGAGTTCACGGTAAACATTGCACTGGTAGACGATGGGATTCCCACCCTGGGGGTCGTTTTGGTCCCTGCTTTGGGTCAACTCTTCATCGGGGATACACAGAATGGAGCACGTTGGGTGGAACATGGCGACTTGAATTGGAGCCCCTCGCAGTGGCTTGAAGCCTCCATTTCAATTCCAATGGAGCGGGGAAATCGGCCATTCACAGTTGTCGCGAGCCGCAGCCACATGTCTGAAGAGACGGATTCTTACATCAAAGAATTACGAGAAATTCATGGAGAAATCGAATTGATTTCTAAAGGAAGCTCGCTTAAGTTGTGCATGGTCGCTGCGGGCATCGCAGATTGCTATCCACGTTTCGCTCCAACAATGGAGTGGGATACGGCTGCAGGTCAAGCCGTTTGTTTGGCAGCTCAATGCGAAGTGTTGGATTGGAATACACAAAAACCTTTGATGTACAATCGCGAGGAATTGCTCAATCCATGGTTTTTGGTTCGAAAAGCTTAGGACTAGTTCTGAGCTGGTTCCCAAGGCATCACCCCCGAAGAATTAAAAATGCTTGACACGGTATGCCACGGCAAGTGGTCGACGAGCGCCAGATGCATTTTCAGTAGTCCAATTGTTTGCCTCGCTGCCTGATTGAAAAACTTCATCTATCGATCGTACCACACCTGATGGAACTCCGGCAATTTGCAGCTCTTCTTTCAATTGCTCTTTGAAAAATTCAATAGAAGCCTGCTCAAGTTGGTGCATCATTCGTGCTCTATTCAAGACACGCTGCTGATTCGTTGCGTACAGTTCGTCTTCGGCCCATTTTGGTTTACCCAGAACGGTACAAAGGCTTTTGAACTGCCGATCATTCCCTACCGCCAACACAAGGTGTCCATCGCGACAAGGCAGCACTTCACCATAAGGCGCAATGTTGGGATGCAATCCTCCATTGCGTTCGGGAATGTTGCCTGCGACCAAATAATTGGTCGCTTGATTGACCAACGCAGTAATTCCACTTGCTTCAAGGGAAACTTCTGCAAAAAAACCAGTTTTTCCCTCAGCTCTTCCCAGCAATCCCTCCAATACCGCAGACCTTATTTGATGGGATGCCAATACATCCATGAGCGCAACAGGCATTCGAACCGGCGGTTGCTCTTTATGGCCATTCATGTGCATAAAACCGGTTTCCGCTTGAACAACAACATCATAAGCGAGGCGATCAGGTTCGCTGCAAAATCCCACCAATCGCACCCGAATGAGGTGCGGGTGTCGCTTGGCGACTTCTTCCGGATCTAAATTGAATTTTTGGAGGTCGGCCGACTTGAAATTATCTAAGAGCACATCGTGATCCGCCAATTGTTTTTCTAACCAATCCCTTCCTTCGTCCGAGTTCAAATCCTTCCAGGCAATCGATTTATTGCCATTTGCACATTCATAGTAGGATGAGGTTTCAACGTGCGTGGATTCCCCTGCAGTTTTCCAACTCCTCGTTACATCGCCGCTTGGGGGTCTTTCAACCTTTGTGACATGCGCTCCCATCTCCGCCAACGCCGTTGCTGCAAGCGGTCCGGCCAACACGCTGGCCAATTCCAACACTCGTATGGATTCCAAGGTTGAGCTCATGCGCCCAATTTACATAGCTCAGCTTGGTTTGAGTGCAGATTTGTACGTTTCAATGGCGCGAATTCTTGCGAACGCATGATCTACAATAGGGTCTGGATAATCGGATGTGCCGTATTCCGGAACCCATTGTCGCACGTATTTAAAGTCTTTATCAAACTTTGTTAGTTGGGCGGTGGGGTTAAACACCCGAAAATAGGGTGCGGCATCACAGCCTGACCCTGCAGCCCATTGCCATCCACCGGCATTGGAGGCCAAGTCAAAATCCATGAGGTGTTCGGCGAAGAATCGCTCTCCCCAGCGCCAATCAGTCAAAAGGTGCTTGCAAAGAAAGGAAGCGACAACCATCCGCACGCGGTTGTGCATGAACCCGGTTTGGACCAATTCGCGCATGCCTGCATCGACGAGTGGATAGCCCGTCTTTCCCTCGCACCACGCATTGAAATGTTGTTCATCATTGACCCATGGAATGGTGTCATAGACCCGCCGAAAACTTTCATTTGCTGAATGGGGGAAATGGTAAATGATCATTTGATAAAAGTCCCGCCAAATCAACTCAGTCGTCCATTTTTCACTATGCTCCAACCCGCATCTCAAAGCTTCTCGAATGCTTATCGTTCCAAATCGCAAATGCACAGACAGACGGGATGTTCCTTTGATTGACGGGATGTCCCGGTGCTCTCCGTAGTTCCTCAATATTTCCTTTGAAATGGTTCGCTCAGGAAAAGTTTCAATTGAAGCGCTCGACCAACTGAATCCCATTGATTCAAGTGAAGGGATTTCAGGCCAATCAATTGCTGTAGACGGGAGTATGGTCGAGGTGTTTAAACCACCCAAGGAAGGAGCTTCAACGTAATCTGAGATACGCAACAAGCTTCTCCACTTCTTGCTGTACGGCGTGAACACGGTGTAAGGATTGCCATCATCCTTGGTAACCTCAGATTTTTCGAAAATGACGTGATCCTTTACTCCTTTGAAAGCAACACCCGAAGATTCGAAGAAATCGGCCAGCTCCCGGTCCCGCGTTTGTGCATAGGGTTCGTAATCCCTTCCGATGTGAATGGATTGAACATCGATGTGATTGGATTGGAATGCCTTGATCCATTCGCGCCACACGTCCATGGGGTTGCCGTAGCCGACCAATAATCTACCCCCGAATGACCTCAATTGAATGTCGATTTTCGTGAGTTCTTGATGGATGAATGCCACTCGCCGGTCGCGGGTGTTCTCCAGCCTATCAAGAATCATTCGGTCGAAGATGAAGACTACTTGGACGGGATTTCCTTCGCTGAGAGCTGCTAGCAATGCTCGGTTGTCTTGCAGGCGTAAATCCCGGCGCATCCAATGAATGGCAATCGGGCGTGGTTGGATTTCGGATTGGTTTGCCATGGTTGTGGTCTAAGGTATTCGATTGGCTGTTTGATTGAACCTTTCGAAGTGCTGACGGTTACTTTTTCAAACAACCTATGAAAATGAAAAAAGTTTTTTACCTGTTAGGCTTAGCCTTTGTGAGTCTTATTGGTTTATCCAATGCCCAAGACAATCCATGTGGCGTTGAAGGCGTCGTTGTCGAAGCGTCTAATTACTCCTTTACACCTGCAAACCTTGAAATAGAGGTTGGCGAAACAGTTGTTTGGGTCAATGTTGGCGGTTTTCACGACGTGAACGGAAATAGCAGCACCCTAGGCGATGTATGGAATAACCCGGAGACTTTTGCCTTAGGCGCAGTCAACGGAAATGCTGATGGGGTTTGCCTAGGCTCTCACACTTTCATGGTGCCTGGCACATACAACTATGATTGTTCAATCGGCAGTCACGCTGCCAATGGCATGGTGGCGACGATTACCGTCAATGCACCTCCTCCGAGCAATACGGTGGTGGACATCATCGTCAACAGTGATGACCATACTTTATTGGAAGCTGCGGTGATTGCTGCGGGATTGGATGGTCCATTGAGTGAGGACGGTCCATTCACGGTATTTGCACCCAATGATGCGGCCGTGATAGCATTGACAGAGGCGCTCGAAATCACTGCTGAAGATCTGCTCGCGCTGCCCAACTTAGCTGAAATTCTCCAGTATCATGTCGTTGGAGCCAATGCCATGAGTGGTGATTTATCAGATGGTCAAACCATTACTACCCTGCTGGGTGAGGATGTTACGGTGACCATCAACCAGAATGGGGTGATGATTAACAATGCTATGGTCACCGTGGCGGACGTTGTAGCTGACAATGGCGTTGTTCATGTGATTGACGCAGTTTTGCTGCCCCCAGCACCTCCAGTGACCATTTGGGACATTGTTGAAGGAAGTGAAGACCACACCATCCTGGAGCAGGCTATTTTGGCGGTAGGCTTGGATGCCAACTTATCGAATGCAGACTCGCTCACCTTGTTTGCTCCAACTGATGCTGCATTGAACGATTTGATGGAAGCATTCGAAATCACAGCCGAGGAGTTGCTTGCTGCAGAAGAGCTAATGGATGTGCTTTTGTACCACGTCGTTTCAGGAATTACCATGAGTTCTGAACTGTTCGATGGCCAACTCATCAACTCCCTTCAAGGTGGTCAAATTTTCGTCAACATCAATGGCACAGATGTCATCTTGAACACCTACGCCGCTGTCATCGTTCCAGATTTACAGGCTTCAAACGGTGTAGTCCATGTAATCGATGCAGTGTTGATTCCTGAATTTGAAATCGAAGAAACGGTTTGGGATCTGATTCAAGAAAGTGAAGATCATACCTTGTTGGAAGCGGCTATTTTAGCTGCCGGACTTGATGGAGCATTGAGTGATGAGGAAGCTGTGTATACTGTGTTTGCACCAGTCGATGAGGCTATTGAAACGCTTGCGAGTGCACTTTCGGTTACCCTAGAAGAATTGCTTGCACTTCCGAACTTGGCTGACATTCTCCTTTATCACGTTGTAGGGGATGAATATTACAGCGATGACCTGGAGGACGGTCAAGAATTGACGGCTTTGAATGAAGGAGTGCTCAATATCTCGATTTCGGATGTCGCGTTGGTGAATGATGCGGAAATCATCGATGTGGATTACGAGGCTGTCAATGGAGTGATCCATGTCATCAATTCGGTGTTGTTGCCACCTACAGGGGTGATGAACGAAGGATTAGACAAACTTGTTGTCTATCCGAATCCTACGGGACCATCGGGACTCTTCATTGAAGGAAGTTGGAGCCCAGAAGCCGTCTTTGAAATTTGGGAAGCTTCAGGCCGAAAAATAGCAGAGCTCAACGCTGTACAAAACCCTATGCGCATCGAAACGCAGGGGTGGAATTCGGGATTGTATGTCCTCCGAATCATAGATATGGATCGAACGCAGGAAAGAGTAATTCTGGTCAATTGATTCTCAGACCGATTGACACGAAGCGGGTCGACTAAGCAGTCGGCCCGCTTTTTTTTAATTTGGATTTAGTAAGGACTCGAGGGCCGTATCGACCCCAACGAAGTTGAAATGGAACCCAGCGGCACTTGCTTTGTCCGATGATACGCGTTGTGACGCCAGCACAATCGAAGCCATCGACCCGAACATCCCTTTTAGCACCCACGCAGGAACCCGCGGTGCCCAGAAAGGGCGGCGGCATGCACGGGCAATGGAGCGGCTCAAATCCTGATTTCGAACAGGATTTGGAGCAACGGCATTCAACGGTCCAACGACATGTTGGTTTTCTGAAGCCCAAACAAACATTCTCGCAACATCTTCTATGTGAATCCAAGATTGCCAATGCTTGCCAGAGCCCACCGCAGAGCCAATGCCCATTCGGAATACCGGCAAGAGTCGTTTGAGCATTCCGCCGGATGGGCTAAGCACCAATCCTATGCGGATTTGTGCAGTGCGCAGTCCCAGCCCTTCGAACTTCTTGACTTCACTTTCCCAAGATTGCACCACCTCGCTTAAAAATCCTCGAGCGGGTTCGGAAGATTCGGTTTGCCAGTCTTCTGAATCGTGATAAAGACCAATAGCACTTGCGCTGATGCAGGTTTTAGGTCGCTGTTCTTCGGATAAATGGCGCACATGATCAAGGAGTATTTCGGTTGGCTCGATGCGGCTGCGTAGGATGGACTCCTTATTCACATTTGTCCAACGCTGTGCTACAGGTGCTCCAGAAAGGTGGAAAATCACATCGACATTTTCTAACGCTTCCGGATCCATCCATTGTTCATCAGGATTCCACTGGAAGTAGTTCAATTCCTGTGACTGAGCATTTCGAGCGGATCGGCTCAGCACATTGATGTCCCAACCTTCGTCAAGTAAGATGGATATGATTTCTCGTCCAATAAGGCCCGTGCCTCCCGTAATCAATGCCTTCTTGCGCATAATCAATCAAACAACTCTTTGGGTGAATTTGTTGTTGTTGTAAGTAAGGTCGTAACTTACATTGACTGCATAACTGCAGAGAATGGTGAAAAATTGAAGATTATGAAATGGACGGAATGGATGAGCCGAGTCCTATTCGGTGTGCTTTTGATTTGGAATTCGAATCCCGAAATGACGGGGCAGTCCTTGTGCGAAGGTGGATTTGCTGACGGTTTTCCGTGCGAGCGAATGGATTTGTTGTCCACCATGAGCAATGCCGATCTGATGGGGAATGGTGCGAATGATGTTTGGGGTTGGACGGACCCCGTGACGGGCGTTGAGTATGCTTTGGTAGGGGAAAAACAGGGGTTGGCGATGGTGGATTTGAGTGATCCAATGAACCCTGTATTGGTGGCTTTTATGGCGACGCAAACAACCAGTAGTACCTGGCGTGATATGAAGGTATATGAAGACCACGTTTATGTCGTCTCTGAGGCGAATGGCCATGGATTGCAGGTATTGGATTTAAATCAATTACGGGATTTGACCTCATTTCCTACGACACTGACGCCAACGATATGGGTCTCAAACTTTTCCGATGCCCACAATGTGGTGATTGATGAAGGTTCGGGGATGTTGTATGCAGTCGGAACTAATCTAGCCGGTGGAGGAATCGTGGCTTATGACATCAGTGATCCTGCTAATCCGATCCTGATGGGAGATTACAGTGAAGCAGGGTATACCCATGATGCTCAAGGGGTGGTGTACAACGGTCCGGACTCGGATTACTTAGGGAAATCGCTGATTTTTTGCGCAAATGCCAACAAACTGGCGATTTTGGATGCTACTGACCCGACGGACATTGCGTCAATCAGCTTGACCTACTATGATTATTCATATACCCACCAATGCTGGTTGACTGAAGATCATCGCTACCTGCTTTTAGGTGATGAACTTGATGAGCAGAATCAAGGCATCAATACAAGAACTTTAATCTTTGACGTTCAGGATTTGACGAATCCAGTACTGATTGGAGAACATTTTTCGGATGTTGCGGCCATTGATCACAATCAATACGTTGTGGGCAATTTGCTTTTTCAAGCCAATTATCGGGCGGGCCTCCGCATGTTATCCTTGGCTGACGTTGCCCAAGGGGAATTGACAGAAATAGCTTATTTTGATGTAGATCCCACGAGCAATGCGGCTCAATTTTCGGGTTCTTGGTCAACCTATCCCTATTTCGAATCGGGAATTGTCGTTGTGACTTCAATCGGAGGTGGAATTTTTGTCGTTCGCCCCAAATTCATGGAGTTTGACGTGGTGAATCCAATGGTTTGTGTTGAAGAAGATTTGGTGGTCTATGTGGAAGTCTTGGACGGATTGTTGCCTCCCTATGAATTGTCCATACCGAATTTACCCGATGGTGCAACGCTAACAGATTTTCAATACCAAATGGATGGACCGGGAAGTTTTGTCTTTTCAGTTTCAGGATTGGAAGGTTTGTCGGGGATTCAATCACTCACGGTTGAACTCAGCTCATCACAAAATGTTGTCAAGCATTCGTTCGAATTTGACGTAGACCCTGGAACACCTTGGTATGCTGATGCGGATGGAGATGGATTCGGGGATGCTTCATTAACGACTATGGCCTGCAACGCGCCGCAAGGCTTCGTGTCCAATGGTGATGATTGCAATGACGCTTCGTCTTCAGTCTTTCCAGGAGCCCCTGGAACTGGCCAAGGGTTGGACAACAATTGCAACGGGATCCTCGAAGCTTCGGAAGAACTTGGATGTCCTGGAGATTTCAATTCCGACGGGTTGATATCGGTTGCGGACTTGTTGGTTTACCTCGGTGAATTTGGTTGTGAAATCAATTGTGTCGCTGATTTTGACTCCGATGGGTTGGTCAACATCAATGATTTACTAGGGTTTTTGTCCGTGTTCGGAGAGGATTGTCCAAACTGATCAGTTTCTGCTCTGGTGTTGGCTTTGTTGCTTAACCATTTTAGCGAACAAACCATTGCTTTTTGCTAAAACGTCCGGCGCACCGCTCTCGACGATTCGGCCTTGATCCAAAACCACCACGTGGTCCGCTCCTCGGATGCTGCTGATTCGATGACTGATGAGCAATACCGCAGCATTTTCACCTTTCTTCCGAATGGCATCCAAAATGGACTCTTCCGTCTCGGTATCTACGGCGGACAAACAATCATCCAAAATCAAAAGTTGCGGATTGCGAATGAAGGCGCGCGCAATGGAAATTCTTTGCTTTTGACCTCCACTCAAATTGACGCCTCGCTCACCTAACAATGTTCCGTAGCCGTTTTCGAAAGCTTCGATGTTGTGGGCAACGTGCGCTTCATCGGCGGCAACTTGGACTTGGCTCAATTCTGCATCACCGCCCTTCATGCCGAAAGAAATATTCCGTTCAATGGTGTCCGAAAAGAGAAAAACATCTTGTGGTACGTAGCCTGTCAACGCATGAAAAGCTGCCAAATCCCATTCCTTTAGATTCACACCATTGACCAATACTTCGCCTTCTTCGGCATCGAAAATCCGCATCGCGATTTGAGCAATGGTGGATTTTCCGCTGCCCGTTCGGCCGGTTACGGCCAGCACTTGACCAGGTGAAATGGAAAAACTCACCTGGTCTAAAGCCTTTATTCCTGTTTCTGGATAGGTAAAACTGACGTTTCGAAACGCAATTGAATCGATCTTCAAAGCTGATATTCCTTCTCGAGACGATTGTATCTGAGGAGCAGCTTCCATGAATGCGTTGATTCGCTTCATTGATGCCTCGGCTTTTTGCACCAATGAAGTGACCCAACCTACTGAGGCAAAAGGCCATGTCAATAAATTAACATAGAAGACGAATTGAAAGATGTGGCCGACGTCAAGATCGCCGGCCATGACCCGTTGCCCTCCGATGTAGATGGTCAATATGGTGCTCAAACCAACCAGCATCACGATGATGGGCATGAACAACGCTTCCGTTTTGACCAATTTGAGAGCGCTCATTTTGTATTCGTCAGCAGCAGCCGAAAATCGCAACCCGGCATCTTCTTCACGTCGAAATGATTTGAGTACCCGAATTCCTGCAATGTGCTGTTGAATGAACGTGCTCAATCCGCTCTGTTTTTCCTGAACCGCTTCGCTTTGGCGGTTGATTCTCGAACTGACGAAATAAATTCCAATCGACATAAAGGGCAGGGGCAATAAGGCATACAAAGTCAATTGCCAATCGATGTATACCATAACGCTGACCACCAAAACGATGAGCATCAACAAATTCAGGGTATACATGATGGCCGGTCCGAGGTACATTCGGACTTTGCTCACATCTTCGCTGATGCGGTTCATCAAGTCGCCCGTATCATGCGCTTTGTAAAACGCTGCATCCAGCATTTGATATTGATCGAAGATATTTCGCTTGAGATCAAATTCAATTCTTCGACTCATGACAATGATGGTCTGTCGGGTAAAGAATAGAAAAATTCCCTTGATGAGGTAGGCGAGGATGAAAAGAACCGCTTGCCAGATGGCCAATTGTGTCAGCCAATTCAAGGCTTCGCTTTTGGAGGCAATGGGTTGGTCCAATATTTTGAGGTCCGCTCCATTGGAAGCTAGCCACCCCAATGTTGAGGGCAGCGAGACCTGCACCTCATCCGCAAATACAGCAGATTCTGAAGCGCCTTCTCTCAATGGCTTCAAGGCGACTTCGTCGAGTGCCTTCAGGGCATTGATTCCTTCTCCAATCAGTGAAGGGGCGTACACGGCGAAGATGTTCGTCAGCAGGATGAAGGCCATTCCGCCAAAGAGCAAATGGGGATAACGAAGAATAAAAGGGTTTAGTTTCCAAAGTTCCCGCATGCTCGGTGCTCAAAAATTAAAGTTCCAAGTCACGGATGGAATGATTGGAAATAAACTGACTTGATTCGCTTTCAAATCTAAGGTCCCTGAGTTTAGGTCCCCTTCATTGGAGAAGTAGATGAAATAGGGGTTCATCCGGTTGTACGCATTGTAGACACCAAAATTCCAAGTTGAAACGCGATTGGTTTTCGTTTCATTATTGTTGCGCTTCTTGTCTGGAGTTAATGTGGCGCTGATGTCCGCTCTATGATATGGGGCCATTCGGTAACCGTTTCGGCTCCCAAAGACATCAGTGATTCGTCCTTCGAAAAGGTAGCGTTGAACCGGTAGCGTCAATGAGTTTCCTGTTGCGTAGACAAAAGCGCCACTAAGCCTCCATTTTGCATTGATTTTCCAATCCAACACGACACTGAGGTCGTGCCGTCGGTCATATTTGGATGGAAAAACGAGGCCTTGGTTGAGGTCATCAAATTGGCGCTCTGTTTTGCTCCATGTATAACCAACCCATCCAGTCAATTTTCCTTGGCTTCTTTTGATGAATGTCTCGACTCCATAGGACCAACCTTGACCAAAGACCAGGTTGTTGTCAACGTTGTTGCCAATGTTGTCTTCTGGTCTCGAATTTTCTGCATAGGCGACAAGGTTTTCGAGGTCTTTGTAATAACCTTCAATCGAGGCTTCCCATGATTGTGTAGGACCCAAATCGCGGAAATAACCTAAGCTTAGTTGTCGTCCCCATTGTGGTTTTACTCGATCGGAACTGGGAATCCAGATATCTCCCGGCAAGGATGAAGTGCCCAAAGAGGTCAGGTGGATGTACTGGTAGTTTTCGCTGTATCCCGCTTTAATGCTTGAATTCGGTCCGCTGATCACCCGTAAAGCCAACCGTGGTTCCCAACCTCCATAAAATTGGACGAGTTCTCCGGGCTCATATACCGTGATCACTTGCGGCGTTATGCCAACGGAATTCTGGGGGTATCGCGTAAAAGGTCCAACATGCCAAAAGCTTGACCAGCGAAGGCCCGCATGCAGTCGAATGATTTCATTGATATCGAAGTCATCTTGTAAGTAAATTCCTGATTCATGGCTAAACGTCTGCTCCGATGTCCCAGTGTCAAACTCGGTGTCCCCACTTCTCGCCATGAAATCAGTTGGAACAAAATCATGGCGCACATAGTCTATACCACCTTTGATTGAATGTTGGAGATTAGGATAAAAACTCCATTCTGTGCGACCGGCCCAATCCTTGATTCCACTTTCGAATCCAAATTCAAAATCTTCTTGTCCAGCAATGAAGGAGAAATTGTATTCTGAATAGGTGGTTCCTACATTCAGGAACATTCGGTCATTGATGATGTGATTCCATCGCAATGACGCCATGGTGTTGCCCCAAGGTAACTCAGTCCTAAATCCTGCTTCATCGCTGTTAAAACTGAAAACATCTTCGCCGAAATAGCCCGAGAGAAATACCTGGTCTTTCTCGGATAACCGGTAATTGACTTTTGCATTGAGGTCATAGAAATAATATCCCGTACCCTCAAAAGCCGAGCCTTTCAATGCGGGCCTGGTAAGGACGTCGATGTAGGTGCGACGGCCAGAAAGAATGAGGCTGCTTTTATCTTCAACGAGCGGTCCTTCGATGGTCAAACGGGAACTGATTAGCCCCAATCCACCAGAGGTTGTCCATTTTTTTGAATTTCCTTCTTTCAAAGCGATGTTCAGTACAGACGAAACACGACCTCCATATTCTGCGGGCATAGCTCCTTTGATCAAATCGATGTGCTTAATGGCATCCGCATTGAACACGCTGAAAAAACCGAATAGATGAGACGCATTGTAGATGGTGGCGTCATCGAGCAAGATCAAATTTTGATCGGGCCCTCCTCCTCGAACGTAAAAGCCTGAGTTTCCTTCACCTGCGCTGGATACGCCCGGTAAAAACTGCAAAACTTTCAACACATCCACTTCACCTAACAGTGCGGGGAGCGCCTTGATTTGTTCAACCTCCACTGATTCGCGACCCAAGTCGGTACCCTTGGTGTGTTCTGAGCGGTTTCCGATGACGGTCACCTCATCAAATTCTACAACGGCTGGCTCAAGTTGCACGTTCAAGGTCAGGGATTTTGTCAGGTCACAAGAGATGGTTTGCGTTTTGTATCCAATGAAACTGAATGAAATTTCATGTTGTTTCGCTGGAAGTGTCAAGCTGTAAAAGCCATAGAGATTGGATGAGGTACCGCGGTTGCCACCTTTTGGGATAATTGTCGCACCGATTATGGTCTCTCCGGAGCCTGCGTCGGTAATCGTTCCACTAACGGTACGTTGAGCCCAAACGCCATCGGCTATGAACCCAAACAAAAAGATCAATACGTATCGGTAAAATTTCACGCGGCAAAAGTATTCACAACTTGAAGGTGTTATGGATTAACAACTGGATTTAGCAATTGTTGGACATTACCTTGTGGGCGTGAAAAAGCGCTCCTTCAATGCTGTTTTTTGTGCGGTGATCGCTTGGCTGTTTTGCGGCGGCTGTGGCGACTCAATTGAATCAGATGAGAGCGTTTTTCGGTACAACGAGAGTGCCAATCTCAATTCGCTCGACCCAGCTTTTGCTCGGTCCCTCGAGCCCATGTGGGTTGTGGATCAACTTTTTGACGGATTGGTGGAGCTGGATGCGGAGCTTCAGATCCGTCCCGTTGTGGCGAGGGAGTATTTCATTTCAGATTCCGGGCGCACCTGGACATTCATTTTGCGCGATGATGTTTATTTCAGCCCTGCTCCTGGAGTGAGCGGATTGGAATCTGGACGACGCGTCGTTGCACAAGATGTGATTTACAGTTTAAATCGTCTTCGCGATCCTGCTGTGGCCTCTTCAGGTAAGTGGATTTTGGATCCGTTGAATTCAGAAGCGGCCGGCGGTGGCATCAGTGCCATAGGCAGCGACACCATTCGATTTGAGTTAACAGAACCGTTTCCTCCCTTCTTAGGGCTATTGGCTACAGCATATGCCAACATTGTTCCAAAGGAAGCCGTTCAGCATTACGGTGAGGAATTTCGAAGAAACCCTATAGGATCGGGCCCTTTTCAGTTGGCATGGTGGATGGAGGATGTTGCCTGTGTTTTGCATGCTAATCCTTTGTACTGGGAGTTTGACGATGCTGGAAAGCGTTTGCCCTACCTCGAAGCAGTTCATATCAGCTTTGTATCGGACATGGGAGCGGAGTTCCAAGGGTTGCTGCAAGGTCGCTACGATTTTGTGAGTGGATTTCATGCATCATACATGAATGAGGTGTTGGATGAATCAGGTGAATTGCGCGAGAAATTTCAATCCCAATTGCGCCTCGAGACGACGCCATTCTTGAAGACCGACTACATCGGATTCATGGTAGAGAATCAAGAAGGTAAATGGCTTCCTTGGCAGGATAAGGCGGTGAGGCAGGCTCTATCCTTGGCCGTCGATCGTGAGGGAATTTCGATGCAATTAAGAAGGGGAACAGTCGTGCCAACTTCAAACTTTGTTCCACCTGCATTATTGCGAAAAACGAACCACTCCGCGGTTCCAATGAATCAAGCCAAAGCGAAGCAAATACTGGACTCCGTTCAAATCATTCACCCTTTGCCATGGCCTGAATTGGTGGTGTCGACTACTTCCGATTACACGGATTTGTGCGCGGCTTTGCAATATCAATGGCAAGCCTTGGGCCTCGACGTTGCCATTGATGTCATTTCTCCTTCAACTCATCGAGAGCGAGTCGCTCAAGGGCAAGCGATTGCTTTCAGGAAATCTTGGCTGGCAGATTATCCTGATGCGGAGAACTTCTTGGCGGTTTTTCATTCTCAAAATTTTGCGCCTGAGGGTCCGAATTACAGCCATTATTCAAATTCGAATTTTGACCTCACCCTAGATTCCGCATCCATAGAAATGAATGATTCAATTCGAATGGTTCATTATAAAAAGTTGGATAAGCTGATTGCATCGGATCTTCCAATCATTCCGTTGTTTCATGATCGAGTTACTCATTTTGTACGGCAAGGGGTCGAAGGATGGGAAATCAATGCGATTAATCGATTGGATTTGAGGCGCGTAAAAAAAAGCAGTCCGGCCAATTGAGTTTTCAGCGAAGCGGTTAGCGGATGAACCCTTAACTTGTGCTTCGCGAATCAATGAATTCAATGCTCAAAATTGACTGTCATACTCACATACTTCCCAGGAAGATGCCACGTTGGTCGGAGCGTTTCGGAGGTGGGGACTACATTTATTTGGAAGAGAGCACTCGCGAGGGATACGCCCGAATGATGCAGGGAGATTTGTTTTTTCGCGAAATCGCAGAAAATTGTTGGGATTCGGAAGTTCGTAAGGCAGAATATCGAGCGTTTGGAGTCCAGGTCCAAGTGGTGTGTACCATTCCAGTCATGTTTAATTACCATGCGCCACTTTCCCACGCTGAAGACATTGCGCGATT
The DNA here is from genome assembly GCA_027624855.1 of Bacteroidota bacterium. GTDB lineage: Bacteria > Bacteroidota > Bacteroidia > Flavobacteriales_D > Sanyastnellaceae > UA16. The sequence goes on from JAQBTQ010000003.1 coordinate 100,896, forward strand.
TCTCAATGATCACATTGCTGAATTGGTCAAAAATGACCCGAAACACTATGCCGGATTGGCAACGGTTCCTCTTCAAGATACCGACCATGCCATCATTGAATTGGAACGAGCCAAAGAAATTGGGCATCTCGGGGTTCAAATTGGTTCGAATATCAATGGCCTAAACTTGTCTGACGATCGATTTTTTCCATTTTTTGAAGCTTGTCAATCATTGGATATGGCTGTGATGATTCACCCATGGGACATGATGGGCAAGGAGCAAATGGAGAAATATTGGTTGCCATGGTTGGTGGGCATGCCCGCGGAAACGGCTAGAGCAGCGAGTTCACTCATATTTGGAGGGGTTCTGGAACGATTGCCACAATTACGGGTGATGCTCAGCCATGCTGGAGGTTCATTTTTGCCAACGTTGGGTCGCTTTGAGCATGGATTCAATTGCCGACCGGATTTGGTGGCCATCGATAATGAAGTGAATCCGAGGGATTACTTAGGAAGGTTTTGGATTGACAGTATAACGCATGATGCGGATTTACTGCGATACGTGATGAAATTGCAGGGGTCCGAACGCATTTGTATGGGATCGGATTACCCTTTTCCATTGGGTGATTTGGAATTGGGGTCCTACATGTTGGAAATGGGGCTTTCAGAAATGGAACTGGCGAATTTATTTTCCGGTGCGGCATTGTCTTGGTTGGGCGTTGGACCAGAATACTTCATGCAGGATTCCCAAAGCAACCATCTCTTTTGATCGATCGTTTCAATAGAAGCTGATTAACACGCTATGGACGCGGCAGACATCGAAATCATTGAGCTATGTAAAAAAGGTGATCCAAACGCTCAACGTAAAATTTATGCGCGCTATAGCCCATTGATGTTTGCGGTTGCACTTCGTTACACAAATGCTCGACCCGATGCAGAGGATGTACTTCAGGAGTCGTGGATCAAGGTTTTTCGTCACATAAAATCTTTCAGTGAGCATAATAGCTTCGAAGGATGGCTTCGCCGAATAGTGGTAAATACGGCGATCACCCATTATAGAAGAAATCAAAAGCATCAATTTCAATTGGAGATTTCGGAGGTCCATGCAACCCCCAATGATTTTGAAGCGTTTAAAGATTTAGATTTTACAAAGGAAGAATTGGCGCAGGCCATAGAACGGCTGCCAAAAGGATATGGAATGGTTTTCAAGATGTACGTGATTGACGGATTCAAGCACAAGGAAATTGCAGAACAATTGGGGATTGATTTAAATACCTCAAAAAGCCAATTGAGTCGTGCAAGGAAGTATTTGCAAGACGTCTTGGAAAGTATGTCGCGAAGGGCTAACGAAGAACATTGAGAAGAACATTGAAAAACATGAAGCAAGAGGAATTCGATCAGTTGATTCAAGCGCAGTTTGCCAATGATGTGGTTAACCCGCCAGCACATGTTGAAGAAGCGGTATTCCATACCCTTTCGGTATCCACTCGGAAAACAAAGTATTTCGGTTGGTTCATTTCATTGGTCGTGGTAGGTTTTACTTCACTCGCTGCATGGCAATTGGTAAATCACCCTGAGCCCGATGATGCCACGAACCCTTCCAACGCCGTTCCAGTTTTGTTGGATAACACGGCGAGCGTCCCGATTGAAGGGGAGCTGAAAGGTCAGTCAAATGAAGATGCGTCCCTTGGTTTGAATGAGAGATCAAACGAGGCAATGGATGAAACGGAATTTATTCTGGCGGTACCTCAAAGTACATCGAAAGAAGATCCTTCAGCGTTGACCGAAGGTGTTCAAGGGCGAATATTGGCGACAGAATCAACATTAGAAACAATTTCTTCACGCCCGGTTGAAGCCATTGAGTCGAATGAATTGAAGAATGAACCTGAGCTGGAAAAGGAGCACGAAGAGACTTGGACGTTGCCAGCAAAAGTCAAGGTCAAGCACTGAAATCAAAGGCATGAGTCGGACGTTATCGATTCTTGCGTTTTTGGGAGCTTGGTTTTTTGCTGCGAATTCGGTGTTGGCGGCGGATTCGGAATGGCAGATTACCAATGAATGGGACCGCAAGGATTCTATTATTGTAGATGGCAAAGTCATTCAAGTCCAAGCGGCAGTAAGCTTTGATTCTCTTTCAAGAGCCCCCCGCACAACCAACAACTTCAGTGTTGCGACTGCATTTGAATTGAATCAAGCGGTCGGAATGGGTGGAAGAGGCGAAGATGATGAATGGAGGAAATGGACAGGTGAGTTCGATCGAGCCTGGACGATGCAAGTTTCTTTCTCGCCGTCCAAGTCAAATCTTAATCGATATGACGGAACGGTCCGGTGGTCGCCGTCAATTGCATTTGGAGTGAACCGATGGTCGATTCAACATGTCAATCTCGAGAATTTGCCAGATTCACTCATTGGTTTCATCCCAAATTCGAGTTTGTCTCCCTTACAAGGCGTCATTTATGAGCGATTTCCAATCGGAGTAGAGACTGACACCTTGACCATACCTGTTGAACGAAACGATTCTTTCATTCCACATGTTATGTTAGGCTTAAGCATGCAATCCAACTCATGGAATGGGACACTATCCATTGGATTTATGAGGATTTCTGCACATACCGAGAGGATATTACTACGCGCTCCTTCATTGACTGAGGAACCCTTCGTTTTTGGTGACGATGTCGATGGTATGTGGAGGCCTAGGATGGAGTTCGTTTTAGGATATCAATTTGCTCAATCACCTTGGAGCGTGAGATTCAGTGCCCAGAAGATTCTCGGTTATCAGCAGGATCAGTGGATTGGTGTGGGACTCCGATATGAATTTGTTGGGCCATGAATCAAGTTGACTGGAAAAGAATCTCATTCGTTGTGAAATGCGTATCTTGTCCTTCACCTATGAAGTGTCCATTCATAATAATCGCATCCTTTTGTTTGATCCTTTCGGCTGCAGCGGGTTTGAATAAACTGCATGGTCAAATGATTGTCAATGGTGGATTTGAATCCTTGGTGTCATTACCAACGACGACTGGACAATGGTTTTTAGCTTCTGGATGGACTTCAACGGGAAGTTCTGAAAATGACCCCGATGTCTACCATGTCCAAGGCAACGGTGGAGGGGATTTACCAGAAACTCCGGTAGCCATTGTTTCGCCATACCAGGGGATGGCCATTGCAGGTTTCATGGCTTCTGGAACGCCAGGGACCAATCGAAGAGAATACATTACGGGAACTTTTTCGGTCCCATTGAATCCAGGGGCAACCTATCGTATGACGTTTCGAATGACCAATGGTGAGTTGACTCCTTTTTCCAATGGAGGACTTGGTATTGGTGGATTGGGTATGCATTTTTCAATGGGGCCGTTGCAACAAATTGCCTCTTCACCGATTACAGTCGAACCAAATTTTGAATTGACCCCCGTTTTTTTCAGTCGAAATTGGGAAACAATTTCTTTCTCATTTGTTGCAGATGCTGCTTGGACCCATTTCACTTGGGGAGCATTTGGTTATGATGGGGAGCACACCATTACAGTTGAGGAGGGAAATGCACCCACCATGGCTTACTGTTTCGTTGATGATTTTACCGTAGTGCTTGATGATGGCGCAATTACACACGACGAGATAACAGATAAAGGGCCAACGGTAAAGCCGTCGGTCGAAATGGTGAATCTTGAAACGGAGCCTTCTTGGTTCGTTCCAAACGCATTTACGCCAAACGGTGATGGAGAAAACGATTCATTCCGGCCTGTTTGGAACAACATGAGCCTTGAACGATTTGAAGTCTTTTCAAGGTGGGGAGAATTGGTGTATTCAATGGATGAAGGAGAAGCGGGCTGGAACGGAAAGACCCAAAAAGGAAAAGAGGCTGAACCCGGCATGTACATCTGGCAAATGGAGTTGATTGAAGACTCTGGCAAAAAGGTATCCGAATCGGGTGCAATTGTCTTGATTCGCTGAAAATCGGTGAATTGCTCAATGATTCAGACTTATACTCACGCAAATTTATTGGCCCCAAAGTCTCCAGCGCGCGATTGGTGCATTGACCCTTCGAGCTGTGATCAATTTTGGAAGCCGTTCGGCAATGCTGAAGGATTGGAACTGGTTGCTAAGTCCAGGACCATAGACTTGAATCTGAGAGAAGTGGTCGGAGAGGTCATTCGCAAACAATACATCCAATGCGGCATCCCCATTCCTGATGGCTTGAAAGAATTCCAATCAGGCGCGCAAGTCGTGTGTGCAGGGCATCAACTGGTGGTTGGAGGTGGTGCGGCATTTTTCCATTACAAAATGCTCTCGGCATTGCGATGGAGTCGGCATCTACGTTCTAGTGGTATTCCGGCAATTACGGTGTTTTGGATGGCTTCTGAAGACCATGATTTCGAGGAGATTTCAAAGGTGATTGGTCGGTCGAGCCCAGAAAATTCCATCTTTGAATGGCGCCCTCAATCTAGAATCGATGAAAGCCCAGTCGGTCGATTGCAATGGGATGAAACTACCGAGAAATCGTGGCAATCGTGGTGTCACGAGCTTGGGATAAGATCCGGTCGAAAAGCTGAAAACATGGAGTTGCGTGAGCGAATGCGCCATTGGCTTCTTGACTATTTTCCGGATGAGGATTTTCTGGTGGTGGATGGAGATGACGCTGAACTAAAGGCATGCGCGCAATTTTTGTGGGATGCTGAATGGAAAGGGGAAGGGATTGAAAATGCTTTACGCGCCGTTTCCCAAGATTTTATTTCTAGGTGGAACCAAGCACCGTTGGTTCCTCGATCGAATAATTTGTTTGTCCTGTCAGATCAAGGGCAACGGGTTAGAGCAGATCGATGGGAATTAAAGCATTCAGCGGAAGCCTGGAAACAATTGAAGCCTGCCCAGAATAGCCCCAATGCTGCATTGCGTCCATTGTATCAAGAATACCTTTTGCAAAGTGCAGGGTTTGTTGGAGGACCATCGGAAATCGGATATTGGCTCTTGCTCGGAAAAGCGTTTGCCTTTCATGGAATTCAAATGCCCTCATTGATTCTGAGAGACGGTGGAATTGTTTTGGATGAAGCATCCAGGGTCCTTGCCAGTAGCTTGGAATGGAATCCAGAGCTCGGATGGTGGACTGGAGAGGAGGCGGTGAGGCGATGGATTGATCAGCGAATGCAAAAGACGCCTGAAATAGAAAATTCAATTTCGAATTTATCGGAGGCGTTGATTCGATATGCCTCAAATCTATCCGGCGATGCGATTCCAACCACTCGTGCTGGGCTTGCTAGAATGGAAAAGGAATACGCCAGGATTCAAAAGAAGTGGCGGAAAATATTCAAGCAGACTCACGCTTCGGAATGCGATGCCATTGAAAAATTGTTTGAAGAGGTCATCCGAGTTCAAGGGCAACCACAAGAGCGTGTGTTTCATGTGGGTTCGTTGATTGAAAAAGATGGAGGATGGGAACTTTTTCGAACGCGGTGGTTTGAATCGCTCAAAGATTGTTCTGAATCGCAGTTTGTGGTCTTTCATTCTTGATCTTTTCGATTGCCCACCTCATCGTTGCCACGTATTTTTGGATGATGAATGATGGCAAAAGCAAAGAAGGCCGCCCTGGCGACCAACAAATCAACCTTGAAACGGCCTTCGATGCCAATGGACTAGCGGCATCGCCTCAATTACCAGGTCACGTCAAGAATTACTTGATTGATATAGACGGAACCATTACCGAGGATGTTCCAAATGAGGAGCCTGAGCGAATGGCCACCTGTGCTCCATTTCCTGACGCATTAGAGACGCTGAACAAGTGGTACAATGAAGGACACATCATCACCTTTTTCACTTCGAGAACGGAAGAGCATCGTCCAGTAACCGAGGCATGGTTAGACAAGCATGGTTTTTTGTACCATGGACTGCTCATGGGAAAGCCTCGAGGAGGTAACTACCATTGGATTGATAACCACATTGTGCGTGCAACCCGTTATGAAGGGACATTCAGCGATTTGGTCAGGGAAACCATGGAAATCGAAGTCTTCAAAAAAGGCTAAAGCTCTTAATTCATTCGAGAATCAATGAATCGTTGCAGAATGAGGGTTGCTGCGATCTTGTCCAACGCACCTTTTTTCGATCGATTTGACTTTTTCATACCGGCTTGGATCGAAGCCGTCAACGCTTCTTCACTGGTGTTGGTTTCGTCGACCAACTCAATCGCAAGGGAAGGCCACTTTTTCTGTAATTGGGATTGAAAAGCCAAAATGTCTGCTGTGCTGTGGGTCGTTCCCTTCCCTTGGCTCACTCCCCACTTATTTGGAATGCCCAAAACAATACCCGCGCACGGCTCAGCACCAATGAGGGTCGTAAGCGAATCCATCAGTTGGTCAGTCTTGATGGTGGCATGTGGAAATGCGATGATTGCCGTCGAGTCTGTGACAGCGAGTCCTGTGCGAACTTTTCCATAATCAATGCCAATCCATCGCGCCATGGTGCAAGATACGGCTCACAATGTCCACGGCCTATCTTTACGGCATGCCTAGCATAAGGAGTATCTTGTTCATCCAGACGGCGTTTATAGGCGATGCCATCCTAGCATCTGCCATGTGGGAGGCCTGGCATCAGGCGTATCCTCATGATCAGATCGACGTTTGCGTGCGAAAAGGAAATGAGTCCCTTTTCATCGATCACCCCTTCATAAGGCATGTCCATATTTGGGATAAAGGAGGGGGCATTGTTCGGTACAATCGGCTCATTGCCTTGGCGAAAAATTTGCGGTCTTTAAATTACGATGTGGCAGTGACGCCGCATCGACACGCATCTTCGGGCCTGCTTTCAAGGTTTTCTCGTGCGCCGAAACGAATGGGATTTGGTTCGCATCCGCTTCACTGGCTTTTTACCAAAGTTGTTGCTCATGAGTTTCGAGAAGACTGGCATGAAGTTGACCGCAATCATCAATTGATCAGGGAAGAAGTGGGATTCGAGCGTTCAGTAATGCCTCGGTTGTATCCCAAAAATTCTGGACCAAAGACTCCTTCGGGAGTGTTCGGTGTAATGGCTCCAGCAAGTCAATGGTTTACGAAGCAATGGCCTGAGAATAAGTGGATCGCATTGTGCGATTCATTGGAAGAAACGGAGACCATTGTTCTACTGGGTGGAAAACAAGATGCTGAAATCTTGTCCATGATTCAGCAAGGCACGAGGCACCCAAACGTGATGACATTCTCCGACTTGGCCCTCAGTGAATCATTGGCATTGATGTCTCAAGCTGCTTGGGTAGTGACGAATGACAGCGGCCCAATGCATATGGCCAGTGCCTTGAACATTCCCACTGTTGCCATCTTTTGTTCGACCTCTCCGAAGTTTGGATTCGGTCCGTTATCCTCAAAAAATGTGGTGATAGAGGCTAAGGTGAATCTTCCGTGCAAACCATGTGGGCTTCATGGCCATAAGGCTTGTCCAGAGCGACATTTTAATTGTGCCCAGCGCATTGAAGTGAGTGCAGTAAGCGAGGCGCTGAGAGGTCTCGCATAAAAAAAGCGCAACCCAAGTTACGCTTTCTTTTAATCCTGTTCCTTCCCGTAATGACCCCGAGCGAATCATTCACATTGATTCCCAATGCAAAAAGTTCGATCGGCACCTTGACCTTCCAGTCGGATCCAAATATCGGAGCTTTGGTCAATCTCGGTGTAGGTATTTCTTCTCATGGTTCCGTCTGGTAAAATGACCGCCATGCGAATGGACTTTAGCAGCCCATCTTCCCAATCGATTAAATCGTAGCGAAAGCCGATTCCAACGGCACTCATTTGCTTCTGGATTTGCGCAAGCGCATCACGTGAAGTGTTTTGATTCAAATGAATATCGAGTGTGCCCTGTTCAATGGTGGCCGACTGACATTGAGCAGTATGCTGAAATCCGCACAAGGCAACTGCTAAAACAAAAGAGGCGAGTGTTCTTTTCATGGATGCAAATTAGTCCATTTCAGTTAAAAACTTCACGCAGTCCGTTCATTGCATGTGGAAAAATAAAACTCGAAAAACCGGCACAAAAAGCCCTCTGAGTAGCGATGTTGTTTCATCTTTGAAGGAACAAATTGTCCTTATGCATTTTATTGTTTCAAGCAGCCAGTTGCTGCGCCATCTTTCGTCCTTGAGTGGTGTGTTGAATAACAGCAATACGCTTCCGATTCTTGATAATTTCTTGTTTGAGTTGGGTCCTGGAGAGGCGATCATATCCGCGAGTGATCTGGAGACGACAATGACGACAAAATTGGAAGTGAAAACCGAAGACACCGGTTCCATCGCTATTCCAGCGAAGATGTTATTGGACATCCTCAAGGCGTTTTCGGATATCCCATTAACCATTAAAGTGGATCCATCAACTTTTGCGGTAGAATTGACGAGTGATGCGGGGAAGTATAAGTTGACGGGTGCAAATGGTGATGAATTCCCAAAATCACCTGCGCTGGATGATTCCTCTGGAATGACCATTGATGCCAATGCGCTGCTGACCGCGTTAAATCGAACCTTGTTTGCAGCGGGAAATGATGATTTACGGCCTGTGATGTCAGGTATCTTTTTTGAGTTCTATTCAGATAATGTCCGTTTCGTCGCGACGGATGCGCATCGGTTGGTGCGGTATGCTCGAAACGACGTCCAAGCATCTTCAAATGCTCAATTCATTGTACCTAAAAAGCCGCTGAACCTATTGAAAAATGCTTCATCGCACGCGGAGAAAGTCAATATGGTTTATACTGACTCAAATGTTCGCTTTGAGTTTGATAATGTGACCATCATTTGCCGATTGATTGAAGGCAAGTATCCAAATTATGAGGCGGTGATTCCAAAGGAAAATCCCAATCGAATGGTCATCAATCGACAGGATTTTTTACAAGCGATTCGACGAGTTTCCATTTTCGCGAACAAAACCACGCATCAGGTCCGATTAAAATTGGCAGGTAGCGAATTGGTAGTGTCAGCAGAAGATCTCGATTTCGCGAATGAAGCAAGCGAGAGGTTGAGCTGCAGTTATGCTGGAGAGGACATGGAAATTGGATTCAACAGCCGCTTTTTGATGGACATGTTGAATAACCTTTCAAGCACCGAGGTTTCACTTGAAATGTCAGCCCCGAATCGCGCGGGCATCATCAAACCAACAGAATCTGAGGACGAGGGAGAGGAGGTCTTGATGCTGGTCATGCCGGTCATGCTCAATGCTTGATGAGTGGCGAACGCCTTTCAAGTTAATTGGTTCTTTCTGAGGAATTGTCTCCCTTGCCGGAAGGCTTAATGCGGTAGTGAATCGTTATTGATTCTGGCTTGGTAGATGCGTCAACTTGAGATGCCCGTTCAATGTCTATTTCGCGTTGCTCCCTAACTTGAGGGTCGTCTGGATGTGCCTGAGCCCACCACTCTGGTAGTTTTTCATTTGGATCAAGTTCTGGCAGGAGTAGATCAGGCAGTGGACCGCGATTTCTGATCACAGCTGCCCATAGCACTCCTGAGATTGCGCCAGCGACGTGTCCTTCCCATGAAATGTGTTCGTCTATCGGCAACATCCACCAGACCATGCCCCCGTATAAGAAAGCCACCAATAACGAAACCCTCAAAAGCAACGTGGACTTCCGAAAAATGCCTGAACAGAAAAGAAATGCAGCCAAGGCATAGTTTATCCCACTTGCGCCAATGTGATTTCCGCTATCGGCAAAAATCCACAGACCTAATCCGGAGAGAAGAAACAATGCGATGAATGTTGACGAGGCAATTGACCGATAGAAATAGAACAATAATCCGTTGAGGGTAAAAAACGTCGCAGTATTATTCCAAAGATGTTCCAAATCTCCGTGCAAGAAGGGATACGTGAAAACACCCCACGGATGACTCCAATCCCGAGGGTGATTTCCAAACCTTCTCCAATTCAAAGCATAAACTTCGTTGATTCCATATACCCCCCAAATCAAGACCAAAAACACCATGGTGGCCCAAAGTGCGTAGAACAGCCTGTTGCTATCCAAAACGGCCGAATTCCATCGGGTTTGCGTTGTTTGACGGCCCATCCACATGTTGAAAAGATACGATTGTCGGAGTGAATGCATTCCACAACCGGGGTTGGAAAAGTGATTTTTATCAAGTTTTATCACCTGGTTTGCAGCCATAGATTTGGAACCATTCCATGTCAATCAAATAAATACCCATAATGAGCATTTCCGAGATTCATGCTTTGTTGGCCTTGATGGATGATCCCGATGAAACGGTGTATCATCACGTCCGCGATCGATTGTTGTCCAAAGGAAAAGAGGTATTGCCGTATGTGACCAGTGCTGCCGCATCAGGTCGGGAATGCAGTCTTTTTCAAAGTAGGATCAATCGACTTCAGGAAGGCTTGATGCAATCTGATATTCGGGAGGAATTGGCTCGTTGGATGGAAGAAGGCGGACGAGATTTGTGGTCTGGAATCTTGTTGGTGCAAAGAGCGGTGTATCCTGCGTGGTCCATCGCTGATTCCAATTTTGCTTTTGAAGCCTTGAAAAAAGAAGTGTGGTTAGAATTAAATGAAGAATTAACGGCGCTGGAACAAGTTCGCATTCTAAACCATATCTTCTTCAGTACACATCAAATGGAAGGGGTCCGTCGACTTCCTCATCAGGCTGCCGAAGCCATTCCAAGTGGGGTCTTAAATTCCAAGAAAGGAAATCCTTTGGGGCTCGGTATGCTGTACTTGGCAATCGCCGAATCACTTGACATTCCAATGCGCGGAATCAATTTACCGAACCACTTCATTCTTGCTTATTGTGATCGGGCGCATCTTGGAGATGATCTCAATCAAAAAGGACAAGCTGGTATTTTATTCTATGTCAATCCGTTCAGCCAAGGCACGGTCATAGGTCCCGATGAGGTGACTGAGTTTCTCAGTCACATGGATTCAGAAGAATCTGGCAGGCAATGGCGTCCAGCTCAAACCATTGAGCTCATCCAACGACTGGTTGGAAACGTGGCATTTGCGTTTCGTGAAGAGGGTGACGAAGAGCGGTCGAGTCAGTTGCTGGATGTATTTAGCCCGTTGCTCTCAATGTTTGAAAATGCGGAGGAGCGTTCGGATGATTATCCGAATGTCTGAGCGCAGGCTGGCGGACTCCAGATAAGCTATTTGCGAGGTGACCTTTTTCGGTAAAAGGATTTCACGGTAAAATGTTTCTGGATCTTCTGCTTTCTCAAGAGATTCAGATTCATTGAATCCGATTAGACTGGCAGGGTCAGTCATGCCGGGGCGCACGTCCAATACTCGCCTCATTTCTTCTGTATAAAGTGAGACATATTCCGGGATTTCTGGCCGAGGCCCGACGAGGCTCATGTCTCCACGGAGTACATTCCAAAGTTGAGGGAACTCATCGATTTTGTACTTTCTGATGAATCGACCAACGGGTGTGATGCGCGAGTCATTTGTTCCCATGGTTAATCCGGGCCCGGTGCTATTGATTTTCATGGAACGGAATTTTACAAGCCAAAACAATTTCCCCTTTTTTCCGACACGTTGCTGGAAATAAAGGACCTTGCCAGATCCATCCATAGCGATGGCCAATGCGACGATTCCGAAAATCGGAACCAATGCAATGATTCCAAAAAGACTCAGGAATAAATCCAATACCCGCTTCATAGATGGGCTTCAACAGTTTCAATGACGGACGATACAATCCAGTCCACATCTTCATCACTCAATCCAAGATGGATGGGTAAGCTTATGGACTCTTCATAAAATTGTTGAGCATTTGGGTAGGTCTCCATGTGCTCTCCTCGACGTTTATGAATGGTCAGGCCAGGCAATGGAATGAAATGCACATTTGTTGGAATGCCAATGGTTTTGAGCGATTTCATCACTTCATTGCGCTGCCTCGACGTGAAATTCTTGATGCGAATTTGAAACAAATGAAAGGCACTCAACCGCTTGCCATCCTTGAGGGGTGGCCCGTGATACCATGTTTCGTTTTCAAATCCATGGTGATAGCGAAAAGCGATGGCCTGACGCCGCAATAATTGTTCAGGATATTTAATTAATTGCGAGCGTCCAATGGCGGCTTGGATGTCGGTCATATTGCATTTAAATCCAGCATCTAGGACATCGTATTGCCAATTGCCGGATTCGGTCTTTTCAAGTGCGCTCTTGGACTGTCCATGCAGCGACATTGATTTGAACCATTTCATGGTTTCTGTCATGTCAAATTCGGCTGGTAACGCAAATGCCAGTGCCCCACCTTCTGCAGTAGTGAGGTTTTTGACAGCATGAAAACTGAATCCAGTAATATCCGCTTGGCTTCCAACTGGAATTTCATCGATTGTCGCTCCAAATGAATGAGCCGCATCTGACAAGAATAGTGGGCGACCTAGTTTGGCTTGATTTGGTCCTTTTGGAATGAAAGAAGACCTGACATCCGACGAATTGAGCCAATCCATGATGGCTTGATAGTCGACAGGCCATCCACCTATGTCCACGGGCATGATCGCTTTGGTTCTTGCCGTCCAAGCCAATTTGATTGCATCGGCAGATACCACGGGTTCATGAGGCTGAATATCAACCAGAACAGGCGTAGCTCCGCAATGCAAGACAATGTTGGCGGTCGCGGCATAAGTCATCGCAGGCAAAATGACCTCATCTCCAGGACCAATATCGAACCAACGCAGAGCCAATTCACATGCTGCAGTCCAACTGGAGAAGCAAGCGATGTATTTGACATTGAGATAATCGGCCAATTCCGATTCAAAATTCAGTAGTTCTGGGCCAGAGGTAATCCATCCAGAACGCAAGACCTTCTCCACGGCCGTTATGGTATCTTCATCGATAGGAGGAGGAGCGAACCCAATGGCTCTTTTGTTACGCATGGGTGCAAATTACGGCCGCATTTTTTCGCATTGAAATTTTGATTTCGATATCGAATGTGTGCGAGTTTGAAACATTTTTCAAATGAAATGAACTCCGGTTATTACAAAAAGGGGGTATCACCTAATTTTGCATCGTTGCAATAAATGATTTTGCGATTAACTCAAGTTTATGGGAAACTTCAGATTTATCAGCCCTGAATTAGCTGAGCAATTGTGCTCTATGGGGAAGCGGGTACAGTTGGAGAAAGGGACGGTTGTTGTGAGGCCTGGAGACAAATTGGAGGAATTTTACCTTTTGGAATCAGGGACAGTTAATTTCTATCGTATCGACAAAATGGCCCGTAAACAATTGCTCCACACGCTAAATGCGGCAGAAGCCTGTGCGCTTAGTTTGGTTTGTTCCTTATTTGGTGAAGAATCCTTTCTTCAGGCAGAAGTAAAAGACGATTGCGTAAGTTGGGTGATTCCGAAACAAGTTGGCCTGAAATTGATGCAGAGGCCGGACATGCAAAGGTTCATAATGGAAGCAACAATAGATGGTTGGAAAAACTCGCTGACTGCATTTGATGATGTGGCCTTTGCGTCGCTATCAGAGAGATTATTGAGCTATCTTATTCATCAGAGCCGAATTCATGATGATCGAATGATCAAAAAGTCCCATTCTGAAATCGCGGATGACTTAAATGTGAGCCGCGAAAGCGTCAGTCGGCTGCTAAAAACAATGGAAGGGAATCGTGTTGTTCAATTACATCATGGTCATCTGAAAGTGTTAGTTTAAACCGATTTTGAGATGTTTTTTGGACCAAAAGTAGATTTAAGTCCCAGTGATTTCAGGGAGGCTTTGCAATCGCATGGGGGCAGGGTGATTGATTGCCGAACTGCTTCAGAATGTTCATCCGGTATGTACCCTGGGGCCGAGAATGTGGATTGGATGGCGGGTAGAATGAATGCCGAATGCCAAAATTGGGACCGAGATGAACCAATTTATTGCTATTGCCGATCGGGTGCGAGAAGCGGTGCTGCGGTTCAATTCCTCCGCAATCAAGGGTTTAAAAAAGTCTTTAACGTCGGTGGTTATGGAAGCTTACGGTAAAGTTTGCATCCATACAATTCACTTTTTTCTCGAAAAGAACTGATTCCTAGACACCACGCTTTCAGCTCTGAATCCTTGGATTTTACTTGGTGATAAAATCGAATGATCCGTCAGAAAGATTTTTGCGGATCCAATGATGAGTTCGGTTTCGATGAAGACGGGCAGTCGCTGCTCATCAGCTGTTACAAACACTTGCATCAGATCTCCAGCTTTGAACACTGTTCCCTCAATGAGTTGGGGTTGGATGATCCAACACTCATAGGATTCATGTGAATCTGGATCAGTCCATGTTTCAATGCCCAAAAACTGGATGTTGGTTTGGTGGATTTCTCCATCCAATATCAAGTCCATTTTCAACACTTTACCTTCCGAGTAGGTATCCCATGGGATTTGTCGGCACCAATGCACAGCAGTCATTACATCCATGACCGTTGTTTTGCTCTCAAATAAAGTCACCTCTCCACTGGATAATTCATCATCATTGCCAATCCACGAAATAGAGAAGCCCTCATTGAATTGATATGCGCGATCGTAAGCATGGCTCCCTTCGATGCCTTTTCTCGAAAACTGGTGCGGTTGAAAATGTTTGTCTGCGGTGCTAGAGTAAATGCTGTTGACTGGATAAAACCAATTCCAATGTGATTGCGATGTTCCCCATCCTTCGAAGCTCCACAATGATCTTGGATCGTTGGGATTGAGTAGCGTAGTGAACGTAGCGTTTCCGACCTCCAAGTAGAGGGGCCCCCATTCGTATGTAATCACAAAATCCAGCCGCTCTCCATTGATGGGGCCATTCGCTGAGGGCTGAGCTAGTGAGAAGGGGGTTGTCAGCAATAGCAAAGAAAAAACCCCGCTGTGAAGCAGGGTTTTTTTCAAAGCAGATGCAAAGAATGCGTTCAAGATCCTGCTGCGGCTGGGTCAACCTCTACGAATGCCGTGATCGTCAACATTGTTTGCGGTGGATCGGTATTCGCATTGATGGTGACCTTTTTGGTCTGGGCATCCTTTTTTCCTTTCGAATTGAATTTGACTTCAATTTGACCCTTAGCACCAGGTTGAATAGGCTCTTTGGGGCATTTGGGTACAGTGCATCCGCATGAACCTTTGCAGTTATCGATGACCAACGGCTCATCACCGGTGTTGGTGAATTCGAACATGTGTGTGACTGATTCAGGCTGGGTGATGGTGCCGAAATCGTATTTGTACTCCGCAAATTCAATGGTCGTCGTAGGTCCCGCAGGAGGTGGTGTTTGCGCTTTTGCTAAATCGTCTGTTGGGCTGACAGTCGTACCATCCATACCAGGGCTGGTGTTGACAGCAATTTCACGTGATACTTCAGCTCCTTCGGCTGAACGAGAAGTAGCGGCAGCCCCCTCTTCTGATCCGTTGGATTCGCAACCGATCATCAATAGGCCCAAGGCTGGTGCCAAAAAGAATTTCAAATTCATATGCATAATGTTGGATTTGAGTGCAAAATTAAGAGCTATTGGATTCGAAGTCAAAAAGTATCGTGAGCCAAGTTGCTCCGGTCAAATGTGCCATCTTCAAGTACTTCGATGGCTTTTAAAAGTGATTCATTTAAATCTGAGATCACGCGATAGAAAGTGCTTTGTTCATGAAGGTTCCTGCCAATCATCGCTTTCAAACGCAATGCGATGGCTTCCCCTGAAGCAGCCCAATCGTCAGCATTGAATTCCACTCCTTCTTCCGACGCGAATGCTTGGAAATCGGTTAACATTTTCTCGGAAACGATGAACTCATCTAAAAATGAATCTTCGGTTGGAAACCTTTTTTCAAGTTTAGCTCGTGAATCATCAACGAAGGTCAAAGCGAAACGGCTGTCAAGGCCTTTGCGAAGAATGCTGGTGAAGTAGGGTGAGTTATCGGTCGTGTCGAGCGGGACAAACACATCGGGCACAATTCCGCCCCCTCCATAGACCGTTCGATTTTGAATTCGCGTTTTGTACTGCAAACTATCTGGTAATTGCAAGCTATCAAGACTGAGCAATTCCCCCGTTTCATAGCGTTCAAATTTCTCCGCACGATAGGCTTCGACCCCTTCGTCATAAGACTTTTGTATGCATCTTCCGGCTGGTGTGTAGTACTTCTGGACCGTCAATCGAACAGCGCTTCCATCGGGAAGTTCAACGGGTCGTTGGACTAAGCCTTTGCCAAAACTTCTCCGGCCAATGATGAGCCCTCGGTCCCAGTCTTGTATGGCGCCAGAAACGATTTCAGATGCTGAGGCACTTCCCTGATCGATGAGTACGACGAGTCGTCCTTCCTCGAATCGCCCTGGAATTCTTGCATAGGTGTTATCTCTGGGAAAGGAGCGCCCTTCGGTGTAAACGATAAGCTTGTCTTCTGAAAGGAACTCATCGGCCATTTGAATCGCTGTTCGGAGCATCCCACCGCCGTTGCCTTGCAAGTCGAGCACCAAATCTTGCATGCCTTCGCGCTGAAGTTGGGCAAATGCCTCATACATCTCGCTCATCGTGGATCGGGAGAAGCGGTTGACTTTGATGTAGCCAATCTCCGGAGTAACCATGAATGCCGCATCGACTGAAAAGATTGGGATTTTATCTCGAATGATTTCAAATTCGAGCAATTGACGCACTTTGCTTCGCTTGATGCCGACGGTCACCTTGGTCCCTTTGGGTCCTTTGAGGAGTCGTTGGACGTCTTTGTTTGTAACGCCCACTCCAGCGACGATTTCCCCATCTACAGTGACGATGCGGTCTCCAGCCATGATGCCTAACTTCTCGGATGGTCCTCCTGAGATAGGCGAAACCACCATAATGGTATCTCGAAAAATGTTGAATTGTATTCCTACACCTTCGAAGTTTCCATTCAATGGTTCATCGGCTTCTTGCAATTCATCCGCAGGGATATAAACGGAATGGGGGTCCATTGCCTCCAGCATGCTGACAATAGCTTCCTCAACCAGTGATTCCATATCGGTCTCCTCGACATACAACTGATCCATGTAATAGAGGAGCGTGTTGAATTTTTGTCCTTGGGTTTCAAAATCAGCACCTAGCTCTTGGCTGGAGATCCAAGGGCTAATGGTCATTGCAATGAAGCAGGTCAGCCCAGTTGCGATCAATTTTTGCATGTCATTCACCAATTAACTTCTATCTCGCCCAAAAGGTACCCATTCTTTATCACCTATGTCATGAAAGCCTCCCCAAAATTCTCCAATTCAAACGGAGAATCGATGTAACTTGCTTGTTCAACTGCAAGTAATTTTTAAGATGCGAATTGGAAAGAGATCCATTGCTTGGATGGGGATGATGTTTTTTGCGATTTTGAATGCTCAATCTCAAGGTGAGCGGCAAATCGAAATTCCTTTACTTGAACTGGAATCACCTAACGTTGAGCAACTGTGGGCTCGAGCATTTTGGCATGAGGAACACACCGGTAAGACCCTTCAAGGTGAAATTCTTGAGGCTGATTGGGACTTTTTCGACCATGCGACCCAATCGACTTTACCGAATGGTGATTCGGTTTGGAAACTTCGCATCCGTGTGCAAGGGGCTCCTGCGCTGTGCGCATATTTCAATGAATTTCATTTACCGATCGGAAGTACGCTTTCATTTGAGTCTGAAACGGGAAGATTTGAAGTGCCTTACAAAGAAGGTCCATTCGACTTCAGTGAAAACAACGATCATGGCCAATGGGTGAGCGGGGAAATTCCGGGAGACGAGTTTATCATGGTTTACGAGCAATCACAAGAGGCTGTTGGGGATGCGCAATTGCATTTGAACGGTATCGGCTTCTTTTTCAGGAACCTTTGGTTGGATGGAGAATACGACCTGCTTGCTGAAAACAATCGCGGGTCTGACCCCTGTCAAGTCGACGTCATGTGTCCTGAGGGCGAGGGTTGGCTTTGTCAGCGCGATGCTGTGGTGCGATTGAGAATTTCAATGGGAGGGGGGATTTACCTCTGTTCTGGTGCAATGGTGAACAACACCGCGCAAGATTGTCGGCAGCTATTACTGAGTTCATTTCATTGCGCAGATGACATGGCGGAAAATGAATGGGCATTGATGAAGGTTCGATTCAACTACGAATACTTTGAATGCGACGGTGCTTCAAGCTTTAATTCCCACGTTCGGACAGGGGTGTATTTCTTGACCAGTTCTGATGACGCGGTGGGCAACAACATCAATGGATCAGATTTTTTGTTGCTCGAAGTTGAAGACCCCATCTTTGATTCATGGACTCCGTTTTACGCGGGATGGGATGTCACAGGCTTGAGTCCAACAGAGGGAGTGGGTATTCACCATCCTTCGGGAGATCGAAAGAAAATCTCCACATTTACGACCACTGCTACCAATAGCAGTGTATATCATCCTGGAGCCCATTGGAGGGTTTATTGGCAAGAGACCGAGACAAATCACGGTGTTACCGAAGGGGGTTCGTCGGGATCTCCCTTATTCGATCAAAATCAGCGAATCGTAGGCACGCTCACTGGTGGGGCATCGTTCTGTGATTCGCCAAATGCTCCGGACTACTATGGAAAGATGAGTTATCATTGGGATGGTAACAACCCCATCACCGAGCAGGAGAAGCTTTATAATTTCCTTGATCCGCTCGAGACCGGTCAAGAAATCTTGGATGGCAGTTATGTGACGGAACTTGAGGTTCCATGTGCAGAGCAATCCATTTGTGGTGTGGTTGATATCGAAGAAGAGTGGTTGGTGTCAAACGATTGGAAGATTCGACCAAACCCTGCTCAAAGCCATCTTTACATCGATTGGTCTGGTGAGATTCAGGCGGACCAATTGAGGATTTATGATCAGATGGGTCGTCAAGTTGGTCGGCACAATGTTTTTGGGATGCGGGTCCCGGATGTGGACGTATCTGGTTTGGTTCCAGGTTTTTACTACTTGACGCTTGAGACCGAACATGGGGCGACGGCGACCCGGCAATTTATCATTGAAAGATGATCAGATTGGGTGCGCAATTTAGTTTGCTACCCAGGAGAGTTGCTCCAGTTTTACCTTCGTTTTAAAAGCACCGAAAAGCACTGTTACCGCAGTGCCTTGCATCAGAATGACTGTCCCTCGTTCTTTGCCTCCGTTTCGGAGCCGTACCGTTGATCCGACCTTTATTCGCTCGGTAAAGTGCTGGGGACGACGCTTTTTGGAGGTGCGAGAAGCCCGGGCTTGCTCTTTTACTTTCTTCGCTTTCTCAGACTCAAGCCTTTTGGTTTGCTCAACGGCGACGTACTTAAGGATGTCGTCAACCAGTGCTTGATTTTTCTTTCCGGGATCAAATCGCTGGACGAATTGTTGCATTTTTCGTCCTCGATGTAAAGCCTCGTTTTGTTCCTCTGAAACGGCTTGCTGCGCGTCCAGCCGTTCCTGGATATGTTGTTCCCGCCGCACCAATTCTGCGCGAAGTTGCTCGAGTTCTAATTCTTTCTTGAGATTGCGATCGGTGGTTCTAGTCAAGGTGTTTTTCTCCTTTTGGAGATCGGAAATGAGTTGATCCAATTTAACCTTGTTTCGGTCGAGCTTGCTCTTGGCTCGTTCGATTAGTTTTTGTTCGATGCCATTGATTTGGGCAACTTCAAAAGTGAATGAACTTCCGGGAGTCCCCACATCCAATTTGTACAGTGGAGCAAGCGAGTCTTGGTCAAAGCGCATGCTCCCATTGATGGCATGCGGGAGTTGAGCGGCCCGGGTTTTGATGTTGGCATAGTGGGTGGTGATGACGGCATAAACGTTCCGTTCATAGAGTTCTTCGAAAAAAACTTCTGCCAGCGCTCCTCCCAATTCAGGGTCCGAACCGGTGCCAAATTCATCGAGAAGCAACAATGATCGTTTGTCAGCAACCGACAAAAACGACTTCATTCTATTTAACCTATAACTATACGTACTGAGCTGGTTTTCAATACTTTGATTATCACCAATATCAGTAAGAATGGCTCCGAAACATCCCATTTCACTGTTTGGGTGTACAGGTACAAGCAAACCACTTTGCAGCATCACCTGCAACAAGCCAACTGTTTTCAAAGCGATGGACTTACCGCCGGCATTCGGGCCGGAAATAACCAGCATGCGCTCTTTTGAGTTCAAAGCAATGGTTTGTGGTTCGGTATGCTTTTGTTGGGCCTTGTTTTGAAGAGAGAGTATAGGGTGGTAGGCCTGAATCAAGTGGAAACTTGAATCTTCCCGTAATCCAGGTAA
The DNA here is from genome assembly GCA_027624855.1 of Bacteroidota bacterium. Taxonomy (GTDB): domain Bacteria; phylum Bacteroidota; class Bacteroidia; order Flavobacteriales_D; family Sanyastnellaceae; genus UA16. The sequence continues at coordinate 120,992 of JAQBTQ010000003.1, forward strand.
ATCGGCTTCCATTTCCACGGCTAATTGCGCTTTGGCTCGTAGCCAGTCCAACTCGATCAAAGCCCATTCATAATCGCGCAGCTGAGGTAAGAATTGTCTGGCTTTACTTGTGAGTTGTCGAAGAATTCTCAAAATCTCCTTTCGCTCATCATCCTGCATCATTTCCATCTCGAAATTCAACGAAACGGTCGAGGCAGGCTCAATGAACGTGATGGTGCCATTTTTGGACTGCCCAAGCACTGTGCCGGTAACCTTGCGCTTGTGGGTGCTTTGAATAGCAAGCACTCTTCTGTTATTTATGAAGCTTTCCTTGGTATCTGCCAGCCAACCTTTTTCCAGATTTTTCTTGACTTCACGAGAAAAATTACGATTGATGTTCCTTCGCAATTTGATCATTGCCTCCCGAATTTGAATCAATTTTGGAGAGGCGTTGCTTTTGACTTGACCCTTGGCATCGAAGACCTCATCAATCAGTTTTGGGAGCTGGGTGTTGGGTTCAATCGAATCGAGCAATGCGGTTAAACGCGGAATGAATTCGTAATCCATTGAATGAACGGACTTCAGAACTTCATTCATTGTGGAGATTGCCAGCCTCAATCGGGCAAATGCGGCTTCATCAAGGACAGAATCTCGAACGGCTAGTCGCTTGTTGTCAGGGCCAATTTCTTCGCATCCAACGGCAGGAAATGGAACTCCTGTTCTTTTGATTTCGAGGAATTCCTTGGTAAGATGGAGAAAGTGATGCCAATCCTTTGAATGAGCCAATGGAACCACTTGTTGGGCTCGAGCGATGATGGTCGGATTGTGGCAATGATTTAGTAGTAACCTTCGCACCAAATCAAATTCCAAATCCTTTACCGTTTGTGAGTCGAAGTGAGGCAAAGACTTATGCGTCGAATTCACCGAGGACGTAGCATTTGTTGAACCCGTGGACCGTTTCATTATTCAGAAATTCTCGATTCCTCTGGTAATGTCCACCCCCTTATGACACACTGACGTTCCAACTCTCTGTGGATGTGATCAACCTGCTCTGCATCGAACCAGTTGATGCCGTTCATTTTTTTAAACCATGTCATTTGTCGCTTAGCGAATTGCCGGGTTCTTAATTGGATTTCAGATTGAACCTCTTCCAATGTGCATTCATTGTCAAAGTATCTTCCCCATTCTTTGAACCCTACGGTCTGTAGCGCATTTTCATCTTTCAAGTGCCAGAGGGATTTCACCTCCTTGAGTAACCCATCTTGGATCATGCTTTCGACCCGCTGATTGATGCGGTCATTGAGCTTTTCACGATCTCGATGCAGCCCAATAATCCACGTGTCAAAGGGTCGAGAGGCCATCTGATTTGCAAGAAAACTGGAATAGGGATTTTTAGAGGCTAAGCATACCTCGAGGGCCCGGATGACACGCTGAGGATTGTTTAAATCGATCACGTCAACAATCTTTGGATCGAGGCTTTGCAATTCTTTTGCCAAGGTGGCCAACCCCTCTTGCTCGAGGCGCTCATTCAGTGCGTTTCGAACCCCCAAGTCAGAGGGAATGTCGTCTAGTCCTTCCAAAACGGCTTTGACATACAAACCACTTCCCCCGCACATGATGGCAGTGCGGTGTCTTTCAAACCAAGCGTTCAACCATTGATTGGCGTCTTGTTCAAATTGTCCGGCACTGTAAAGTGCATTGGGATCTTTACAGGCGATGAAGTGATGAGTTACGAGTCGAAGCTCCTCATCAGAAGGTTGAGCTGTTCCGATGGCCATATTCCGGTAAACTTGGCGAGAGTCAGCGCTAACGATTTCGCATCCGAGTCGCTGGGCAAGTTGAATGGCGATTGACGTTTTTCCGACAGCGGTTGGGCCTACAATGACCACTAGAAGGGGGCGTTCGGTTTTGAGGATGGGAGCCCGAACAGAGCGGGCAAGCACGTCAGTGTCGGCGGTCATTAAAACAATTCGTCGTAATCGTCGATGTTTTCCATTCCCTCCGTATCATCTTCATCTTCATCAGACAGGTAGGCGTCCAATTCTGGATCTCCTGTTGATTGCCTTCCATTTTTCGAATGACCGTGTTCATCACCTTCATCTCCAAAAATTTCAGCCATGAGCAGCGCATCGTCCAGTCCTTCAGGCTGACGGCTGAGGGGGTCAGGACTGGTTCCAAATTCGAGCATCAGTCTTGGATACCCCACTTCATCATTGCCGGGTTCAATGGATACGGGTTCGAGGTAGAAGCACCACATCCTCAAATAATCATATACATAAAGGCCCCGAGAAGTCGTGTTTGGGAGGATATCGCGAACGCTAGCTGATTCCATGGAAGGTAAATCTGGCGACATGGCCATCAATGGGAATTCATCTCCTTTATCCCATGATTCATTGCTTTTGTAAAAGGAAGCCATTTCATGAGCGTCATTCCAATTGAATGCGTCAAGCATGGCAATATGCAAATGCATCAATGGCGCATCCAATGCGATTTCTAAATCTCGAAAAACATCTTCTTCAACGTCTAATATGACGCGAAGCTTCACAATTTCGTCCATGGCTTAAAGATACGTTTTCAAATCAACCGGGTCGATGCCTGAATGGTTCGCGTGATGCACGACTTTACCATTGACAAGATAAATCAGTTGTGGTGATTGATGCTGAAGCTTCAAATCTGAGGCTATGGCATCGCTCACGTCACGATGGATAAGCAGATCCAGGAGAAACGCTTCAATTTTTTCAGGTAAATCCCAGCGTTGCTCGGTGAGTCTAAGGGCCATTCGACTGACGCTGCATCGTGTGCTGTGCTTGAAAATCACAACCGGTGCAGTCTTAGATCGCTCGTAAGCCATCTTCCAGTCTTCCATTGAAGCCAATGTTTTCCAATTCATCTGTTGCGGTAAATTTGCTCAAAAATACCAAGCTCCATGGATACCCGATTCATAAAAATACCGCTCGTTTTGGCGACTTTAGCTTACACTGTTCAACTTTTTGTTGATGGTTATTATGGTTATGGTTCGGGGATGGCGTTATTGACTGTTTTAATGGTTCTTCTCACCCTGCAAAGCATGCGGATGATTATGGCTTTTCTCAGTCTGCGTCAACAAAAGATGGAAGATGCGCGTAAATGGTTGGGTAGGGTGAATCCCAATCACTTGTGGAAGAGAAGGAGGGGCTATTGGTATTTCTTGTCTGGCAGTTTAGCGATGGAGATGAACATGAATGAAGCTGAGAAACTGCTGAAGCATGCCCTGGATTTGGGCTTGAAACAAGATCACGACAAAGCTGCTGTGAAACTGAACTTGGCCGTTGTGGCTTCTGCGAAACGCAAACCGAAATTGGCAAAAGCTTTGTTGAATGAATGCAAAAGGCTCGATGCAAAGGGAATGCTGAAAAAGGACATCAAGCAGGTCGAAGCCGCGATGCGCAACCCCATGCAAATGCGCATGAAAGGGCGCTAATCAAGATTTGACGGCATTTAAATCAAAGGGAATCGAGATCGGTGGATGTCGATTCTTGGGCTTCTATAAAAACTGCTTGTACACGTTTGAGCAGCATGGTACTGCACAATTCGGCCTCTCTACAGAGCGCTTTCAATTCTGCTTCTCCTGTTTTGTTTGACCAATTAGTAGACTTGAGTTGACCGATGAAATGCCTCAATTCCTTGTTGCTCTGTCGAACGATTCGCTGCGCTTCGGCTTGTTTTTCTGGATGCCTCAACAACAATTGCAAGCACTGTTCATTCACTTCGCTGAAGAAGGAATGGATCGCACGTTGAATGTGATTAAGAGGTAGCAATGGAGAAGCGTTGTGATCAAGAATGCATGAAGTGCACCTCCCAATATAGAGTGATTAACGCCTGATTCCAAACGAGTTATGAAAATTACTCGTTGAGAAGTTTTCGAATGGCCTCTGCCAATCGGGCATTGGCTAAAAATTGCCTTTCCAAGTTTTCTGCAAATGGAAATGCAGTGTCCAAGCCGCCAACCCTTCTCACGGGCGCATCCAGATGATGCCAGGCCATTTCTTGAATTCGCGCACTGATCTCTGCTCCGATTCCTCCTGTAATTGTGTCTTCATGCAGCACCAATACACGATTGGTCTTCGCAACGCTTTGTGAGACCGTTTCTTCATCCCATGGAAGCAACGTTCTTAAATCAATGATTTCAATCGATGCTTCGGAGGCTTTTGCAGCTTCTTCCGCCCAATGCACCCCGAGGCCATAAGTTACGATGGTTAAATCATCGCCTTTTTGTACAAGTCGCGCTTTGCCAATTTCAGTTGAATAAGGTTCTTCAGGTACCACGCCACTCAATGATCGATAGAGGAATTTATGTTCGAAGAACAAGACCGGATTTGGATCTTCTAAAGCTCGGAGTAACAGGCCTTTCGCATCGCTGGGAGTCGATGGGTAAACTATTTTCAATCCGGGGACATGAAAAAACCACGCCTCAGTTGATTGACTATGAAAGGGCCCAGCCCCAACATTTCCTCCTGTTGGCATGCGAACAACGACATCGGCATTTTGTCCCCACCTCCAATGAATTTTAGCCAAATTGTTCACGATTTGGTTGAATCCAACCGTTACAAAGTCGCTGAATTGCATTTCCATCATGGCCTTCTTGTTGGCGATGCTTAATCCAAGCGCGGCTCCAACAATAGCTGATTCACACAGGGGTGTGTTCCTAACGCGATCATTTCCGAATCGCTCAACGAATCCTTCAGTCACCTTGAACACGCCTCCATATTCCGCTATGTCTTGGCCCATCAGCACCAAATCGGGATACGCCTCCATCGCCTGACTGAGACCTTCACTAATCGCATCGATCAGCCGCAATTCCCTTTCAGAATGGACAGCCGAGGCATCTGGCAATTGCGAATTTGGAACCGGAGCGAACCGATCTGCCAATTCAACATCAACCGAAGCTTCAATTGGTGGCTGATTTGCGGCTTCCTCCAATCCAGAGAGAATGGATTGACTGTGTGCGGTTCTTATTTCTTCGATCCAATCGTCTTGGAACACACCAGAATCCAGCCCCCATTGGGTAAACTGCTCGACGGGGTCAATTTGGCTCCAATGCTCAATCAAACCCTCTGGATAGTATTTCGTGCCAGAAGCTTCTTCATGTCCACGCATCCGGAAGGTCTTGAATTCTAATAAGATGGGCCGTGGGTTTTTGCGAATCGACTCTGCAGCAGATTTTACGGCATGGTAAACGGCCAGGACGTCATTGCCGTCTACTTGCAAGGCATCTTCTGGTGGAATGCCGTAACCAATGGCTTTATCCGTGAAATGTTCGCAACGGAATTGTTCTCGAGAGGGCGTAGATAATCCCCAGGCGTTGTTCTCAATGCCAATGATGACAGGCAGTTGCCATACGGCAGCCACATTCACGGCTTCGTGAAAATCCCCTTCGGACGCGCCGCCATCACCTGTAAATACCATGGTGGCTTTTTGGGATTGGTCGAGTTTTTGTGCCAGTGCGATTCCATCCGCAATTCCCAATTGCGGTCCCAAATGCGAAATCATGCCAACAATATGATGCTCCTTTGATCCGAAATGAAAAGACCGATCTCGACCTTTGGTGAATCCAAGAGCCTTTCCTTGGAACTGAGCAAACAGTCGATCCAAACCAATGCCACGCGTTGTAAATATTCCGAGATTTCTGTGCATCGGCAGGATGAACTCATCTGGTTCCAATGCCGCTGCGGTACCAACTGAAATGGCTTCTTGACCCATCCCGCTAAACCACTTCGAGATCTTACCCTGTCGGAGCTGGCTGAGCATTTTTTCCTCAATCATACGAGGCAACAACAGTTGGTTGTACAAATGTCGAATGTCCTCATCGGTTAAATCACGACGATCGAAAAGGAGAGGATTATGAGGGAAATCTGTCAAAGCCATGATGCAAAATCATGACGAAGTTACGTCTTGGGATTCAAGGTGATTCCGTGCCGCCTCGGTTTATATTCGCGACATGTCCGCAAAAGTAAAATCCATCATCATTGATGTGCGATTTCCTGTGGAATGGTCAACTGATGAGAATCTGGTCAGGAAGGCCATAGCAAAGGAGCTTTCATGGTCTCCGAGTGACCTAGGCGACTATCGGGTGCTCAGGAAGAATCTCGATGCGCGCAAGAAAACTATTCTGGCTATATGGCGAATTGAGGCGGCCAAAAGCGGTGATCGGTTGCCACCAATTCTGGACAGCTCATTCAGGCTGAATGCCCTTCCAGCAGGTGCGCAAGAAGCACACATCATTGGCGCCGGTCCCGCGGGCTTGTTTGCTGCCTTGAACTTGATCAAAAAAGGCGTCCGTCCCATCATTCTGGAAAGGGGTCAGCCTGTTCGTCAGCGTCGCCGTGATTTGGTCAACATTACTCGAAATCATCAGGTAGATTGGGATTCCAATTATTGCTTCGGGGAAGGTGGGGCTGGAACCTACAGCGATGGCAAACTGTACACACGCAGCCACAAACGCGGGAACATCGAAGAAGCGTTGCAGTGGCTTGTTCATTTTGGTGCTGACCCGGAAATTTTGGTGGAAGCCCACCCGCACATCGGTACAAACAAGCTTCCTCAAATCATAGAGCGGATGCGTGAGGAGATTCTACAAGCGGGCGGAAAGTATATTTTCGGTGCGCGCCTATTAGACATCCAAGCAGAAAATGGAACGGTTTCAGCGATTCGATGGCTGGATGTGGAATCAGGGAAGGAGCAACTAAATCCTGTTCAGAAATTGGTCCTTGCAACAGGACACAGTGCAAGGGACATTTTTGAATTGTTCCATAGCAAAGGGTGGAAATTGGAATCAAAGCCTTTTGCCATGGGTGTTCGAGTCGAACATCGACAGCGACTCATTGACGAAATTCAATACCACGGAAAACAACGTGGCGACTGGCTGCCGCCGGCTTCGTACAGGCTGGTATGCCAGGTGAACGGTCGAGGAGTCCATTCCTTTTGCATGTGTCCAGGAGGGATTATTGCACCGTGTGCAACGGAACCAGACCAAATCGTTACCAATGGTTGGTCACCGTCCAAACGAAACAATCCATTTGCCAATTCTGGTATGGTGGTGCAAATTGATGAACAAGTTTGGCAAGAAGCTGGATTTGATGGAGTATTAGGCGGGCTAAATTTTCAGCGACATGTCGAGAAATTATGCTGGGAAGCAGCGGGTCAAACCCAACAGGCACCGGCGCAGCGGTTGATTGATTTTATCCATGGAGAACGGGGTCGTTTATCATCAGCCATTCCCCAAACATCTTACTTGCCTGGAGTGGTTTCAGTGAATTTGCGAGAACTCTTACCTCATGTGATTTCCGACGCTTTGGCAGAGGGATTTCGTGAGTTTGGAAAGCGAATGCCACTTTTTCTGGACCCACAAGCGGTCATTGTCGCGCCTGAGTCTCGAACGTCGAGCCCGATAAGGATTCCGCGGGATTCCGTTTCATTGAATCACCCTGACGTCGATGGGGTTTATCCCTGTGGAGAAGGGGGTGGCTATGCAGGGGGGATTTTGTCCGCTGCGTTGGATGGACTCCGCGTTTCAGATCAGGTCGTTCAGTCTTTTGAGGCATAAAAAAAAGCCACCTCGGTGGGCGGCTTTTTTTAAGAATCTTGAAGTTTGGAATCAATGCACAGCGGCAACTTCTGCATTCCATTCCAGTCCCAATAATTCGGCTGAGCGAACATCGATGAGTTTCCCATTGAAATCACCAACAATGAGGGCACCTTCAAAACCTGCACCTTGCAAATTTTTTAGTTCGGATTGTGCGGTTTCAAGATCGTTGATTACCGGTGTAACAAACGTCATCGCACTGGACTGTGTGAATTTTTGGGTAACGCGGCCATTTAAAAGAAATGGAGTCACCGCATTCATATCCAATGTTCGAACGTTGTCAGCCAATTGAACTCGGAAGCCGGGCCGAACAGTGGGCATGTGGCTTCTAAACTCATCCAAATTTGCCTCAATGATGACTGATTCACCCGGAACCTCGGTTCGATTTGATGTGTCTGAGGATTTTTTAGCCTTCACGGGAATGGTTGACTTTTCTCCTCCGAAGGTTTTGAGTAACCTCAACTCGGCAGGTGTGCGACCATTGGCATCTACGGGAGTAATTGCATTTTGTTCGTAATCCGTTTCCACGCGCTGGAACACTTCGATCACAGTTCCTTTGGCCTCAGCAGAATGCGCCCAATGGGCTTCCCATTGTTCTGGGCTCAAGGCCACGCCTTCAGCATTCACATCTTTGTGAGGAGAAAATGGCTCTTGATCAAGGTAGTCTGCTATGCCATCCTGGTCACTATCAATCGGACATCCGCATTTGTCAATGGCTACATTGGCCGGTGAATTAGGGCAACGATCTCGCTTGTCCTTGATGCCGTCTTGGTCATAATCATCCCCTAAATCAGCCCATCCTTCTGGATATTCGATTTTTGGCTGAGCGAACTCCTTGCCCAGTCGTATTCCAATACCTGCCTGTGCAGTGGTCAGATAATCGGTGAGTCCTGGACGAGGGTCTAAGCTGGCCTCAGCTCCTGCTAAGATGGACATTGCTGCACTGGCGTATACCCGCGGTGACACGTTCATATTCAGACCGAATCGGATAGGGACAGCGATGCCTTGCTTTGTAAAAGTTTCAGATTCAAATGAGTAATCCGGAGTTAATTCCTGGGCTAACACATTGGCGTGTGGTTCGTCCTCCGACATGTCGTAGACCCTTCCATCGGACCAATGATAATAGGTTAGTCCGTTAGCATCTGTCAAATCTTCGAAATTGGATTGTTGGAGAAAGTTGACTCCAATGCCAAACCAAGGCTGCAAAACTTGATTTCGATCAAATGGCTTATGAATTCGAAGTCCAGCACCGATTCCTTGCCATTCAGAGATTTCGCTTCGACGATCGGCGGCTGTCAAGCCCAATGATCCCCAATTGACTTCTGCGTCAGCTGAGCAAAATGGAAGGATTTGGGTGTTTAGAGCAAATTGTGTGGAATAGGCTCCCGTAGAAGCGATTTGAATTCCATCTTCAAGGTTCGATGCCCCTGTAAAACTTGTTGGACCAGTAATCACCTGTACGGCTGTCTGGGCCATTAGGCCACTGAATGCCATCAAGCATAGTGCGAAGGGGAGTGAGTAATAAGCAATCCGCATGGGTATGAAGGGATTAAGTTGAAAATTCATCCCCACCCTTTACGGAGCTTTTTCAAAAAGGTTTCAGTCCCCGTGCATTTGATGTTCTAATTCTTGTATTGCTTGCTTCGCGACATTCATGCCAATTGCAATGCCCATGCCCCCCATTCTCAGGGCCGCTATCCCATTTTTCCCAAAGGATTCGACGATGGTCGAACGTTCATTTCCAATTCCCAAAATGCCAGTCCACTCGTATTCAATTTGAACTTCTTGGGTTCTCGGAAACATTTCATGAAGCCATTTAATCAGTTGATTGCGCGTTTGTGATTGATCGAGATTCCAGTGTCTGCCTCCTCCAATGAGCATTCGATTGCCAATGTTACGGATGTATACGTAGCCGGCATCGATGTGTACAGCGTGGTTGAAAACCCAGCTCGTAATGGGCTCAGTGACAAGGACCAAGTTTGGAATGGGGATGACGTCGACATGAGGGATTAATTCCTTGCCAAATGCATTGGTTGCGACAATTACGTGTGGGATATGGGTCCATTTTTCAGCCTTGCTGCTGATTATTTTGATTCGCCAGTCGTTGCCAAATTTTTCAAGGGTGTCAATTCGGCAACCATTGATTAAGTCAATTCGGTTTTGTTGAACCTTCTCACGAAACCTCCGGTTGAGCTTTCCGGTGTCTAGGGTTCCTTCGAGCTTCGAGAACAGTGCTTGCTCACCTGGATGGCTTCGGTATTCCGGAATGGGTTCTGCGTCGACCAATTGAAAGGTGTCCGGGAAGCCAGTCGCTTGGTGAATCCATTGGTTCATTTCTTGAATTTCTCGGGCATTCGGCAAGGGCTCGCGGCTACCGCTTGGGAAAAACTCAAAACTGCCACTGGCATTGTATCCAATATCCTCATGTTCAAAAGTGGAAAGCAATAACCTCAATCCATTGATTCGGCTCTGCACCAATTCAAGGGCAGCTTGATTGCCGAGCAATTTCCGATCTTCTTTCAATTCGGAATAGCTCCCAAAGCATGTGAACCCAGCATTTTTGGACGATCCCCCATGCCCAATCGGATCTTCATCGATGACGGTAATCTTCCAATCCGGATGTAGCTCACGAGCGAACAACGCCGACGATAAACCAACGATTCCTCCACCAATAATGCACAAATCGATGCCTTCGAGCCATTCATTTGATTCCCAATAACTAAATGCCATATTTTTACGTTGCAAGAGATAAAGGATGCTCCACGAGAATTTCTATAAATCTATGAAGAAGCTTCCCAACCATTTGGTGAACAAAATCGGTCCATGGAAACTCGTTCGCTTATCGAGTGAAGGGATTGCCTTGTTCATTATTTTGGCTTGCGCTGCATTTGGTTCGAGCGAGTCGCTCGGTCAACAAGCGCTTTCAATTCCGGGGAAAATCCAGCTGCAAGAGTGGAACAGTAAAAAGCTGACCCTCGAAGATACCAAGGACGGTTTAAAAGATGCGAATTTGTTGGTTTATCAGGATGATGTGCCGTTCGACGCGGTTCAAACCGACTCGCGCGGTGAATTTGTCCTGAATCTCCCCTTAGGGCACAGGTACCTTCTTATCCTTGAAGAGTCGGGTTTTTGCAATAAAAAAATCGAGGTCGATGTGTCGAATGTTCAATCGACTACAGTGAACATTCCGGTCCTGTCGATGGGCGTATTTGAGCTGCCAGCTGGATTTAACCAAGGCATATTTGATGAGCCCGCTGGAGAGGTGAGTTGGGTGGATAATGGAGGATTCGTTACGACCAAACCTGAAGAAATTTCTAGGCTGAATAATCGGGTGAATGCAGAATACCAAAGGGTTTACAGTTTGGAGGAGCAGTTTCAAGATTTGATGGACGAAGGAGAATCTGCAATGAAAGATGACGAATGGCGGGTAGCCATCAATTTGTTTGAATCGGCTTTGGAATTGAAGCCAGGTGATGCGGAGGCTCTAGCGCTTCGAGCGGAATCTGAAGAAGAATTGAATCGGGATTACGCTAAGCTGGTTACAAGAGGAGATGAGCAATACGAGGAAAAGGATTGGGAAGACGCCATCGATGCTTACGATCGTGCATTGAACTTGAAACCGAACGAGGAATATCCAATCGATCGAAAAAAGCTCGTTGCTCAAGAAATGGATTATGAAGAACGGTTAGAAAGTGCAGAGGATTTGCTTGATGATGATTTGGTCGATGCTGCTAGAAGAGAATTCTCCGCTGCTGGAAAAATCTTTCCTGATCGAAATGAATGGAAGGATGGCATTGCTCGATGCGACAATTTGCCATCAGAAGACCCGCCGCCTTCGACTGAATCCAAAAAGTCCAACAAAGATGAGGCTATGAAAACTGAAAAGCCTCAAGACGTGCTTTCAGATGAACCTCCCGCATCGGCCAATGACGAAAAAGCCCACGATGACCCCATCAGAAAGGAATACGACGCAGTTGTTCGCACGGCGGATCAGCTGCTCGGCAAACGGGATTTTGATGCTGCGATTGAGCAATACGAGAAGGCCCTTGAATTGCTTCCGGAAGAAGAGTATCCTCGGCGTAAAATAAGTCAAGCTGAAGCACAACGAAATGCAAATGATGTTCAAGGTGAGTATGACGCTGTCATAGCCAAAGGAGATGATGCATTTCATGCGAAGAATTGGAGTGAGGCACGGCGCTATTACGAGCAGGCCCTGACCATAAAACCCGGGGATGGCCATGCCACCAGCGGAATCAAAATGGTTGAACGTTGGGAGGCAATGGGGACGGTTTCTACATCAACTCCATCAGGTGGATTAACTCAAGAATACATCGACCAGCTCAGAGCTCAGCTGCAATTTGAAATTGAGCAGGCCAATGATGAATGGGAGCGAATGGAACGTCAGCGTATGGACCGTTTTTTGGCTGATGAAGAGGCGAGAATTGCACGCGAAAAACAGGAAAAGGAACAGCAAGAAGACTGGAATCGCCAACGAGCAGACGCCGTGAGAAAAGCGGAATCCATGAACGCGAAAGATGATGTTCAAGAGTACTATGAAGGGTCGTTTGAGACATACGTCAATCAAATGTTAGAGGAGCAGAGACGCGTGGCAACGGCCCAAAAAGAGACAATGGATTCTTCGAGAAGGAAGGCCGATGCTGTTGCAAATGAGCGAATGCAAGAGCTGGATGAAACGATTCAAGACGGAAAAACCCGTTCGAATAATTGGAAAAATTGGGTTCAAGGAGAAATCCAACAAAGACAAAGGGCCGAGGATCAAAGAATAGCGATGAATTCAAGGGCTCTGAATCGGATTCAAGCATATGCCGAAAATGAGTTGAATAATTTGGATCCTTCCAAGTCTTTGCAAAACCAAATTGCTCTTGAAATCCAATATTTTGTGGAGCAAGAACTAAAGCAAGCGGAAATTTTCTCTGAATCAAGTTCACAATATGGACAACTTGTCCAGCGACAGGTGGAATTTCAAATGCAACAAGATCAGATTCAAGCAGATCAAGAAGCCATCCAAACAAATTACAGAAATGACCAGCTCCGATTGCAAATAGAAGAGGAGCTTATCGCTCGAAATAGGGCGAGCTTTGAGTCTGAAAGATGGTCCAACGGAAAAAACCCTGCCCTTGAGGAAATGGTGCAAGAAGAGTTGAGTAATCAGTCCCTTCTTGATTCAAAAAACACGTCATTCAATTCCCAGAGTGAAAGAACAATAGTGCAAGGTGAGCCGGAATCAATTACCATATCCAATGGTGCAATTACGAAGTGGACATTGAGTATCAACGGAACGTCGGTCATTTACACCAAGGTTGTGACCACGTTTGGGACTTCATACTTCTTGAATGACCGAGCCATAACAGAAAAAACATGGTTCATCGATCGTTGCCTTTATGGCTTCGATGGATGCGAATAGTGCAAACGAACCTCCAAGGATTTTGGAAACAAAGGAATCATCAGTTTGGTGGGGCATAGCTATCTCGTTGGGAATCCATGCGGTGATCCTTTTCGCAATGTCGAAACAGCCTTTGATATTTGACGATTCAAGTGTCGGGCCATTTGTGGAGGTGGAATTTTCTGTAAACCATTTAGAGGAGCAGGACGTAAAGACACTTGAAGAATCGCTGAGAGAACGTTTGGACCAGCGCGTGGCAAATTTGATTTCCAATGATGAGGCAAAGGCGACAGATGAGAGAATGTCAAGTTCCGTTGCCTCGAAGCAAATGCAAAGGCAAGTCGAAGAAGAATTGAGGGACTTGGAGCGGGCTGAATTTGAGAAAGCTCAACAGGTTTCCAAGGATTTCGGCCGAAATGATATCCCTGATGACGGCCAAAACAACGCTGTCAATACGATGTCAGAATGGCAAAACCGATACAATGGGCGCGTTTTGGTATCGTACAAAGTTTCGAACAGAAATCACTTGCAGCTGCCGGTACCGGGTTACAAGTGCCAAGTGGCTGGAGTGGTCAAAGTTGAAGTTGAATTAGGAAAAGATGGGAGGGTAGAGCATGCCAAGATTTTGGAATCGAATGTGAAAGGGTCTGCTGCAGCTCAAGGATGCCTGGAGGAAGAAGCCATCCAAAGTGCGAGATCTACGATATTTACGCTGGCTGATAATGGTGCCAACATTGGCCAAATCATTTATGAATTCATTGCTCAATAGCTGGTTGAAAACTCCCTAGATCTGGGTTCTCTTTAACGGCAGATAGCCTGTAATTTCACATAATTCAGGATATTTTTCATGGCTACTGAGAATATGGGTCAATCTGGCATTTCGGTTGGAGTGCTTCGGGAAGGAAAAATCCCACCAGATCAGCGTGTTCCGCTGACCCCAGATCAGTGTGTCTTGCTAATGAACGAATATCCCAATTTGGAAATTGCGGTACAAAGCAGTTCAGTAAGAAGGATACGCGATGAAGAATATCGGTCCGCGGGCATCATGGTTGTGGATGATGTTTCCTATTGTGACATCTTGATCGGAGTGAAAGAGGTAAACATTCCAGACCTAATCGATAAGAAAACGTATTTGTTTTTTAGTCATACTCACAAATTGCAACCATACAATGCCAAGTTGCTGGCAGCAATTTTGAAGAAGAGAATTCGGCTCATTGACTATGAGCTTCTCAAGCGGCCGAGTGGGCGCCGGGTGATTGGCTTTGGTCGATGGGCAGGATTGGTTGGTGCGTACAATGGAATAAGGGCTTATGGATTGCGTAATAAGTCGTTTGTTTTACCAAAGGCCATCGAATGCCGTGATTTGTCTGACATGCTGCGTTCGCTTAAGTCCGTCAGCCTGCCATCAGACTTCAAAATTGTATTAACGGGATACGGTCGGGTAGGAATGGGAGCTTGTGAAGTGCTGGAATCGATGAAGCTTCGCTCAGTTCACCCTGATGATTTCCTGCGAATGTCCTTTCCCGAGCCCGTCTTTACTCACCTCAATGTCGAAGATTACAATGCTCGCAAGGACGGAGGGACTTTTGAAATGGAGGAGTTCATTTCTGACCCTACCGAGTTTATAAGCACGTTTCCACGGTTTGCAGCAGTGGCGGACTTATTCATTGCTGGCCACTTTTGGGCCGAAGGATCCCCGTTTTTGTTTACGCGGAATGATGTCAAATCGGATCATTGGAAGACGAAAGTCATTGCGGACATTTCATGCGACATTGATGGCCCAGTGGCTACCACGATTCGATCGTCAACAATTGAATCTCCATTGTATGGATACAATCCTCAATCTGAATCGGAATGTGCGTTTGATGATGCCGCGGGAATCACGGTCATGGCGGTGGATAATTTACCATGTGAACTGCCAAGAGATGCGTCTGAAGGGTTCGGCAAGGAATTGATGGAGCATGTGTTTCCACTGCTCATAGAAGGTGACGGCGATGGAATTCTTCAGGGGGCTACTCAAACCAATTTTGATGGAGCACTTAATCCCCAGTATGCCTACCTCAGTTCCTATGCAGCTGATGGGGCGAACCAACTCGATCCGGATTGAGTCGAAGATCGGGTAGGATGATCAGTTTCCTACGCGATACTTGCGTTTGATGCGCTGGCCGTTCCAGTAATTTGATCGAGTGCCAAATCGTCCAATGCGCATTTCTCCTTGATTTCTTATGATTTCGTCACAACCCGGGCAGAATGCTTTTCTTCGATCATTGGTACGGCCGTATCCAATAAAAGTGATTTCATGCGCCCCGCCTGTCCGAGGAGTCAATTGAGACGCCGTCAAATCATAGCTGTAGCCGAACTTCCAGCCTTCGGTTTCGAAACCGAAATATGCCATAAAGGCATCACGGTAAGTGGTTCCAGCAATTCCTCGGTACCAAAATCCAGATGAAAAAATGAATTTTGAACTTCGAGTGCTCGGTTGTTCGACATCAAAGTTGGCACCAAGAACAAAATGGTTCTGTATTCCTTGATTATGAAACAAAGCCATGGGACGTAAATTGGATTGCATCCTTGGCTTGTCCTTGATGCTGATGGTTCCAGCAACATGTCCTGTGAATTTAATCGGTATGATGCTGGTGCTTGTTCCCCCGGCAACACTTTCATTGGGCTGATTTAAGTGGCTGGCAGCAACACCAAATGTCCATTTATCTGAATAGACAATTCCGCCTGCCTTGAAATCTGCCCCACTCACTTGTCCAGCACGGTAAATATCCTGCGTAGCGAAAATAAAACCTTGGCCGGGGTCAATCATGTCCCGAAAACTCAGTTTATTCCAATCCAAGTGACGTTGAAAAAAGCCAGCATCCAATGCCAAGTTCATCCTCCATTTCTGAGATACTTCGGTTCGATAACTATAGGCTATGCCGAAATAGGTCGAAGTTAAGGTGCCTCTTGCAGCATCGTCCGTCATCGCTCGGAATGCCAACCCTCCTTGCATGCCCCGCACATAGCCGTCAACTGTAACACCACTTGTCACGTACTGACCACTCATTGATGGCCATTGATTGCGATGTGAAAGGATTAATCGTGGAGCTTTGTAAGGTTGTTCTTGCAGCCCGTATGCTCCGGCAAAAGCTGGGTTTAAGTGAATCGGATTGTTGAAGAACTGAGTGAATTCGGGATCTTGACCGAAGCCCACAAGGTTCATCAACCCCACAAAGAAAAAAACAAGGTAGAAAGGTGTAAAGCGCTTCACTTTGGTAGTTCCGTTCTCGTCAAAAGTAGGGAAGAATACTTTCAACATTTTGTTTTTGAAAAAGAATATTCAATAGCCTTATATTCGACCAAATTTCAATTGATGCTGAGGCGATTCACTTTGTTTTTGTCATTCTTAATGGTGCTCGCTGTTTCGGATGCTCAATCCTTGCAGGCAAGTTTTTCTACTTTCCCTCCGTCTTCAAGCGGTACACTAGTGGTTTGCGCAGGAGAAAATGTAGCTTTCATCAATACAACAGTTGGAGATGATCCAACGGCAACTTACTCTTGGGATTTTGGAACAGGCGCAACCCCTGCGACCTCGGACTCTGATGGGACAGTTGTGGTGCAGTATTCGTACTCTGGTGCATTAACAACAGCGTCGTTAACGGTTCAGAATTTAAGTGGCGAAACGTCGACCTTCTCGATTTCTGTCAATGTCTTGGCCTCCCCGATATCTGAATTATCACTATTGCCGGATGAATTGGATTTTTATGAATCGCTCGAGGACGGGGTATTGACCTTTACCCATTGTAATTCCGATGGACCGCAATTATTGTCATTGGATTGCAATGAAGACAATACAGTAAGCCAAACGTTTGGTTGGGGTGATGGATCTCCAGATAGCGATGAGTCAGCGATCATTGACGGTGTGATTAGCCATACCTATCCGGTTGGAGATTTTGAGTTGGAACATTACATCCAATATGATAACGGCTGCTCAGAAGTAAGGAATTACAGAATTTTCAATGGCAGTGCACCGATTGTCACAGTGTCAGGCTCGGGCCAGAACACATGCACCCCATCGCCTTATCAGATTGAAATCATTTCGAACAACGTTCCAATCGATTATACCATTAGTTATTCGGATATCTTTGATGTGGAAGATTTCACTACTGCCAATGACACCACATTGCAGCACACCTTTTTTGACAATTCGTGTGGTGAGGAATACGTCATTTCACCCGTTTTGCCTCCGATTCAGAATGCCTATTCTGCAACACTCATCGCATCAAATCTTTGCTCCGCCAATGGCATTCCAACCGTTGTGACCATTGGTCCGATTACGGTTTCTTCTGCACCGGAACCCGTCATACTTCCTGTGCCTGCTGGCCCCATATGCCAATCCCAATGGGTTAACCTGACCAGTGTTGGGCTTCCGGGTGAGACCGTAACCATTAACGGCTGCAATGATACCACATTGACATATTGGAGTATCGAAGAAATATCAGGCTATTTCGTTCAGACAGGCGATTTGGGTGCCTCTAACGGCGCAACAGGGATTGATTATGAATTTGGCGAGTGGAGCCCAGGGAGTGAGAACATAACCTTAGGCTTTAACGAACCAGGTAGTTATCATGTATGGTTGCATACCGGAAATGGTTGTGGGGAGGATTCAACACAATACGTTGTCCAGGTCAATCCATATGGAGATGTTTTGCCTAACTTGGAATTTACCCAAATATGCAGTGGAGACACGGTGGATCCGATTGTTTGGACGAGTACCATTCCTAATTATTTGATTACGTGGAATGCGGATGTGCCTGGCGCAGTCTCAGGCATGGAAGTAACGCAGGGAACAGGAATTGGTCCATTGGAATCACCGGATGACTGGATATTGACCAACGAATCCAATCAATCTGCATACGTGACTGTCCAGGCCACGGTCAATTGCACCAATACGGAGGGTTCACTTTGGACCATTGAAATTTTCCCCGAAATCAATTTAGAAAAAGGACCATTGGATATGCCTGTTTGTTCCGGTGAGGTATGGGATGTTGAAGTCGGGACCAATGTCGATGGGGTGACCTTGTCATGGACACCTGATTCGCCAAGTGGAGTTTCAGGTGCGACATCCGGGTCAGGGGATTTGCTGGGAGATCTATTGGTCAATTCTACGAACAACGTTCAAACGGTCATCTATACCATAACAACTCCAGATGAAGATTGTCCCATGGATCCCGTTGAGTATGAATTAGAGGTTTGGCCTGAGGCTCAATTACCGAATCTGACAGACCTCTCATTTTGTTCAGGAGAGGAAATTCAATTGGATGATTATAATATCTCGGTAGCGGGCAAATCTTGGAGCTGGGAAAATTCCAATACCGACATTGGATTGCCAGGCTCAGGCGATGGGATCCTCGATGGCTTCACCGCAAACGAAAATCAGACCGGTCAAAGCATTTCGTCTGAATTGACCATCATCGCCCAGGTCGCTGATTGTCCTGCGGAGGAGCTGATAATCGATTTGACACTTTATCCAGATCCGGAAGCAGAATTTGTGGTTTCACCTGATGGTGGTGTGAATTGTATTACGCAAGAAGGAACCATCGTTACCGAAACGACCGCTGCGAATCCAACCTTTGATTGGTCGGGCTCCAACCTTTTGACGGCAACAGGAGGCACCGCCACGGTTGGAGCGCCGGGAGATTATCAAGTCGAAATCACAGATGGGAATACAGGTTGCTCTGCAACATTTGATGTGGAAGTTTTGGACGCCGTTCCCATAAACATCACAGATGTTGACTTTCAACCCCCGAATTGTGCGGGTGGAAATGATGGATGGATCGAAATTTCAACCGATGGAGGCAATGACATTCAGTTCAATTGGACTCCGGGTGGAATCGAATTTGACGAAGGGTATGCAGAAGGATTATCCGCCGGGGTCTACAGCTTGGTTGTCACCAATGGTTCTGCATGTTCGGATGAAGTTGAAGTTGAGTTGATTGATTTTGATCCCCTCGCAATTGAATTGGTACAGTTCATTGATTCAGAATGTGGTGAAGCCAACGGAATGTTGGAGGTCGTCGCATCCGGGGGGCAAGGAAACTTTGATTACCATTGGGGTGTTTTTCAGAATGATGCTTTGTTAGACGGTATTGATGCCGGGCTCTATGAAGTAGAGGCTACAGATGCGGGAGGCTGCACCATCTCAGATACTTATGAATTGGATTGTTATCCGCTGACCCCGATTGAGGTCAGCCAGCTGGTGACCCCAAATCAAGACGGTTTCAATGATAATTGGTATGTCGAATACCTCTGGATGTATCCCAATCACAAAGTGCAAATTTTCAATCGCTGGGGAAATTTGGTATACGAAGCAGAGCCGTACAACAATGACTGGGACGGCAGATGGGATCCTGCCTTGGGCTCTTCAAAGCTGTTGCCAGCTGGCACCTATTATTATTTGATTGATACCCGGAAAAAGTCACAAGCGCCATTCCGCGGATTTATTGAACTTCAACACGAACAACGATGAATTGGAACCAACTCAAATGCATCTGGTGTAGTTTGTTTCTCATCTGGGGTTCATATACCTGGGGACAGCAGGACGCACAACTATCCATGTACCTGCGAAACCCTGTGCAATTCAATTCTGCTCATGCTGGCACCAATGGATCGATGCGCACCATGCTCATCAATCGAGCACAATGGGTAGGATGGGACGGCGCACCTCGGACCCAATTCATTTCGTCCCATGCTCCGGTGTTGAGAAACCGAATGGGCGTTGGCATTACTGCTTTGCGGGATCGAAGTGGGGCTCGCGGCCACAATGAATTTATGGTTCACGGTGCCTATCATTTCCCGAAAAAAATTCAATCATTCAATATTTCGACTGGATTATCACTTGGTGTTCAAAGCAATCGTTTTGACTTTTCGGACCTCCAAGTCAATGACATAAACGATCCATTGCAGGCCATGGCGTACAAGGAATCAGCTTTTAACGCTGGTTTCGGTTGCGCGGCGCACAATGACGTCTGGTATTTTGGTTTGGCCATTCCTCATTTGGTCGAGCAACCAATGGGATTTCAAGGTTCGGGTCCCGTGCAACGAAGACATTATTACCTGACGACTGCATACGTGAAACAAATGAACAGTGTGTTGGACGTCAGAGGAGCGGCGTTATTGAAGAAGGTGTCCGGGGCTCCCATGACTGCAGATTTTGGTGTTGAGGCGTGGGTGTTGGATAAGTACAGCCTTGGAGCAATGGTCCGTTGGAGAGAGGGAATTGGTTTCCAAGCGAGCTATGCGTTGGATGATCATGGCTCTATTCCGTACAACGATCAATTGCGTGTCTACTACGCTGTAGATTTTCCATTAAACGGTTTGGCCAATCGCAATTTTGGTTCGCATGAATTGGGAATTTCTTGGGACTTCGGTTACCGCAGAAACGCCTATCAAAGCCCACGTTATTTCTAATGAGGTATCTACTTTACATTTTGTTCACCGTGGGAGCATGTCAAATGGGAATGGCCCAATTCTCACGCGCAGACTTTGCCGAAGAGCTCATGGAACGTTGGAAATATGCTGATGCTTATCCGATTTGGTCTGAATTGGCTGCAGACACAACGTTTTCTGATTCTGCTCATTGGGAATTCATCCGACAAGCATCCATTTCGGCACAAAAAGCCGACTTTATCCCTGAAGCCGATCAATGGAATGCGCAACTGCTTCAAAGTGGATTTGATTTTGAGACAGACTGGATTCGTCAATTTGAAATGGTTTGCCTTGAAAACCGTTATGATGATTTGCAAACTTTAATCGCTGAAGGCAAACTACGATTCCCCGAATCCACGTCCATCTTGAAATGGCAGAATGGAATCAATGAATTGATTGCTCTAGTGCATGATTCCACTTCGTTTGAAGTCACGAAGTTGCGCCCGCAATCTGAAGCTGAAGAATTTTGTGCTGTACCCTATGATTCGACGCTCGTTTTCATGAGCACCGGATTGAATGCAGGTTTCGTGCCTCAGCACGATGGATGGACTGGCCAGTACTACACAAAGTTGACGCAAATCAAGGATCTTAAGGTTCCTTTTAAGGAGTACACATGGTTTGAACAAGTTCGGAACCAGGACCTTTTTCAGGCTTTTGATCCGACCCGTGTTCACGATGGCCCCATTGCCTTCAATGCCGAAGAAAACTATGCCGTCATCACTCGAAACCACAATGATGCCTCATTGGATACAACCGGCCGAGTGGTTCGGTCTCGGTTGAAGTTGGAGTTTTGGTTGTTGAGCAAAGATGAAGAGGAGAAAGATGTTTGGGAGCAACGACCTGATTCTCTGTTCCCATGGAACGATCGCCATTTCTCTGCAGCCCACGGTACGTTTGATTTAAATGAGGATTTGATTTTTGCGAGCGACCGCCCTGGAGGGTATGGTGGGATGGATTTGTACCATTCAAAATGGGTGGATGGTCGATGGGATGAACCTGTGAATCTTGGACCGGTCGTGAATACGGCAGGAGATGAAGTGTTTCCCTTTGTGTCGAAAACGGGAGCGATATTTTTTAGTTCGAATGGACAGCTAGGTGCAGGTGGACTGGATATTTTTATCTATCGAGCGGGAGCTGCAAAGTTGGAACGATTGGGTTACCCCATTAATTCAAATGGCGATGATTTTGCGTTTGTTTTCGATGAAATGGAGGGAAAAGGTTGGCTTTCATCAAACCGCGAAGCCCAGAAAGACGCCATTTACAAGGTGAAAGGAAATCCGACGGCGGGCAAGCTCACCGTGCACGTCCAATCATGCGACGGGTCGCCACTGTCCGACACCGAAGTGAAGGTAATCAATGTCGATCTGGGTAGTGAGGTTTATGAGCGAACTGACAATGAGGGGAATGCGCATTTTATTGCCCAGCGCAATCAATCCTATGAAATCACAACCCAAGAATTGGAGGGGATGAATACCCCGCCGGTCATCGAATTTTTGATGCTTGATAAGGATTCGGTTTCAACCACCCTGGACATGAATTTTGAGATTGAATTGAATCGATTGACCATTGTGGACCTCGATGGAAATCCGCTGCCCAACGCCTTGCTTTCATTTGAAAATGACAAAAAGCAACGCCTCAATCGGGTCACCGATGAATTTGGGATTTTTGAATGGGGAGAAGAGATCAGTAAGGATTACTCTGCGGTCCATGTTTCTTTAATCAACTACTGGGATGGATACCAAGGATTCGAGCAACCGCCCGCAGGATGTCCCATGTCAATCCAAAAGACAATCGCCTTGAGGCCAAAAACAGAAGAGTCTGAGGTGATTCGGCTGGATGTCATCAACTACGACAATGATAGCGACAAATTACTCGAAGAGGGAAAACTTGAGTTGGATAAGTTGATTTCCATTATGAATGATCCACAATGGATGTCCTACCGCATTGAATTCCGTTCACATACAAGTTGCCTTAATACTGTAGCTTATAACTTGGGTTTGTCCCAGCGCAGATCACAAAGTTGTGTCGATTACATCGTAAGCAAGGGAATTGATCCAAGTCGAATCATTGCCAAGGGCTATGGAGAGTCGCAGTTGTTAAATGAATGTGCCGATTTTGTGACGTGTGGTTGCGAGGATGAAAACAAGCAACTTGATCCGAATTGCCGAGAATGTACGGAAATCCAGCACCGAGCAAATCGAAGGACGGAATTGAGATTGTTGCCAGATGAATAATCGCATTATTGAAAATTGGTTGGCTTTTAGTCTCAAGGGTTGGTTCAAATTCTTGATGCTTTTCATTGCCTTGATTTCTTCTGGCGTCGTGGTGTGGGCGCAGACTAGTATCTCATCAATTCCCGTCGCGGACGAAAATGGAGAGATTCATGTTTGTCTGGGTTCAGCGGTGTTGTTTAGTCATGATACGCCAGAGTGGCAATTGGTTGGTTCTACGGAGTTCAACTGGGATTTTGATTATCAAAATCAAACTGCAAGTACGGCTGGACCTCATGCAATTTTGTTTGATTCTTATGGTACGTTCGAAGTGTCTTTGTCGATTATCACATATGATGGCGAAGAGGATCTTGGAACTGAGACCTTAACGGTGGTCGTCGAAGATACCCCGCCTATTGTGCCAACACTAGGGCCAGGTAATCCTTGCACCTTCGTTGATACCTTGTTTGATGAGTCGGGCGAAATAGACCAGATCATCTTTCAAACGCAAAACGGAGATGCGAGCTGCACCTGTTTCAATGACAATGTCGGGCCAGCCGTATCGATGTTGGATACCGACGAATACCCTGAAGGAACCATTTCCATCATGTGGTGGGGAGGTGCTGGTACGACCGGTGTCGGAGGAACGGGAGGGACTGCGCCATATACCGTTGAAGATGGGCCGTTTCCTCTGGCTGATCCCTCTATTTTCAATGGCCAAAACGTCTTTGGACACTATGCTGATCAAGGAAGTTACAACTTGATGCACGTTGTAGAGTTTCCAAACGGATGCACATATAGTGCCTATTATGTAATGAGTTGGGGTGCGGCTGAGATTGATTTTGGCTCGTCACAAGCTCAATCGGTTTGCTTTCCACTTGAATATCCACTTGGTTTTGACATTCAGTCTCCTGGAACGACCTATCAGATTGAATGGGGGGATGGTTTTGTTGAAGAGTATGTTTATCCTGATTTGCCGGTATTGCCCAATGTTATAGGTCACCAGTATGCCCCGTCGTGCGATAGTATTGGTGAGGCGGAAGCTTACACAATCACTGTGAGGGCAACAAACTCCTGCACCGTAGATACGACTATCACAACGCAAGGTCCATTTTATGTAAGTACGCCGCCGACGCCAGAATTTGAGATGATTCCTGGAGATGTGGTATGTCAATTTGAAACGATCATCTTCTCCGAATTAATTGAGGCAGGATTTGAAGCCTCTGGCGGATCCTGCAGCGATGACCATATGTGGGAGTGGTGGATAGAGGGAGAAAATGAACTATCTGGATATGGTTATGAAGTCATAGCTGGAGGTATGGGAGATATCTTCAATTTATTTGCTCCTCCGGTTTCAGGAACAAACCAAATTGAAGTCTATTTCGACCAACCAGGAAATTATACAGTTACGTTATCTGTGCTAAATGATTTCTGTAACCCAACGAGCATTTCTCATACGGTTCAGATTAACCCGGTACCTCAAGTTGAGGATTTGGAGTTGACGATTTGTAATTATTCTGGGTTTGACACCTTGCCTGGGCCGCCAAATATTGTGCCGCCAGGAACCATTTTTGATTGGACGGCCCAGTCAAATCCTTTTGTTGAAGGAGAAATGAATGGCAGCGGAACGAGCATCTATGCAGATTTACTAATCAATACCACCAACGTAACACAGACGGTCATTTACGATGTTATTCCTACTGCACCAGGTAATTGTGTTGGAGAGCCGTTCACCGTGACCGTTGAGGTGGTGCCAGGAATTGAAATTTCAGATTACACCGTGGTTGTTTGCAATGGAGGTGGGTTTTCAATTGATCCTTCGAATTCAGCGAATAACATAGTTCCCGATGGAACGACTTATGAATGGACGGTAACAGACAATCCAAATATCACTGGTGAATCTCCCTCAAATGGGCCACAAGCTACAGTATTTGAGGATGCTTTAACGACCTCTGTTATTCAACCAATTCAATCTGTTGAGTACATCGTAACGGCTACCGCCGGACTTGGCTGCGAGGATGAAACTTTTGTGGTGACGGCATACGTCAATGATGTGGATGCAGGAGTCATTTCAGAAGACCAAATAGTGTGTCCAGGCGGGGATCCATTCCCTCTGGTTTTTAGTCAAAGTGCTATTGGGTCAGGAACCAGTTTAACCTATCAGTGGCAACAGGCTCCAACGCCAGCGGGTCCCTGGACTAACATCAACTTGGCTACGAGTCCTTCTTACGATCCGCCAGCTGGCATTCTAGATGACACCTACTTCAGGGTAGTCGTTACCAGTTATTTCATGGGGGTTTCATGCTCGGAAACGACCAATGTTGTTCAGGTAGAAGTCAATTACCTGTCACAACCTGAAATTGCTCCTAGCCAGGTGTTTTGCGCAGGTGAAGATCCAGGTGTAATTGAATTGATAGATCCCATTGACGCTTTTGGGGATGTGACCTACCAATGGCAAAGCGCTACGTCATTGGCTGGTCCTTGGAACAACATTCCGGGTCAGACCAATGCGTCTTATGACCCGCCCCCACTGAATAGTGATTTATACATTCGGGTCATTGTTACGAGCACGGCAGATGACGTTGAATGCGCATTGGTTTCGGATTCCGTCTTGCTCGATGTCAATGAAGTGGATGCAGGAACTTTAACCGAAGACCAAACCATTTGCGAAGGGGAGATTCCAAACCTCATGGTCGTCAATGGACAAGACGCGCAAGGCGACATCTCTTATCAGTGGTATAGCTCGTCGGCATCAGATGGCACCTTTGCAGTCATTCCTGGTGCAAACCAAAGCTCCTATCAACCTCCAACTGGACTTTTTCAAGACATCTATTACCAGGTCCAAGTCTTTAGTGAATTCAATGGAGTGGTTTGTTCGGATTGGACGAATGTAATTTGGATACAAGTGAACAATGTGGACAATGGAGTCGTGCCCTTTGTTCAACATATTTGCGAAGGAGGAGATCCATCGATTTTGCAGTTTGACCAATTGCCGCAAGGAGATGGCGTTTTGACCTATCAATGGCAACTGAGTACCGATGGTGTGAATTGGACGAATATTCCTGGCGCCAACTCTTCATCCTACAATCCGCCGGGAGGTTTGCTTGAAGATACAGAATACCAAGTCCTCATTACCAGCACATTAAATGGTGTTTCCTGCACCATCTTGTCACAATTGTTTCAGGTCAATGTGATGTCTTTGGACCCTGGAACGATTGCAGAGGGTCAACAAATTTGTGCTGGTGGGGATCCTGATCCGTTGTACGCTGATGTTCCACCTGTTGGTGAAGGATCTCTGAGTTATCAATGGCAAATCACGACCGAATTACCTGGGTCTTGGTCTGATATTCCTGGAGCCATTGGACTGAATTACAACCCCCCGGGCCCCATTTTTGAAACGACCTATTATCAGCTAGTGGTTACAAATACCATTGGTGTTGTCTCATGTACAGAGGAAACTGAGCCAGTCGTCATTGAGGTGTACGATGACCCTGCGATTGTCACGCAGCCTCTCGACTTTCAGGAAATTTGTATTGGAGGGTCGATTGATGCATTGGAGGTAGCAGTAGAATCTGAGCCTTGGCTTGGTGACATTACCTATCAATGGTATGATGACAATGGATTCATCTTTAACGAAACAGGTTCGAGTCACACGCCGCCGGTCTTTAACGCCACTGGAACATTTGAATTCTATGTTGAGGTGACTTGGTCAGGTGAAGGATGCGATGGTGTGATTTCGAACGTTGCTGAAGTAGAAGTCGTTCCAGATCCGGTGGTTACGATTGGACCTGCCGACGCTTCATATTGCCAAGACGCCCCATCCGATGCTTTAAATGCTGCCATTTCGGGTGGGCTTGGTACCGCGTCCTATCAATGGTATGTGAATTCATCAAATTCGAATCAAGGAGGAACGCTGGTTTCTGGAGCAATAGATTCAGATTTCTTCCCGCCAACGGATGTCATTGGTACGTTTTACTATTACTGCGTTGTTGATCAATCGGTATCAGGCTGTCAAGGGGTTTCCAACGTTATAGCGATTGAAATCACTCCAGGACCATCCATCACGTCGGATTTTGATGATCAGGAAGTTTGCGTTGGCGGATCTTTAGATACTTGGACAGTGACATACCAAGATGGAACGGGCAATCCGAGTTATCAATGGTATGTCAATTCTAGTCCATCCATAAACGGTGCTTCACCCATTGGCGGCGAAATCACTCCAACCTATACTCCGCCATCTTCCGTTGCAGGGATTTACTATTACACTTGCGTGATTTCATTTGATTCTGGAGGGTGTGACGAAATCATTGCGCCATTCGCAACCGTCCTCATAGCCCCTGATCCATTAATCATAACACAACCACTTGATGGAGAAGAATTGTGTGTGGGAGGAACTCTGGATGAAGCTTTATACATCGTTTATTCTGGCGGACTAGGATCGCCGACCTACCAATGGTTTGTCAACGGCTCGCCAATTTCCAACTCGAACGCGGCGGGTTATCAACCTCCAATCTTTGACGTGGCGGGTTCCTATTTCTATGAGGTTGAACTCACGGTAAGCGGATTGGGCTGTGATGCGGTAACCAGCAATGAGGCTGAGGTCATTGTTTTTCCGGATCCCACGGTAGTCGATCAACCCATTTCAGCGACTTATTGCATTGATGCAACAGCGACGGACTTGATGATTTCTGCGGAAGGTGGTGTGGGAACGTTTGAATACCAATGGTATGTCAATGACCTTCCTACAACATTAGGTGCCGACGCCATTGCAGGCGAAAACGCGACAACTTTCACGCCGCCTACGGATGTTTTGGGTACGTTGCATTATTACTGTGAGGTTACCCAAACGGAGGAGGGTTGCGGGGTCCTCACTGATTTAGCAACGATAACAGTCCTTCCTTCACCCGAAATTTCATCTCAACCAATGCCAGATTCGGTTTGTGTAGATGGATTCATTGATGACTTATTTGTTGAATTTGAAGAAGGGGTAGGAGTACCGACCTATCAATGGTTTGCTAATTCCATTCCGAGCATGGCTGGCGCTACGCAGCTTGTTGGTGAGACAGGCTCAACTTATTCTCCTCCAACAGATATCATTGGAACTACTTGGTATACCTGTGTATTGAATTTTCCTGAAGGAGGTTGTGGTTCATTGACTGCTGAATGGGCGGATATCGTCGTTACACCATCTCCAATCATTGTGCTAGACCCACTAGAAACCGATACCATTTGCGTTGGTGGATCCTTGTACTTCCCTTTGGATGTTGCCTACGATGAAGGAACGGGTATAGCCAGTTATCAGTGGTATACAGGTGATGGCGCAGAAATAGCTGGGGCCAACGAATCCACTTACATGCCTCCGGCGTTTGATTTACCTGGAACATATGAGTTTTACGTTCAAATTAGCTTGGATGGTAATGGCTGTGATCCTGCCGTTAGTCAAATCGCAGAAGTCATCGTAGTTGAAGATCCTGTTGTTACGCTTCAGCCGGTAGACTCGAGTTACTGCCAGGGAGCACCGTCGAGTTCGGTAGCGTTTTTGGCAGTGGAGGTAGCAGGCGGCACAGGCACATTCAGTTACCAGTGGTATGTATCGTCTACGGCTTCGAATACGGGCGGCACGGCGATAGGCGGCGCTACGGCTTCGACTTACTTACCGCCGGTTGATGTTGTAGGCACGCTTTACTACTACTGTTTGATTACACAGAGTGGAGCGAACTGTGAGGTTGTGAGTGAAGTAGCTGAGATTGTGGTGAATGAAGCGCCGGCATTTACGATGGTCTGGGAAGATCAGGAGGTTTGTTTGGACGGATCGTTGGACGCTTACACGGTGACCTATGATAACGGCACTGGCGTTCCGAGTTACCAGTGGTATTGGAATGGTGTAGCGAGCAACGCTGGGGGCACAGCGCTTGTTGGTGAGACCTCATCGACGTTCCAACCACTTTCTGATGCTTCGTGGTTAGGAGAGACGTGGTATTACTGCGAGGTTACGTTCAGCTTTGGGGGATGTGAGATGATCACGAGTTCTCCGGTCTTGGTTAACGTGGTGTCTGATCCTTCGATATCGGTTCAACCATTGGCTACGGATACGTTGTGTGTAGGTGGCACTCCTTACTTGCCTTTGTCGGTTGATTATGTTGACGGTACGGGCGACGTGAGTTACCAGTGGTATACGGGCGGTGGTGTTGCGATAGGCGGCGCTACTTCGTCGAGCTATTTGCCACCTACGTTGGAGACTCCCTCGGATTTTGAAGTAGCGGGCACGTATGAATACTATGTAACGGTTACGTTGGATGGCAGCGGTTGCGATGTAGCGACGAGTGACACGGTTGAGGTCATCGTAGTTGAAGATCCTGTTGTTACGCTTCAGCCGGTAGACTCGAGTTACTGCCAGGGGGCCGCAATTGTGGATCAACTCATTATTGAAGTAACTGGTGGCACAGGCACATTCAGTTACCAGTGGTATGTATCGTCTACGGCGTCGAATACGGGGGGTACGGCGATAGGAGGCGCTACGGCTTCGACCTACTTACCACCGGTTGATGTCGTTGGTACTTTTTACTATTACTGTTTGATTACTCAGAGTGGCGCGAATTGTGAGGTGGTGAGTGAAGTAGCTGAGATCGTGGTGAATGAAGCGCCTCAATTCACGCAACAGCCTCAAACGCAAACCCTTTGTTTTGGGGAGACCGCTACAACTCTGGGGGTTGACTACCAATTCGGAACAGGCATTCCTTCTTATCAGTGGTACGAAAGTGCGGTGAATGCTTATTCAGGAGCCCCGATTCAAAATGCCACGGATCCGACATACGATCCGCCAGCCAGCGCTCCTGGCAGTTTATACTATTACTGCATCATCACGTTCGATGGAGGTGGGTGTGAGGAGATCACTTCCAATATCGCGGGCATCCATGTCAATGACATTGTGATTGGGACCATTGAAGCTGACCAAGAGATTTGTTTTGGAGAAACGCCGGCACTTTTTGAAGAATCTTCTGCAACGACGGGTGTAGGATTGCTCACTTATCAGTGGTTATCTGGGGTTGATTCACCGGATAACCCGCAAACGATAATTGGGGCGAATCAATCCACGTATCAGTCACCTGCATTGTTTGACACAACATTTTTCATGTTGGAGGTGACAAGCACGCTTAATGGTGTTTCCTGTATAGACACCACCAATTCGGTTGAAATCATTGTATTCCCCTTGCCCATCATTGAGATTGGACCTCCGGATACCTTCTGTGCCAATGATGGCATTGTCGAATTGACCGAATTCAGTCCTCAAGGGCCGGATGGTGGTTTTTGGGAAGGACCTGGAGTCGTAGATGTTACAGGGGGGCTATTCGACGTAAATGGACCGCAGACGGGTGTTGGTGAGTGGGAATTGTTCTTCTGGTACGAGGATTTGGTGACGGGCTGTCGAGATACATTGTGGCACGATGTGACCGTCAATCCGATTCCGACAGCAGACTTCGCTGTACCAGAATTGGCATGCAATAATTTCCCAATTGACATTGACCAAAACTCCCTCAATACAGTGAGTGCAGCATGGGATTTTGGAAATGGAGATGAAGCGGATGTGATTAACCCTATTTATACGTATCCAGATGCTGGAGTTTATGAGATTGAATTGATTGTTGAAAATGTGTTTGGCTGCTTCGACACAACATACGCAGAGACGGAGATCACCTATCCGCCAACAGCTGATTTCTTCATGCCTGTGGATTCTGCTTGTGCGCCTTTAATAGTGGAGTTTGTAAATAATTCAGACGCGCCGTTTGCCACGCATGAATGGATGCTCGGTGATTCTTTGGTTTCGTTTGATTTCGAGGACCCTGACGGAGATACCCCGTTACCTACTTTGTTCGAGCAAGGCCCGGCGATAGCGTATTATGATGTGACGTTGGAAGTGGAAAACATCTGCGGAGTCGACGATACGACGCAAGTGGTCACGGTTTATCCGTTGCCTCAGATGTCATTTATTCTTCAAGAGGACACAGCGTGCTCGCCATTCACGGCGAATATTCTCAATACTAGCGTTGGATTGCCGGATGACATCCAATGGGATTTTGGAAATGGTCAAACGGAATCAGGAACCATATCGACGTTCCCGACCTATTTTGTGGATCCGGATTCCAGCGCTCAAACCTTCATCATCACTGTTGTTGGTACCAATCAGTGCGGTGTTGATTCCGCTTCAGCTCCGATCTTCATTTATCCGAATACCATCCAAGCCTTTTTCCAAGTCGATATCGATGAAGGTTGCGCTCCGCTCGAAGTGACAGCAACGGACATGAGTGTGGAAACAACAAGCATCCAGTTTGATTTTGGAAACGGAACGGTAACGTATGATTCGATTTCCACGGTCATATTTGAAGAAGCTGGGTTGTATACCATTACGCAGTATGTGACGAATGGCTGTTCGATAGACGAGACGTCGATTGAAATCGATGTTTGGCCTCAACCAGACTTTACTCTCACTTCGGACGATTCGAATTATTGCGAAGGTGAAACGGCCACCATCAGCATCATTTCTGATGATGCGTCAGCTGTTGATTGGGATTTTGGACAAGGAGAGACAGGATTTGGTGAAACGGTGACAACGGTGTACGATGACTCAGGAGTTTATACCGTCACGGCACTGGTTACTTCAGGAATCAATGGATGCCAAGCGGAGGGCGAGCTTCCCATCATCGTTGACCCGACCCCGGAGTTGGATATTATTCCCGATCAAGACAACGGCTGTACGCCGTTGACCGTTGCCTTTGACAACAACTCGGTGGATACCGATTTCTGGGATTGGCAGTTTGGTGATGATGGAACTTCGGCAAATGTAGAGCCCAACCACACCTTCATCAATCCTACACAAGATCCGATGACCTTTACTGTCGAGATTTATGCATCGAATTTGGAAGGTTGTGAGGCCGAAGATGAGATTGAGATTACTGTCCTACCGGCTCCGGAGGTAGCGATTGGAGGCATCCAAAGCCAATATTGTGGTGTTCCGGCCTCCATCTTCCCAACGAATGAAACGCAGTTTGCATTGGAATATGAATGGTCATTGGATGATCAGGTCTTTTCCACTGAATTCCAGCCTTCATTCGAAATCAACGAAGCAGGTACATTCATGTTGGCATTGGAAGCGTTCAATGAATACAATTGCAGCGCAGTTGACGAAGTGCCAGTGGTGGTTTATTACAATCCAATTCCAGCGCTAAATATCAGCCCAATAGAAGGTTGCCCGCCTTTGAGCGTGTTCATTCAAGACGTATCAGTTGGCGCGGCCCAAAGCGATTTAACGATTACGTTTGAAAATGAGGTGGTATACCAAGGCCCGCCAATCACAAACTATTATGTTTTTGAAGAAACCGGATTGTATTCTTTGGATTTGTATGTGATTTCTGGGGTCGGGTGTGAGGTGACAGATAACGTAGGAACCGTGACGGTCTTCCCCGAGCCATTTGCATATTTCGAGGCCAATCCATATGATTCTGAGGACACTTCTCCCGATTTGCCTTCGTCCATCAATACCGAATGGTCGTTTGACAACCTGTCCAATGGGAATGAAGAAAATTATTGGTTGTTCGGCGATGGAGGAGCAAGCACCGAAGAGCATCCCATCCATAATTACTATGACCCGGGAACGTACGGGGTGACCTTGGAGGTAACCAATGAATTTGGCTGTACGGATGAGCATTCTGAGTGGTTGGTCATTCAGGATTTCACTCCGATTTACGTCCCGAACTCGTTTACGCCTGGCGGAATGACATCAAAGCCTGACGGCCTCAATGATGCGTTCCGAGCAGAATTCAAGGATTACTCGCTCGTGACTGACTACAGCTTGCAGATTTTTGATCGCTGGGGTGAACTCATTTGGGAGAGTGAAGATCCCGAAGAATTCTGGTTGGGTAATGTCAGACACGATGGGATTGAAAGTGAATACTTCGTCAAAATGGATGTGTATACCTGGAAGATTCGTTACTCCTCGACTCAACTGAAAGGAACCTATAAAGAATTGACGGGGCATGTGACCATCGTGAGGTAAGTCTGTCAATCTTTCAGTGAAAAAGTTCAGGTGAGTTTTGGAAGGTGCAGCGGATTCTTAACCGAAATTTTGCGTCATGAAAAATTTATTGGCAAGCTTGCTTGCGCTATCGATTGGAACGCTTGGCTGGGGGCAGACGATCGTAAATACAGAAACATTGATGTTGAGTGGAGACAGTGGTTTTGTGTGGACCGCGGGCGTTGGTGGAGATGCTTCATTCGGAAACAGTGATGTGGTGGACGTTTCTGCTGACGCTGGATTTACCAAGGATTGGGGTAGAACTGCTATCAAATTGGTAAGCTCATGGAACAGATTGGCTGAGGAAGGCAGTTCCATCCAGAGCAGCTCTTTCGCTCACTTGAGAGGCGAATTTGGGAACGTCGACCAGCTGCAACTTTTCGGTTTCGTGCAAACTTCTTCAAACGATGTCCTGAACATGACCACGCGAAATTTGATTGGAACTGGACTTAAGAGGCGATTGATAGAAGGAAAGGGCGGCTGGTTGGCTTTGAGTTGGGGTGCCTTTTATGAGGTTGAACAGTATTCCATGGAAATCCCAACTTCCGAAATGCTGCGAAATAGTGTGGTGCTCTCAGGGGGGAAAGGATTGGGAGAACATGTATTTGTTCGCGTCACGTCATACGCTCAATCGGATTTTAGGAATTTCTCAGACAGCCGGGTTTTTGTTGAATGGACTTGGGATGTATCGATTCGAGAATCGGTTGCGTTAGAGTGGAATTTGGCTGCCCGCTGGGATGGCGATCCCCATGGGGGATTGGAGCCTCTTGATGTCGGCACCACCGTGGGCTTGCGGTTTGGATTTGCTGGGGACTGAATAATCAAAAACTCAAAAAAGGGTTTGTATTTGGATGCATTCCCTTGATGATTTATTCAAAGCGATTGTGGGTTAATTTTCGACCATGATTCGCCAATCCCTCCTGATGATGCTCCTTTCAGTCGGCATCGCAAATTGTTTGTCGCATTCTTTACTGAGTCAATCAACGATAATCCTAGAAGAAGGATTAGAATTCCGGTGCATCGGTCCATTCCGCGGTGGCCGCTCTGCCGCTGTGACCGGCGTCGAGAACGATCCCATGACCTTTTACATGGGTGCCACCGGCGGAGGGGTTTGGAAAACCACCAACGGCGGTACCACATGGGTTAACATCTCCGACGGGTATTTCGGTGGATCGATCGGCGCAGTTGCGGTGAGCTCTTCGCACCCCAATATTCTCTATGTGGGAGGTGGCGAGGTTACGGTGCGTGGCAACGTTTCCCCGGGCACGGGTATGTATAAATCCGTCGACGGCGGGCGAAGTTGGTCCGCCATTGGTTTGGTCAATTCCCGCCACATCCCCCGCGTGCGCATCCATCCGCGCAATCCAGACATCGTCTACGCCGCGGTGCTGGGCGATTTGTTCAAGGATTCGGAGGAGCGCGGCGTGTACAAATCCACCGACGGCGGCGCCAGCTGGAAACGCGTGTTGTTTGCCAATGAGCAGGCCGGTGCTGTTGACCTGGTGTTCGACCCGGTGAACCCTGAGGTGCTCTATGCTAGTACGTGGAATGTGCGCCGCACGCCGTACGACTTTTCATCGGGCGGTCCCGGTTCGGCGCTTTGGAAATCGACCGACGGCGGTGCGACCTGGACGTCGCTTATGGACAACGACGGCCTGCCCGAAGGGCCGCACGGCATCATTGGCGTCACCGTTTCGCCGGTGAACCCGGACCGGGTTTGGGCCATTATCGAAAACGAAAACGGCGGGGTGTACCGCTCGGACGACGCGGGCGCCACGTGGGAATTGCTCAACTCGGACCGCAGCCTGCGCCAACGCGCTTGGTACTATACCCGCATCTACGCAGACACCGAGGACGCCAACCGCGTTTACGTGATGAACGTCGCGTACCACGTATCCACCGATGGCGGCCGCACCTTCGAAGCGCGCTATGCGCCTCACGGTGATCACCACGATTTGTGGGTCGCACCGGATGATGCTGACCGGCTCATCATTGCCGACGACGGCGGCGCCCAGGTCAGTTATGATGCCGGAGCGACGTGGTCGACCTACATGAACCAGCCCACGGCCCAGTTTTACCGTGTCACCACCGACGATGCCTTCCCGTACCGCATCTACGGAGCGCAGCAGGACAACTCCGCCATACGCATTGATTCCCGTTCGCGCGGGCGGTTTATCGCGCAGGACAACTGGGAAAGCACGGCGGGCGGTGAGAGTGCCCACTTGGCGCCAGATCCCAGCGACAACGACATCGTTTACGGCGGAAGCTATGGCGGTTTCCTTACGCGGTTCAACCACGACTTGGACATGTCACGCGCCATCAACGTGTGGCCGGACAATCCCATGGGCAGCGGCGCCGAGGGGATGCGCTACCGTTTCCAGTGGAACTTCCCCGTCTTCTTCTCGCCGCACAACTTCGATCACCTCTACACATGCTCGCAGTTCTTGCACCGTTCCACCAACGGTGGCGCATCCTGGGACATCATTTCGCCCGATCTCACCCGCGGTCAGGCCGAAAAGCTCGTCTCTTCGGGCGGCCCCATCACCAAAGACAATACAGGGGTGGAATACTACGCGACTGTTTTTGCCGCCGCGGAATCGCCGCGCGAGCCCGGCTTGATTTGGGCCGGTTCGGACGATGGACTCATTCACGTCACTCGCGACGCCGGCGCCACTTGGGAAAATGTCACACCAAAGGGCATGCCGGCCGACGCCTTGGTCAACAGTATTGAGGTCGATCCGCACCGCGACGGCGGCCTTTACGTCGCAGCCACCCGGTACAAGTCGGGCGACTACGCGCCGTATTTGTACCACACCGACGACTACGGTGCTTCATGGCGAACTCTTACAAAGGGCATCGACCGCGGGCATTTCACCCGCGTCATCCGCGCCGATCGCAATACGCCGGGCTTGTTGTACGCCGGGACGGAATTCGGTTTGTATGTGAGCACGGATGATGGTGCGAATTGGCGTTCATTCCAACTCAATTTGCCGGAGGTGCCAATCACTGATTTGGCGCTTAAGGACAACGACCTCATCGTCGCCACCCAAGGCCGCAGCTTTTGGCTGCTCGATGACCTCGACGTGCTGTGGCAGGGACTGGTGGCCGATTTCGATTACGCCAAGCCGCATTTGTTCCAACCGCACCCGACAGTAGGCTACGGTGGTGGCAACGGTTCGGAGTCCGCCACAGCCGGCACCAACCACCCTGCCGGCGTGCGCGTGAACTATCACGTGCCGCAAGGAGTAGAGGATGCCACGCTCACGTTCCGCGACGGCGAAGGTGCTGAGATTCGCTCGTATGGGGGCAGCGACCTGGACGATTCCCCGGGACTCAATCACTTTGATTGGGACATGCGTTATGATAAGGCCGACGATTTCGATGGGCTCCTAATGTGGTGGGGGACGTTGAACGGTCCGGTCGCGCCTCCCGGTGATTACACGGTGGAGTTGGCAGTGGACGGCGATACGTTGGTGTCGTCGTTCGAGGTGCTGATGGATCCGCGTGCCGAATGCTCGAGGGAGGACCGCATTGCGCAGTTTGAATTCCTGAAAAGCATCCGGGACAAGGTCGATGAGACCCATGACGCCATTCGCCACATGCATTCGGTCAAATCCCAAGTCTCCGTCCTCCTTGGGCGCTTGGACGAGGACGATTACCCCGCCATTTTTGAAGAAGCGCGTGAACTCGATTCGCTGATGACAGCAGTGGAGGAGGTCCTCTACCAAACCAAACTCAAAAGCAACCAGGACATGCTCAACTTCCCCATCAAGCTAAACAACAAACTCGCCCACTTGGGTTCATTGGCGAGCATGGGGGTGTATGCACCCACCGAGCAGATGGTAGGGGTGCGCGACGAAGTCACAGCGTTGATCGATGCCGAGCTCTCGAAATGGCATGCCTTGCGCGATGATCGGCTGCCGGCATTCAATGCACTGATCCGCGAAAGTGCGATTGATTTGATCGGGGTGCCGGAGGAGTGATTCCTCCGATTGTATCCATTACCGCACCAAACTCACCGTGCCCTGCCGGACCACCGGATACCCCAATTGGTCCCGGTACGCAACCTTCCACAGGTACAGACCGTTCGGCACGTAGTGCGTGCCGCCGGCGCTTTCGCCCAACCAGGGTTGCTCGGGATCCTCGGTAGCCCAAACGATGTCGCCCCAACGGTTGCGCACCTCGAGGTCGTACGAAGTGACGCCAAGGGCGACGGGCAGCCACACGTCGTTGAGGCCGTCCTGGTCTGGGGTAAAGGCCGTGGGGGCGTGGAAGATGGTGCCATTGACGACCACTTCGCTCCAGGCCGTTGCCGTGCAGCCATAGGGACTGGTGACGGTTTGGATAATCTCGAAGGTGCCACCGTCGCTAAAGATGTACTGGCCGTTCGGTTGGCCGAGGCTGCCGCCGTCGCTCATCCAATACGTCACCGTCGAGGTGGATTGCGCAAGCGACTCGATCTCGACCACCGGCTCCAACAATTCGACAATCTGAGGCGAGACGGTGAAGCCGGCCTCGGGAGTGGGGTAGACCGTCACGGCGTCTTCCACGACGAATGAGATGCTCGTCGGGCAATTCCCGGTTGAGACGGCACTGACGGTGACGTCGTAGGTTCCTGGCATATCGTACACGTGCAGGGGCGCGTCTTGCAGGCTTGAACCACCGTCCCCAAACGACCAACCGTAGTCGAGCTCGCCCGTGGGTGCTGTATCTGTCAAGGTCACCGAGAGCGGGACACACCCGCTCGCCGGCCACACCTCGACATCGAATGCACTGAGGTCCGGCGGCAATTCAATGAAGATCGAATCCACCACGGAGGCGGCACAACCGATCTCGTTCAGCGTCAACTCTACTTCGTGCCAACCGCCGCTCCCAAACGCCACCTCGCTCACACCCGCTCCTGTTGCCGAAGGAGGCGAGGCTTGCTCGAATGTCCACGTGTAGACTGCCCCGGGGAATTGCGCGCCGGCCCCCACAAAATCGAAGCTATTGCCCTCGAGGCATTGTTGGCCAGGCGGGTCGAATAAAGGGTCGGGCTCGTGCACCAGTAGATCGTAGTCGGCGGATTGCAGCAAGCATTCCAACCCGGTGAATGTCACCTCCAAGAGGTAATTACCTGCGTCGGCAAACTCCGCATCCGCGATGTAGGCGGCGGCGGTGCTGGCGCTGAAGCCGTTGGGACCGGTCCAAGTGTAGCTAGCGAGCGATTGGGCGAGCGGGTTGTCGGCGAACTGCGGGACCTCGAGCGCGACGTTGTCGCCGAGGCAAGTAGTGCCCACTGGCTCAATTGTGACGGGCGGGCAGATGCCGGTTTGGACTTCGAGCACCGTGACCTCGTCCACGGGACAACCGTTGGCATCCACCAGAGCGCTCGCACCGTCATTGAACTGTGAGTTGCCTGAGATGTCGCCCTCCCCGTAGATATAGGCGGCGCCGGTCAACGTACCGTCGCATTGCAAAAGCAGGCAGTCGTCGGTGAGTTCAACTTGGAATTTGAAGGCGACGCTGTCTTGGCCCGACGGGTCGTTCATCAGCATTCCACCGTTCACGGCGTCCGCCTCAGCTCCGCCCCGGACCCGGACGAGTTCATCGGCGATCAAGTATTCTCCTTCGTCGTCGCCGGTGCCGTCTGTCATCCAACCGGTTTGCGGTCCGGCTACCCATTCAAGGCTGCCGGAGACGAAGGTGGTTCTGAGGTCGAGCCCCATTTCCATGTAGACGTCGACGGCCGCGTCCGAGCCGAGGTTCTTGCCCACGACCGTGTACTCGAGAATGTCCCCGGGTTCGGCGATGCCGCCGTTGACGTCCTCGATGTAGACGGTCGCCCGGAGGTCCGGTTCGTACACGTCGATGACGGAGGTGATGACTTGGACCGTGATGGATTCGCCGCCTGTGGTGACGCGGATTTCGGCGTCGGTGGCGTTGTTGGTCAGGAAGTCGAAGTCGCTGTTGTCGGGGACAAAAACGTTGGCGTCGTGGCCCAACGTGTTGTTGAAGGCCGGCTCACGCCACGGGTTCATGACGCCGTCATTGCTGTGTGTGCTGTTGAAGACGTTGTTGATGTCGTGGGTGGCGTCGGAGATGTACTCAAAGGTGCCGGCGCCGTCAAAGCCCAACTGGTCGCCGCCTTCGCCGCGGTCGCCGTCGTAGGCCACGACGCCGAGCTGGAGGTCGACCGGGCCGGTGGGCGGGGTGAGGAAGCCGGAGATGGGCACATCGACCTGGGAATTGGATCCGCCGCCGCTCATGGTGATCATCGCGAGTCCATCAAACACGGTCAAGTTGCGCATGGGCTCCAAGGCGTCTTGGTACACAATGACGAGTACCCAACCGCCCCATGAGGAGCTGTTTTCCGTTGCGATGACGTTGGCGACGGTGTAGCGGGCGTTGACGGGATTGCCCGCCACCCAGTCCGTGATGTCTGCGAAGCAGCAGTAGTTGTCCACGTTCGACGCATTGAACTCCCATTCGCCGTCGGCTTGGATGTCGATGTAGGGATCGGCGTCGCTGGCGCGGATTTTGATTTGGTCGCGCAGGTCCTCATTGGGGACACTGCCGTTGCCGAGGCGCCCGGCCCAATACAAGCCTGCGAAGCTGATGTCCGCGCACGTTCCGAGGCTCAAGCTGTCCGAAGAGGAGCACCACGTGTCGGGGTCGTTGTCCCCGTCGTAGTACTGCATGTTGTGGCCGTTGTTGTTGTCCTGCGGCCATTCAAACGGCAAGGCTTGCTGTGCTTCCGTGCAATTCGAGCCGCCGCCGCAGTACATGGTGGTATTCGCAAGGAATTGGATTCCGCCGTTTTGTTGCGCTTGAAAGCGGATGTCAAAATCTTCCACAACTTGCGTGTGGGCTGGCAGACAGGCCAATCCAAATAACGCTGTCCAAACCAAGGCGAACGCGGAATTCCAATGCATGCGGGTCACGGGTATAGAACCCCAAAGGTACGCGGGAGGTTGCGTGCTCGGCTGTGCGCGCTGTCGTATCTTCCGTTCATGAAGCGGCGCTCATTTTTGGAATCGTTGGGGTGGGCCGCCGCTGGCTTGTCGACCATGAAATTATCTTCCCTCAATGCGCTGCTGTGGGCGCGCGAAACGCCCCGGATGCCGGTGCTCTTCTTTGGCCACGGCAATCCCATGAATGCCATCGAGGAGAACGATTTTGTGCGCGAATTCCGCTGTCAAGCTCAAGACATACCGCCCCCTTCGGCCATCCTGTGCATCAGTGCGCATTGGGAGACGCGTGGCACGCAGGTCACCGCCATGGCCCAGCCCCGGACCATCCACGATTTTGGCGGGTTTCCGCGGGCACTGTACGAAGTCCAATACCCGGCACCCGGCGCTCCCGACTTGGCCGAGGAAATTGCCGCACTGGCGGCGAGCGAATTGGACGTGCACGTGGCGTTGGACCACGAGTGGGGGTTCGATCACGGCACGTGGTCGGTGGTGAAGCACCTGTATCCCGAGGCGAACATTCCGATGCTCCAACTCAGCTTGGATACCCAAATTGGCCCCCAAGCGCACATCGCTCTAGGCGAACTCCTGCGCACCCTGCGCCGTCGTGGGGTGCTGATCATCAGCAGCGGCAATTTGGTTCACAACCTCGGCGCGGTGGCGTGGGACCGCATGAACGACCCGAAGGGGTTTGCCTATGACTGGGCCGATGAGGCTTCGGCCGCGATCAAAGGAGCACTCACGGAGCGGAATTGGTCGTTGCTGGCGCGCTTCAGCGGGGTAGGCGGCGGCACGCGGTCCGCGGCGATGCGGATGGCGGTTCCGACGCCTGATCACTTTTTGCCCATCCTGTACACCGCTGGCTTGCTCGAAGACGACGAGTCGCTGGACTTCTTCAACGACCGCCCGGTCGCGGGCTCGCTGACCATGACGGGGGTGCGTGGGGTGAGCTAAGCGATTTTTCGCAAGGTGACTCGGCGATTGCTTGCCGCGTCGTACTTTTGCTGTTGCACTGCGCTCAGCGCGGTCGCTGTTCTTTGAACTCTGGGGCCGATTTTGGATTTGACAGCAAGATGACAGATCGGGTAAGCATGTCGAGCACTTGTTAGCACAGCTCGTTAAACCTGAACTTTCAAGTCAGAAATGACAACACTTCCTACGCGCTCGCGGCATAATCGACTCAGTCGATTCGCCTAATTCA
>JAQBTQ010000017.1 GCA_027624855.1 Bacteroidota bacterium
TGATTCGTGAAGTCAGTGTAGTATGAACCATCCTGGCTGTCCAACTGGTCAGCATTCAGGTTTGTAACAAGAGCTGTAGATGAAGTAGCGAATGAAGTCACTGATACTGCACCTGCGTTGACAGTGCCCAAAGTAGAAGTGCCTGTAACACCTAGCGTTCCGCTTACGTCAGCATTTCCGTTCAAGTCAAGGTCTCCGTCGACGGTAGTGCCATCTAAAGTAGAAGCGCCGACCACGTTCAAACCAGCCTGCATATCAGCAGCACCTGTTGCTGTCAAAGCAGCTGTTGAAGTGGCACCAGCATTCAATACACCAAGCGTAGAAGTGCCTGTAACATCCAATGTTCCACTTACGTCAGCATTGCCGTTCAAGTCAAGGTCTCCGTCGATGGTAGTGCCGTCTAAAGTAGAAGCTCCGTCAACATTCAACCCAGCATCCATATCAGCAGCGCCTGTAGCGTTCAATGTAGTGGTTGTAGTCGCCTGAGCATCCAATCCAGCGAGGGTAGATTGCCCGTCAACATTCAACGTACCATCGAAGTCAACCGTTGAAATACCTGTACCGATTGCACGGATGTGAATGGCAGTAAGGTCTTCTGTATTGATGTCCTCAGCCTGCATCTCTTCAATAGAAGCTTCAGATGAAGTGATCTGAGTGATCATACCAACCGGTGCAGTAACCGATTGTGAAGCATTGAGGCTTGTTGCCTGAATACCAATACCAGCAAGGTTCAAGTCCGTTACACCAGCATCCAATGTAACAGTTCCGGCAACAGCCTGGTTCCAGTACATCTCACTGATGATAGAATCTTCACGTGTTGTAGCGCGTGTTACTTCTGCATCGATGTTGTTCTGCAACGTCACGTCAGCAGCGTCGCTGTCAGATTCGTTGTTGTCAACGTCCAACTGGATCGCAGCGCGAGCAGCAGCATCAGCAGTAGCCTGTGCAGCGTCGGCAGTAGCGTTCGCATCGATGTTGTTCTGCAACGTCACGTCAGCAGCGTCGCTGTCAGATTCGTTGTTGTCAACGTCCAACTGGATCGCAGCGCGAGCAGCAGCATCAGCAGTAGCCTGTGAAGCGTCGGCAGCAGCGTTGTCGTCAATGTTGTCTTGCAACGTGTCAGCAGCAGTAGTCAATTGTCCAAATGATGCGAGGTGACCAGCAGCAGTTGCGTCTGCAGCAGAAACGTTTCCAGTAACAGAAACATCACCAGTTACACTTACGTCAGCTCCCAGCGTCGTCTCCCCAGCGACGTTCAGAGTTGAACCCATAGTAACTGCACCGTCCAAGGCGGACGTTTGATAAACTTCCAACGTTGTTGCGTCCAAATCACCGATTGTAGCAGCTGGAGAAACCAAGTTGCTCTCAACTTCAACCGTTTGAACATCTAAATCGTCTGTGTCAATGTGTTGTGCGTCAACAGCATCGAAAGAAGAAGTGCTTGCCTGGATTTGGGCTGCACCGAAGTCAACCAAAGTCCAACCAGCTTCCAATGAAACAGCGTTTGTGCCGTTATCATCAAAATAATCCAATCCTTCAATCATGGTCTCAACATCCCAAACAGATCCTGGGATTGCATCAATTTCAGCTTGCAACGCAGCATCAGCACCTTGCAATGAAGCGATTGAATCAAGGAATTCAGCGTAGTTCTGATTGATGTTCACTGTGTTCGCACCAATTGCGTTGGCGTTCGCAGCATCACCAAATTGACGAGCAGAAATCTCACTTGCCAAACCTTGTTGCAAAGTCAAGATATCACCATCGTTTGATGTGATCTGAGCTTGAAGAGCAACGTCAGCCAAGTCACGAGCGACAGCTTCAGCTTCAATGTTTGCTTGAAGGATTCCATCGGCAGTGACCATTGCAGCAGAAAGCGCATCAATGTTGCCTTGCAGCGTAGCGTCAGCAGCGTTGCTGGCAGTTTCGTTAGCGTCAACGTCTGCTTGGATTGCAGCGTCAGCAGCATCACCAGCAGCAGATTCCGCAGCGTCAGCAGCAGCGTTTGCATCGATGTTTAACTGCAATGTTGCATCAGCAGCGTTGCTTGCAGTTTCGTTAGCGTCCACGTCTGCTTGGATTGCAGCGTCAGCAGCAGCACCAGCAGCAGATTCCGCAGCGTCAGCAGCAGCATTTGCATCGATGTTTGACTGCAATGTTGCATCAGCAGCGTCGCTAGCAGTTTCGTTAGCGTCCACATCAGCTTGAATTGCAGCGTCAGCAGCATCTCCAGCAGCAGACTCAGCAGCGTCAGCAGCAGCGTTTGCATCAATGTTTGACTGCAACGTAGCGTCAGCAGCGTCGCTAGCAGTTTCATTTGCGTCTACATCTGCTTGGATTGCAGCGTCAGCAGCAGCTCCAGCAGCAGATTCAGTAGCGTCAGCAGCAGCATTCGCGTCGATGTTTGCTTGCAATGCGGCATCAGCGGCGTTGCTGGCAGTTTCGTTAGCGTCAACGTCTGCTTGGATTGCAGCGTCAGCAGCATCACCAGCAGCAGATTCCGCAGCGTCAGCAGCAGCATTAGCAGAGATGGCTGCATCCAAAGACATATCAGCTTCAACCAAGTTGTCATCAGCACCAATGTGCGCAGCTCCAGCATATCCTGGGTGCTGAGGTACATTGTCTACAGATCCAACTGTTGAAGTGCCAAATCCCATATCAGCAGCAGCAGCGGCAATACGGAATTCATTGTCATCGATGTCATCAGCTAATGCAGCATCAGCGGCAGCTCCGGCAGCAGACTCAGCAGCGTCAGCAGCAGCGTTTGCGTCGATATTCGCTTGCAATGCAGCGTCAGCAGCATCACCAGCAGCAGACTCTGCAGCGTCAGCAGCAGCGTTTGCATCGATATTCGCTTGCAAAGTAGCATCAGCAGCATTGCTCGCAGTTTCGTTTGCGTCTACGTCAGCTTGGATTGCAGCATCAGCAGCATCCCCAGCAGCAGACTCTGCAGCATCAGCAGCAGCGTTTGCATCGAGACCAGCTTGTAATGCAGCATCAGCGTCGTTGCTCGCAGTTTCATTTGCGTCTACATCAGCTTGAATTGCAGCATCAGCAGCATCACCGGCAGCAGACTCAGCAGCGTCAGCAGCAGCGTTTGCATCAAGACCAGCTTGTAAAGCGGCATCAGCAGCATTGCTTGCAGATTCATTCGCGTCTACGTCCGCCTGAATTGCAGCATCAGCAGCAGCACCAGCAGCAGACTCAGCAGCGTCAGCAGCAGCGTTTGCATCAATGTTAGCTTGCAATGCAGCATCAGCAGCATCAACGTAAGGAACAGTAGCTAATTCGTTACCGTTATTATATATGGTACCGTTAACGGTCAAATCACTATTCATAGTGGTCAATCCGTCTACATTTAATGTACCATCAAGTTGCAAAGAAGAGTTTGTTCCCAAAGCTCGACCTTCATAGAAAGTCATTTGCTCAACCTGAGCAGCTTCTGCGATCATGTCTTCAAAATCGGCATTGTTTGCGCTCAGATAGTTGAAAAGTCCAGTGGCAGCACTGAACACTCCTGGGAAATCAAGATCTCCGGTGATTGTCAAATCTTCAACCGTAATTCCAGTTGGGTCAATTGTAATTACAGAGAACAAATCAGCAAGGTCTGCTGTGTTGTCTGCAACACCCGTTTGGAGGATTGAAATGTCTCCATCATTGCTCTGGATCAGTCCAAGCAACAATGCATCTTCTGCAGCGCCGGCAGCAGCATTCGCATCGATGGCAGCCTGCAAAGAAGCAGCGTTTCCGTCGATAGCAGCCTGCAAGTTTGCAGCGCTCGCATCTAATGCGGCTTGCAAAGCAGCGTCAGCAGCA
Organism: Bacteroidota bacterium; assembly: GCA_027624855.1. Classification (GTDB taxonomy): domain Bacteria; phylum Bacteroidota; class Bacteroidia; order Flavobacteriales_D; family Sanyastnellaceae; genus UA16. Next base: position 3,814 of record JAQBTQ010000017.1, read on the forward strand.
TCGCCTGCAGCAGATTCCGCAGCGTCAGCAGCAGCATTTGCGTCGATGGCAGCCTGTAAGGCAGCATCAGCAGCATCGCCTGCAGCAGATTCCGCAGCGTCAGCAGCAGCGTTGGCAGCGATTGCGTCATACAAGTCACTTACTAAGGCGTCGACATCACCGTCGAGGCCATCTACAAGCGCTTGAAGAGCAGCAATCTCTTCTTCCTGGCCATTTAATGCATACATAGCGATAGGTACAGCTTGAACGTCTACGTCTCCAAAAGAGGCGTATCCGGCTCCAGCATCCACCTCGATTCCGAAATGTAAGCCGGCAGCTGACCAGTCTATCGCGCTTAATGCACCATAGCCGGGAGTAACCGCACCATCACCAATGGTGAGGGCAAGGTTGCCGAACTGATTGGTTAATACGCTGGCATGAGATTCTTGCCACAAGATGGCGTCATCTGACCCATACAGGGTCACACGCACATCGAGTTCGGCGTCCGCCAGTGGATCGCCGTCGGCATCTCGGGCTACCGCCTGATAGGCGATGCCAGGGTCCTGTGCTTGGAGGACCGTCAAAGCTCCAAATAAACAGAGCAGGGAGAGGAAAAGTGTTCGCATCACTTTATCTTGGTTAAGATTTCAGAATTCGAATATACGAGAAAAATCTCGATAAATCACCAAACCAATGCGACAAATTTCTATTAACCGTCGGTCAAACCGAATTTTATACAACGTAACGGTAAGCGTAGAAGCCTTGATTTATGCGGATTGGTTGACATTCATGCGAGAAAATCACATTCCAGAAATTTTTTCTACCGGGTGCTTTTCTGGGTATAAAATTTGTAGAATCATCGACGAATCTAGCGAAACTTACACCGTAGCAATTCAATACTTTGCTGACAACTTGGAAAAATTTGAAGAATACAAGGACAAATTCGCCCCAATTTTGCAACAAGAGTACCTGCAGAGATTCGGTGAATCCGCCCCGGCTTTTCGAACAGTGCTTCATGCCATCGAAGAGGGTGAAGTCATTGGTGAGGAACCCACTTCGAACTCTTGATTGAATGTCAAAATCCCATCAAAAAGTCAAGCCCAAAAAACACCTTGGGCAACACTTCCTCAACGAAGAAGGAATCGCCGAACGGATTGCTCGTTCCATTGCCTCAGAAAGTCAGGCAAAAATGATCCTAGAAATCGGCCCAGGAACAGGGGCGCTAACCAAGCATTTGATCCCAATATTTGGAACAAAGGTTTTGGCGCTTGATATCGATGCGGAAAGCATTCGGTTTTTGGAGCAAGAGGAATGGGTTGGTAATGAGCAAATTTTAGAGGCTGACTTTCTGAATTTGGATTTTCGAGACTTGAACATTGAAGGCCCCCTCATCATCACGGGCAATTTCCCCTACAACATCAGTTCGCAAATCCTATTTCAATTGTTGGATTGGAGAGTACACTGCATTGAGCTGACGGGCATGTTTCAGAAGGAAGTTGCAGAGCGGGTTTGTGCCCCACATGGCTCCAAAACATACGGGATATTGAGCGTCTTGATTCAGAATTATTTCGATGCTGAATACTTGTTCACCGTTCCCCCGCATGTCTTCACGCCTCCACCAAAAGTCCAAAGCGGCGTGATGCGCTTGCTTCGAAAAACCGACATCAATCTCCCTGTTGAGTACGGCCACCTCAAACGCGTAGTGAAAGCCGCATTCAATCAACGACGCAAAACATTGCGGAATGCGCTCAAATCCGGTGGATTGAATATTGATGATGTGGATTCTCATTTCCTAACCTTGCGAGCAGAGCAGTTATCACCGAGTCAATTTGTGTCTTTAGCGTCATCCATTCCCCAAGGGTCCTGACCATCCAGGAAGTCTTATATTCGCTTTGGCTTTGCAATGACCAAAGCCTCGTAGGATGTCAAAAGCAATCACCCTCCAAGAGTTCATCATGGATGCTCAAGCGGAATTTCCGTTTGTATCCGGACAGCTAACCCGACTGCTCACCGACATCGGTGTTGCCGCGAAAATTGTTAATCACCAGGTCAATCGCGCAGGATTGGCGGGAATATTGGGAGAATCTGGCACGCAAAATTCCCATGAAGAATCACAACAAAAACTCGACGTTTTTGCAGATCGCACCTTCATGCGAATTCTGACTGCTGGCAAATCCGTTGCAGGAATTGGTTCTGAAGAGCAAGAGGATTTTATTCTTTGCGGAGACCGCGGAAAATTGGGGAAATACGTTGTCATGATCGACCCCCTTGATGGAAGTTCAAACATTGATGTCAATGTCTCCATTGGAACCATATTCAGCATCTATCGCCGAGTAACTCCATTGGGTGCAGCATTGCAAAATCACGATTTTCTTCAAGCAGGTACCGAGCAAATTGTTGCGGGCTACATCCTGTATGGTTCCTCAACCATGCTCGTGTACACCACAGGAAGCGGGGTAAACGGCTTCACCCTCGACCCCGCAGTTGGAGAGTTTTTCTTATCCCATCCTGGAATGAAGTTTCCAGATTCTGGCACCATTTACTCAATCAATGATGCATTGTTGGATGCAGCTCCAGAAGCAATCAAACGCTTTATCGCTGGTTGTCGCGATACGAAGGGCGTCGGACTGAAAGGCCGTTACATCGGCAGTTTGGTCACAGATTTTCATCGAAACCTCATCAAAGGAGGGGTCTATCTCTACCCAAGTACAAAGACCAATCCTCAAGGCAAATTGCGGCTCATGTACGAATGCAATCCCTTGGCTTTCATCGCCAATCAAGCAGGCGGATTGGCAGAAGATGACCGCGGCAAAATTCTTCAAAAATCACCAACGCATCTGCACGAGCGTTCCCCATTTTATGTGGGCAGCACGAACATGATGCAAGCGTTGCGATCTTGTTGGATGGCCTCCTCTTAATTCTCCGAAAAAAAGCGGCTCAAGACTCGCTACCTTTGCGCACGGACCGATTTGGTATGCGCGTTACCGACCTCATTCAATTTTATCGCTCTGACCCCAGAGCTCAGCTCCTCCAAAACACCTGGAAAACAGAAGCTTCTAAAACGGAGCTCAAAGGCATCGTCGGATCCGCTTCCGCTCTGCTGGCTGCAGCCATCATGACTGAGGAAAATACGGCCGATTCATTGGAAAAACGCGACGCTCCGAGTCACCTTTTCATCCTCGACGACAAGGAAAGCGCTGCCTATTTTCTGAATGATTTGGAACAGCTCATTGGTAACGTCAAAAAGGTGCTTTTTTTTCCCCGTTCTGCAAGAGTTCCTTACCAAGAAGAAGTGACTGAAAACGCGAACATCGCCATGCGCGCTGAAGTCCTTAATGAAATCAACCGTCACGGGAGAGGATTGGCCATTGTCACGTTTGGCGAAGCCCTTTCTGAGCAGGTCATCAGTCAACGTGAACTGTCGGAACAAACCTTCGCTTTGTCCCTTGGTGAGCGTTATAGCATGGAGTTTTTGGACGAAGTATTTCTTGAATACGAATTTCAAAAGGTCGACTTCGTTTATGAGCCCGGACAATATGCCGTCAGAGGTGGAATCGTCGATGTGTTTTCGTACTCTTTCGATCACCCTTATCGCATTGAGTTTTTCGGCGATGAAGTGGAATCAATTCGCAAGTTTGATCCCGTTACTCAATTGAGCATCAATAAGATGACACGTGCCGTAGTGGTTCCAAACATCGGCAATCAATCCCTTCATCAATCGGTTGAGCCTCTGCTGAATTTTGTTCCTGCCGACACACGCATCTGGATGGCGGATACAAAACGAACCAAACGGCATCTTGAAAAGGCCATGGAGCGCGCGGAAAATGCCTTTGAACGACTCAGTTCTCCCCTCAAATTCACCCCGCCAGAAAAACTCTTCATTGCACCAGAAGACTTGGAGGAGCTGATCCGTCCTTTCCACGTCATTGAATTCGATGGAGGAACCACTTTTTCTGAACGCGTGGTAATCGACTGGGATATGATCCCACAACCCAGTTTCAACAAGAATTTCGATCTCATCACCTCCAACCTGCAAGCAAATCATAGGCAAGGCTATCACAACGTCATCGTGGCGGGTCAAGCAACGCAAATCGAGCGTTTGCACGACATTTTTGCCGATCGAGAAGCCGAAGTTCCGCACCACCCTATCCCCATTGAACTCAGCCAAGGATTTGTCGACAAGCAACTCAAATTACTGGTTTACACCGACCACCAATTATTCGAGCGCTACCATCGATTTCGCCTCAAGGAAGGATTCCGAAAAAACAAGCAAGCCCTTACACTCAAAGAGCTTTCAGCGCTGCAGCCTGGTGATTTTGTCGTGCACATTGACCATGGCATTGGACAATTCGGTGGATTGCAAAAAATCGAAGTGAATGGCAAAGAACAAGAGGCCATTCGACTGAGCTATCGCGGAGGAGATGTTCTGTATGTGAATATCCATTCACTGCATCGGATTTCGAAGTATTCTTCCAAAGAAGGAACCACTCCAAAAATCAGCAAACTTGGCACCGGAACCTGGGCTGCAACCAAGGCCAAAACAAAGTCCAGGGTCAAAGAACTCGCTTTTGATTTGTTGAAATTATATGCGAAGCGTAAATCCTCTACAGGATTTGCGTTTTCTCCAGACAATTACATGCTTCACGAATTGGAAGCAAGCTTCATGTTTGAAGAGACTCCGGATCAGCACGACGCCATTCAGTCGGTCAAACGAGACATGGAAAAACCCATCCCCATGGACCGATTGGTTTGCGGCGATGTGGGATTTGGGAAAACTGAAGTAGCGATTCGTGCAGCATTCAAAGCCGCCGCTGACGGAAAGCAGGTAGCCATCCTCGTTCCAACAACCATTCTGTCCATGCAGCATTATCGCAGTTTCTCCAGAAGGCTGCGAGACTTCCCGGTAACAGTTGATTACATCAACCGATTTAAAACAGGCAAAAAACTAACCGAAACGCTTAAAAAACTCGAAGCCGGACAAGTCGATATATTGGTTGGAACCCATGCGCTTGTCGGTAAGCGAGTATTGTTCAAAGACCTGGGTTTACTGGTCATTGATGAAGAGCAAAAGTTTGGTGTTGCCGTGAAAGACAAGCTCAAAATGCTGCGCGCGAATGTCGACACGCTGACCCTCACCGCGACCCCCATTCCTCGAACTTTACAGTTCAGCCTCATGGGCGCTCGTGACTTAAGTACGATCGCTACACCCCCGCCTAATCGACAACCCGTCGAAACCCATCTTTCGCCCTTTAACGAGGAGATCATTCGAGATGCTATTGCTTATGAATTGAGCCGAGGAGGGCAGGTTTATTTCGTCAATAATCGTGTCAAAAACATTCAAGAAGTAGCGGGCATGGTTTCGAGGCTGGTGCCAGATGCAAGGGTAGCAATTGGACATGGTCAAATGGACGGAAACCAACTTGAAGACGTCATGGCTCAATTCATAGATGGTGCCTTTGATGTGCTTGTTGCCACCACCATTATTGAGTCTGGAATTGACATTAGTAATGCTAATACTATGATTATTAATGACGCCCATCAATTCGGACTTAGCGACCTGCATCAACTGCGGGGACGCGTGGGGCGATCAAACAAAAAAGCGTTCTGTTATTTGCTTTCACCGCCACTCAGTATGCTGCCTGATGAAAGTCGAAAAAGACTTCAAGCCATTCAGCAATTCAGTGACCTTGGCAGCGGCATTCAAATAGCCATGCGCGACCTCGACATTCGAGGTGCCGGAGACCTCCTTGGTGGTGAACAAAGTGGCTTCATCTCAGAACTTGGTTTCGATATGTACCAAAAGATCTTAGCAGAGGCCGTGCGAGAGCTCAAAGAAGAGTCCTTTGCAGAGCTTTTCGAAGAAGACTCAAAGGTCTCGCGACGATTTGTCCAAGAAGCGGCGATTGAAACAGATTTCGCCCTGATGATTCCCGACCATTACGTCGCAGATATACCGGAGCGAATCTCGCTTTATCGCGAGCTTGATGACTTGGACAAAGCCGAAGATTTGGTTGAATTCAAGGAGCGACTTGAGGACCGATTTGGACCACTTCCGAAAGAAACAGAAGACTTGATTGAAACCATCCGGCTCCGATGGCTCGCAGAGTTTCTTGGAATGGAAAAAATCGTGCTCAAAGGGGATAAGCTCATCGCAGCCTTCATCGCCGATGAAGAAAGTGCATTCTTCCAAGGACCTGCCTTTGCTCGCATCCTGAATTATCTGAAAAACCATGCCCGCGACACCAAAATGTATCAACGGAACAATGGGCTCAGGATGAGCATTGAAAACATTACCAGTCCATTGGCTGCTCTTCGTGTTCTTGAAGACATCGCAGGATTGAAAGCGGAAGAAGCGGCACCTGATTTCAAAAAGAAAGCGCAACACGAAAATGCCCAATAGCCCAGGCAATCCTATCAGCATCATGGACTTTAAATCCCTTGAGCAATTTGAATTGGGTCAGGTATTGCTCATTGACAAACCACTGGGTTGGACCTCCTTTGACGTGGTCAACAAGGTTCGGTACCAGTTGAAACGTGCCCTCGGAATCAAAAAAATCAAGGTTGGTCATGCAGGAACTTTAGACCCCCTTGCGACAGGCGTTCTCGTCCTTTGCACTGGCAAAGCGACCAAACAAATTGACCAATTTCAGTCCGATGACAAGCACTACACTGCCCAAATTAGACTTGGCGCTACAACACCCTGCCTTGACGCAGAACTCCCCGTAGATCAGTGGACTCCAGCCCATCATCTGACCGACGAATCCATTCACGAAGCAGCAAAAACTTGGACAGGGAAAATCGAGCAAATACCCCCTCTCTTTAGCGCCAAAAAAATCGATGGTCAAAAAGCCTATGCGGTGGCTCGCCAAGGCGGAGAACTGAAAATGAGGCCTGCACACGTTCATATTCATGAATTGAATATTAATTCAATCATTCGGCATGAAATTGACGGTCACCCAATCGTTGATGTGGAGGCATTAGTCGAATGCAGCAAGGGCACTTACATCCGTTCCTTAGCGCGAGATTTGGGCGAAACATTGGGCGTTGGCGGACACCTGATCGGACTTGAACGGGTCGCAAGCGGTCCCTTTCAAATCGGGCAATGCATGTCATTGGAACAGCTAATTCAGGTCATTGAAGACCTTGGAAGGGATCAGTCGTCCAAGCCTGTTGACCTTTGATTACGAATTCCTTAGCTTTGCCGACCATTTATGCGCCATGAAATTATCTTCTTTTAAGTACGACATCTCGCCCGAACTCATTGCTCAACGACCACTAGACAACCGTGATGACAGCCGTTTAATGGTGGTTCACAAGGAATCAGGCAAGATCGAGCACAAGATGTTCAAAGATGTTTTGGACGAGTTCGATGAAGGAGATGTGTTCGTGGCAAACAATACGCGCGTATTTCCTGCCAAACTCTACGGAAATAAGGAAAAGACAGGAGCGGTTATCGAAGTATTTCTCCTGCGTGAATTGAACAGAGAAAGCATCCTTTGGGATGTTTTGGTCGATCCTGCTCGGAAAATTCGAATCGGCAACAAGCTGTATTTCGGAGAGAACGACGAGTTGGTAGCTGAAGTCATTGACAATACAACCTCTCGAGGCAGAACACTGCGGTTCTTATTTGATGGCTCTTATGAAGAATTCATGGAAGTGATTTTCCAGTTAGGTGAAACCCCTATCCCGAAATACATCAAGCGTCCTGTCGAACCAGAAGATCGAGAGCGGTTTCAAACCATCTATGCCGATAAATTAGGCGCCGTAGCTGTGCCAACCGCAGGGCTGCATTTTTCAAAACAACTTTTGAAGCGCCTCGAAATCAAAGGCATTGATTTGACGTTTTTGACCCTTCATATTGGCTTGGGTACTTTCCGGCCAGTTGAAGTCGAAGACCTTACAAAGCACAAGGTCGATTCTGAGCAATTGATTATTCCAGAAGAATGTGTCAATCGAGTGAACAGGGCAAAAGCAGAAGGAAAACGAATCGTTTCGGTTGGTGCCACCGCCATGCGGGCGATGGAAACCTCTGTTAGCACAACCGACACGTTGAAACCTTTCAGTGGATGGACCAACAAATTCATCTTCCCGAAATACGATTTTAAGATTTCGGATGCCCTGATTACCAACTTCCACACCCCTCAGAGCACCCTACTCATGCTGAGTTCAGCTTTCGCAGGGCACGAATTGGTCATGGACGCATATGCTGAAGCGATGAAAGAGAAGTACCGCTTTTTTGCGTACGGTGACGCTCTGTTAATCAAATGATTTAAGCATAATTGCCGGTAGCATCGTGGAATTCTTGGTGAAATTGCGAACTTCGCTTGAAACCTTTTGTTACCCATTTTATGAAAACTCTACTTTTCCCCCTGAAGGCAACACTCGGCGTTGCTCTCATCTGCTCAATCGGCATTTTTCTGACCAGTGCTGGAACAGTTGATCCTCAGCCTGAACTGCCCGTTGGTGCAAAAGCCCCACTTGCAGATCAAATGATGATGAATGTGAATGGTACGCAAATGAGCCTCAATACAGCTGTCGGACCCAATGGTTTATTGGTGGTATTCAGCTGCAACACATGCCCGTTTGTGATTGGAAATGGAGAGAAGAGTGATGGATGGGAAGGGCGCTACAACGAGACAGCAATTTTCGCCAAGGAAAATGGCGTTTCCATGGTGCTTGTGAACTCGAACGAAGCCAAACGAGACAACCATGACAGCATGGAGGCGATGAAGGAACATGCCAAAGAAAACAACTATGGCATGCCTTATTTGCTCGACGCTGAGCATCAACTCGCTGATGCATTTGGTGCGCTTAAAACCCCTCATGTTTACCTCTTCGATGCAGACATGACCTTGGTCTACCGCGGATCGCTCGATGACAATGTCAACGATGCAAGCGCGGTGAAGGAACATTATGTCAAGGACGCCATTACGGCTGTAGTCAACGGAAAACCCTGCACGGTTCCGGAAACTAAGGCCATCGGTTGCTCCATCAAGCGCGTTTCGAAGTAATTAAAGCGGCAGGTTCCCGTGCTTTTTACGCGGGAGGGTGTCAACCTTATTTCGAAGCATTTCAAAAGCCTTTATCAGTTTCGCCCGGGTGTTACGCGGTAGGATTACTTCATCCACGTAGCCTCGGGCGGCTGCGTTGTAGGGATGAGCAAACATTTCTGCGTACTGAGCCTCCTTCTCTTTCCACATTGCCTCAGGGTCATCGGCATTGGCAATTTCACGTTTAAAAATAATTTCTGCCGCTCCTTTGGCGCCCATGACAGCAATTTCTGCGGTCGGCCAGGCATAGACCAGATCGGCTCCTATGTGCTGGCTATTCATTACATCATAAGCACCACCATAAGCTTTCCGAGTGATCACGGTCACACGGGGCACCGTCGCCTCGCTGAAGGCATAGAGTAATTTGGCTCCATTGGTGATGATTCCATTCCATTCTTGGTCGGTTCCAGGCAAGAAACCCGGAACATCTTCCAGCACCAATAACGGAACGTTGAATGCATCACAAGTGCGCACAAAACGGGCTGCCTTAGTCGAAGCCTTAATGTCCAAAACCCCCGCCAAAAACGCCGGTTGATTCGCTACCACACCAATGCTATTGCCCGCCAACCTCGCAAAACCAATGACCATGTTTTCAGCATAGTCCTTTTGCACTTCGGTAAACGTCCCATCATCACAAATTTCCTGGATGACACTCCGCATGTCATAGGGCTGTTGAGGGTTTTCTGGAACGACTGCATCCAGTTTTGCGCGTGATTCATCTGATGGTTCATAGGCCAGCTTCAGCGGTTCTTCCTCACAATTTTGTGGCAAGAAGCTGAGTACTTTTTTGATGTGTTGAATCACCTCTGCCTCATTTCGCCCTGTAAAATGTGTAACTCCCGACTTGGTCGAATGCGCCTTGGCCCCACCTAAATCCTCACTGGATACTTCCTCATGGGTAACGGTTTTTACCACATTCGGTCCCGTGACAAACATGTAGCTCGTTCCTTCTGCCATGAAAATAAAGTCAGTCAGGGCCGGCGAATAAACCGCTCCTCCAGCGCAAGGACCTAAGACAGCGCTCAGCTGTGGAACCACACCACTCGCCCGAACATTTCGATAAAAAATGTCCGCGTACCCGCCCAGCGAAACAACCCCTTCCTGTATGCGCGCTCCACCGCTATCATTTAACCCAATGACGGGTGCTCCATTTTGCATCGCCAGATCCATGACACGGCAAATTTTCTTTGCATGCGCCTCAGCCAATGACCCTCCTAGAACCGTGAAATCTTGGGAGAACACGTACACCAATCGCCCATCGATCTTTCCATAACCAGTTACCACACCATCACCAAGGAATTGCTGCTTATCCAATCCAAAATTGGTTGAGCGGTGCTTTACGAGCATCCCCAATTCTTCGAAAGAATCCGGATCCAAAAGCAGGTTGATCCGCTCACGTGCAGTGAGCTTACCCTTCGCATGTTGTGCCTCTTTACGCTTTTCGCCACCTCCTAGCAATGCCTCTTGCCGCAATGCTTCTAGCCTATTTCTGTGTTGCTCCATAAAGCAAATCTAAGAAGACAACGACCGCATCCCATCATTGCGCAATCGGTCCGATCCATCTGTGAAAGACCATGCATCCATTAGTACCTTTGTGCTTGCAAAAACCCGTTCTAAGAATTCAGCAATCATGCATCGAACGCATACCTGTGGAGAATTGAGAGGCGATCATGCCGGCCAAAGCGTCATTTTAAGTGGTTGGGTGCAGCGCACTCGAGACCTTGGAGGTATGACTTTTGTCGATGTCCGCGATCGATATGGCCTGACCCAGTTGGCATTCAATATGGATTCAGATGAAACCTTGTGCCTTCAAGCTAGAAAATTGGGCCGTGAATTTGTCATCAAGGCGACTGGCGTCGTGAAAATTCGGGAGTCAAAAAACAATCAAATTCCGACAGGCGACATCGAGATTGATGTAAAATCATTGGAGGTCTTAAATGCGAGTAAAACTCCTCCATTCACTATTGAGGATGATACAGACGGGGGGGACGATTTGCGCATGCAATATCGTTACCTCGATTTGCGCAGAAAGCCCGTACAGAAAAACCTGATGCTCCGCCACCGGTTGAGCATCGAAACCCGCAAATACCTCGATGCTGTCGAATTCATTGAGGTGGAAACGCCCTACCTCATCAAATCCACTCCAGAAGGTGCTCGTGACTTCGTGGTGCCTTCGCGGATGAATCCGGGCCAATTTTATGCATTGCCTCAAAGCCCACAGACATTCAAACAACTCCTGATGGTCAGCGGCTATGACCGCTATTATCAGATTGTCAAGTGTTTCAGAGATGAGGACCTTCGAGCGGATCGCCAACCTGAATTCACCCAGATTGATTGCGAGATGGCCTTTGTTGAACAAGAAGACGTCCTCCAAACATTTGAAGACTTGGTCCGCCACCTGTTCAAAGCAGTATTGGATGTCAAAATCGAGGCGTTCCCAAGAATGACCTATGATGAAGCCATGGCACGGTACGGAAGCGATAAGCCCGATGTTCGATTTGGGATGGAATTCATCGATTTTGGCTCGGTGGCGCAGGGTCAAGGATTTGGGGTGTTTGATCAATCGGAATGTGTGCTGGGAATTGCCGTTCCTGGCTGCGCAGAATACAGTCGCAAACAGCTCGACGCTTTGACAGATTGGGTGAAACGGCCTCAAATAGGCGCGAAGGGGCTGGTGTACTGCAAATGCAACGAAGACGGCAGCTTCAAATCCAGTGTCGACAAGTTTTTTGATGCCAACGCATTGAGTCAGTGGGCGTCACATGCCAATGCCAATGCAGGTGACCTGTTGTTGTTGCTTTCTGGAGACCTCCATACCGTCAGAAAGCAATTAAATGAACTTCGACTTCACATGGGAAGCGCACTTGGATTGCGGGATCCAAAAACCTTCAAGCCTTTATGGGTCATCGACTTTCCACTTCTCGAATGGGACGAAGAGTCCAACCGGTTCCATGCCATGCACCACCCGTTCACCTCGCCAAAGCCTGAGCATTTTGATTTGATTGAATCAGATCCTGGTGCAGTGAGAGCCAATGCATACGATATGGTCATCAATGGCGTCGAAATTGGCGGAGGTTCGATACGAATTCATGATAAGGGCATTCAATCGAGAATGTTCGATTTGCTCGGGTTCACTCCTGAAGAAGCTCAAGCCCAATTTGGTTTCTTGATGAATGCCTTTCAATACGGCGCCCCTCCGCATGGAGGCTTGGCTTTGGGTTTTGACCGTCTCTGTTCCCTTTTTGGTGGAAGCGACTCCATCCGAGACTTCATCGCTTTTCCAAAAAACAATTCAGGCCGAGATGTCATGATTGACGCACCGAGCCCTATTCATGATGAACAATACCAAGAATTATACCTTCAGTCTACAGCTCCGACTGAAGATCAATAAAGACAAATCATGTATCCTCCAGAACTCGTAGCTCCCATGAAAACCGACCTCACAGAGGCGGGAATGACCGAATTGCTGACGCCTGATGACGTCGACGCAGCGTTGAATGAATCCGGAACAACCCTTGTGGTAATCAACAGTGTGTGTGGCTGTGCTGCAGGCTCCATGCGCCCTGGCGTCAAACTCGCTTTGCAGCACTCTAAAGTGCCTCAGCACTTGACCACAGCTTTTGCAGGAGTTGACCGTGAAGCCGTAGATCGAGCAAGGAAATTCATGCTCCCTTATCCACCGAGTTCTCCCAGCATCGGTTTGTTCAAAGATGGGCAATTGGTTCACATGATTGAGCGCCATCACATCGAAGGTCGCACTGCTGAAATGATCGCTGAAAACTTGCAAATGGCGTTCGACGAGTATTGCTAATCCTCGCTTGATGCAGGCTTGGAAAAAAGTCATCCAACAAATCGACCCGGCTTGGAAAGCAGCAGGTTTGACGTTGTTATGGGTGGCTTTTTTGCATCCAGACATCTTGTTTCAACCCAATGCTGTCCTCCTTGCTTCGAATGGTGATACGGTCAAAAACATCTACACCCTTGCCTGGCAATTGGCCCACGGGACTCCCTTTTCCACGGAATTTTCGGGGATGGGCTGGCCCTTCACCGAGCATGTATTCTACACAGATGGACATCCTCTATTTGCATGGTTAATAGGAGGATGGCTTATCCCAGGGGTGTTTCCGGCTGAATGGACTGCTGGAATCCTTCACCTCATCATCATTCTCTCATGGGCAATTACCGCTGCAATCATCGTCAAAATCTTTGATCATTTTGGATTCAGAGGATGGGTCGCCATCATCCTTAGTGGCTTCATTGTCCTCCAACATCCCCAGATTTTGCGATGGTCAGGGCATTATGCTATGGCCTATACCCTTGCCATTCCGTTGACTTGGTATTTGCAGCTAAAATGGCAAAAGACCTATGCATGGAAATGGGCAATAGCCCAAGGCTTGAATCTCATTGTCTGGCTACTCACCCATGCGTATTTAGGGGCCATAGCCGCCGCTTTCGCCGGGTTATTTGGGGGCATGATGTGGATCATGAATTCGCGAAACATCCGGGTGTTTGGCCAACTTCTGATCGCGACAATCGGCCCACTGGCCCTCTATTTGACCACACTTAAGCTCACGGACTATCATCCATTTCGAACCGACATGCCGTATGGCTTTTGGGACAATGTTTCGCAATGGAATGCCGCTCTGCTTCCTTCGCATGGGTTGCTCGGAAATTTGCGAAGGGAACTCGGCTGGGGCATGACCACATGGGAGGGCTGGGGGTATCTTGGCACCGGCACGTGGGTCGTTGGCATTGTATCAGCATCACTTGTGATTTTCCGAGTCGTTCAAAATCGTCCTTTCATATTCCGCCCGAACGCCAGCCTGTCGACGAGCATGATGGCCGGTATCATTTTGTTTGCCGTCGCCGTTGGAGAGCCCTTTCTAACTGGGAACAGGGAATGGCTCGAGCAATCCAAATTCTTTATGCAATTTCGAGCCATTGGGCGATTCACATGGCCTGCGGTGTGGGTCTTTCCTGTAGCTGCGATTTGTTGGTTAAATCAACGCAAATTCAAGTGGGGTATGATGGCCATGACCATGCTGGTTGGCCTAGACGCTTTTTGGATGCAACAGGAAGCCCGGCATGAATTGGAAATCCGCCAGAACGGATTTGCGACGGCTGAACCACAATTTCAACGATTGAAATCAATCGCCGACGAAAATGACGCCGTCGCCATTCATCCCTTGCCCTATTTTCAAATGGGAAGTGAAAGCGTTGGACGATCAGGCACGCAGCGCGCCCACGATCGGACGCTGCTCGCATCATTTCATTCAGGCCTTCCCACCACCGGCACCCACCTCACTCGCATGAGTATCCCTGAGTCAAGAACACTGGCCGAATGGATGGGACATCCCGCGCTCCCAAAACAATTGATGATAGCGCTCTCCGAAGAGCAGCTCCATCAATCCATTTTATTATTCGCCTGCGATGATTCAAATCGATGGTTGGATGACGATTACCGCATTTGGAATTCCGGTTCTCCCACCGCTGATCCTGACATCCGTATTTTGAAATTGGAAAAATTCTCCGAATTGAGTCAAGACTCCTCCGCTGTAACGTTGTTCGGCAACGAGAAGGATTGGAGATGGAAAGGCCTGAATCAGTATCCATTTCATGACGCGCTCGAAGGTGATTCCATTGCCATTGGGCATTGGAATGAATACCTCATCGTGGACACCGTACAACCCGACTCATCATGGTTATACGTCCCATGGGAGGCCAGTTGTTGGTTTTGGCATGGTGGGACGTTTCGTGGTCGGGATGATTTGCGGTATGCTTGGGTGGCCGAGGCTGAATGGAGAGATGGCAGCCGCGAATGGATAAAAAGCATCCCCGTTGCCGCTTCTGGAGACCACCGAGGAAATTGGACCCGAGCAGCACTTGTACTTCGTTTGGATTCATTGCCTTCCTCCCTGTATTTCTTTGCAGTGGGTTTCGAAAGCATAGGGGACAGCATCCGCGCAGATGCATATCGCATTCAACCCTTAGCTGAAATCCAGTGAAATAATCTTTGTAACCGGAGAAGCCAGCGTAAATTTGGCGCCTATGGCGAGGATCTTAACAGGCATTCAAAGCACAGGAACCCCTCATTTGGGAAACTTACTTGGGGCAATTCGTCCAGCCATCGACCTGGCGAATCAATCCGAAAACGAATCGTTTCTGTTCATTGCCGATTTACACTCCCTGACCCAGGTCAAGGATGGTAACACCTTGCGTCAGAACACATACGCTGTGGCTGCGGCATGGCTTGCCTTTGGATTGGATACGAAACGCACGGTTTTTTATCGGCAAAGTGACGTCCCAGAAGTCACAGAGCTCGCTTGGTATTTGAATTGCTTTTTTCCATACCAGCGACTCACCCTTGCGCACAGTTTCAAGGATAAAGCAGATCGACTCGAGGATGTGAATGGGGGGCTGTTTTCTTATCCAATGTTGATGGCCGCCGATATTTTACTGTACGATGCCGATTTTGTGCCCGTTGGAAAAGATCAACTGCAACATTTGGAGATGACCCGTGACGTGGCCAGCCGATTCAACCATAAGATGGGCGAAACATTCGTTGTGCCCAAGGAACTAATCCGAGAAGAGACGCAACTCGTTCCAGGATTAGACGGGGAAAAAATGTCCAAATCAAAAGGAAATATCCTTGACATTTTTGCTGATGAAAAATCGTTGAAGCAACGCATCAACAAAGAAATCATTACCGACGCAACTCCGCTTGAAGACCCCAAAGATCCCGACAGCTCAGTCGTCTATCAACTATACAAACTCGTCGCTTCCGAATCAGATGCGAATGCAATGGCATCCGCTTTGCGTGCCGGAGGCTATGGTTGGGGACATGCGAAGAAGGCCCTTTTGGAGGCTGTTGTCGATGGATTTGCCCCACAACGTGAAGCCTTCAATCAGTGGATGAATGACCGGAATGCCCTTGACTCAGAGCTTTCGAAGGGTGCTGCGCGGGCCCGTGAAGTAGCCCAACCCGTGCTGCAAAGGGTAAGAGAAAAAATTGGGTTTTAAAAAATTGGCATGCTCCTTGGTTGAGGGATGAAAATACTCATCGCTCAAAACAAGAATCATGAAACACGCCCTATTGGCCCTCTTTATGTTTTCAGCTATCGCCTCGGTGTTTGCTGCGAATTCCCAAAAAAACAATCCCGATGTCGCTGTCGAAACCAAAATTGATCACGTTGTCGTGTATCAACAAGGCGCTCAAATTGAACGGATTGCAGAGATTGAATTAAACGAAGGTCGCTCGACCGTTGTATTCGAGGGCCTCAATACTGCCATCGATCCGTCGCAAATACGCCTAACGGGCAACGGCCCATTTCAAGTACTCAGCATTTCGCATCGATACCATACCGATACCCTTAGCGGTGCTGCTTCGGCCCAAAAACGAAATGACTTGCAGGTGGAAAGGAACGAGCTCCAAAAAGAGATCAACCAATTGAATACAGAAAACATCATCTTCGACCGAGAAGAGCAGTTGTTATTGAATAACCAAGGATTCACTGTCAAGGACAGCGGCGTCGATTTGGAACGATTGATCAAAGCATCCCAATTTTTTAGAGAACGATTTGAGGCCATTCAATTGGGTCGGTTGGAATTGCAAAAAGAGATCAATGTGATTCAACAAAAAATGATCGCCATCGATCAAGAAAGCGCTGCGCTGCCCGTATTGCGCACAGAAACGTTTCTCGAAGTCATTGTCAATGTAGAAGCTTCGAGAGAAACAGAAGGAAAGCTCCTTTTGAGCTATTGGATGAATAACGCCGGATGGAATCCTTCCTACAACGCTCGGGTCTCCGACATCACGGAGCCATTGAAATTGGAATACCAAGCCTTGGTGTTTCAAAACACCGGAGAAACTTGGGAAGATGTTGGGCTAAGCATAGCCACAGGAACTCCCAGCAAGAACCGATCAAAACCTCAACTGCAGCCTTGGAGTTTAGACGGACAAAGCCTCAAAAACAATCAACAAGGAACAGCCAATGCTTGGCTCAAATCCAAGCCCTACAATCCCAATGTTCAGCAAATCCGAGGACAGCTCTACGATTCCAATGGGCAACCTCTCATTGGAGCGCAGGTCACCGTCGGGAACAACCGCGTTGTCACTGATATTAACGGATTCTACAGCCTCTCAGTCCCCTCTGGTGTAAGCACCATTCAATACACGAGTGTGGGGCACGCCATGGAAACGCTCAATGTCAGCGATCCCGTCATGAACGTGTCATTGGCTCCGAATATGGTGATGGAGAGCGTCGAAATTGCAAGTTCCATGTTGGACGAACGGGAGGCGCTCTTCTCCCCGAGGGCCAAACGACGAGATGACTTTAACAACAACGAAGCCATGGATTTTGCGCCCGTTGCCGTTGAACACAGCCCGACGCAAACCCGATTTGACGTCAGTGCCCGATACAATATTCCAGGGGACGGAAAGCCTCACGCGGTTCGGGTATTGGAGCATCAGCTGCCCGTAGATTATCTGTATCAATGCACGCCAAAACTTGACCCACAAGTGTATTTGACCGCGTTGTTCACTGATTGGGAAGAATTGGACCTCATCAATGGCCGAATGCACATTTATTTCGAAGATGATTACGTCGGAGAAAGCCAGTTGCGATTGGATTTTGCCGAGGACACCTTAGCCATTTCTCTCGGGCCCGACCCCTCCATTCAAGTGCGCAGGAAACGTACCATGCGTGAGGATCGGTCCAGCTTAATGAGCGGTAAAAAAGAATTCCTGAGGGAGTACGTCTTCACCATCACCAATCGAAAAGAGTCGAGCATCCACATCCAAATTGATGATCAGTTGCCCATTGCCGATAATGAAGAAATCGAGATCAACCGCTTGAAACTCGATGGCGCAGAAGTTGACAAAACCACTGGTCATGTTGTGTGGGACTTGGAAATCAGTCCTGGCAAAGAGGAAAAACGAACGTTCCGTTATGAAGTCAAATCACCCAAAGAACTCTTCGTTCAAATCCAGTGATTCAGTCCTGAATGGGAGCACCGTATTTGGTTTGGAACTTTCGATATAACTGACGTTGACGATTATCCAAGTCGATGGATCGGCCTTGAATAAACGCCTCTACTACGTCATTGGTCATCATGTCAAGGGCGTCACCTTCGGAAATGAAGAAGGTGGCGTCCTTTCCTGTTTCAATACTCCCACAAAACGCATCGACCCCCATCATTTTGGCCGTGTTCAAGGTGACGCTTTGCACCGCCTGTTCATAGGTCAACCCGTAAGCGTGGGCTGTTCCAGCGAGAAATGGCAAGTTGCGCACCCCCATATGCTCCATTCCTCCCTCATTCTGAAGGCAGAATAAGACGCCTTCATCCTGTAGTTGTTTCGGAAGCCTAAACGGCTGGTCTACGTCGTCTTCTGCAAAACGCGGCAAGGAGTGCACGCGATGTACCATTACCGAAACTTCATTGTCCCGTAATAAATCCGCAACCAATGCCGCATCCGACCCCCCAACGATAACCATTTCCTGAATGCCCATCTCGCGCTTGAAATGCACCGCCTCGGTGATCTGTCTGATATCATCGGCATGCACATAAAGTCGAAGGGTTCCATCGAACAAGCCTTTCATTGCCTCTTGCCGCACATCCCTTACCTCGTTTTCTGACCTGTTTCCATCCTCCGCATAAGCTTTGGCTTCTGTAAAAAACCGTTGGATTTCATGGCGCTCTTGATCATACGTTTTGCGCTTTTGCACGTCGATGGTTCCATCCTGACGATGGCGATGGTGAGTGGAGGGCCAATTCAAATGAATTCCATCTACCGTTTTGAGCGCTGCATCTTCCCAATTCCACCCATCGAAATGAACGAAGGCGCTGGAGCCACTGATTACCCCGCCCCTTGGTGTGATTTGGCCCATTAACACTCCGTTCGATCTCACGGTTGGAGTCACTTCGCTGTCGGTGTTGAACGCGATGATAGATCGAACGTGGGGCTTAAAAGTCCCTACTTCTGCAAAATCGCGCGTCGCCCGAACAGCTTCGATTTCTTGTAGGCCCAGCGTTGAGTTTGGCGCGATGAATCCCGGATACAGGTGCTTCCCTTGGGCATCAATGATCCGGTCATATCGGGAACGATCAACCGCTCGGGAAAAACCGACGTAATCAAATTTTCCATTCCGAAAACCAATGGCCGAATTATTCAATACATCTCCCGTGCCCAAGTGAGCTGTCGCATTGACAATTAAAATCGATTCAGACTGATTGGGCGCTGGAGTCTGTTGTGACCGGGTTGTGACCGCAAAAATCAGCGCCAATGTGGTCAATATTGAAATCTGCTTCTTCATCGGTTCTCGTCGGTTAAGGTGTCACAGTGGTAATGAAATTTTACGCGCTCCGTGGGAGTTCTGCCGCCTCCTTCTGACTCCAGCTTCATGGCTTGAATCAGTCTGGCTCGTTCACTTTGCATCCATAAGCGCTTGGCTTGATCCTCTTCCAAATCAAAGTACTTGATTCCGTCAACATACGTTTGCTCTGCACGTGCATACACACTCAACGGATGATCGTCCCACAAGACCAAGTCAGCGTCTTTGCCAACAACAATGGACCCTACGCGATGATCAATTCGCAGTAATTTTGCTGGGTTGATGGTCACAAATTTGAGGGCTTCTTCTTCTGAAACTCCACCATATTTCACAGCTTTTGCCGCTTCTTGGTTCAATCGCCGCGCCATTTCAGCATCATCCGAATTAAACGCAGTGACAATGCCTTGTCCATGCAGTACCGCCCCGTTGTATGGAATTGCATCCTTCACCTCATACTTATATGCCCACCAATCACTGAAACTTGAGCCTCCAGCCCCATGCGAAGCCATTTTGTCCGCGACCTTATAGCCCTCTAAGATGTGTGTAAACGTGTTGATCGTAAAGCCCATAGAATCTGCAACGTGCATGAGCATATTGATTTCATCTTGCCGGTAACTGTGACAGGTCACGAATCGTTCTTCATTTAAAATTTGCGCCAGGGTTTCCAATTCCAAATCCCTGCGAGGTTGAACCAATGATGATTCATTTCGACGCAATCGAAAACCGGGTTTGTTTTGAGCAATGCGATAGGCTTTCCAGGCATTATCGTATTCTCTCGCTCGATAAAAATGATCGTAGTATACCTGTTCCACTCCCATGCGGGTTTGTGGAAATCGCGATTGGTAGTCATTGCCCCAATTACTCTGCTTCACATTTTCACCCAAGGCGAACTTGATGAACGGAGAAGCTTCTTCGAACAACATTTCACGGGGAGATGCTCCCCACCTAAACTTGATGATGGCACTTTGACCTCCAATGGGATTGGCCGATCCATGCAAGATCTGAGCACACGTTACTCCGCCTGCTAGCTGACGATAAATGTTGACATCCTCGCTATTTACAGCTGATTGGATACTCACTTCGGCGCTGCTCGCTTGGGTGCCTTCGTTGATTCCGCGTGTCGCAGCGATGTGCGTGTGTTCATCAATGATACCTGGAGTCAAATGCTTTCCCGTGGCATCGATTCGTTCGTATGCAGGGATGTTGGATCCAAAGACAACCGCTTCATCCAAGCGTTGGCCTACCGCTAGGATTTTACCATTTTGGATGACCACATCAGCCGTCTCAAGGGTTCCCGCTTCATCGCATGTCCATACGGTTGCGCCTTCAAACCAAACGGTCCGATTACTCGGTTCTTCCGTATTTCCATAAGCGACAAATGGCCAAATCATTTCGCCTTGGACTTCTTGTAGCGAAGGTTCCCAAGTATGAGCCTCGCCGTCCAATTCATTTTGCCGAATGGCGCTCCATTCAAACCAAGATCCATCCGCTCGTTGGCCTCTGCCTTCCCAGATACGACTATCCATCCAAATATTTCCCGAAATTCTCCACCACCCATTGATGTCAAGTGTGTCCAATTTGATCCCCATGCTCAACATGCGGCCGTCCGGATTGAAGTCCACCTTAAACTCCGTGGAATCCAATAGAATTTTGGCTTTTGGTTTTTCGATATCGCCGCTCACTTCCAATTTCAAGACTCGGTCCTCCAATGCCAAATCATAGGTTCCTCGCACATCGACACGCATGCGATCCACATAGACGTGTTGTTCTCCTTGATTCCAATTTTCTAAAAGCTGCGCTTTTGGATGAAAAATGGGGCCATCTGTAATGAGCACATTCGCCAGCAAACCCGGAGCAATAGACCCAACATCATTCGTCACACCAAGCATTGAAGCTGGAACTTCAGTCAACGCCGCCAAAGCCACCGATTCTGGTAAGCCATATTCGATAGCCTTCCAGACTGCGCCTCGAATTTCACTTGGACTCTTTAACCCATCGGCGGTCAATGCGAATCGCATGCCAGCTGCATGCACCCGCGCAGCATTCGTTGGAGCCAATTCCCAGTGTTTCAATTCATCCAGGCCTATCAATCGAGACACATACGGGTCGCTGACGTCAAACGCCTCAGGGCAATCCAAAGACAGCACCAAAGAAGCCTTGGTTTCCACCAATTCATCGATTCGCTGGTAGGCATTGTTGCCCGTCAACAAGATGAATTCATGTCCCACTTCGTCACCCAAATAATCAGCTCGCAAAGCATCTTCCCATCCTCCGGCTTCAAAAAATGCAGGCAACGATCGCTGTGCATTGAATGCCTCCAATGATAAATTGGTTTCCCTTCGTTCCTGTCGCAATGCGTCTTGTCCATACCAATCCGCATCGTAAAATGTCTGCTTCAACAGCGCAGTTGCACCCATCAACGATCGCGGATAGTCTTGTGAAGAGCTCCCTTTTCTGAAACTAAAATGCGCGGAAACTTCAGGATCAATCAGGGCAATACGCGGATCTTCCGCAAATCCTACCAATGCCCCGGTTCCGCGAACGATGCCATCCTGAACATGGGTAATCACTGATCCAAACCCTCCCTTTAAGTAGGCATCACGCGACTTTGAAGCGTCTTCTGGATTGAACAATGTTGCTGCTTCGGTTTCAGGTCGAATGGCCTCATTCCAGCCGAAGGCTCCCTTTTTATCGCTCAAGTCCTGAGGCCTTCGGTTCCAACCCGCCGATTGAACTTCTGGCAACGCGTATTGACTTTGAACATCCACAAATGCTGGATAAACATGCAAGCCTTTCAAATCATGCCGCACGACGGGTCCATTGATTTGAACTTCATTGGAAGGACCCACTTGCTCAATTCGCCCTTGATAGAAAACCACTGTCGCATTTTCAATGACCTGCGTTGCATTGATGTGAACCGTTGCATGTTCCAACGCAGTGCGGACCAACTGCTTGTTCACAACACCATTCACCGGAAAAGTCTCTTGTGCGTGCACAGAAATCAATCCAATGAGTGCAATACCCAAGCTTGTAATCCATTTCAATCTTTGCAAAATTTTCATCTTCCTACCGGGTTTTCATCTTCAATTAGAAGCGGCAATTTACGAGACGCCGCCTACCTTTGCACCATGCCAATCCCAACCAGCGTATATGCAGAAATGACCCCCAATCCTGCGGTCATGAAATTTGTCGCCGACCGCCATTTGATTGCCGACTCTCATCAAGTAGAGTTCAGGACAAAAGCGGAAGCAGCGTTGTGTTCGCCTCTTGCCGAAGAGTTATTCAACTTTCCGTTCGTTCAAGGCGTTTTTATCAGTGGTTCATTCGTTTCAGTGAGCAAGGATGAATCATTGGGGTGGGAAATGATTGTCCAACAACTGAGGGAATACATTCGAGAGTGGCTGATGGAAAATGAAGTCGCCGTGAATACGGAAGCTTACTTGGCTGTTCAAGATCAACTTGCACATCCTGCCGAAGAACCCGTGGTTGATTCGGGCCATGATTCGTCCTCTTTTATTGCTGACAGCGACATCGTACCAAGCGAGCATGATGCAGAAATCAAGCGATTACTGGATGAATTTGTGCGGCCAGCGGTTGAACAAGATGGAGGAGCAATTGATTTCAAAGCCTTCAAAGACGGGAAAGTTTTTGTACACATGAGAGGTGCATGCAGTGGATGTCCATCGAGCATGCAAACTTTGAAAGGAGGGATTGAGCAGCTTTTAACCTCCAAATTGGAGGCCGTAAAGGAGGTTGTCGCCATCGGCGTTTAATCCCGACGAGCGTTTAATTCGTCCATTCGACCTGAGCGATTCCTGTTTTGAGCTAGGCTTTTTGAGCTCCTTTGAGTGCGTGAATCTCCGCCCGCAATGAATCCAATGTGCCCTGAATTCGTTCCATTCCAGAAAAAGCGGGCGTTGGCCAATTAAACGCCAAATATCCTCGTGCTCTCCAAACTTCAACAATGGCACTCGGGGCCACTGGATAAGGCGGGTAATCCGGATTATCAGAAATGAGCAAAAAATCCTTGTGCTCTGTATCCAACCGATTTTCGACTCGCTTAAATACCACCCCTTCGTCTCGTGTCACAATGATATACGGGCGCATCCCTCCTGCTCGGTACCAATCTTCTTCAAAGGTGCTGAGGATGTAGCTTTTACTCGGAATGGGAAGCATGCTCTCACCCTCAATTTGAAACAATCTATGGGTAAGATTTGGCGTCACTTCAGGCAACGGAAGGCCAAAAGTGGGTAAAGATTCCAAGAATTCCGGATCTCCATATCCCTCCATGTATCCCGCCGCCGCCTTAACGGGGACGACCGCGACCCTTTCTTCATCCGTCGAACCGTCCACAGGCACTGCCAGTACACGCATGGTTTGACCCCTTAACCGAGAATCCTCGGATTCCTCTCCTTTCAGAAGTTCATCTACAGACACTCCAAAAAAATCAGCAAAGGCCACCACATTGACGAGCCTGGGTTCAGCACGACCTTCTTCATAAGCCCCTAAAGCAGCGCGCTTCAATCCCAATCGATCTGCTAATTCTTGTTGGGTCATGCCTCGGTCCTTTCGCAGAGACTTGAGGCGCTGAGCAAAGTGAGGGAGTGGTTCAGGCATGGTATCAATTTGCTAACAAAAATAGCAATGCCATGGGAAAGAGGAAAATTCCAAGGGCTGAACTATCTTGTATGTTCCAAATGAACACGATGATGCGTGAGGTTTTGCACTGCGGAATGGGGTTTCTGCTGGCCATCTATGTTGTTGTTCCGCTTCAAGCACAACAATATTTTGGTTGGGCTCAACACCTCGTGCATTGTCCTCATGAATCTTGTGCCGGTGGCCTTCAAGGCATTCCAGTGGATGCGCATTCGCACATTGGGGCTCCTGCTTGGTACCATGCTGAGGCCCCTCGTAATTCAACCATCATTGTAAACTACAACGGGTTTCCGGAAGAAGCCATCATCGCCTTTGATCATGCAGTCGATATCTGGTCCGTAGTGGTTGAGTCTGAAATCACCATTCGAATCGATGCCCACTGGGAAGACCTCGGGTCAAACGCTTTGGCACAGGCAGCCCCGACCAATTTGTTCGAAAACTTCATCAACGCGCCATTTGAAGACACGTACTATGCATCCGCATTGGCAGATGCTCTTGCAAACGAGGACTTGTCTGAGCAATCAGACCTGAATTGCTCCTTCAATAGTACCGCGAATTGGTACTTTGGCACCGACGGAAACACGCCTGCCGGCACCTATGATTTTGTAACAGCAGCATTGCATGAGATTGCACACGGGCTGGGGTTCATCGGAAGTGCATACTACATTGATGGATTTGGATTCATCGGCACTGCGAATACCCCTTATCCCTACGATCATTTCACAGAAACCCAAGATTCTATCGCCTTATTGGATTTGCCGAATGGATCTCAAACCCTTGGAGATGCGCTGACTTCAAACCAAATTTATTGGAATGGTACTGGTGGTATGGAAGGAGTGGGAGGTGGAAGGCCGCGCATTTATGCCCCTGCGAATTATGGGGTGGGCTCCAGTTATTCTCATTTAAATGAGTCAACATATTCTGCCGGTTCGCCAAACAGCCTCATGACCCCTGGGCTCAACACGGCCGAATCCAATCATGATCCTGGTCCTGCGCTATTGGGTATGTTTCAAGACATGGGATGGAGCATCGGAACTTGCCAAATTCTGGAAGTGGAAATTGGCGAGCAAAGTCCTTGTAATTCGAATACCGATGGCTACAATCAAACGATTATCCTCTCGTTTCAATCCGCACCGAGCTCCGGTCTGATTGATGTAAATGGAGGGCTTTATTCATTGTCGGAAAGCCCGAAGACCATTGTTCTATCTGGACTCCCCTCAAATGGATTGTCCGTAGATCTTGAGATCTTCTTTACCGCTGACCCGGATTGTCAAACGTTCATTCCGGAGGCTTTTGTGGCACCGGTCTCCTGCTATTGCCTCACGGACTTAAGCGGTAATGGGCTAACCGATGTGCAAGACGTATTGTTACTCTTAGCGGATTTTGGTTGTTTGAGTGGATGTAGTGGAGACGTAACAGGGGACGGTGCCAGCAATGTGGAAGATGTATTGTCGGTCTTGGCAGCCTTTGGAAGTGCTTGTCCTTAAAAAATAATTTACCCCTTTTTGCGTTTTATTTTGGCTTTGCTCATTATTTTAGCAAAACGAAATGACCGCGAACCCTCCATCCGCTAACCGTGCCATTCTGCACCTCGATCTCGACACTTTTTTTGTATCGGTAGAGCGGCTCATGGACCGGAGACTCCTCAACCAGCCGATTCTGATTGGCGGTACGGGAGATCGTGGGGTCGTTGCTGCTTGCAGTTATGAAACCCGCGCATTTGGGGTGCATTCTGGCATGCCCATGCGACAGGCACGGCTCATGTGTCCGGAAGCCCTCGTCATCCGAGGAAACTCCATGAATTACATGAAGCAGTCCAAAGCTGTCACGGAAATCATCCAAGAAGCCGTTCCCGTCTGCGAAAAAACCTCCATTGACGAATTCTATGCCGACCTCAGTGGAATGGATCGGTTTTTTGGCTGTTGGCAATTCGCCAGTGAGCTACGAGACCGTGTGATCCGAGAAACCGGATTGCCTATTTCGTTCGGCATGAGCACCAGTAAGACGGTCAGCAAAGTTGCCACCGGACAAGCCAAGCCTTCGGGCACATTGAAAATCGAACACGGTACCGAACGGCCCTTTCTTGCTCCACTGTCTGTGAGGAAAATCCCACAAGTTGGCACTCAAACCTACCAAACCCTTCGCAACCTAGGCGTCAAACGCATCCAAACCATCCAGGAAATGCCCATCGAATTGATGGAACAAGTCCTCGGCCAGAACGGAACATCGATTTGGAGAAAAGCCCACGGCATTGACCACAGCCCTGTCATTGCATTCAACGAGCGCAAGTCCATCTCTACCGAACGCACGTTTGCCAAAGACACGACCGACGTCGAAAAACTCCGCGGCATCCTGATTGCGATGACCGAAAACCTCGCTTATCAACTCCGTCGCGGTCAAAAACTCACCGCTTGTGTCACGGTCAAAATCCGCTATGCTGATTTCGACACACGGTCCTTGCAAGCTCGAATTCCTTATACCTCCTCTGACCATGTGTTGATCCCCAAAGTCAAGTCCCTTTTCGAACAGCTTTACAACCGCCGTGTACAAGTTCGACTCATTGGTGTCCGTTACAGCCACCTCGTAGAAGGTGGATTTCAAATGGATCTTTTTGACGACGTTGATGAGCGGCTTGAATTGTACCGAGCGCTCGATCAAATTCGCAATCAATACGGTGACCGAAGTGTCGTAACAGCCGCCGGCATGGAGGCGCGCACCATTGGTCGACCCAATCCTTTTAATGGAGAAGCCCCCTTGCTTCTTGCCAACCGTCATCAGTAAATTCATCGCATCATGTGTGGCCGATATGTAACCGTTTCTTCTGTTCAAACCATTGAAAAGCGCTTCCAAGTGCAAGCCACTCCGGACGTTCAAACGCAATGGCGCCCAAACGCCAATGTTTCACATGGTGAATCCGCCCCAGTCATCACGAGTGAAGCGCCACAACAGATTACCCTCCAACAATTCGGATTCACCCCGCGATGGGCCAAAAAGCAATTCTACATGATTAACGCCCGATCTGAGGGCGATCATAACAAAGAAGATCATCCGGAATACACGGGTGCCATGGGCATTCTTCAAAAGCCCATGTTTCGACAGTCCATACGCGATCGAAGGTGCATTGTCGTTGCCGATGCCTTCATTGAAGGACCCCGACAAGAAAAACTCACCAAGCCATACCTTGTCTACGCACGACATGGTCGACGCCCTTTTGGATTGGCAGGAATTTGGGATGAGTGGATCCATCCCAATACCGGTGAAATCACCCGTTCATTTGCCATTTTGACCACAGTGGCCAATGAACTCATGCAGGCCATCGGCCACCATCGATCGCCCGTCATTCTGGATGAAAGCGAAGAACAAGCGTGGATTGATCTCTCCACGCCTCTATCCGACATCACCCATATGCTCAGGCCTTACCCGGCAAAAAAACTGAATGCCTATCCCATTACTCCTGATATCCGAGATCCGCGAGCCAATGGCGCAGACCTCTTACAGCCGACCGGTGATCGCGTTTATCCTGAGCACACCTTTGAAATTCATCAAGGCCTCGAAATGTTTGGGATGGGGGAATCCCCCGCCCGAAGGCGGTCTTCTTCAAGAGGCACCCAAGGTTCCCTGTTTTAATTCCCGGCCATGCACTTGCATTGCCACTCTTGGTTCAGCCTGCGGTATGGGCTGATGAAACCCCGTGAACTGCTTGCTGAAGCAGAAGCTTCTGACATCTCCGCATTGGCGCTCACTGACATCAATACCACGTCAGCACATTGGGATTTTGTACGGCTCGCGCCCGAGTATGGTATTCGCCCCATTCTTGGAATCGACTTTCGCAACAAGGATGATGCAGGGACCCCTCTTTACGTAGGGTATGCTCACTCAAACGACGGGTACGCTCAATTATGTGATCACCTGAATGCACACCTCCATGCGCACAAGCCATTTGATTTTGACGCACCCGAAATGACCGATGTGTCGGTGGTGTATCCCTGGTCACGATGGAAACAAACCAAGCAATCACTGAAAGCCAATGAATGGATTGGCGTAAGGCCATGGGAACAAACCGAGCTTCGACTGCTTCGCAGTTACAGCAACCACAACATTCCTTGGGATCGCCTCATTGCTTGGCACACCTTTACGTTCAGACACAAGCGCGATTGGAATTGCCATCGCATTTTACGAGCTGTTGACGGCAATGTCTTACTCAGCAAATTGCCTCCGACCCAAACTGGCCATCCCCACGATCGGCTATTATCTCCCGCTGATTTTTATCAGGTATATGCGGAAAATCCTGAATGGATAAAACGATCCGAACAATTACTTGCGCAATGCAACATTGACCTCCCTGTCCCAAAAAAAGGAAGAAGCCACAACAACCAGCACACCTACACCGCTTCTGAAGAGGAAGATGAGCGTTTAATTCGGTCGCTTTGCGCTGAGGGCCTTGCATACCGGTATCCCGACCACGAAGAATCCGTGATTGAACGAATGGAAATGGAATTGGGCATCATTCGTCAACAAGGTTACCTCGCTTATTTTCTCATCAACTGGGACATTACCAGCTACGCGCGGAGTAAAGGGTATTTCTATGTAGGTCGCGGAAGCGGAGCCAATAGTTTGGTTGCCTATCTCTTGCGTATCACCGATGTTGACCCCATCGAACTGGATCTCTATTTTGAACGATTCATCAACCTGTATCGAACCAATCCTCCTGACTTCGATATTGATTTTTCTTGGACCGATCGGGACGATGTAACCCAGTACATTTTTGATCGATTTCCCCATGTCGCCCTCGTCGGCGCATACAGCACATTTCAATTTCGTGCCGTCATTCGGGAATTGGGGAAAGTGTTCGGCTTGCCCAAACACGCCATAGATCAGTTAGCCGACGGCAAAACCTCAGGACCCGAGGTCGACGAAATCGAAGCATGGGTGTTGCGCTACGCGGGCTACCTTCAAGACTTCCCCAATTCACTGACCATTCACGCCTGTGGCATTCTCATCGCCGACCGCCCTTTGAATCATTTTGGAGGAACCTTTATGCCTCCAAAAGGGTTTCCAACCACCCAATTCGACATGGTCGTAGCTGAGGATATTGGCCTGTTCAAATTCGACATTTTGAGTCAGCGTGGGCTTGGGAAAATTCGGGACACCATTGATTTAATCGCTGTTCATCAACCAGCGGTTGCTGCCCAAATCGACATCCACGATATGGCGCGATTTAAGCGCGACCCCATCATTCAGCACTTATTAAAAGAAGCATTGGCTGTGGGGTGTTTTTACGTGGAATCCCCTGCCATGCGCATGCTCATGCGCAAATTGCAGGTCGACAATTACCTCGGACTTGTCGCGGCAAGCTCCGTCATTCGTCCCGGCGTGTCTCGCAGCGGCATGATGCGAGCTTACATTGAGCGACATCGCCATCCAGAACGGCGAGACGACGCGCATCCTGTACTCTTCGAGCTCATGCCCGAGACATACGGTGTCATGGTTTATCAAGAGGACGTTATCAAAGTGGCGCACCACTTTGCCGGGTTGGATTTGGGCGAAGCCGACGTCCTTCGAAGAGGAATGAGTGGAAAATTCCGATCGCGAGAAGAGTTTGCCAAAGCGCGTGATGCATTTCACGAAAAAGCCATAAAGCGCGGAAGGGATCCCATTTTGGTTGAAGAAGTATGGCGACAGGTCGAAAGCTTTGCAGGTTACGCTTTCGCAAAAGGACACTCCGCATCATATGCCGTTGAAAGCTATCAAAGCCTTTATCTCAAAGCACATTGGCCATTGGAATACATGGCCGCTTGCATCAACAATTTTGGAGGGTTTTATCGAACAGAATTTTATGTTCATGAAGCACGGATGCTGGGAGGGCGTATCGAACCTCCTTGCGTCAATCGGGGAAATTGGGAGGCCTGTGTGTACCCTAACGAGGCCGCCATTGTTCTTGGGTTCAACTTGGTCCGAGGAATCCAAGCACAAGTCATCGCCCGCATTATGAAGGAACGCCACGAACAGGGTCCCTATCAATCACTCCAAGACTTCATTGACCGGACAGGGATAGGACTGGAACAATGCTTGCTCATCATACGCTGTGGTGCGATGCGGTTCACCGATAAAAATCCACAACAACTGCAATGGGAAAGCCACTTTTTACTTGGAAACACAAAAAAAGGCTCTCACAACGTTACGCTCTTCACTCCTGACATTACGCGATTTACCCTTCCAAAATTTGAGATCAATGACCTAGAAACAGCTTTCGATCAGATCGAACTATTTGGCTTTCCATTGAGTTCGCCCTTCCGACTCCTCACGACCGAAGCCCAAACCATCGCACGCCAAGGAATACGCAGTGAAGTGCTAAATGAATGCATTGGCCAAGAAGTAGCGGTTGTTGGGTATCTCGTCACCGTCAAAGAAACCCATACCGCACAGCGCGAACGCATGTGTTTTGGTTGTTTTGTTGACATCGAAGGTCAATGGCTCGATACCGTTCACTTCCCCCCATCACTGCGACAATACGCGTTTCGAGGACGCGGAATATATTGGATTCGGGGGCCCGTCAAAGAGGAGTTTGGTTGCATTCACGTTGAGGCAATGGAAATGAAAAAATTGGATTATATCGCCGATCCTCGTTATGCTGAAGACGGACTCCCAGGGAGAGAGCCACGCCCCAACAACGCAACCGCCGCACGCCGACGCCAAACCATGGGAGCACGAAGTGGAGGTGGATTACTCAAACGCTCCCTCCGAAACCCTTGAAAATCTATTTTTCCTTTGCGGGAGGTAAGATCCCCCAACGCAGCCCCGCATACATCATCCGGCCAAAAATGGGGCCGTACACCAAACTCGCATCAAAGTATTGATTAAAGTCTGCCTCAGCGACAACATTATCCCCATAGTCCGCGCCTATGATGGGGCGATCCTGCTTGTAGTTCAGCGCATTTTCAACCCCCAGATAAATCGAGAATTCTGGAGAAAATTGCCGTGTGAGTTGGGCATTTAGTTGGAAGAAATCCGGGGCCATATCAGTCCGATTGAACGGATCAGGGTTTTCATTTGTCAATGGCAGACGTTGTGCACCAATCCATTGCAACGTCGCGTCTGCTCTCCATTGACCTTCTCGATCGTTGAAGGGCGACCCGTAACTGATTTGGCTGAAACCGCGATGGCGTGAAACAAACGGGTCTTGGGTAGGATTGCCATCAATCCGGTCCGTATGAGCGTTGACCCAACGATAAGCCAACCGGACATCCCATCGCCGGTGCAAGTCCCAATTGAATTCTGCTTGTGCCGTATTCGCGAAAGATTCTCCCGTCAAGTTATACAGGTAAATGCCCTGACTGGATTGGTCGAGATCGACAACCAATTTGTTCTGAAATTGAGTCGAGTAGGCATCCAAAGTCAATGTCGCTTCCCGATAATTCAACCTGAATTTGGCCGTCAAATTCGTCCCTACATTGGTGGCAATTTCTGGTTTGACCGTGCTTTCAAACCCCCAATACCAATCTCGCTGACTCGCCCATGTACCCAATTGCTCCATGAAAGGATTTGGCGTACGATACCCCCTTCCTGCAGCAAGTTTCCAGGACACATTTTCTGTAACGCTCCATCTCGCATGCAAACGGGGGCTGAAGAACGCTCCGAACAAATTGTGCTGGTCGTAACGCGCTCCTGCAATGACACTCCAACGTTCATTTCCTGTCCAGGTGTATTCAAAGAACACGCCTGGAACACGTTCTTCCCTTTGAACATTTGCCTCGAAAGCCAGCGTATCATTCCAATCAAACTTCAAGTCCTCATCGAATGAGTTAAAAAGGAATGTTGCGCCAGTCGTAAATGAATGATTGGTATTACCTAAGATGCCTGCATACAGCACATTGCCTCTGAAAAACACTTCATGACCCTCATAAAAAGATGAGCCAAATCGATGATTATGTCGATGATTGTAAAAACTCCACTGGGTTCCAATGCTTCGCCACTCAGCATCAGGAAAAACGAATCCCGTTTTCGCTGAAATCTCCATTCGATCAATCGCGGTCATTGCCGACCACCCTTCTGTCGACTCTTGCATGGTCTTGAACCGATCCGACCATGATAGGCCGTTTTGAAAGGCCCTCGTTTGGCCTGCCAGGGAGTTCATTTGAAGTCCCGTGATGGCATATTCGCCTCGGATACCCCGATCACCAATGAATTTCCATTCATTGCGAGCAACATAATTCTGTTGCATTGGCGTGTCCAAAAAACCATCCGCGTTTCGATCGTTCAATTGACTATTCGTCAGACCGTGCAACAACACCGCCGTGCTCCAACGGCGCGAAACCTGATGCTTACTCACAGAATTGAATTCGAACCGACCTGCGGCATTGGCGTACAAATTTGTGTGCAAAGGATCCGCAGTTTCAGGGTTTTTCAGCGCGACATTGATTTGCCCCGTTATGCTCTCATAACCTTGGGTTGCCGTTCCGGCTCCTTTGCTGATATGAATTTCATTCACCCAATCACCTGGGATAAACGTCAGTCCCTTAACCACGCCTAAGCCGCGAGGACCTGGTAAATTATCAACTTGAATTTGACTGTATTTACCATCAAGCCCCAACATCCGGATTTGACGCGTTCCTGTCACTGCATCTGTAAATGAAGCGTCTACCGAAGCGTTGGTTTCAAAAGCTTCAGAAAGATTGCAACAAGCTGCCTTCGCAAGTTCTTTGCGATTCAAGGATTGGACATCCAAAGGCGATAACAAGGAAAGCTCCGTGGAGGCGCGCTGCTCCACCACTTCAGCAGCACCAAGGGCCACCCCAGACTCCATTGGTATCTCCAGGTAAGCTTCTCCACCGTATATCCAACCGACGCTTTCATACCCGGTCATTGAAACCAATAGCGTGTCACCAGCATCCGCCTTTCGAATTTTAAAAAACCCGAAAGCATCAGAAACAGTTGTTGAGGCAACATCGTGAGCCCACCTCACATAAGCTCCAGGTAACGGAATATAAACCGGTTCGTGGCTCGAAGAATGATCTTGGTCATGAACTTCTTCTGTAAGCACTTTCCCCTTCAAAAAAGACGATTGTCCTTTAATGAGAGAAGGAATGAGTAAGATGAAAAACAGGAAGAGTGAAGTCCTAACTGTGCCCACGAAAGTGAAAATTAATGGTCATCGTGATCGTCATGACCTTCCGATCCAGAGCAACTGGCTCCTTCCCTGTATTTACAACAGCCATGGATGTTTGCATAGACTTCGTCTTTCGCTTTTACCTTATCCGTGTCATGACCGACATCTGCCACCAATTGATGAATCTGATCTTCCGAGATTTTCTTTGTTTTGTAGGCCACCGTCAATCGTTTTGATTCTACGTTCCAATCAGCCATAATCACTCCAGGAACGTCTAGCGCTTGCTCAATCCGCTCCTCACACATCCCACATACACCACTGACTCCAAATTCAATTTGAACTTTATTCTGAGCCTCAGCAATCAAAGCAAAGAAGAGGCATGCCGAACCTAATATTATGTGTTTCATCCGAGTAAAAATAGGACGTTTGACGCCGTATTTGTTTCAAACCAAAGCCAATTTTCCTCAAAGAGGCCAAAATGACCCAATTGAATCAATCTTCTTTTACAGTGGCCGACAAGTAATCACGATTCATTCGTGCAATGGTGCTAAGGTCAATCCCTTTGGGACATTCCACTGCACAAGCGCCGGTGTTGGTGCAGTTTCCAAACCCCTCCTTGTCCATTTGTTCCACCATTCGTTTTGCTCGTTTGGAGCGCTCTGGCTGTCCTTGTGGCAGAAGCGCAAATTGCGAGACTTTCGCGGCCACAAACAACATTGCAGAGGCGTTTTTGCATGTGGCAACGCAGGCGCCACATCCTATGCATGTAGCGGCATTGAAAGCCTCATCTGCTTGAGGTTTCGGAATAGGAATTGCATTCGCATCCAGCGTTTCACCCGAGGTGTTCACAGAGATGTAACCCCCTGCTTGAATAACCCGGTCAAAACTGCTTCGATCAACCGCCAAATCCTTGACTACTGGAAATGCCGCGGCACGCCAAGGTTCAATCGTAATCGTATCTCCATCCTTAAACGATCGCATGTGCAGTTGACAAGTCGTAACTCCTCGGCTGGGTCCATGGGCTTCACCATTGATGAACATCGAACACATTCCGCAGATACCCTCGCGGCAATCATGATCAAAAGCAACGGGGTCTCCACCAGCACGAATGATTTGATCATTCAACATATCCATCATTTCCAAAAAGGACATGTCAGGTGAAACACCTGTCACAGAATGTGTTTCCATTTTTCCTTGGTCAGTTGGACCGTTCTGTCTCCAAACTTTCAATGTCAAGTCCATGGTATACAATTATTTGTAGCTGCGTTGCTTCAATTCAATGTTTTCAAACTTCAAATCCTCCTTATGCAAATTCGAATCGCTCGGGTCTCCTGTATATTCCCATGCCGAAACAAATGCAAAGTTTTCATCATCGCGTAGCGCTTCTCCTTCTGCCGTTTGGAACTCTTCACGGAAATGTCCTCCGCAGGATTCATTGCGCTCTAGCGCATCCTTGCACATCAATTCCCCCAACTCCATGAAGTCCGCGACCCTACCGGCTTTGTCCAATTCTGGATTGAAACCCTTCGCGGTTCCTGGAATCCTGACGTCTTGATAGAACTCTTCTCTCAATGCTCTGATGTCTGCTATCGCCTGCTTCAAGCCTTCCTCACTGCGAGACATCCCACATTGATTCCACATGACGCGACCCAATCGACGATGAAAATCATCTACAGGCTTTGTCCCTTGATTGTTGATGAGCTGATCAATTCGATCTTGAACCGATTTTTCTGCTGTTTCGAATTCAGGAGAATTTGCATCTATTGCACCCGTTCGAATATCGTTCGACAGGTAATCTCCAATGGTATAAGGCAGGACAAAGTATCCATCTGCCAGTCCTTGCATCAGTGCCGATGCCCCCAGTCGATTGGCTCCGTGATCTGAGAAATTCGACTCCCCTGTCGCATACAATCCAGGCACGGTGGTCATTAAGTTATAATCCACCCAAAGTCCTCCCATGGTGTAATGAACCGCTGGGTAAATCTTCATCGGCGTTTCATAGGGATCGTCCGCGGCTATTTGCTTGTACATATCGAACAAGTTGCCATACTTTGCTTTCACCACTTCCTTTCCTAACGCAGTAACTTCTTCATTTGAAGCGTTTTTCAAGCCTCGGATGTTGGCCTCTGTTTTTCCATAGCGCTGGATGGCGCTTGCATAATCCAAGAAGACGGCCTCGCCGGTTTCATTCACTCCATATCCCGCATCACACCGCTCCTTGGCTGCGCGAGAAGCCACGTCTCTTGGAACCAAATTGCCGAATGCCGGATACCTCCGTTCCAGATAATAATCGCGATTCTCCTCAGGAATATCATTTGCCCGCAATGTGCCTTTTCGAATTGCCTCTGCATCCTCTTTCCTAGCTGGCACCCAGATGCGCCCATCATTCCGCAGTGATTCTGACATCAACGTCAATTTGGATTGATGCTCCCCAGAAACGGGTATGCAGGTGGGGTGAATTTGGGTAAAACATGGATTGGCCATGAATGCTCCCTTTCTATGCGCCTTCCACGCTGCTGAAACGTTGGACCCCATAGCATTGGTGCTCAAAAAGAAGACATTGCCATACCCCCCTGAAGCCAATACCACCGCATGGGCAGCGTGCCGCTCAAGCTCACCAGTAATCAAATTTCTCGCTATGATTCCCCGGCATTTCCCGTCGACAATCACCACGTCCATCATCTCATGGCGGGTGAACATTTGCACCTTTCCTTTCGAAATCTGACGGCTCAATGCAGAGTACGCACCAAGCAGCAATTGTTGACCCGTCTGCCCCTTGGCATAAAACGTCCGCGAGACTTGAACTCCGCCAAAACTTCGATTGTCCAAAAGACCACCATATTCACGAGCAAACGGTACCCCTTGGGCTACGCATTGGTCAATGATGCTTGTTGAAACTTCCGCTAACCGATGAACATTGGCTTCACGGCTGCGGTAATCGCCTCCTTTAATGGTGTCATAGAACAAACGATAAACAGAATCGCCGTCGTTTTGATAATTCTTTGCCGCATTGATCCCACCCTGGGCTGCAATGGAGTGCGCTCTGCGAGGCGAGTCCTGAAAGCAAAAAGCCTTCACGTTGTAACCCATTTCAGCAAGCGAAGCGGCGGCTGAACTTCCCGCCAATCCCGTTCCTACCACAATCACGTCGATTAACCGCTTATTCGCTGGGTTAACAAGGTTGATGTGATTCTTATGGGAAGTCCACTTATCTGCTAAAGGTCCTGATGGAATTTTAGATTCAAGCATCTTGGTCTTCGATTACTGTTGGGTGATGTAGAGGTAAATTGGAATGATCGCGAAGAGAGCGGGCACCAAAACTGAAAAAATCTTGCCACTCCATTCAATCACTGGCGTGTATTTCGCGTGACGCAAACCCAAAGATTGAAAACCGCTCGCAAATCCATGTGAAAGGTGAAACGCCAACGCGCCCTGAGCCAACACATATCCAACCACGGCGAATAAACTCATCGAATTCTCTGGAGAGAAAAATTTCAGCACAACGCCATACAAATCCTTGAGTCCATTGGGATCATTTGGGATGTCGCCAAAATGCATTTGGTACCAAAAATTCTGCATGTGGCTCACCAGAAAAACCAAAATGATGGTGCCCAGGATGCCCATATTGCGGCTAGACCAATTTGAATTGGCTGAGCCTTTCTCGTTCACATATCCTACCGGCCTTGCCTTGCGATTTGCCATCGTAAGCACGATTCCATCGATTGCATGAAAGAGAACGCTCGCATAGGTCAAATAGCTCAGGATTTTCACGAGCGGAAACGTAGTCATGAATTGAGCGTATTCGTTAAAAGCCCGCTGACCTTCTGCCCCAGATTTCAATAACAATTGTAGGTTTCCCGCAAGGTGCCCCACCAAAAACAGGCAAAGAAAAAGACCTGTCAAGGCCATCACGTATTTCTTTGCTAAAGAAGATTTCAGGATTCCAGAGTTGCTCATTTCACCATTTTAATGGAACCCAAAGTTAACGATTCACGAACCGGCCACCAACCCGAGGGCGCAGAAGTGCATGGGAATGGAACTGAGTGAATAAAAGGGGGCGAGAACTGCGTCTCGCCCCCGTCGCCTATTGACTTTCGCCGGCTGATTTGCGATCGAGCATCAGCATTTCACCCGCCACGACCTCGGTCACGTAACGCGTTTGCCCTTCCGCATCTTCATAAGTCCGATAAGCCAATCGGCCTTCGATGGCTATTTCAGCGCCCTTCTTCAAGTATTGACCAGCAATTTCCGCTAAAGCGCCCCATGTTACAACATCGTGCCATTGGGTGCGCTCCACACGTTCACCCTCACCATTGCGGAAAACTTCATTGGTCGCTACAGGAAAAGTGCACTTGACTTTACCCTCTTCGAAGCTCATTAACTCGGGGTCCTTCCCCAGCCGTCCAATCAATTGGACCTTATTTCTTAATGCATTCATTATTTTGATTTGTGTGTCCAAATCTCAATAGACCAACCGCGAGCAACCGTATCTGATACGGTTGGTTTCAGCAATGCATGGAAGGGTTTGACAGCTGACCGCGCCCTATCTTTGCCCGTCAAGATCGAAAATTGGAAATCTCCATGAATTCACCCGTGCGCGTCAGATTTGCTCCGAGTCCAACCGGCCCGCTCCATTTAGGTGGAGTTCGAACGGCCTTGTACAACTACCTTTTTGCTAAGAAAAACAATGGAACTTTCATTCTTCGCATTGAGGATACAGATCAAACCCGTTTCGTGCCTGGTGCTGAGGAGTACATCCGCGAATCGCTCAAATGGTGTGGTATTGCGCCCGATGAAGGGGACGTAGAAGGGGGCTCTTTTGGCCCTTACAAACAATCTCAACGCAGTGAGCTTTATGCAAAAGAAGTCGCGAAATTGATTGAAGCTGGCTGGGCTTATAAAGCGTTCGATGCGCCAGAAGCCTTAGCTGAAAAACGACAAGCCGCAGAACAAAATGGAACCGTTTGGCAATACGATGCTAAGACCAGGCTCGAAATGCAAAATTCACTGACGCTCAGCCAGGAGAAAGTCGACGACTTAGAATCGAAAGGTCATGCCTTCACCATCCGGTTTAAAATGCCAGAAGAATCGACAACGGTTTGCGTCCAAGATGAAATCCGCGGGGAAATCAACGTGCTCTCCGAAGTGCTCGATGATAAAGTTTTGGTCAAAGCGGACGGTCTTCCAACGTACCATTTGGCCAACGTCATTGACGATCACTACATGCAAATCAGTCATGTAATCAGGGGAGAGGAATGGTTGCCGAGTGCCCCCTTGCATGTCATGTTGTACGAAGCCTTTGGCTGGTCCCCACCGAAGTTCGCGCACCTTCCGCTGATTCTGAAACCAACCGGAAACGGTAAATTGAGTAAACGCGATGGAGACAAAGGTGGATTCCCCATTTTCCCTTTGGACTGGACCGATCCAACGTCTGAATCCTCTTCTCCAGGGTACCGCGAACAGGGGTATTTGCCTGAAGCGTTCCTCAATATGCTCCTCCTGCTCGGTTGGAGCAGCGGGGACGACCGAGAATTGTATTCTTTGGAAGAAGCCGTTCAAGCGTTCGATTTGAACCGTGTCATCAAATCTGGGGCTCGCTTTAATCCGGACAAGACACTTTGGTTCAATGAACAATACTTGCGCAGTGGTGACCCCAGCCGTTGGATTCAATCCTTGAGGGATTTGGGCGAAGAAAAGATGGCGGGCTGGACCGATTCCCAATGCGCTCACGTTTTGAATATGTTTCTCGAAAGGGTTCAGTTTTTACATGAAATTCCTGCCATTGATTACTTGTTCCAAGGACCTACATCCTTTGATGAGCAACTGATTAAAAAGAAATGGAAGGCTGAGACCGGGGGCTACCTAACGGAGTTGGCAGCAGTTTTGGAACAAC
The DNA here is from genome assembly GCA_027624855.1 of Bacteroidota bacterium. Taxonomy (GTDB): domain Bacteria; phylum Bacteroidota; class Bacteroidia; order Flavobacteriales_D; family Sanyastnellaceae; genus UA16. Next base: position 42,829 of record JAQBTQ010000017.1, read on the forward strand.
TTGATGTCTTCAATTCTGCTTCGATCGAGGCGGCCTTCAGAGGGTTTCTAGAGGCAAAGCAGTTGGGATTCGGTGCGGTTCTATTGCCGTTCCGGATTGCGCTGACAGGAACAGGTGGCGGGCCTTCCATGTTTGATTTTGCTGAATTCTTGGGGCAGGAAGAGACGCTCTCCCGATTGCGGTTTGGAATTGAGGCAATTAAGCAATGACCATTTCCGGCACAACTTCCGGAACAACCAATTTTCCAGCAGTCGCCGCGCGAATTTGGTCCACTTCGATTCCCGGGGCGCGTTCGACGAGGTGGAATGCCCCATCGCGAATATCGAGGACTGCGAGGTTTGTCACGACTCGTTTTACACAACCAACTCCTGTAAGTGGGAGGGTGCATGAAGGAAGTAGCTTGGATTCCCCTGCCCGATTGGTGTGCATCATCGCGACGATGATGTTCTCTGCACTTGCAACCAAATCCATTGCACCGCCCATGCCCTTCACCATCTTTCCTGGAATTTTCCAATTGGCGATGTCCCCATTTTGCGCAACTTCCATAGCGCCAAGTACGGTGAGTTGAACGTGCTGACCACGAATCATTGCAAACGACGTAGCGCTATCAAAAAAAGCCGCCCCGGGCATGGCTGTTATCGTCTGCTTACCCGCATTGATCAAATCTGCATCTTCTTTTCCAGCAAAAGGAAATGGCCCCATTCCGAGAATACCGTTTTCAGATTGAAACTCCACTTCCATCCCTTCTGGAATAAAATTGGCCACCAGCGTCGGGATGCCGATCCCCAAGTTCACATACCAGCCATCGTGAACTTCCTGAGCAATGCGTTGAGCGATTCCGTTTTTATCCAGCATGGGTCTTTATTCTGAAAGTTTCTCCGTCTTGACGGTTCGTTGCTCGATTCGCTTCTCATAACCCGTTCCTTGGAAAATCCTCTGGACGAAAATTCCGGGAGTGTGAATTTGGTTGGGGTCGAGTTCACCTTCGGGGACGAGCTCCTCCACTTCGGCTACGGTTATCTTGCCGGCCATAGCCATCATGGGATTGAAGTTTCGTGCCGTAGCCTTATAAATCAAGTTGCCGGCAGTATCTCCCCTCCACGCTTTGACAAAAGCGAAATCTGCCGTGAGGGCGCTTTCCAGAATGTGAGGCTTTCCATTGAATTCCCTGGTCTCTTTACCCTCGGCTACCTCAGTGCCATAACCCGCGGGAGTATAAAATGCCGGGATGCCCGCTCCTCCAGCTCTGCAACGTTCTGCCAGCGATCCTTGGGGAATGAGGTCAACTTCCAACTCTCCGCTCAACATTTGACGCTCAAACTCGTCGTTCTCTCCAACGTACGAGGAAATCATTTTTCGAATTTGCCGCTTTTGCAAAAGCAATCCCAAGCCAAAATCATCCACCCCAGCATTATTTGAAATGCACGTGAGATCAACAATGTTTAGACGAACCAGCTCAGCAATGCTGCGCTCTGGAATCCCGCACAGGCCAAATCCCCCCAACATCAAAGTCATTCCATTTTTGACGCCTTTACACGCTTCAATCTCGTTCGTTACAACTTTATTAATTGCCATTGCGCTTCAATTCATTCGAATAAGTCTTCGTCAATTCCCGCTCCAGTTCCAATGGGATTCGAATTCAACAATTGCTTACAATCGGTTAAATCCACGAAGATTCCCTCAGGCCTTTCAAAATCCGATTTGCTTATTTCGATGCTTGGGTTTGCATACACTTGGTTCATGTAATAACCATAGATTGGAAGCGCTGTATTCGCTCCTTGGCCATCACTGATCGAGGTAAACCTGACTGCTGGGTCTTGTGCCCCCACCCAAACTCCCGTTACAAGATCTGGTGTAAGGCCCATGAACCAACCATCTGAGTGGTTCTGAGTGGTCCCTGTTTTCCCTGCCATGGGCACCGTGATGTTGTCATAATCTCTGCTTTTTGAATCGTACCGCAATCGCACCGCAGTACCTCCAGATTGACCCGTACTCGGATTCCGGGCTCCATTGATCACGCCCTTCATCATGTTCAGAATCGTATAGGCAGTCTTCTCATCCAGCCCTTGTCGCATTTCTGGAATGGGCGACCAAATGACATTTCCGTATTTGTTTTCAATGCGGGTAATCATCGTTGGCTTGATGTAAACACCCCCATTTACGATGGAAGCATTGGCTGAAGTCATTTCCTTCAAGGTCAATTGAGAAGATCCCAATGCAATGGATGGAACCGCGGGAATGTCTGATTCTATGCCCAAAGCATGTGCCACTTCGATGATGCGTTCTGGACCAAAATCCTTGATGAGCTTCGCTGATATCGTGTTCATTGAATTCGCCAATGCATATTCCAACGTCACCACTTCTCCGTATGAGAAATTCGCATTGTCAGGGCACCAATCCGGTTGCCCTCCAGGCATTTCAATACAGATGCGTTGATTTGGCACCTCAGTACAACGTGAATAGCCGTTGCGCAATGCCGTGGCATAAACAAATGGTTTAAAAACAGATCCGACTTGCCGCTTCGATTGGGAGACGTTATCAAACTTGAAATACCTGTAATCAACTCCCCCCACCCAAGCTTTAATGTGCCCCGTGCGCGGTTCTATCGACATGAGCCCGGCGTGGAGTATGCTCTTGTGATAGAGGATGGAGTCCCTTGGGCTCATGATGGTGTCTTTGTAGCCCTCATGTTTAAAAATGCGCATCTGGACAGGCTGATCAAATGCCGCTGCAATCTGCTCTTCATTGAACCTGGGCCATTGATGGCTGCACCCTCCTTCCGTTTCATCGCAATGCCACATGTCACCTTGTTCACCCTTAGCCTTCGTTATGTAAAAGCCAGGTCGCAGACATTCTGGGCATTTTTTGCCGGTATACACCAAATACCGATCACTTTGCTCCATCGCAGTCTGTATGATTTGATCGCGGTCCTTAGCTTTTATGCGACGGTAAAAAGGCCATTCACTTTCCTTTCTTCGCTCTAAATCCTTGTTCAAAGCAGCTTGAAGTTCTCGGCTTAAATGCTCGTGCACTGCATTTTCTGCAGCCTGCTGGAGTCTGCTGTCCAACGTCGTGTAAACTTGAATGCCATCTCGGTACAAGTCGTATGGGGAGCCATCCGATTTCGCAAGGAGGTAGTTCCCCTGTTCATCTTTTGCCTCAAGAATCTTTTTTAATTCCAATCGCAAGGCTTCCCTGAAATACGGGGCCAAGCCTTCATCGTGACTCACTTTTTGAAATCTCAACCCCAAATCCAACGCAGCTATTGAGTCCGCTTCCGCTGCTGTGATTTTGCCGTAGCGCTCCAATTGACCAATGACCACATTTCTCCTTGACAACACCAGTTCCGGCCTGCGCACCGGATTGTACAAAGAACTGTTCTTGAGCATGCCCACCAGCATGGCCGATTCATGCCAATCCAATTCATTCACATCCTTATCGAAATAGATGTTCGCGGCCGATTTGATTCCAACCGCCTGATTCAAGAAATCATAACGATTGAGGTAAAGCGCTATGATTTCATCCTTGGTGTAATACCGTTCTAACCTTGTGGCAATGATCCATTCTTGTGGCTTTTGCAGAAATGCCCGTTCCAACCAACTCGTCTGCTCATATTCTTCTGTAAAAAGCTGTTTTGCGAGCTGTTGGGTCAACGTACTCCCGCCTCCGCGCTTTCCCATAAAAGCAATTGCTCGTGCCAATCCGATAAAATCAATCCCACTGTGCGATTCAAAACGCACATCCTCAGTGGAAATCAAAGCGGCAATTAAGTTTTGTGGCAATTCATCAAAACGAGCAGAGGCGCGATTCTCCGAATAATACCTCCCAATGAGCTTTCCGTCAGAAGAAAAAACCCGCGTCGCCAGATCTGTTTTTGGATTGGCAAGTGCCTCGGTATTAGGCAATTGACCAAACGAAGCCATCAAGACCAAACTTCCGAGACCAATCAGTGGCCCGAGCCCAATGACCCATACAGCCAACTTGTGTCGAGAATAGTCCTTTTTTGAACCGGCCTTGGAGGTCTTTTTGGAGGTTTTTGCCATTTCGAATACAAGAATAATACATCAATCGCGACAGAAAAACTCATTGCATCATTGATTAAGGAATATTGCATCGGTAGATTCCGTTAGGGGTCCATTTGCATCCTAAATTTGCCGCACTAAAACTTTTCGATGGTCGCCTTAATCAAAGCCGCACAGCTCCTACTTAGTCTTTCCATACTCGTCGTGCTTCACGAACTGGGGCACTACTGGGCTGCACGAGCCTTCAAAACCCGGGTGGAGAAATTCTATCTTTTTATGAATCCTGGTTTTTCCCTGTTTAAAAAACAAATTGGAGAGACCGAATGGGGCATAGGATGGTTGCCGTTGGGCGGATATGTCAAGATTTCAGGGATGATTGATGAATCCATGGACACCGAGCAAATGAAGCAGCCCCCACAACCATGGGAATTTCGATCGAAACCTGCTTGGCAAAGGCTGATCATCATGTTGGGCGGTATTATCATCAACTTGATCCTCGGGTTTGCCATCTACAGTATGGTGTTACTGGTTTGGGGAGAAACGGTGCTGCCCGCTGAAAAAATCCCCTACGGCATCGAAGTCGATGATCGCTTGAAGCCCTTCGGATTTGAAGACGGTGACTACGTCGTTCGTATCAACGGAGAAGCACCGGCAACGTTCACGGAAATCCGGCGCACTCTGTTCTTCGATGCTGTTGAGACCGTGGAGTTAGAACGAGCGGGGCAAAACATCACGTTGAACATTGAACAAGACCTCGGACAGTTTTTCGTTGACAGTGCCATCCGAGAACCTTTTTCTCTGCGTGTTCCGTCCGTAGTGCAGACGGTGCAATCGGGATCTGCAGCAGAAGCCGGTGGGCTTCAAATTGGAGACCGAATCCAACAAATTGACGGGATCCCGTTAATTTTTCACGGCGAGGTTCGCTCTTACCTAAGTAGCCATCCATCAAAAGAAGTCGAATTAACTGTTTTGAGAAATGGCACGGAGCAGGTACTCGTTTGCACGACCGACTCCCTGGGTATGCTTGGCTATCTGCAAATGGACCCCTTCAGCATGGATGAATTTGCCTTGGAAGAACGTGGCTACGGCGCAGGTGAAGCGCTCGTACGAGGCTTTTCTCTGGCGTCGAGCACCTTGCAAGAGTACATCCTTTCCATGCGCTTCCTTTTCAGTAAATCGGGAGCAAGCCAGGTAGGAAGCTTGGTGACGTTTGGGAGCATTTTTGACGCGGGCTGGAATTGGGAAGTTTTTTGGAGAAACACAGCATTTCTATCACTCATTTTAGCGTTTATGAACCTCCTCCCTATCCCGGCGTTGGATGGGGGACATGTGATGTTCTTGCTTTATGAAATGGTCGTTGGTCGACCCGCTCCAGAAAAATTCTTAGAGCGCGCCCAAACGGTCGGAATCGTGCTGTTGTTGGGTCTAATGGTTTTTGCTTTGGGCAATGACATTTGGAGGGTGATTACGGGGCAATTCGGCTGATTGGCCGTACATTCACCCCATGACCGTTTCGGATATCAATGCATACGGTTTGGTGATTGGCGGATCGCTGGTCATCATCTTGAGTTATTTCGCCAACCTACTCGCCAAGCGCACCAATATCCCGAGTGTCTTGGTCCTGATTGGCATGGGAATAGCGATCCGCGAAGGCTTAAATGCCATGGGATTAACGGCCATTCCTTTCGAATCCTTGGTGTTGGAGTTGTTGGGAACGGTTGGGCTCATCTTCATTGTGTTGGAAGCGGCCTTGGAGCTCAACCTCTCGAGAGAAAAAATGCCATTGATCTTGAAAAGTGCGACCATGGCGTTGGTCGCGCTGTTGGGCAGTTCCGCAGCAATCGCTTATTTCTTGAGGCTATCCATGGAAATGGGCCTTTTGGAAGCGTGGGTGTACGCCATCCCATTATCCATCATGAGCAGTGCCATCATCATTCCAAGTGTCAAAGGGATCGATTCCGATGACCGAGAATTCATGGTCTACGAAAGCACCTTTTCGGACATCTTCGGAATCATGGCTTTTTATCTTTTGCTTGGAAATGTGGACGCCAATTCGACCAAATCCATCATTTTCAGCATCGGATCAAACCTCATTATCACCTTTGTCTTGGCCGTGCTTGTGAGCTATGCCCTGGTCTACGTATTGCAAAAAATCACCAGTTCTGTCAAGTTGTTTTTGAGCATCGCGGTCTTGTTGCTGATTTACTCCGTTCAGAAACTCCTTCACTTAAGTCCGTTGGTACTCATCCTGATTTTCGGATTGATGCTGAACAATCACCGCTTGTTTTTTCCCAATTGGAAATCCAAAATCAAACGGCTGAAATCCCTTCCCTCACCGGCGAAACTTTTGAATGATGAACGCATGCATGAGCTTCACCGTGATTACCATTTGCTCACCCTAGAAACTGCTTTTGTCATTCGAACTTTTTTCTTTGTTTTGTTTGGGATGACCGTTTCGCTGCTGACGTTAACTGATTTGCACCTCGTCACCGAAGGGCTTATCATTTGCTGCATATTATTCGGTGTTCGATTCCTCAGCCTTCTGGTCTTCCAAAGGCAACGTGTTTTTCCATTGCTTTACATCGCCCCAAGAGGATTGATTACCATATTGCTGTTTTTCCAAATTCAAAGCAGCTACTCAGAATTTTCCCAACCGCAATTCGACCAAGGCATTCTATT
>JAQBTQ010000018.1 GCA_027624855.1 Bacteroidota bacterium
CGGTGGCTGCATCGTTGTAGTTACAGGCTGCCGCGTCGGTACATCCAGCGACTTCAAATTCGTCGCAGACACCGTCACCGTCGGTGTCGCTGAGGCAGTTTCCATCGCAGTCGTAACCGGCGTCAGCATAGGTGCAAGAACCGTCTTCGTCGGTTGCAGCGGCGTCGTAGTTGCATGCAGCAGCATCGGTACATCCAGCGACTTCAAATTCGTCACAGACTCCGTCACCATCGGCGTCATTCAAGCAGTTGCCGTCGCAGTCGTATCCCGCGTCAGCATAGGTGCAAGAACCGTCTTCGTCGGTTGCAGCGGCGTCATAGTTACATGCAGTAGCATCAGTACATCCAGCGACTTCAAATTCGTCACAGACTCCGTCGCCATCGGCATCGCTTAAGCAGTTACCGTCGCAGTCGTATCCGGCGTCAGCATAGGTGCAAGAACCGTCATTATCGGTGGCAGCAGCATCGTAATTGCAAGCCGAAGTGTCATCGCAACCGCCAACTTCTAATTCATCGCAAACTCCATCGCCATCGGCATCATTCAAACAATCCCCATTGCAATCGAGCAGTTCCTCCGGATAGATGCATGCTGCAAGGATTTCAGGGCCGTAGCAGGCTTCTTGAAAATCGATGAGTTTACGCAATTCATTCGATGGGTCTCCGTGGGTAAAGAATTGCACGTACATGGATCCTGAGAGTGCTCCATTGGTTGTAACCTGCCCGAGTAGGACCTTGTAGTCATCACCAGCGACCCCATTGGTGTTGCCATTAAAAATAAACCAACTGCCACCCAAATCGTCATCTATAAGTAGGTCGGAACCGCTTTCAAAGTTTGCTCCCCAGGGATTCACAGGCGTTTCTACAACATTGATGTCGCCTTCTCCGTTTGTAGAAACTGGAGATTGGGTCAAACCAATCGAAACGTATGAATCATACAATGCACTCGGGAAGAATGCGAAAAGGGCGGGATTTTGGTCACCACCCGTGAGTCCGCCAAATGGACTTTGATAAAAATCTCCGGTAGATTGAATTCGAGTTGGGAATTCGGAATCCCCGGAAACACTCGAAACAAAATCATCGGTGTTAGCGCAAAGGGCATAAATGCGATAAGTTGTGTATCCATCCAAATTGTCATCTCCTACAAATCCTGAATGCTCCGCGATGGCCTCAATTTGCAAGCAATAGGCTGGACCTGAAAATGGCTGGTAATTGCAGGCAGCTTCATCTGCACAATTCAAATCTTCGACATAAGCACAAAATCCATTGTCATCGGTTGCTTCAGCATCATAGTTCAGTGCAGTAGCGTCGGTACATCCCGAAATTTCGAATTCATTGCAGACTCCATCTGCATCATCATCATTCAGGCAGTTGCCGTCGCAGTCATAACCTTCATCCGCGTAGGTGCATTCAGCATCAGAACCGGGATAGGAAGGAGCGTCAGGATCATAGTTACAAGCTGTAGCGTCGCTGCAACCAATCGGACCACATTCAGTACAATTGAATTGCTGAGCCAGAACAAAGGGGTCGGACCCGTCTGCTGGTTGAATCAGCGCATGAATCACGCCATGAAGGCATTCTGTGCTCGTAAATTGAGCAATGAGCACACGCAAATCATCTCCGGAAAGGGCATTGGTTACACTACTTGGAACGGACCATGAGCCACCTTGGTCCGTATTGATGTAGATGCTTTCGCCCGAAGTTGCCGAAGGATAAAAAAGATTGGACACCCATTGTTGATTGAGGTCTTCATCAACGGAAATGAACCATTCGCCCAAGCCCAAATTCGGCTCATGTTCAATTCCGATTGTGACGTAGCTGTCAAATGAAAGCGAGGGGTACACTGCCAATCCCTCGAGGGAAATACCGCCTGCAGTTGGTCCTGAGGCATAGAGGCTATTGAAATACCCTCCTGGTGCTACAATTTCTGTGGGGAATTCGGTGCTTCCAAAAACGGAAAGGACTTTGTCGCCCGGGTCTGCTGTTTCGATGTAGAATTGGTAGGTGGTATGGCCGGTTAAATCAACCTCTCCAACCATTCCCGTATGTTCCGCGGTGATTTCAATGGACATTTGATAGTCCTGGGCATGCGACATTTGAAGTGCGAAAAGCACAGTCGCAACCGCCCAGAAAGACCGGGTTAGGCAATTTTGGCTCATGTCAGACAATTTGGGACTTCTAATATAAGGATTGATACCTTACATTATACTATTCGTCGACATAAATTATTTATCGCAAGAGAAAAATAAGAGGATTATCGAATTTTTAATCGAAAATTTGAATTGCAAAACGGGAGAAATTATTCCATGAATGATCGAATAATGATGACGAATTGCAATTGTTGGGTAAGTTAATTCGGGCAATTGGCCCCGAAATCAGTCAACAAAAGAAGGAGATCCGCTACGGTAACAATGCCGTCTTCATTGATGTCGGTGGCGCAGTTTCCATTGCCTTCTGGAAAGAGGCAAGAGCCATCGTCTATTGTCGATAAGGGATTGAAATTCAGTGCGTTTTCGTAGCTGCATCCTAAAGTCTGGCAACTGGAAAAATCACAACTGCCATCGTCTACATTGGCGTTGTTATCGAAGTTGCAAGCTGATGCATAGGTGCAACCGGGAATGTCTTCTTCGTTATTTCCATTGTTTCCAGAAGGGTCGCAAGCGACATCTGCATCATGGAAACCATAATTTGACCAATTGTCCATTTCGAGGACGATCCACTCACTGTTCTCAATGGTGGTGCCAGCTGATGCACTCCAGTCGCCGCTATTTCCACCCAGCACTTCTGGTTTCCTAACCAGTGTATGATTCGCAGTAGCTGCTGTCGTACCAGCAACATCCCAGCCGGTTCCAGGGTCGCCATTCCAATCACCTATGATGTCTAGAATGGCATATTCAGATGGTGTTCCTTGAACCAGCCCAAACCCATCATCACCATTTGAAAGGTTTCCATAAGTGAAATCTGCTGTATTGATTAATTCCAAGGCAGCAGAAGTATGAACGATGCGATAGACGCCGCCGGGTTCGATGGTGGATGAACTTGGCAAATCGACCCATGTCTCATACATACCGGGCACTGCAGGGTCATTGACAGTATGTGCCAAAGCATAGCCATCAAGTGTTATAGGGCTTAAGCCAGGATTGTATATCTCAAGGTATTTGTTGTTGGAAGAGCCTTCCGCATACTCAGAAAAGAACAAGGAACAGGATGCCAGTGGATTTCCATCACAATCGAGTCCTGATTCTGCGTACACGCATGAGTCGTCATTGGTGGTTGCTTCAGGGTTGAAATTGCAAGCAAGAGGGTCGGTGCAACCGAGAATCGTTTCACCTTGCCAGAACCAAGCTAATTCAATCCATTCGGGATGGTTTATGAAAGGATTGTAATTGCCTTGAACTTCTTGTACGCGTTGATTTCGTGTGGTTTCAAATGCATCAATCGGATCGCCCAAATGCCATTCATAAAACATTTCTGGGTTGCCCAATGCACTCATGGATCCAGCTTGGGTAGGGTAAACCGTGTAGAAGTAAAAAATCATCCGGGCCAAATCTCCCTTTTCAGATTCTTTTGGTTCCCAGGAATCTCCAGATCGTTCTGACCAATTCGCAGGATTTGAGGGGATGTTGCCTTGGGTGACGTAATTCCCGTTTGAATCAATCCCATACCACTGTGCATTTTCATCCAAGACTTCTGCATACGGGCTATTGCCTCTTGCAGAATTTGCGCTGCTGTGCGAGGGTTGAATATTGAATAAGTCCGACTTCATCGGGGAAAGGCTTCCAAAAAAGCTTTGAGGGACTATGTGCTCTGTGTTGATGGGATCGAGGTAGGTCGTGAATTCAGCATTCTGCTGGAATCCGGTGTAGATGCATTCTATAATGCCATTCGATTCATCCGTATATCCAAACATTTGCGTTCTGGCACCGTTGTAACCAAGGTCGCTGAAATACGGATCGTACCATTCGGACTTAATCCAATCCCTGAGACTTTCAGAGTTTAAACTTCCAGGGTCATTGGGTTGCGACCAAGCAACAATTCCCCAACCCATGGCCACTAAAAAGGCCGCATGTTTTGGTGTAATTCGCATTATATAAATATATGTAACTTACTGTTTAACAAAGTGTAATTCTGTAAAATCAAAATCTGGATTTGGCACATCAATATCCAAACTTTGAACCTTGCCTTGAACATCTATTGAAAAATGAGCCATGCCACTCGGCAGCATCATTTGCTCGTCCCAGTGCAATCGAAATGTATCGTAGTGCCAATGTTCGAGATGGCCATGAAAAAGTGGAGTGGGCAAGAATTCGAAGGCCAAAGTACCTTCTTCCGATAATTCGATGTTCAGATCGCCGTACATCTTATCCGTGTAGATCCCTGTGTAATCGATCAATGAGTGGGAAGGTGCGGTGTTGAGGATTCTGCTTGCATTGAGTTCCTCCTTTTCTTTTTCGCGTTGGGCTTGCTCCCCGCTTCGTCTATCTCGCATCATCTCCAACAACGGGGTTTCTTTAGAGTTTTCAAGCAAAATTCCCAGAGCGTCATAACCAATAGCCCATGGCACAGAACTATTCGTGTTGGTTGCAATGAAAATGCCCAGTTTCTCTTCCGGCACCAACATTTGGCGAGAAATCATGCCATCGTAGCCTCCTGAATGTCCGACAATTTTTTTTCCATGAAGCGTGCCCAATTCCCAACCCAAGCCATACCCTCGGAAGTGCATTGAAGGGATATGGTCGGAGTAAAAAGATGACACGGGAATAGGGGTATGAAGGGTCCACATTTTTTCAGTTTGTTGAGGATTCCATAACTGCTCAAAATTCGTTCTGCCGCTATCCATTTGAACAATCATCCATTTACTCATATCGGAGACGCTAGCAATCAATGCTCCTGCAGGAGCCATGTTGTCCCAATTCACCCAATCAATCGGTACAAGTGACTGATCTTCTAATTCATTGTGCGGCTGAGCCACATTTTTCAAGCCCGGTAAATCGTTTGTTGAAAGCACGCAGTCATCCATGCCCATCGGGACGAGCAGAGAATCTTGAATGAAGGATTTCCATGGAATTCCACTGACCTTTTCAATGACTGAACCGGCGGCGATGTAAAGAATGTTTTGGTAGCCAAAATCAGTTCGAAAACTGCTCACGGGTTCCAGATATTGAGCGCGCTCAAGTACTTCTTCAGAGCTCCATGTGGTACCATACCAGAGCAGGTCTCCAGAAAATGTTGCCAGACCACTGCGATGACAAAGCAAATCTTCTATGGTTAATTCTGAGGTGACATAAGGGTCATAGAGTTTGAATTCGGGAAGAAATTTGGTCACAGGATCCTTCCAGCTGATCAACTCTTGATCCACCAGTTTTGCCAACGCAGCTGACGTAAAGGCCTTGGTGTTTGAAGCAACGGCGTACTTACTTTTTTCATTGGCCGTGGCCGAAAGGCCTGTTTCTAATATCCCAGCACTTTTAATATGAACCAATTTTCCCTGATGGACGACAGCCACAGAGAGCGATGGTAAATTAAAATCTTCCACAGCCTGTTCAACTGAGGCATCAATCCGGGACCATTGTTGTTTCGAAATTCGCAAAGGATCTTGCGCGTTTCCTGCATGATTTGCGTGAACTCCGAGCACAGAAATGAATGGAATTAACCATCTTTGGATTCGGCGAGGTAGAATTGGTTTCAACATTCTTACGAATTTCGGTAACATGTCTGTTAAAGCACTGAAAATTGGGTCAAAAGTTCGATTTGTCGATGAAATTGGGGGAGGAATCGTAACAGAAATCCTTTCTGAAGAATTGGTTATGGTAGAGGATGATAGTGGTTTTGAGAATGCCCATCCTACTCAAAATTTGATTGTCATCGAAAATACAGAGGCGGAAATGCAAGCATACGAGCGAGCGGTGCCCACGGTATTGGAAATCCTTCAGCAAGAGGCAGATCCACAGAAAACCAAGCGATTGGAAAAGGATTTCAATCAGAAATACGCAGAGGTGGCATCCAAAGGGCATCAAGATTCAATGGAAATTGATCTGCATATGCATGCCATTGTCGACTCTCAATCTGGGTTGAGTCCATCGGTAATGTTAGAACTGCAACTCGCCCACTTTGAACGCATGTTGCAAATTGGCATTCGACAGCGCACAAAGAAAATGGTCTTTATCCACGGGATTGGGCAGGGTGTTTTGCGCCATCAAATTTGGAGCCGGGTCGAGCAGTATTATCCGGACTGTTCTTGTCGATCAGCTGATCCTCGCAAATATGGGAGTGGGGCTACTGAAATTTGGGTGGGTGAATCAGCTTTTCGGACAAATTGAATCAATTGCCCTCAGCAGGAGCTTGGGCCTTTTTTGCTGCCCACTCCTTGGCCACAGTTTTCAAATCTCGTTCTGGATCCGAAATCACCAATTCGCGGGTATCGATGACCATGGGTTCATCAAACTCAATCCAGTCTTCACAAACTAATCGATACAAGACCACCCCGTTCTTATCAGAGATTTCCAAAGACCGGATGGGATATTTTTCTATTTCATTCGGCAATGCAAGCGACTCGATGGGTTGTAAGCGAATCCATTCAATGCACGCTTGAGCAAAGCCTTTGTCTTTTTCTGTGAAGCATTCGATAGTCACTCGTCGGTTGGGTTCATTTGAAGTGAACTTCAGTCCCATTTCAGCTTGATTCGATTGCGTCCAACTCTGATCGTTTTTTGGAAGGATTTCGCTAGAGTTCCCCATGAATCCGGCTTTTTCGGCGATTCTGGCAGGAATAAAGGTCCCTTGGAGGGTGCGCAAATTCAGCGTTGCCGCCCGATTAGCAATAGGGTCGATGTAGAAAATTTCAATGGGCTCTTCCTGTCCCGAGTACCAAGCTCTCGGATTGTCCGACTTTTTTGGGCTGTACCAGAATGATTGTTGTTGAACGACTCCTGCTCGGTCGATTTTGAACTTCGCAAGGTGAGTCCATTCGACCAAATGAGTGCCCAATGTTGTTTTCGAAAGCGCTGCGATTTCTCCTGCTAATTTGGATTGGGTGGCCATGCGCGCAAGTGTAACAGAATCAATAGTCAAGGTATCGTTTGTAGTTTCTTGAACTGCCGTATTCGTTTCTTGTGCTTCGCTCGCAATAGCGAAAAGAAATGTGCATGTCAGCAGGGAGATGATGCAGTGCTTTTTCATGATAAGTAAAGATACATCCAAAGCCTTACAGAATCAGGATTTTACTGCACGGGTGTTGGCTTGATCCAGGGTTTGGTTTGATCTAAATCACGCACTTCAATGTTTTCCAATAGAACCCATTTGTTTTTGTCCCATGTCAGGGCATCGTAGGTCATATCGGGCCCGTAGAAAGATGTCTGTCCCTGCAAAAATTGTTGAGGAGGACTCAAATGATCCATGACAATCATTTCCATATCCGGGCGCCATTTCAAAAGAACGGACACCTCTTCTGCATACTCCAAAATAATTCGTTTCGTGGTCCCCATGCCCGATAGAATCACTGGTGCTCCAAATTTGACTTCGTCATTTTGTATCGTCAAAGGCTCGATCACCTTTCGGTTTCGAATATCGTCGGCACCGTCCCAACCGAGTAATGTGTAGATAGGTTTTTTCCCTTTGTAAGTTAGTACGGCATTGTAATACACTGCCCCAGGCCAATTTTCTGCAGAGTAACGTTCGGAATTACTGATGGCTTTAGAGGCCTCATCCGAAGGCTCAGCATGCAATCGTATAACACGCTGTACATGCTGTGATTCATTCCAAACCACGATGCCATCGTATGCCTGCATCTTGTTGGTCAATTCAACATTCCATGTGATTATCGCAAAAAATTCCTCTCCTTCACCGGCGGTGGCAATACCCAAATGGCCTTCCAGTGGTTTGAGGGATTCTCGGGTGCAACCATTCTCTGTGAACGCTTCTTCGAGGAGCGATGCAAATTGATTGCTGAGCCCAAGTCGTGCCGTGTCCAGCTGAGCCGTTCGAATGGACTTATGGATGGACAGGTAATGCGCTAGGTTTTGGCCTTGAGCAATGGAGGTAATCCCAAATGCCAAGAAAAGAAACAAGCCCTTTTGCATGGAACACACGTTCATGTTCATTGAAACGTGAAAATTAATCGAACCAGTATTATAGGTGCAAAAAAGCTTTTTTGGCGAGCAGCAATTCCTCCGATTCTCTGTGATCAGGGTCGTCTACGCAGCAGTCTACCGGGCAAACTGCAGCACATTGTGGTTCATCATGAAAACCAACGCATTCGGTGCACTTTTCGTGAGCAATGAAATAAACATCCATATTACGGGGGTCGTTTTCACTTTCTGCTTCAACAGTTCCAGCGGTCGGATGATTTCCGGATCCATTGAATCCGGTGCCATCTGAAAACTTCCAGCCAGCTCCACCTTCATAGATTGCGTTGTTGGGGCATTCAGGTTCACATGCACCACAATTGATGCATTCGTCGGTTATCATAATAGCCATTTGCTCGTAGTTGTCTCTTGATGCGACGTTAAATTTGTGCGAAGATACATTGCAAAATGACCAACACATTGAAGTCCAGCCTTGTTCATATCGGTGACTGGCTGAGCGGAAAAATTTCAAATGAAGGAAGCAATGATGATGCATTGCTGCGCACAGCGGAAGCGGAGAACAGGTGGTTTACCCCACATTTTTCAAAGACGGCAATGCTGGCCTGTGGAAATATGTTACAGGAAGAAAAGCTGGATGAATGGATGTCAAGATATGCAGCAATCAATCAGAAGCGCTCTCCGAAAAGGGTCGGATTGGTGCTGGCTGGAAATTTACCGATGGTCGGTTGGCATGATGTGTTGTGCGTGTTAATCAGTGGCCATCATGCTGTAATCAAATACAGTACGAATGATCGGGTTTTGATTTCTACCACTTTGAACGAATGGGTCAAACACCACCCTCAAATGGCGGCACAGATCGAAGTCACCCAAGGCAAGGTTGAAGGGGTTGATGCTGTGATTGCGACCGGAAGTTCCAATACCAATCGTTATTTCGATTACTATTTCAGGAGGATCCCGCGCATACTTCGCTCACAAAGGACGAGTATTGCGGTGCTCTCCGGGAATGAACCGCCGGATGAATTGAGAGCGCTGGGGCACGATGTTTTCACATACTATGGTATGGGTTGCAGAAGCGTAACGCAACTGTTTGTTCCTGCAAATTTTGATTTGAATCGGCTCTTTTCCGTTTGGACTGAATGGGCCTATTTGTCTGAGAACAATAAATACGCGAATAACTACGACTACCACAAAGCCATTTGGCTGCTGAATCAAGAGGTTTTGATTGAAAATGGATTTTTACTCATGAAAGAAGATACTGGATTTTTCAGTCCGGTTGGTACGCTTTACTATGCATTCTATGATGAGCTAGAAGCCGTTCAAGACTTGCTTTTGAGTCATTCGGATCAGATTCAATGCATCGTGACAGGCAACTCCACTGACTGGTCTGAGGGTAGAATACCTCAGGTCGCGTTTGGACAATCCCAAAATCCAAATCCATGGGACTTTGCCGATGGGGTGGATACCATGTCTTTCTTATTGGAGTTATCTTCGCCAGAATGATGGAGGCAAAGCACAATTGAGACCAACATGAGTCGGAGTAGAGTATGGTTAATTTTTTTGGTGGCATTCCTTTCTGGATGCAGCACAGAAGTGGATTTAAATGCACCTTATCAGCGCACTCCGGTTGTTTTTGGTTTGCTTGATGCCGCACAGGACACCCAGTGGGTACGTCTGAACCGCACCTGGTTGGGAGAAGGCAATCAATTTGACGCAGCGCTGATTGCTGACAGCAGTGAATTCTCACCGGACGATGTTGTGATGGAAGTGGTAGAGCGGCAAGGTTCTAATGCTTCGAATAACTGGTATTTGAAGGATACCATCATTGAAAACAAGTCTGAGGATGGCATTTTTTATGCCCCCTTTCATCAAATGTGGTATTTCGTGCCAGAGTCGGGGCTCAATTCGGGTGCTGAGTATGACTTGTCGATCTTGATTGAAGGTGAAGATCCGGTTTCTTCTACGACCAACATGATTGCTGAGCAGATAGGAAATATCACTCAACCGCCACCTGGAGTGAACAACTTTAAGTTGGGATTTGCGAGTATCGGATTCCAGACGACTTACCCTGATATTACCTTTAAATGGGCCTCCACTGCCGGAGCGAGTCGATACGACGTGACCGTCTTCATTCATGTAACGGAAATGGTATGGAATGATCTAGAGCATACTGATTTGTTTGAAGAACGAGAGGTTTTGGTTGAATGGAATATCGGCACCTTGAATACAACGGATGACGAAGGAGGAGAAGTCTTGCAAAAGGAGGTGAGTGGAGAAAGATTTTACACTACACTGGCCACCAAACTGGAAGCAAATCCTTACATCACGAGGGTTCTCGGAACATGGGATGATCAGGTTCAGATTGCTCGTGCAATTGATTTTGTGCTAACGATCGCGAATGATGAGCTTTCAACTTACCTCGAAGTCAATGCTCCTGTAACGGGTGTAATCCAAGAGCGCCCCGCGTATACAAACATCAATGGGGGATTGGGGCTGTTCGCTGCAAGGGCGAGCCAAGGTGTCTATGGAATCGGATTTACAACAGCTTCCGTTGAACACCTCATCGAGGGCGATGCGACAGCTGCTTTGAATTTTTGTTCCCCGAATCCATTTTCTGAATTTTATTGCGACTGATGGAGCATACTCTTTCAACTCAAGTCCAAGATGCGACAATTGAACTTTCCATGGGTCTATATACCATTCGTTTTACTGACGAGGCGGTTCTCGATCTTGAGCAGATGAAGCGTGTGGAGCAAGCTCGTCGAGACTTGATAGAAGGAGGAGTGGGACCTGTATTGGTAGTGATTCCTCGAAATGCAGCACTCGTTGATCAAGAAGCGCTGGCATGGCTGGGTTCAGAAGAAAGCATGTTGGACGTGCCAGCACGAGCAGTGGTGGTTCCATCGTCCATCCAAGCACTCCGGGACCGAATCCGATGGGCCCTGTTTAAACCAGCGGTCCCTTTTCGGGTTTTTGGCAATCCGCAGGTAGCAAAAGGCTGGGTCTTAGATCAATGGTATGATGCCCAGGTCGGAGCTGAAATTGATTCTTTCGAATCAGATGGGCTGATTTAGACAGGCAATGGTTGTAACGAAGTGCCAATTACTGGATGACCAAGATGGCCTTGGTCGATTCTCCTCTTATGAAGTACATCCCAGGATTTAATGAAGCAGGCACGTTGAATCCTTTTGCTTTTCCCCGCCAAATCTCGCGTCCAGAACCATCCAGCACTTCCCATTCACTCAGCTTATTGAATGTGACGTATTGGCCAGGTTTTGCAGGATTTGGAAAGGGTTGAACATCAGAAACGGAAATGGATTGAAAGCCATTTGAAGAGCTGAAGTCCTGAAAGGTCGCTAATAGGGGCAGTCCGGCCACTTCAGTGATTTCCAACAAGGGATAGCCTTTTTCTTTTGCCCACCATTGATAGGTGATCTGTTCTCGATCAATTGTGAATGGTTCCCCCAATTGTTCAATGAAAACATCATCTGTAGCAACCAGTTCTGTGCGGGTTCGGAGCACTTCATATGCCCCATCGGGAAGGATAAGGGTGCCCCATCCGTCGACCGTTACCTGTCGTTCTTGCACCAAGCCATACGACAGGATGCCGGCAAGTTCAAGCTCAAATGCTGCAGAACTCGTCATTTCATCACCAAACTGGAGAGGCAAGGGCAGGATTTCATCGATGTCATCATACGGCACGGGCAAATCAAATCCCGCCGCACTCAAACCAATTCCAGCAATGGTGTAGTGGTCGCCGTCAGTTTGATAGAAATTATTGAATCCATCCAGCGGAATGCCCAAATCCACTCCCAAATCTGGAAATTCAGTTGGGAGAAAAAAATCGCACTGGTACGCGGGATTGAATGGGCTATTGAATGCAAATGCTGCGCTTAAACTCGCCTCTGACATCGATACAGGTGAAAGGGGCGCCTCAGAAACAGAAATGATATCACTTGCATCCCACACCACATTTTCACCAGACTGATCACCCAATGATAAGTCCAATATTGTCGCATTCATGATGTTATAGGTGACACCGGGTTGGGGCATATCTTCTGAATTGATGGTGATTTGGCCGGAAAGATCAAGAAGAGCGATATGCAGTGAAGCCAGGGCGAAAATGGTGATGCGCATAGCGTTTAGTTTGAAACGAAAATACGCAGGCTTCATCAATCCTGCGTTTTCCAATCACCCCAAGTATTGAATTCTCTTTTGAGACGCAATCCAACGCCTTGAGTCTGTGTTCCCTCCAACGCATTGCTCAGCCCTGGGTTTTGACGAGAGTGCCCGGTTAGCTGTAGGCTTCCATCGGGGTTTAAATCGTAAGAAATGGTCAAATCTTGAACTTGCAAATCGTCTGCATGAATTTGACCGATCGATTGCGCTCCAACTTCGCCTTCGATGTGAAGTCGATCATTTAGAAGCTGAGTGCTCATGGCAATGCCTAAGGCTTGTTCTCCACTTAAATCGTCTTGGTCATAATCCAAGCCCACCTCCATTCCTGGAGAAATTTGCGAGATCCAATGGCCCAGTTGGTTGGCGATGAGTTGTGTGCTTTGATTCGGTTTTAGAAATCCCCCAATAGAGGATTCCATGGGGTTGGTATTGAAAAACTGATTCATGACCAAGAGACTGATGGCTTGCCTTTGCGTTTCTTCCTCGCTAATGAGCGCATTTTCAACCAACGCTTGAATTCGCGAATCTGAGTTTGGAACGTCAATTTCGAACTTGAGATTCGGTCGCATCAGCGATCCAGTGAGCCCGAGATTGAGGTCAACAGGAACTCTTCCTGGTAGGTCGTTGATGTTTGGTAAGAGTGGATTCAATCGAGCTCTCGTGGCATAACGGGTGGTTAAATCGATTTCTGCTGCATAAGGATCACCGTCCCACGCGATTCTTCCTCCGGAAATGATTTCAAAGCGCTTGCTGAGCCAGTTTTGCAGGGTGAAGTTGTACGTTCCTTCTTGAATGAAAAGTTCACCAGTGAGGTTTAATTCTTCAAAGTCATCAATGCTCAAATCAAGGTGGCCTTCGGCGTTTCCAATGATTTCATCTCCAACATTTCGGTCAAAAATGATTCTTGCTTGAGCGTCCGGGGTGACGTCGATGCCGAGATTCAGGTTGACTTGGGAAAATTCACCTGAGCGAAGAATTTGTTCCGTTTGTCCTGAGTCGTTGGTTTTGAATCGAACAAAATCGGCATACGTGACGTCTGATTGGCTGTCTAAGGGAAGAGAAAATTCGGTGCCTTCTGCTGTTTCGATTTGTGCATCGAACAAGAGATTCGATCCAAAGCCCGAAATATTGATGTCGCCCAAGCCCGCCGCTTTTCCGAAAAAATAGGCATCTTCTGAAGGTGGAATGTCCATGAGGATGATTGGGCTGTCGTTCGCATCGATCCCGAAATCAAGACTCCATCGGGTAAAATCTTCATGGAGGGCCGTTCCGTTGAAAATCGCTTTACTCCCTTGGCGATCGGTCAGAATCCATTGATCGAGGTAGAACGCATTGGGGTCTATATCAACGACGCCCTTGATGGCATAGGCAGTCCCCAAGTAGGGGATGAAAAGTTCAGCTTCTGTTGTGCTTATTTTCCCAGCTAGCCGTGGATTTTCGATGAAGTTTTCAATTTGCACGCGGCCGGTCGCATTGCCGATTAGCGTGAAGGTTTCATCAGGCAAAAAAGGATTTATGGTTTGTAAATCAATATCCCTGATGCGCACATCCACATTTCCTCGACTCAAATTATTAAGTGGCAATTGAGCTCGGGCAATCAAGGTTCCTTTTTGGCCCAGCTTTGCTGTAATGTCAATTTGCGATTGAAAGCGTTCGTTTCTAAATGTTGCACTTACCTCTTTTGCGCTGATGTGTTTCCATTTGAATTCGTCTAATTCTAATTGACCTTGGATGTCTGGGTTTTTCCACGTGTTTTTGATGTGGGTGCTACCGTTTAATCCGTTGACCGCGTAATCACCAATGACCAACGGCCTTGATTCATTTTTGTTCCATTGAAAATCAAGCAATAAATCCATCTCATCGAAGGCATTGAAAAGGCCTTGAATTTGCGCGGTGCCATGGATTGATTCGAAAACAAATGGTTCGAACACAACGTCTTTTGAGTTTGGATTCCAAGTGATTTTACCTCGATCGACTAAGGTGATTTGTTGCTCCTGTATTGGAACACTCAAAGAATCAATGAATACATCGAAATTCCGGTCTTTAGGCTGCACATGGAATTGAATATTGCCTGGCATGGTGCCATCCGGAATGTCCCAATTTAACTCACCATTCCAGCCGTCCTGCTCGTTTAAAGCGAGTTCCAAGGCGCTTCCAATGAGCAGTTCAGACCACCATATTTCATCGACTTGGCACGAAAGGATAGGTGCAGTCCCTTCGATATGATCAACGTTGATGTCGATGCCTGTAGCTTCGAGTTTGTCATAGCGAAAGGATGGAGCAGCAATGGCAATGTGTTCCTTTTTTCCATCCAAGCTGCCATCGAATTGGCTGTTGTTTCCAAGAGTGAAGGGCAGGTTTCCAAGCAAAGCAATTGGAGCGAATCGCAAGATGTTCCCTTCAATGTTGAAATAGGGGAGGCCACTAGGTTGTTTCGAAGAATTCCAAGATTCAGGTATCTCCAAGCCTTTCGAAGACAAAAAGGCGCTATTGGCTTCCATGCTTCCATTGGAAAGGTCAGAAGACCAATTCACGGTCCACCGATCACCTGCTTTGCGATGTATAGCATCCAATCGCTCAAAAGCTCGAGGCATTTTATCCTCCAATAGCGTAATCTGCCGAACCTCTAAAATTTGTGTCCAATCCCCATTCCAATTGCCATTTCCTCGAACCGATGCCTTTGCAAAAAGCTCCCATTTATTCGACTTGGTTTGAGATTTGAGGCCTTCTAAATTGAGGTTTAGGCTGGATTGCCAACGCTCCGCATCCCAATAAACTTGGCCGCTTCCAGCGAGTTTCGAGTTCGATTTGTCATTTGCGCGAAAATCCAACTGAACTCCATCATTCGTCCAGCTGATGGTTGATTGAATCTTCCACGGAGAACCAATTTGCTTCGAATCAAATAGCTCTTCTTCAATGCCAAACGAGGCAATGGTAATCTCATTCGGGTTGATTTCGGGTCGCCATTCCACATCAAGTGTTCTGCGCAACGCTGTATTTTTCGGAAAGCAATGCAGTTTTAATCCCAATGAATCTCCAGAGATTTCAGCAGTCCAATGTCCGAAGGAAGACAAAGAGGCGATCATCTTTCTTGATTCTGAATCTCTCGGCCCGCTCGAATCAGTCGGTAAAGAAAGGGCCCCAGTTTCCCATGCATCAGCTGACCACTTGAACGGAATTTCCCAGTCGTTCCAGGCAATCGTTCCTTGAACGGCATGATCGGAATCAATTGCCAATTGCCCTTGAAAGGTGGACTCATTCCATTGTGGTTTGACGGATTGGACCCAAGTTACGGAGTCATTCAATGGCCATGAATCAGTGGACCCCACAAGGGAAAAATCAAAATTTGTTTCGCTGGCATTCGTTGAATATGTGCCTTGCAGATTGCCCAAGTTTGATTCCAAGTTCAAGTCGATGCAGGAAGCTGAACCCCCAATATCGAATGATGATTGCACCTCCACCAAGTGCAATGGTTGGGTCCAAATATCATTGAATCCCAACGGGTCAATGCTCGAAACTTGTACTACGGCATCTCCGCGAATCAAATTTGAGCCTAAATGCAATCCGCTTACTGATGCAGATTGAAAGTTCGTCCTAACGGTGTCATTTTCTTGCTCAAAATCGCACGAGAGTTGATTGAATTGAATGACTTCGATGAAAAGGGATTGTGCAAAGGAGATCGAATCCGACCCGCTCTCGGCATTCATGTCTTCAATGGTTATGAATGCGTGTGTCTTATCCACCATGATGGAATCCAATTGCCACATGTCGCCGTTGGCTGTCCAATGCGTCCAATACATGACAATTTCATTGAGTGAAATTGTGGATCCGTTATTTGTCTTGACAATGACGTCGTTTGCAACCAAGGTTCTCGAGAATGGATGGATGGACAAACGACCAATATTCCAGGCCTGATTTTCAGGAGTCAATCCTTTCGAGCATGCATAATTGATTGCCCAGGTTTGAAAATAACTGGAGAAAATTGTGACGCAGAACATACCTATCCCGACGAATAGGATACCAACCAACCATGCTTTTTTATTTCTTGGCTGAGCCTTCATGAGTCACTGTGAAATTATACTTTTGTAGGCAGAAATCATGCCACACGAAAAGGTTATTCTTGCATTTGAGTCTTCCTGTGATGATACCGGGGTCGCTGTGATTCGAGGCAACCAAGTTCTTTCGAATGTCGTTTCGAACCAGACGATTCACGAAAAATATGGAGGGGTAGTGCCAGAATTGGCGAGTCGTGCTCATGCTCAGAATATTGTTCCAGCTTTGGAAGCAGTGTTGGAAGAGTCAGGCTTGAATGATAAAGACATCGATGCAGTGGCCTATACTTTAGGGCCGGGACTGATGGGCTCTTTGCATGTGGGAACGGCATTCGCCAAATCCTGGGCTTGGAGCCATGGAATTCCTTCTATCCCTGTAAATCACATGCAAGCCCACATTTTGGCTCATTTTCTCGCTCCGGGTCCGTATCCGGAGTTCCCATTCTTGTGTTTGACCGTTTCGGGAGGTCATACTCAATTGGTGAAAGTGAATGCGCCGTTGGATATGGTGGTTCTGGGAGAAACGAAAGATGATGCTGCAGGAGAGGCGTTTGATAAGGTCGCGAAGTTGATGGGGCTGCCTTATCCCGGTGGGCCCGTTCTCGATCGAATGGCTGCAGAAGGAAATCCTGCTGCATTCAAATTTTCAAAGCCCAAAGTAGAAGGGCTGGACATGAGTTTTAGTGGGCTAAAAACCCAGATTTGGCAGTTTCTCCAAAAGGAAACACAACGGGATGTCGCTTTCGTTGAAAGCAATATGCACGACATCGCTGCAAGTGTCCAGCAAACCATTTTGGACATCTTGATGGAGAAACTGGAAATGGCGGTCAGTGAAACGGCCATCACCCGCGTAGCAATTGCCGGAGGGGTCTCTGCAAACCGTGGCCTGAGAAGTCGATTGGACGCTAAGTCGAACGAATGTGGATGGGAAGTTTTCATTCCTCCTATGGCCTATTGCACGGATAATGCGGCTATGATTGCAATGGCCGGATCTCTGTTGGATGCACATGGTTTTCGTGGAGAATTATCAGATGAACCGATGCCCCGTTGGAAGTTTTGAATACTTCAGCCGGCCTTTTTTTGTCCAGGATGTTCCCAATTGGGCTCCAAGGACCACAATGGTAGGCGAATCGTAGCAGTGACTCCAGTTTTAAATGGGTGATAATCAGGGGTGTCCTGTATGGATAAGGTGCCTCGGTGTCGCAACAAACCGAGTCGCTCTTTGATGATTTCTGTCCCTCGTGACTTGTGTTTTTGTGAAGACAATGATGGTTTTGATATGCCCATGCCATTATCACTAACTCGGATACACAAATCCTCCTCTTGCCAATCAATTTGAATTACGATGGCAGCTTCCTGAACGGATTCACTTGCGAAGCCATGCCAAATGGCATTTTCTACCAATGGTTGTAAGATGAAGAGAGGGCATGGCACGAGGAGAGCATCGACGTAATCGCTTATTTTCCAGGTTAATTGAATTGGTTTGGAAATTCGGGCGCGTTCGAGTTCGAGGTATTGCTCAAGGTGCTCCATTTCTTGATCTAGCGACCCTAGAATTTGATCCTGGGCCATAAATCCGAGCATCAAAATGCGTTTGAATCGACCGAAGACCACACCGGCCTTTTCATTTTCATCATTTTGAAGCAGATTCTGTACTCCAGTTAAAACATTGAATAGAAAATGAGGATTCATTTGCGATCGAAGGTTTCTTTTTTTTGTTTCGATCACTTTTTCTTTTAGGGTAATGTTTTGTTGGGACTGCGATACATTTTGTAATAGCAATTGCTCTTGAATCAGTCGGTTTTTAGTTTGAAGCGGGATGGTCATCAGACCGCGGATTCGCAAGCCGTAGATGATCCCGTTGAAAGATGTGAGGATGAGTATTGAGAAAAGAACCCAATCAGTTTGAGACTTGGTTAAACTTATTAGGTCCGACATTCCCGAAAAAACGAAGGTTAAGAGGCATGCGGCGTTCAATCCCAGCGTGCCGAGTGCCAAGAAAGAGCACCATTTAGGAATGTAGCGTGGATTGAGCTGCTTGATGTTCCCATAATTTCTAATTACCCACCAATTGATTGCCAATAAAATGGCACCAGACAACAATGGAAGCCATACTTCGCTCATCGGTTCTTGCAGCATAAAACCTAAAAATAACTACAACTCCGATTGCCGTGAATTGGAAAATTTATAATCGAAGCATTAGAATTTGCCAGCGCAATTAAGCTTCTAGATTATCTGTGACATAGGCCTTGCGAAGTGCACTTTGCAACTTTCTCGCGTACTCTTCTTTCAACCAATTTTTATAATTCTCTGTGGTTTTGGCGATGCACTTTGAATAAAGGCGGATTCGGTAGGCTATATCTCCTTCGAGTTCTTTCGCTAATTCAAAAGCATCCCATAAATCGTCGCACACATACCGTATGATTTCGACATGATGCATGATGCTGTGGTCGATGGCTTCTTTTGGACGGCCTCCATTTCTCGTCACTCGGACGTAGGCTTCTGTCATGTTAAAGTCTGGGTCAGGGCCGCCTTGAAGCTTTTCCATCAATTCGTCAGAATACTCGAATACAAATTCGTCTTCAATTTCTTCATCGGTGTACAAACCTTCGATGTAAGAATTCGGGGATTTAAAGATTTCTGACCAATTAATATGTGCTTCCCATAATCCAAATCTTCTGGCGTTATTGCCTAAATCAATGACATTGAAATCACGTTTGTTTGGAAGGATTCTTGATCCACGACCAATCATTTGGTGATACAATGTCAAAGACTTTGTCGCTCGATTCAAGATGATGGTTTGGACTGATGGTGAATCAAAACCAGTTGTCAAGATGGAGACCGAACTTAAAATGGCATCGGGCTTTTTCTCAAACCAATCGAGGATGTCCTGGCGTTCTTTTTCGCTGTGAGTATTGTCCAAGTGCATGCATTCATAGCCTTCTTCTATGAACATTGCTTGCACTTGTTTTGACGTATTGATGCCGTTATTGAAAATGAGGGTCTTGGTTCCTTTTGCTTTTTCCTCATAAGCATAGAGGAGCTTTTCTTGCATCAGGTAATTACCATACAGACGTTCCGAACTGCTCACGGTGTAATCCCCATTGATGCCAATTTTCAATGAGCGCAAATTCACGTCGTAGCTATAAGTTACAGCTTTCGCCAGAAATTCATCCTCCACCAAAGTGGAGATGGATTCTCCAACGATTAATTCATTGTAATTGTCCTTGAGCGGGAGTTTCACATTCGAGCTCAACGGAGTGGCGGTGACACCTAGGATAATCTGGTCAGAGAAATAGCCGAATAATTTTCTGAAGCTATTGTAGTGAGCTTCGTCAATCACGACCAATCCCAAATTTTCAAATTCGATGCGTTCGTCGTTCAAGCGGTTGTTCAACGTTTCAACCATGGCGACATAACACCAATGGTCTTCATCCTCCTCGAGTTCTTTGACTTTGCTGTTGATGATTTTGTTCGGAATACCTATTTCCGTGAGCATTCTGCTCGTCTGCCCGCATAATTCTATTCGATGCGTTAGGATCAGAACGCGTTTACCTGTTTTCAAGATGTAACGCTTCGCCAATTCAGAAAAAATCACTGTCTTGCCACCTCCTGTGGGTAATTGAAACAAAAGGTTGTACCGATCAGGGAATTTGTCCATTCGCCCCATCAGTGTTTCGATGGCACTTTCCTGATACCCGTAAAGGTTTTTTCCTTTGTGGGACTCCAATTGTTTTTTGAGCTGAGGATCGGTCAGAGACAAAGTGGCTTCTCGTTAAATGGACGATTTGCACGTCCTATGGACAAAATTTGAAAGGGCAAAATTACCGTTTACTTCCGTTGTTTGAAAGAAATCGGGCCAAGAGGTTTTCAACGGTGAGTATTCGATGATTGGAAAACGTTCCGATTGAAACGACATTTGGCGCATGCCCGTTGATCCCAAAAAGTTAAGTTTGAGGAGTCAATTCCCTTCAAATTGGAGTTCAATCATCGACTTCCCAGAAAAGCGCTGGGAGTCCATTGATGAAGCACTGAAAAAGGATCGAACCCTTGGCACTTGTTTTCCTCCAGAAGGAATGGAATTTGAGGCGTTGAAAAGGGTTTCACCCCAAGATGTGAAAGTTGTTATTTGTGGGCAAGACCCTTATCATGCTCCAGGTCAAGCGCATGGTTTGGCATTCTCTGTTCCTCCAAGGATCCAATATCCACCATCTCTTCGAAACATCATCCTTGAATTGAAGGATGATTTGAAGGCCGAGTGGCCTTTGGAAAGGGATTTAGATGAAGATGGCGTTTTGGGTCAGTGGACGCGACAAGGCGTTTTGCTCCTAAACGATGTCTTGACAGTCCGCCAAGGAACTCCTGGTTCCCATCACCAATTTGGGTGGAATCACTTGACCGGTGCTGTTTTGAATGCCCTGGCCGATTCAGATCAACCCTTGGCCATTTTGTTATGGGGAAAATCAGCGAAGTCACATGCTGCCCGATTTTACAAAGCATGCCATGGTGTCTTCATGGCACCCCACCCGAGCCCGCTTTCAGCATACCGCGGTTTTTTTGGATCACGGCCATTTACACAGGCGAATGATTGGTTAAAGCGTCATGCCAGAGAGGAAGTGAATTGGATTGGCTGAATTTGAGCACTTATCCGCTCTGCTGGCATCTCGCTCGCTTTGGTCATACCACCAGTTTTCGCACGAGTCGGTCATCGCCGCCGAACAACACTTCATTTTTATGAGATCCTCCTATTGCGAGCGCGTTAATAGAGCGGCTAGATCCACCATCTTTTGAGGAAATCTTTAAAATTGGACTGAGATCTTTGAGGTCCCATGCTTTGATGGTTTTGTCTCGGCTTGAAGTCCAAAGCTTGATACCATCCGTTCTCAACCGATAAATCGATTGTTCATGAGCAGGAAACGTCAAGATCAACGAACCATGCCGATCCCAAACCTTTAAATGACCGTCTCGTCCACCGCTTATCCAAACCTTTTTGGCTTCATGCCAGATTGCGTCGTATGTGCCGCCTTCATGTCCAATGAATCGGCGACCATCCGTGATTGAATCTTTGGAGTTGAGGTCGGTGCAAAGGATGACTTCTCCAGAAGAGCATCCGATGAATACGCCAGGGCTCCCCATGCCGATGCATCGAATTTTTCGCGTGTTTTTCAGGGTCCAGTCCCTTTCAACGATTCCTGTATTCCAGCGAATCACGCGCTCATCACCTCCTCCCGAATAAAAGATATTATCGTTCAACCAATTGACAGAAAACACTCCGCCGTTGTGGGCAGTGATGCGTTGAATGGAGCTTGATTCAAGCGATTTCCAAAGGAAAAGCTCACCGTTTTCAGCCCCGGCAACCCGGTATTCCCGATGTGATTTGATGGTAAAAAATGCTTGATCATGGTGTAATAATGCCTTTCCTTCCGCTCGCTGATCGGTCTGCCACTCAGCTATGACACCATCTCCTCCAGCGGTTAACCAGGATTGTGTTGACTCGTCCCAATCGGCATCGTAGATCGCTCCTTGATGACCGGAAAATCGTTGAATGGTTTCGAGTGTACTCATCAATTGACGAATTTAGCACCACAAAAAGATAGGTTCACATGCAATATGTATTTCTCGCTATGGCGATTTTGACGATTTTCGCCTTCATTCAGTATCGAAGACAACGTCGCAAATAATTTTGGCATAGACCGGTAAAATGAGTAAACCCTCCATCCCAAAAGGAACACGTGATTTTGGACCATTGGTCATGGCCCGACGCAATTGGATGATTGATATCATGCGTCGGTCATTCGAGCGATTTGGATTTCAGCCCATTGAAACCCCTGCAATGGAGAATTTGCAAACATTGACAGGCAAATACGGGGAGGAAGGAGATCAATTGATTTTCAAAATCTTGAACAATGGCGATTACCTTCAAAAGGCTGATCAAGCAGCAATTACAGATGGAAATTCTGGCGCATTGACTCCGAGTATTTCGAAAAAGGCCTTGCGTTATGATTTGACCGTTCCTTTTGCAAGGTTTGTAGTAATGTCAAGAAATGACCTGGCATTTCCTTTCAGGCGTTATCAGATTCAGACAGTTTGGAGGGGTGATCGACCGGGGAAAGGACGCTATCAAGAATTCACACAATGTGATGCCGATATCATTGGTTCGGACGGTTTGATGTGTGAGTTGGACTTGATGGTATTGTTTCATGAGATTCTAACAGAATTGGGGGTTCCAGGATTTGAGATTGCAGTAAATGATCGCCGTTTATTAAATGGACTGGCGAGATCATGGAACATGGACTCCCATTTTCAAGACTTTACGGTCGCTTTAGATAAATGGGATAAAATAGGAGCAGAAGGAGTAGAAAAGGAGCTCGTTGATAGGGGCATGGATCCTCGGAATGTGCAACAGTTGATTGCTTTTTTTGATAAGTCTGGTGCAATGGATTCGTCGGATCGTTTAAAAATCATTCAGGCACAATTGCAGGATGATGACGAAAAGGCACATCAGGCACTGACGGAATTGACTCAATTGTTTGATCTTTCGAAATCCATGGGCGTTTCCAATGAATCGCTTGTTTTTGATCCCACATTGGCCCGAGGACTGAATTATTACACAGGTGCCATCTTTGAAGTGAGGGTGCCTGAAGCTCCGATAGGAAGCATCTGCGGAGGAGGCCGGTATGCCGACCTGACTGGTATTTTTGGATGGGAAGGGATGAGCGGTGTTGGAATCAGTTTTGGAGCTGACCGGATTTATGACGTGCTAGAGCATTGTAACAAATTCCCGACGGCATTGGCGTCTCAATCCAGACTTCTCATTGTTCAAATGGATGTTGAAGGTGAAGCTTATGGTCTGGAGTTATTGAGATTTTTGCGTAAAGAAGGGTACAGGGTATTCATGTATCCTGAGGTGACCAAGCTCAAGAAACAATTGAAGTATGCGGATGATGCAGGTATCTCTCATGTGCTGATTGCGGGCGAAGACGAACGAAATTCAGGCGTTTGGACCGTTCGTAACATGGTGAATGGAGAGCAAATGCAACTTTCCCCGACGGCGATTTCAGAGCATCTAATGTCCAACCTCGCTTAGTTTAAGGTTTCTTCTCGTTCAAGAAGGATGAAGCTCGAGTCGTTGGGTTTCTCCAAGATTCAGCTCCATTCCCTGAAGGATTTCGCTATTCTCATTAAACCAGGGAGAACCAAGAAGTTTGAATGACTTTGTTCTGGTGATGCTTGATTCAATGCCTGTTTTTGGGTCTACATGATTGCAAATGATGTCGACGTCGATTTGATACTCAGAGGCGTCCCACTGAATTAGGATGTGATTGGTTGAGATTTGGACACGTTCCGCGAGCTGAAAATAGGGCCACAGAACTTCTAAAATCCACGGAACGATTAGCAGTGATTCTGTATGACGCTGAAGGGAACTCTCTTCGAGCATGCCATCATCAATATCACAACGCATTCGGTTTCCGGTCAATTTTGACAATAATTCAATTGCCGTTTGCGTGTGACCAATTGTGCTTGCTAATGGTAGAAATGGCATGGAACCTTCATGCAGTACTTCTCTTAGATGCCTCGCGAAAAGAGTAATGAGTTTAACGGTCTGGGGTTCATTTCCAAAAAATATGTGGCGTTCAATGGTGGTCAAGATCAATTCAAATCGCTCGTTAAATTGGACCATAGCGAAGTGCGCATGTTGAGTCTTGGTCAAAAGGGTATCCAATTGTTCCTTTTCCCGAAGTCGTTGCAGCTGGAGGGTCAATTGGCGCAGTCGCTGATTCAATTCCGCAGGTGTTTGGCTGTGCAGTTCAGGATTGAATTCCCAGAAATCCCGCATGGTTGAGCCTATCATGATAATGATCGCGATGGTGTGCCAAATGAGTGTATGGTGGTTGGAGAGTGGTAGGCTCAAAATGCCCAATAAGCTAATTACGAGTATCAATGAAGATTTTCGTTTTGAAGGAAGCTTTGATCGGGTCGCGCCTCCGATGAATGGTTTTGCTTCAACGTGAAACCATCCAATTATACCCAATACACTGATCAAAATTCCAAACCCAAATGTGATCATCACGGATTGATTTTGCGGGTGGCTTTATTCCATTTCAAGGCAGCGTCTAGTGGTTGCTGCTTGCCTATTTTGACAGCTTCAGCAATAGCGTTCCATTTTGAAACGAAGTCTTGGCGTGCGAATTGATTCATTAAATGTAGCCGTTGCACTTGACGTTCAAAAAGTTGAACGCGTTGGACAGATCGCTGCGTCTCAAACCAGTCGTTATCAAGCCAGGCATGCATCAAGTATTTTAATGTATCGCTTACAACCGTAAGGTCACCTGCACTTAAGGCGCTGATGACTTGGACATCCAATTCATGACCGCTAGGATGGGGTGGAAAGAGGTGGATGGCGTTTCGAAAATGATGAGCAGTTTCCTGAGCGTGCGCCTCATCAATATCGGCCTTGTTTACCAATATCATGTCAGCCATTTCCATGATTCCTCGCTTCATTCCTTGCAATTCATCTCCTCCTCCAGGAAGCATCAATAGTAAAAAGACATCGGTCAATTGCCTCACATCGGTTTCGGATTGACCGACACCTACCGTCTCAACGATGATTCGGTCATATCCCGCTGCCTCACAAAGCAAAATGGCCTCATAAGTTCCGCGAGTCACTCCGCCAAGTGAATCGGCGGTCGGGCTCGGTCGAATGAAAGCATTTGGATGGTTCGCCAATCGGGTCATCCGGGTTTTGTCGCCCAATAAACTCCCTCCTGATCGGCCACTTGAAGGGTCAATTGCGAGTACGGCAATTTTAAGTTGCTGCTGTGCCCAAAGCATGCCAAGTTCTTCAATGAACGTGCTCTTGCCCACTCCAGGCACGCCGGTGATTCCAATTCTCCAACAATCTCTAGGCCCATTTTGAGAATGTAGCTCCTGCAGAATGTCGTTAACGAATTCGATGTCTCGAGCTTGTTGGCTCTCCGTCAAGGTGATGGCACGACTCAACGCTTCACGATGTCCCGCAGCGATTTTCAGTGCCCAATCCTTAGGCGAAAGGTGCTGCAGTTGTGCCTTTTGAATGCGCTGCTTCGCTTTATCTCGGGCAATGGCGTTTGCTGTCTGAGGACTTTTTTTATCGTGGCGCTCCTTGGACATGTGTCGAAGTTAACGCCAACACAGAGCTATATTGCGATTGTGAATCGGACTTTTTTACCAACGCTTGGATTAATTTTTTGTGTGTGTTCTGTGGCACCTGTTTTTTCTCAGCAGAGTTCATTGACAGCGCGGTGTGATTCGCTCATGTTCATTACGGGGAAAGTAGTAGATCAATCTGGTCACTTGGTTCCAGCTGCCATGGTAGTGAATCAAAGTCAGCGGGGCGGGGGACAGTTTGTAGATCAACAAGGGCAATTCTTGATGGCGGTTTGTCCCGGAGATACCATCGCATTTGGAGCCATTGGATTTCACACCTTAGAGCGATTGGCCCCAGCGACCGGTCGTCAATATGAATGGGAAGTGCGTCTGACTCGACTGAAAGTTGATGTGGGAGTAGCTGAAGTTGTAGCGCCTAGGGAGTTACGAGAAATCATAAGGGACATTGAAGCTTTGGGTTACAATGATGAAGACTTCAGAATTTCAAAAGTCGATGCGTTGAGCAGTCCAATCACTTTTCTTTATCAAGCCTTGAGTCGGGAAGAACGCAGCAAGCGATTGGTAGCTCAATTGGAGAATAGGGACAGGCGTCACGAATTACTGCGGGAGTTGTTCGTGAAATACGTCAATTATGAAATCATTTTACTCGAACCCAATGAGTTTGATGCGTTCATAGCATTCAGCGATCCGGGAGATGAACTGCTTCAAACCTGGACGCAATATGAGTTCATACGTTACGTTCAGCAGCGATTTGAACTTTTTCGATCGCTTCCGTCAAAGCTTGAGGATAGCGATTATCAATACCATATAGATGATTGAACGCCTTTAAGTCAGCAAAGCGCTGTCCAAGTAGTGTACAAAAAATTGAAAGCACCATCCCATTGCGCATGCCGCTACGCCCATGACATGAAATGCTCTTGTTCGAGGATTAATGGAATCGTACCGAACGACCATGTCGACGAACAATACTGCCGTTGCGAAGAACTGAGCCAATAGCCATCCGCCACGATAGCGCTCTGCAAAATCAAGAAAGTTTTTTTCAATCATCACTTCTGTCAAGAACAGAATCTGCAGGCTAATCATAAGGAATAGCAAAAGTTGAATCGTTCGAGACGGCATTCTTTCAGACATTGTTTGCGAAAGTTATACTAAGTTTGGCGTTCCTGCGTTTTTGAAACACCAAATTTGATCGTGATGCACCAGCAGCAAAATAGTTCAGCTAAAGCGACTTCAGCAAAATCAAGTTCCATCAACCATGGAATGATTCAACAGTTTATTATTCTCGCCCTTGGCATTCTCACGATTGCAGTCTTCCTGACTTCATGTGCGGCACCGGAAACGTGCAGTGCATATCAGGAAGTTGAAACGTTGAATTGAATCATCCTTTCTGTTGTCGCTTACCCCATAGCGATTCATCGAGGGACAAAAGCTAATATTATCGCGATTTTGGGATGCACAAGACATCTCCAATTCGAATGTGGTCTTTGATATCGTTGATTTCTTTGATCATATCAGGAGTCGTGCCAGGATATCGCTGGGATAAGTTCCATAGGGTGTCTCCTTTTTTGACTTCATGGAAAATGCATGGCTTCGATTCTTGGTTTTTGCCAGGTGAGGTTGGAGTATTCGTTGAAATAGGCAAACGGGGGGTGTATTCATTGAAATCGTCGCAACTCATCGTTTTTGATCCAATCCACCATGGAATGAATTGTTCAATGGTGGTCTCGGTTAATCCAAGCGATTGAACCAATTCATTTTTTGAAAGACTGACATCACATGGAACAGGGCTCATGGAATTGCTGAATGCAATCCATTCAATTTGTGTATTCGGTACCTCGACATTGACCATCATTCGACTGACAACGCGGTACAATCCGAGCCATGCATCGAGATCGTCATCACTGCCAGGGAGGGCATCCCATGTCATGGCAAATTCGACTCCTTTGGAAAACGCGACCAAGACGCGAATGGGGTCATCGGGAAAATTTCGCTGCAATTGTTGAAGATGATTTATTGCGGCTGCAGAGGAAGAGCTAGGGATGAATCGCTCATCAATGCGGTCATTCATGGTCAATCCGGAATTTTTAGCGATTGTCCGATCCATTGACCACAGGCCATTTTTTCCGTCGGTGGTTGCGTGTCGATGGTTGCAATGAGTTAGGAGCATGGGCAGCCATTGAAAAGCAGGAGGAAGCGAAGACTGATCCATTGAATTGCCTATATCACTCGAATACATGCTATACAAAATGCCCATTTGCTTCAATCGTTTTCCACTTTGATTCAAAAGGATTTGCATACAACGTGCTTCTAGGTGCTTGTCTTCACCCCATGGTTGAAGGGATTCTTCAAGTTCGTCGAGCGGTGGGATTGCACTCAGAATCGGGGGCATTCGCGAGTCGATGGTTTTTGAAGAAAGCGTATTATAAAACAAAGTGTAATCAGTTAGTTGAATTCTTCTGTCAAACTCCTGTGCCCAATTTTCCGGAGTTGTTTGGGCCAAAGTCCAAGTCAAACCCGCACAAAAATGTAAGGCCAGGGCCAACATTGAACAGTATCTGAGTGCCTGATACGTCATGAATCAAAAGTAGATATGATTGGATTGGCTTCAATTATTCGATTAATCAAAGTTGTAATAATGATGAAACGTTGTTTTTATGCGACATATTTAATATATTTGATAATAGGTCATGGAACATTTAGTTCTTGGAGGACCTAGTTGTGAATCGTAGTGAAGCATCTGCAACGGCGGATGCTTCATTTTTTTATGATGTACCGGGTAGAACATTCACAACGTTCAATCGTTTTCATTCTCATGAAACTGCATCGACTCGAAACCACCCAATGGTTGCCATTGAAGCTGGAAGCGGCATGGGATTTTTTCAGTGTGCCTGAAAATCTTGATCGAATCACTCCTCCAGATATGTCATTTGAAATCCTCTCGGGTCACGAACGTCGTGCTTTCGCAGGACAAATCATTAGCTATCGCATTCGACCTATTCTGAATATTCCTATGAATTGGGTCACTGAAATCACACAAGTCAAGGAAGGAGAATACTTCATCGATGAACAGCGATTTGGACCCTATAAATTCTGGCATCACGTACACCGTTTCACGGCTCAGGATGGGGGAGTATTAATGGAAGATACGCTTCATTATGCCTTGCCTGGAGGTTGGATTGGAGAATTGACTGGGGGATTCATTCACAAAAAAGTTCGTGGCATTTTTGAGTTTCGGGAACAAGAATTGGAGCGAATTTTTTCCAGAGAATCAGCGGAATGATTCAGTGGCACAAGACGTTTGCTGCCCAAGCGGCCATGAGCAAATTGGGCTTTGCTTTTGCTTGAAAACCGAGCGAGGTGATATAACCCGCAGAGGCACTGATTAGCTTTTGGGATGGATATTGAGGGTCTGAATTGAAATCGAGGTCAATCTGCTTCACCCGAATGTTACACTCGGATAAAATCAAGTTGGCCAATTCAACCGACCGTTCTGTTTCTCCCCACAATTTGGTCCATAGGTCTGTGATTTTCGGTACCCGTTCTTTTCTGTAAATGACATGGGCTCCGTTATCCGGAAATCGGAAGACAACGGTCGTGACATAAACGGTGTAGCGCTTGTAATTCTGACTATCGCATCCTACGTGAATGTCCATGGATTGTTCTGAACACATCGATGCGATGTAGTCACACACATCATGGGCAATATGCCCTCCCATAACCTTGAACTCGCGATTCACTGACATCAAGAGTCAAGGTAGCGAGCAAAAAGAAGGACGGAAAATCTATTATCAAGAGTTTCCGTCCAGTTCTTCACACTTTTTGCACAGTCATACTTATCCGGGATTCAACGCCTTTTCGATAATGAAAACTAAATGTTCTCTATGGGCTCGTGTCAAGGCATCAGGATTGGAACCACTTTTTTGTTCGCGTTGGATACGACGCAATGATGACAGCGCCATGGATTGAGCGATGGTGTCGTATTTCTTGGCCGGATCTAAGACATCAATTAGACGTTTGACGTATTCGATTTGCAGTTGCTGCCTGACCGTATTGACACTTATTTTCAAATCGTCCTTGAAAATGGCAGTAGTCAAATCACTCATGAACGCGTCTAGCGTATACGCATTACCGTACATATTGGCATCGGTAATTCTCTGCAGAACACGCGGATGCAAAAGATGATTTAGCGCGTTTTTTTGAGAAGAAATGATTCGAGCGTGAATTTTCGGATCCTCAGGGCTGGCAAAAAAGCCAAAACCTCTTCGTTGATCTTGCAAATAGCCGTAGACAGAAGTAGCCGCCTCAAATGCATCTGGAGCAAAGGCATAGGTTGCCAAAGCATCCATTGCGGCTTTTTGGTCTTCAGCGGATACAGGCTGAAGAGGAGCATTGTCCTGTTGTGAAGGATGAGCTCGATTGTATCGTATCCCCCCAATCTGACGGGTCATCACGCCCAATTGGGTTATGTACTCTCCTGTTAATGTCAAGTAAGCACGTCGTACTTCAAGAAAACTGCTCTGATCATCATTCCCGTATTCTTCTATGATGCCTGGCAACAAATCATTGACCAATTCACAGCGTTCAGCAGCATAAGCGACGGGGTCGCTTGAAAGATCGTAGATATTAACATCAGGATTCATACCACCGCCAGGTCTTCGCATGTCATCCGCATCATTTCCAAACATCAAATCTGGATGGGTGGACTTTCTCAGGATTTCCTCAAGTCTCTGAGATTCTTCAAGGGGGCCATCGTCACTTACAGAATACCCATATTCGATGGCCCAGTGATCGTAAGGTCCTGGCGCATCATCAAAAAACTTTGTTTGTTCGTCAGAATTCCTGGCAAAATTGATGGAAGGATAATCCATGACGCTGTTGGACATTCCTTGCTCATTCACAACTTCAGCGTTTTTGAGGTCTTCCGGGCTTTGCATGGTCGATCCCGCCATGTTGTGACTCAATCCCAAGGTGTGACCGACTTCGTGAAGAACCAATCGGTGGAGGGTTTCACGGGTAAATCGCTCCTGATCATCTGAATCAAATGATCTTGCGCGCAAGGCGGCCAATCCAAATAATGTTTGCTGAGCATGGATCTGACCTGCATCGCAACGATGCAACATCTCTCCATACAGTGCTCTTGAGCTTAGCTCTGATTCGTCTTCTTCAGCTTCATCACTTTCATAACCGGCGTTTTGAAATACTTCTGATCTCCACAACCTTCCAGTCATACCGCTCCATTCCAGCATGATGTCTGCCCCGAGAATCTCGCCCGTTCGAGGGTTGACAAAGCTCGGTCCGTAACCACTGTAGCGTGGGCTTGGGGAACTCGTCCATCGCAGCACGTTGTAGCGGATGTCACCGGCATCCCACTCCGCCGAATCCGGTTGAACCTTGACTTGCACCGCATTACTGAATCCAAGAGGTTCAAATGCCAGATTCCACTTCTCAACGCCCGTGCGGATGTATTCGCGGAATTCGTAAGGGGTGGTGTTTTCAATCCACCATACGATGGGCTTGACAGGTTCAGAAACCTCAGCTTCAGGGTCTTTTTTCTCAAGCCTCCAGCGGTGAATCATGTCCTTCCATGGTGTGGATGAGGTGGAAGTCATGTGCTCAACTTGTGTGGTGAAGTAGCCAATTCGGGCATCGTCCGGACGGGGGGTGAACCCGTCTTCGGGCATTGCGAGCAAACTGTGTTGGTATCGGACAGTAATAACCCTGGGGTCTTCCAATGCCGCTCCTCCAGATTTAGGGGCTGGATTATCGTAAACATAGTCTACAATAATCTC
Organism: Bacteroidota bacterium; assembly: GCA_027624855.1. GTDB lineage: Bacteria > Bacteroidota > Bacteroidia > Flavobacteriales_D > Sanyastnellaceae > UA16. The sequence goes on from JAQBTQ010000018.1 coordinate 31,245, forward strand.
TGTGTTTTCTGGGTAGTTATTGATGCGGTGAATTTTGGTTTTCTCCTTGGAGAGTTTTCCCAAAACGGATTCCCCTGGTTTCCTTGAAGGCATTTTGATCATTTCGAAGTCCTCTTGCTTGAAAAGGGCGTCTCCGGAAATCAAGTGCACCGTTTTCGTAGAATCTTCTCCTTCAATTTTCAAACTTGCGAGGATGGGGGTGTTGATGTTCGCAGAAGCAGCTCGTGAAAGCGGGGATTCGGTATCGAAGAAGTAGTTTGTATTCTCCGCATGAACTTCCAAGCGCCCGAAATGCTTGTGGAATGAAATGATTTTACTGCTTCGATAACTTCCACGGGTGTATCCTGATTCAGCGACTCCATCATCAACATGGGAAAAGTAAATGAATTCACGATTCAACATGGAATCAGGGATTGCCATCCAACTTTCACCATTGATCGTATCACTGTACATGGTGAAAAGGCCATTGAATTCAATACAATTTTTTGTCAGTTCGTTGATCTTCTTTAATTCCTCGGATCGGGATTTTCCAGAAGGCTTTTCAGTGCTTGATTTATTCTTTGACTTTCGGCCTTTTTGAGCCATGCCTTCCGGTGCGACGAGCAGCACAAAGGCGATGAAAAGTAGCCAAGGTAATCGGGCTGATTTGTACATGTTTTGTGGTTTCAGTGAAAGTTGGTTCAGCAAATTATCGGAGCCAAGTTAATTGAAAATGGGAGGGTTACTTAAAGCCTCGTTCCCTTTTGATTTGCTCGTAGGCATTCTGAATGGCATCAAAGCGCTCCCTGGCTTGCTTGCGGTGTGATTCTCCGAGGTCCAGAACTTTATCTGGATGGTATTTGACTGCAAGTTTTCGATAGGCCTTTTTGACTTCCGAATCCGTGGCGTCTTTCGTGATTTCTAAGACCTTAAATGGGTCTGATGTGCCTGCACTGAACATTTCTTCAATGCTTTTTAAGTCACCAGCCGGGATTCGAAGCCACCCGGCAATCTGATGAATCTGATGAATTTCGCTCGAATGAATCTCACCATCCGCTTTGGCTATCCCATACAAGTATTGAATCAAGAGTAGCCTCTTCGACAAATCCATGTGGTGCCGAATCTGTTCCGAGACTTCTTTTACCCGAATTTCTTGCTTTAACACATCACGCAACATGAGGGTCAATTGGTCCGCTTGATTCGGTCCGAAATTGTTCTTCAAAAAGGCTTTGACGAAGTCCAATTCAGATTTCAATACGCGATCGTCCGCTTTCATCACAGCTGCGCTGAGCACAAGCAGCGCAAGACTGAAATCACCCGGTCGTGTTTGGCGATTGCCATTCCAATTGTCATTGGACTCTACGGACAAGGAATTGTCTGAGAACATCTTGCCGAAGGTGTAACCAAGAATTCCTCCAATTGGCCCTCCTAATGCCCAGCCAATTGCTCCTCCAATCCAAGCTCCGTAGCGGCTCACGACAACTCAGCGTATCCCTCTTGAATGAAGGTGGTGAGTTCTTCGCCTTCCAACAATCCTTGAGACAAGCGTGCTAAATCTCCGGCTTTTTTGGCCATGGATTTTTGCTTTTTCTCATCCTTTTCACCCAGGATTTTCTGAATCAATGCATGGTTTGAATTCACTGCAACGTCGAAACTATCTGGGAGTGAGCCGAACATTTGAAAACCGCCTCCACCAACGGCTTGTTGCTCTTTCATGCGGCGCATGAATTCTGAGCGAGTGATGGTCAAAGGAGCTGCTGTTGGCGCCATCGCGACAAAGTTCACCTTGAATGAGTCGGATGGGAAAGCCCCTTCAATGATTGGTTTAATCTGCGCTTCCTGCTTTTCATCGAGTGCACTGGTCGTTGCCTCATCCGTTTCGATCAGCTTGTCAATCACGTCGGAGTCAACTCGCTTGAATTGCACATCTGGGTAGGCTTCTTCTAACTTTTGGACCATATGCGCTGCAAGCGGCCCTTCCATAACCAGTACCTTATACCCTCGCTCGAGAGCTGGTGCAATGAATGCATGCTGGTTTTTAGCATCTGCGGTGTACGGTAAAATGATCTTACCATTCTTATCTTTTTGCGTGCTACCAACTGCATCAATCAATTCTTCGTAGGTCGTGCATTCCCCAGTGGTGTCCTTGAAGAGCATGAATTTTTTCGCCCGATCCAAGAATTTTTCGTCAGTAAGCATGCCATATTCGATGAAGATTCGGAGATCATCCCATTGTTCAGCAAATGAATTCCTGTCTTTCTTGAACATTGAATTCAATTTGTCTGAAACTTTCTTTGAGATGTGACCACTGATTTTTTTAACGTTGGCATCCTCTTGCAGATAGGATCGCGAAACATTCAATGGAATGTCAGGTGAATCGATGACGCCATGCAGCAAGGTGAGAAAGTCCGGAACAATATTTTCGACGTTGTCGGTGATAAACACTTGATTGGAATACAAATGGATTTTATCACGACGCAATTCCATTTCCTTTTTCAATTGCGGGAAATAAAGGATCCCTGTTAAGTTGAAAGGGAAGTCTACATTCAGGTGGATGTGGAACAAGGGATCTTCAAAATTCATCGGATACAACTCCTTGTAGAATTCTGAGTAGTCCTCATCTTTCAGATCCGCCGGCGTTCGACTCCAAAGTGGCGTCGTTGAGTTGATGACTCGCGGTATTTCATTTTCAATTTTCTTGACTTTTCCGTCATCGTCTTTCTCACCGTTTGGGTCGTCAATCCATTCTGTTTTCGTGCCGTGAATGATCTCAACAGGCATGAATTTGCAATATTTCGTCAAGATGCCCTGGATTCGAGCATCTTCAAGAAACTCTTCACTGTCGTCAGCGATGTGCAGAATGATGTCGGTCCCACGCTCTTCTTTCTCTACTGGATCAATTGAATACTCTGGCGATCCATCACATGACCACTTGATTGCGGTTTCACCGTCTCGCTGACTCCAAGTGACAATGTCGACTTGTTTTGCAACCATGAAGGCAGAGTAGAAACCCAAACCAAAGTGTCCTATGATCGCAGTCTTTGCCTCTTCCCCTTGGTACTTATCTAAAAATTCAGTCGCGCCAGAAAAAGCGATTTGATTGATGTACTTATTGACTTCTTCTTCAGACATTCCAATGCCTCGATCGCGAATGGTCAATGTTTTCGCTTCCTGATCTCGAATGACTTCAATGGCAGTGTTGCCTTCTACAGTTGGAATTTCTCCGAGCTTGGCCAGGGTTAATCTTTTTTGGGTGGCATCAACCGCATTTGAAACCAGTTCCCTGAGAAAAATCTCATGGTCGCTGTAAAGAAATTTTTTGATGATTGGAAAAATGTTTTCCGTCTGTACGTTGATGTTTCCTTTTGCCATTTTGATTTGGTTTACTGCCGATATGAACCAAAGTTCGCGCCAACACAGATTTAGGTCAGAAATTCTGCCATTCTGACCCTCGAAGCAAGACTTTACGCCGGCTTGACAGGTCAAATGGAATTCAAGGGCTAAATTCGAACGAACATTTCTGCCAATATTGTCACAATGAATTTCTCGAAAATCCTTTCATCCTTCATCTTCCTTTTGGTTCTGACTTGTGTACCTGCACAGGCCCAGTCAACTGCTGAACAGGATCCAGATTGGTCCGTCTTGATGCAGGACGTTGATGCGAACCCCGCTGAAATTCGGTCCTTTTTCGAATCCCGATGGGAGGGAAGAGAGCGAGTGAAAGGATCGGGCTATAAGCAGGTTGAGCGTTGGTTGCACTTGACTGACGGAAGGGTTGATGAGAATGACCACATGATTGGCAGTTCAGCCACGCTAGACGCTCATCGTGACATTCAACAATGGAGACAAGAAGGGCGTTCAATGAATGGCAATTGGCAGGTGTGCGGACCTACGTTAGATGACATTACGACGCGGGACGATATTCGTGGAGTCGGTCGAATGAACGCAATCGCATTCCATCCCAATGACCCTGCAATCATCTTTGCAGGGGCGCCGGCTGGAGGTTTATGGAGGTCGTTTGATTCGGGATCTACTTGGGAAACCAACACCGATGATTTTCCCACCCTTGGTGTGAGTGCCATTGCTTTTTCACCTTCCAATCCAGAGGTCGTTTACATTGGAACAGGAGATCGCGATGCCTCTGATAGCCCGGGTATGGGGGTTATGAAATCCATCGATGGAGGAGCTAGTTGGACCTTCGTGAACTCAGCCATAAGCGGTTTTGTCGTTGGTGCGTTGGCGGTTTATCCCACTGATGAGAATCAAGTCATTGCAGCTACGAGCAGTGGGATTTACAAAACGACAGATGGTGGCGAAACCTGGAACCAAGTTTCGAGCAACACCCAAAATTACAAGGACATCGCAGTGCACCCAATCAATCCTGACATCATCTATTGCACAGGCCAAGGGCGATTTTGGAGGAGCGAAGATGCAGGTGAAACGTGGGAATACATCAACGATGGCATTGTTCCGAGCACTCGGATGGTCATAGCGGTGACACCAGCAGCTCCCGAAAATGTGTATGTCTTGTCAACGGGTACTTATGAATACAGGGCTTTCTATAAATCGGAAGACACGGGTTTAAATTTTGTTGAAATGAGTGATAGCCCAAACATCATGGGTTGGAGCGCATCGGGAGAAGGTGAGGGAGGACAAGCGTGGTATGATTTATGCCTCGAGGCTGACCCCAATGTGGTTGATCGCGTTTATGCCGGTGGAATCCGAATGAAGCGCTCAGATGATGCGGGTGCCACTTGGATTGATATCCAGGACAGCTATTTGCACGTGGATCAGCATGCCCTCGAAGTCAATCCGCACACCGAAGAAATTTGGCTGGCCAATGATGGAGGAATCTATCGCTTGGAGGACAGCAACCAATGGCAAGACATGAGTCATGGGATTATCACCGGGGAGATTTATAAAATTGGGCAGAGTCCATTTTATGGCAATGGTGCAATGAATGGATACCAGGATAACGGAACCTACCTATTCAACGGTGTTCAATGGCAACGAGGCAGTGGTGGAGATGGATTTGAATGCATTTTCGATCCAACCGACCCAGATTGGTTTTTTTCGAGTTCCCAATATGGTCGAATCTATCGAACTGGCCCGGGAATTCAGTCTCAAACAATCGTTGCAAATGGTGAGTTGGGCATAGACGAAGGAGGTGCATGGTCTACTCCGTTCACCGTTGCGCCGGAGAACCCTTCGACCATGTTCGTAGGTCTGCTGAATGTTTGGCGATCGACCAACGTTAAGCATGCGGACCGGGATAGCATCGTTTGGGAAAAGATATCATCTGAATTAGGAGGTACCGATGCGAATACGATGCGAGTGGTTCATCGCCATCGCAACAACGAAAACATCCTATTGGCGACAGAGGCAACTCGAAAGCTTTTTCGTTGTGACAATGCCCTGGCTGATGTGGATAGTGTAGCATGGTGGGACTTGTCTGAAAATCTGCCGTTGAGCGCGCAGCCAGTTCTGGCTATAGAAACGGTGGCGGGCGAAGACAGTACGGTCTACATATCGTTCAATTACAAAGTATGGAAGTCGGAAAATTTGGGCGAGAGCTGGACAGAATTAGAAGGTGACTTGCCTGAGCTGCCCATTAACACCCTGGTTTATGATACAACCGGAACGGGTGGTTTGTATGCAGGCTCCGATATGGGAGTTTATTACTGGAGCAATGCGGATAGTCTGTGGATGGATTTTTCCAATGGATTGCCACTGACAGTTCGCGTGACAGAACTTGAACTTTACCCTGGAAGTTCTGAGAATGATCCCCAACGCCTGCGAGCGGGAACGTACGGTCGAGGCATGTGGGAATCGGATGTGTACGGCGAGCCCGTTGGGTTTCCAGCCATTGCCTATCTAGACCCCACAAATGGCGAGACTTCTATTTATGGAAATGCGAATGTGCAGTTGACTTTTCGGCGGAATTTACTTCCCATTGCCATGGAGGGATTTGATGTTGGTGACATCGCTGTTACCAATGCAACTTTGACCAATTTGATTGAAAACGAAGGCGGATATGAGGTGACCGTAGTTCCAGAATCATTTGGACCCATCCAATTATCCATTCCAGACGCCGTAGCAACGGAAGCCGGGGGATTTGAATTACCAAATCTCGGCTCGGACACGTTGCAATTGGTTTATCATCCGGTGCCGGATGCATTTGGGCCTTGGGGCCCTGGAGGGGTGGGAAGCCAAAATGATTTATCGATTTGGCTGCGCGCTGACCAAGGCTTGTACGATGAAATGGGAGAGGAGATTGGGTTTGGTGAGTCTGTTTATGAATGGAGGGATGTTTTGTCAGGAAACTTTGTCTCTGCGTACCAAGAAGATGGAAATGCTAGACCACTTTCGACCATTGATGGATTGAATGGACATCCCGCGCTGAAATTTGATGGTGAAAATGATTGTATTGTGGCGCCTGTTGTGGAAATGCGTCGAGATATTTCTGCATTCAGTGTGGTCAGAGGTGCAGAGACCGCATGGAATGACCACGGCTGGATTGCCAGTGCTCGGGATCGCAACGGATTCATACTGCATCCATGGAAAAATCAAAGTTCCTTCCAGTCCGTCGTCATCGATGATGAAGAAAACTATGCACAGGCGACTCCATTATGGATTGTCGATGCATCGCTGCCCCAATTTTATGGTGTCATTTATGACCAATCGGACTGGGATCAGAATTTCTATACCATTGTGAACGATACGCGCTTGCCGTTTCCAGGTTCAAATATTGGTGCGCGAGATGAATCGGATTTTGTAGAAGTTCGATATGGTTGGGATTATGAGGAGCGATTTGGACAAGGATTCATTTCGGAACATTTCATTTATGGCAGACGCTTGTTTGAATCCCATCGAACGATTATTTCGAATTATATCGCTGCTCGTTACGGCATTAACTTGGGAAATGTTCAGCATTATTTCCGGTCGTCGTACCCTTCAGACGTGGCTGGAATTGGAATGGAAAGTGAATGGGATGCTCACGTCGATGCACAAGGAACAGGTCAGATTCGTATGAGTAGCCCTCAAGGCCTAGAAAATGGTGAATACCTATTTTGGGGACATGACGGTGGTGCATTGGCTGTGGTTGAGGCATACCCTTTTCAGTCGCCTCGACTTGAACGCATTTGGGCTTGTGAAGAAGTGGGAGATGCCGGGCCGGTTACCTTCCGAGTCGTAGATGCGGGAGTTGCGGAATTGTTTGCGTCTTCTGCAATTGGGCTCATCGTTGCCGAAGGCGATCATTTCGACATTTCGAATCAACCAGATTTCTATCCGCTACAGAATCAAGGCCAATATTGGAGTGTCGAAGTTGACTTACCCGAACACGGAGTTTTCACCATTGGATTCGATCCTGTGATGAAGGTTGAAGAGTCCTTAATCGACGGTGGACTCCTGCTGTATCCAAATCCCGCAAATGATTATTTCCGTTTGGAGTCAAAATTTGTCGACTTGAATGGTGCATTTTGCCGAGCCTTGGATGTTTCAGGCCGCGAGGTCCATTCGTGGAATTGGAGTCAGGGAAAATCAGAAACGGTAGATGTCAGTGATTGGCCCGTTGGGTTATACGTTGTCGAAATCAGCAAGAACAACCAGCGATTGTCATTGCCATTTTTAAAGCATTGATTCGCAGTTTCGCTTGCGCTACTGAATGATAATTCGTTGATGTCGATTGGCTTCTCCTTCTTTTTGAGATACGAGAAGGTAGGTGCCCGGAGCAACACTTGAACAGTTCCATGAAGCGGTTTGATTCGCCTGAATGAGCAATTCCTCAACACGAACTCCTCGGCTGTCATAGATTTGAACTGCGATTTCTGTGCCCCCTTCATTTGATAGCCAAACGTGAGACTGTGCAGGATTTGGAAAACAATGAATCCCCATTGAAAGGGTCGGATCAGTTACAGCGTTCGTTATGGGTCCAAATCGGTAAACAGTTCCTTCCGCTGGAATTCCATCAAGCATGGATCCGTTGTAATACCATGCATAAAAATCATCACTTACCGTCCAAGTTGGATCAGCAGGCGCTCCACTAGCCGTGTAAAATAAACCGTCATAGTAGTCGTAGTCAAAATCCAAGATGATGCCAGAGGTCAAAAAATCCGTGTCCGGTAACCCTTTGCTAATGGTGTTGGGTCCGAAACGATATTCGATGATGTTGTCCGTTTCGTAGAGCCAAGTTTGAAAGTTGAGCCTGAGTGTGGTGCTGCCTTGGTTGCTTATTTCTTCATACAACCCGACTTCATTCCATTCAACCTTGAGGATGCGATTCGGGGCTTCTCCGGTTACTTGATATTGGATTAGACTGAACTCTTCCGCTTCCACCGCTCCTATATCCATGACATCCAAACTGATTGGCCAAAGAATGTCCAGCAAGCCAGCGCTACTCATCCCCATCAGCATTTCACCAGTTCCAGAAAGGAGCAGCATACTCATCGGCTCTCCGCCTCCGACAGTGAACTCAAAAGGCAAGGGGATTTCAACTTCGGGGTCATCCCAACCGACTTCAATCTCTAGTGATTGTGGATCATCTAGAGGAATGTAATATTCATTCAATACAGAAGCTTCATATGGAAATTGAGCATGAGCAGCTCCAACGAAGAGGAGCATGAATAGGGATATAAGGATTCGCATGCAGAAAAGATTTTGAGGTCAGAAGTTAGGTCTCAGGAGGGACTTGGCGTAGAAACCATCGATGACTTGAACCACTTCCTCTGGCGTGTCTACAACGTGAAATAAATCAGGGTCTCCAGGGCTGATGGTTCGGTATTTGTCGGATAGCGTGGTTTTCATCCAATCAACGAGGCCAGCCCAAAATTTTGAATCATATAAAATGATGGGTACAGGCTCAACTTTTGCAGTCTGGACCAAGGTCAAGGCCTCGAACAATTCATCCAATGTTCCAAAACCTCCTGGCATCACGACAAAACCTTGAGAGTACTTGACAAACATGACCTTTCGGACAAAGAAGTAGTCGAAATCGATGCTCTTATCTGGATCGATGTATGGATTGTTATGTTGCTCAAAAGGGAGTTCAATATTGAGGCCAACCGATGTTCCTCCCACGTCATGCGCTCCACGATTCCCAGCTTCCATGACGCCAGGTCCACCTCCAGTGATAACGCCATATCCTCTTTCGCTTAATTGTTTGGCGACTTCACGGGCCTCATTGTACACCACAGAGTCTTCTGCCATGCGGGCCGAACCGTAGATGCTGATGCAAGGGCCAATTCGTTGCAAGGTTTCGAACCCTTGAACAAATTCCCCCATGATCTTAAAGATGGACCAACTGTCGTTGGTTTTAATTTCGTTCCAATCTCTCTGCTTAAATCCTTTCTTCATAATTCAATTTTACACGCCTAAAATACCGCGTAAAAATGGACCGGTCGAACTCTGTGGATTTTTAGCAACTTCTTCCGGCGTTCCTTCCGCAACAATTTCTCCTCCTCGCATGCCGCCTTGTGGCCCCAGATCGATGAGGTAATCGGCCACTTTCAAGACGTCCAAGTTGTGTTCAATGACCAATACCGTATTTCCGTGATCGACGAGTCGTTGCAGGACATTGATCAACATCTGTATATCTTGAAAATGAAGACCAGTTGTGGGTTCGTCCAGGAGATAGAGGGTTTGTCCAGTATTGACTTTAGCCAATTCTGCCGCCAATTTTATGCGCTGGGCTTCTCCACCAGAGAGGGTGGTCGATTGTTGTCCCAACGTGATATAACCGAGTCCAACATCCTTGAGGGTCTTAATGATCCTTTTCAACTTCGGAAATGAATCAAAAAATTCGAGTGATTCATCCACCGTCATCTGCAAGACATCTGCAATTGATTTGCCGCGGTAGCGGACCTCTAGTGTTTCGCGGTTGTAGCGTTTGCCATTGCAAGTTTCGCATGTAACGTGAACGTCAGGCAAGAAATTCATTTCGATGGTTTTGACGCCAGCTCCTTTACATTCTTCGCATCGACCACCAGCGACATTGAAGCTGAATCTCCCGGGTTTATATCCACGAATCGCCGCTTCTGGTAGTTTTGTAAAAAGGGATCGAATTTCATTGAAAATCCCGGTATATGTAGCAGGATTGGATCGAGGTGTACGGCCTATCGGACTCTGGTTGATGGCAATGATTTTATCCAGGTGTTCCAATCCTTTTAATGACTTGAAAGGGAGGGGGCTTTGGGTTTCCTCGTAATAGTGGTTGTGGAGAGCCGGGTAAAGGGTTTGATTGACCAAGCTACTCTTCCCGCTTCCACTAATTCCACTCACACAGGTGAATGAACCCAAAGGAATGGTCAAGTCCACATCGGATAAATTGTGTCCTGTTGCACCCACCAATTTCAATTTCTTGCTTCTTCCTAGTTTTCTTCGATTGGGGATGGGAATGCTCTTTGAACCATTCAAATACTGAGCTGTGGTTCCTTTTAGCTCGAGATGTTCGGAGGGTGATCCCTCTGCGACAATGTAACCACCATGGATTCCGGCACCTGGACCGATGTCGATGAGGTGGTCGGCTTGCATCATCATTTCTTCATCGTGTTCAATAACAATGACCGAATTCCCGGCATCCCTTAACGCCTTCAAACTGTTTATGAGACGCTCGTTGTCCTGTTGATGCAGTCCAATGCTCGGTTCATCCAAGATGTACAGTACTTCAGTGAGTCGGCTGCCAATTTGCGTGGCCAGTCTTATCCGCTGCGCTTCTCCTCCCGAAAGCGTTCGCGAGGAACGGTCCAAAGCGAGGTAATCCAAGCCGACTTCAACCAAAAATCCCAATCGAGCTCGGATCTCTTTGAGAGGTTCTTTTAGAATGGTACGTTGACGATCGGTCAATTCACCATCGAGTTCATCGAACCATTGTGCGAGCGTATTCAAATCCCATTTTCCCAGCTCTGCAATGTTCTGCCCTGCCAATCGAAATTGAAGACTGATTGGTTTAAGTCTTGTGCCATCGCAAGAAGGGCAGGATTTCTTTTTCATGAACCGTTTTGCCCATCGCCTCAATGGAATCGAGCTGCTGCGCTCTGCGGCAGATTCAATTGTAGCGATGACGCCTTCCCAATTGGCATGATGACCTCGTGTGTTCGCTTTGCCTGGAATCCAGATGGGTTCTTTTGAACCGTAGAGAATTTCACTGAGGACTTCTGGGCTGAGGTCTTTGATCGGGGTTTTGAGGGCGTCACCTGATGCAGTCAAAATGGCTTGGATGATTTCTGTGGTCCGACTGCCTTTGATTTCACCCAGTGGTTCGATGCCGCCTTTCTGAATGCTTTTCGTGTCATCGGGGATGATCAACTCAATTTCAGCTTCTGCAACTTCACCCAGGCCATTGCATTGCGCGCAAGCTCCATATGGTGAATTGAATGAGAATAGATTGGGCTCTGGGTTTGGATAGGCTTCTCCGGTCGTCGGACACATCAGGTTTCGGCTAAAGTGCCTGAGGTTCTTCGAATCTTGTTGGAAAACGCTCATGTTCCCCTTGCCCAGATTGAGTGCAGTTTTGATCGAACGCAATAAGCGCTCTTCGTCATCCAGTCGCACTTCAAGGCGATCGATGACCACTTCAATGTCATGGACTTTGTATCGGTCCAATTTCATACCGGGTTCAATCTCTATCAATGCTCCATCAACGCGAGCCCTTAAATACCCTTGTTTTGAAATGGATTCGAACAACTCGCGGTAGTGACCTTTTCGTCCTCTTACAAGCGGCGCTAGAAGGTGAATCCGCTCTCCATGAAAGGATTCCAGGATGCGTTCTAGTATTTCTTCATCGGTAAAACGAACCATCGCTTCGCCCGTCTGCATGCTAAATGCATCGGCGGCTCTTGCGAAAACCAACCTCAAAAAATCATGAACTTCAGTGATGGTTCCAACAGTCGAGCGGGGATTTTTTGAGATTGTTTTTTGTTCGATGCTAATGACAGGGCTCAACCCAGTGATCTGCTCAACTTTTGGACGTTCAAGTCCACCCAAAAATTGCCTCGCATAAGCAGAAAAGGTTTCTAGATAGCGTCGTTGCCCTTCAGCATAAAGGGTGTCAAAAGCCAAACTGGACTTTCCACTTCCACTGACACCGGTGATGACGACTAACCGATTGCGTGGAATGGATAGTGAGACATTTTTTAGGTTGTGCTCATGGGCTCCGACAATGGTAATTTGCTCATCATCGAGTTGTTTTGATTGTGACAAAACCTTTGTAGCTGGCATGAGAAGTCAACAATGACGAGAGGTGAGAGTTCAATGATTGAATGGAATTAATCCATCAAGGGAGGCGTTGGTTCGAGCTTTGCGATTTTAAAGCCGATGGCCGCAATGACCATGGTCATGATTGGACTGATCCAATTAAAAACACAATAAGGCAAATAAGTCAACGTGCTTATCCCCAAAATTCCACTTTGCGCCACGCCACAGGTGTTCCACGGTATGAGAACACTCGTAACTGTTCCCGAATCTTCAAGCGTTCGACTGAGGTTTTCAGGTGCGAGCCCTCTGGATTGATAGGCGTCCTTCAACATGTTGCCAGGGACGACAATCGCAAGGTATTGGTCGGATGCAAGAACGTTGAAGGCAATGCATGTGCCAACCGTCCGCGATACCAATCCAAAGGTGGATTGAACGCCCTGCAAAATCGCTCCTGTGATGCGCTGAAGCATTCCTGTGGCTTGCATGGCCGCACCAAAGACCATTGCGCAAAGAATCAACCATACGGTATTGAGCATGCCCGACATTCCCTTTGCCTTGAGCAGCTCATTTGCCATTTCATTCGATGAAGCGATCGAGCTATCCAATGCCATAGAGTGGATAGCAGCTTTGAATGATGCCAAAGCATAACTTCCTTCGTTCGTCATGTTCGCGACTTCTCGCACAATTTCTGGTTGAAAGACAATGGCTGTGATAGCGCCAAGCACTGTACCAATCATCAGGGCAGCCACTGCTGGTACTTTCTTTGCTATGAGAACTATTACTGCTACTGGGGCCAAAAATAATCCCGCATGTATGTTGAATTCAGTGAACACCGCTTCGCCAAATTCTTGTGCAAACGAGCTTGAAAATCCATCTTGTGCCGCTCCGCCTGCAAATCCCACGACCAAAAACACCAATAGTGCGATGACCAAACTTGGGACTGTGGTCAATGTCATGTAACGGATATGCCGGAATAATTCCGTTCCACCTACGGCTGCGGCGATGTTTGTGGTATCACTTAATGGAGACATTTTGTCTCCGAAATAAGCGCCAGAAATGATGGCTCCGGCAACCCACCCTTCATTCAATCCCAACGCCGAACCAATGCCGACCAATGCCACACCAACTGTACCGATGGTTCCCCAAGAACTTCCTGTTGCCAGCGATAGAACGCCACAGATAATGCACGCTGCGAACAGGAAAATTTCAGGTTCTAATACTTGTAGGCCATAATGGATAAATGCTGGAATGATTCCAGCAATGAGCCATGTTCCCGACAAGGCTCCAATCATGAGAAGGATGAGTATGGCTTCGGTCGTTTGGGAAACAGAACCTGCAATTGCATTGCTAATCTCAGACCATCTTGTACCTCTTGCCATTCCGAGGGCTGCGGCAATCATCGCTGCGAGCAACATGGCTATTTGATTGGCACCGTACGAGCTATCCTCCCCAAATGCCAAAACATCCGCAGCGAGCAAGGCCATAAGTACCCCGACTGGAATGAGTGAAACCCCTAATGAGGGTAGGGCAGTTTTGGAGGATGAATTGGAGATCATGCGTTTGCTTTAATGTCCTCTTCAGAGGACTCACCAGCCGGGTTCAACGCAGATTTTTCAACGCGGATTTTGGCTCCATCAACCTGAATGAGAACGGTGCGCTCATTCATATCAACAATTTTTCCGTGAATTCCACCAATGGTGACAACCTTATCTCCTTTACTCAATCCTTCTCGGAATGATTTGGCTTCTTTCTGTTTCTTCATTTGTGGTCGGATCATGAACAAGTACATGATGACGAACATGCCTCCGATGAGAAGAAAAAACTCCATTCCACCGCCTCCTGGGGGTTGACTTTGTAGGATGAGATTCAACATATTTTCTTTTGAGTTAATTTGTATTAATCTATTCTGGACCAATAACTTCTGCTATTATGAGTAAAGTTTCAGTTGAAGGGTATGCGTTGGTTACCACTTGAACTTTCTTTTCGTTTTTGCCAATTCGATCTCGGCTATTGAATCGAACTGAAATGCTGCCCATTTCCCCTTTTTCGATGGGGTTGCGTGACCAACTTTCTGCCAGTGTACAGCCACACGAGGTGCTCACATCAGTGATTAAAAGAGGCGCCTCTCCAGTGTTCTGAAAAGTGAATGTGTGTTCAACTTGACTGCCCTCAGCGAGTATTCCGAAATCCACTACACTGTCCTGAAATGAAATGGCTGGAAGTTTCACGTTTTCCAGTTCTTGGGTACTTGCGGTGGCTGGAATGTGGATATGAATCGTTGATGCTTCTTCCTGTTCTGAGGTGGAACACCCGCAAGCAGCGGTGCACAGCATAAAACAAGACCAAATCATGTGTTTTGTTTGCCTCATTCGATCAATCCTCGACCCGTTTTTTTGATTTTGCCTTCTTCTTTCAACGTGCCGAACAATTCATCCAAAATACCATTGATGAAGCTGTTGCTTTTTGGAGTGCTGTAGTATTTCGATAATTCGATGTACTCGTTGAGGGTCACTTTCAGTGGAATGGATTGGAAACTTCTAGCCTCGGCCAATGCCATCTTCATCAAAATTCGATCCATCAGGGCGATTCGTTCTAAGTCCCAGTTAGCTGCAGCCTTGGTGACAAAGTCCTCATTTTCATTTGCCTGTGCTAGGGTCTCGGTAAAGAGCCCTTCCAAAAATGCCCGATCATCATCATCGTCTCTCCAAAGTGGCAGAAGTTGGACATCGTCATCAGACTCCTTGATGGTCTTGATGGTTTTGATGACCATGGAAGAAGCCAGATCCAAGTCGTCATTCCAGAAAATGCTCAATTCTTCTAAGCTATCTTGGAACAACTCCATGTTGATCATGTGCTTGCGAAACATCCTGATCAAGCACTCCCGATCATGACGAAATCCTCTTTCTTCGCTTGCCATATAATTAACATACTCTTCATGTTCAATCAGGCTGCGAAACATTTTTCGAAGCATCTCTTGATGTTCACCCCAACCGAGCCCTAATTCTTCAGCTGCTTTGGCCAAAACCTTGCTGTTCGCAAGCACGCGCAGAGGTTTATTAGTGACGAACTTGGTGTTCGGATGCAAATCTTCGGGTGAGGGCAATTGCTTTTTGCGGCCTGCTTCGATTCGTTCGATGGCAAAAGCTTGCATGCTGCCAATCATCAGCAATAGCAGGACATAGAGCTCCTGCATTTTTTGAATGGAATGATCCAACGCCTTTCGGGTTTTCACAACATCCCGCTCCTCGTCCTGGTAAAAGGCGTAGAGCATATGTAAAATCTTTATCCGAAGATGTCGTCGATTGAGCATGGCAATTCCTGTTGGACAAAACTAGGTGCCATGGCGTTGGTTTGGACTAAACATTTTCCAATGATTTGGCAATTTATCTTCATTTTTTCCACCATCAACCAATGAGGAGGGGCGTATTTTTGTGCCATGTTCAAAACACCCGGTTTGCTCGAAGCGCTCGCCATGATGCTTCTGCTGTTGCTTGTTGCATGCGAACAAGAAGTGGAAGTTGACCTTCCAACAACTGAACCGCTGCTAGTAGTCGAAGGAACGATTTTTCAGGGAAGTCCCCCTGTGGTCTTTATCGGTGAGTCTCAAGGCTATTTCGATCCAGTGGATGCGAACTCAATTGGTCAGGCTTTTCTTTCAGGAGGTATTGTACATGTGAATGACGGTGAGAATACCTATTCTTTAGATGAGCTGTGTACGAGTGATTTATCGCCAGAGTTATTGGAAGTAGCTGAAGATTTGTTGGGCTTTCCTGCTGAATTGCTGGCTGTTCTTGATTTGTGCGTCTATACTTCGTTTGATCCTGTTTTGGTTGGTGAAAGTGGGAAAACCTACGAGCTCGATGTAACCTATCAGAATCATTCACTCTCTGCATCGACGACTATTATCGAACCTGTTCAGCTCGATTCAGCTTGGTTTCAAGCTCCAGGAACGCTGGATACACTGGGCTTGATGTATGCACAATTTACGGATCCTGATACGCTTGGCAATGCTTATCGGTGGTTCGCTAAACGCATCAACCGCCGACCAGATTGGGACGAAATGGCTGGAGAGATAAAAGATGCCGACTTCGTGGCTCCATTGGGAAGTGTCTTTGACGACGCGTTTTTTAATGGACTGAATTTTGAGTTTGGTACTTTCAGGGGGGTCGCGGCCGGAAGTACCGCGTGGGACGATGATTTCGCTTCAAGTTCTGAAGCGGGGTACTTTAAATCGGGTGATACGGTAGTGGTCCGTTTTTGCAGCATCGATGATGCTGTATTCCGATCGGTTCAGAGCTATGAGAATTTGATTTTAAGTCAGGGCAGTCCTTTTGCACCCCCTGCGAATATGTTAACCAACGTCGAGGGTGGTCTTGGCCTTTGGGCTGGATATGGGATTTACCAAGACACCGTAATTTGCCCTTAAATTTCAAAGATGATGAATCGACAATTTCTCGCTGGTCTGGCCTTTTTCCTGGCCATAGTGACCTCCAACATGATTATAGGTCAACAGCAACAGAATTGGCCAGTCGTATCCGTTCAAGTTTTTGAACAAGGGGCGAGGATAGAGAGACAAGGAATGGTCGAACTGGACGCAGATGGAAATGCAGTGATTAACATATCGGGATTGGCCACGGGTGTGCAAGCTGATATGGTCCAAATCAGTTTGGAAGATGGTTGGTCGCTGGTGAGCAATGTTTTTAAAGTGAAACCCATCGGTGAGGATGCGGCGACTACAGAAAAGATGGATGAACTGGATGAAGCCATTGAATTGAATCGACAGACAAATGCTTTGAGAGAAGCGCTGACGCTCACTTACGAGGAGGAATTGACCATGATCCAATCCAATCGACAAGTCGGTGGCAATGAGTTACTACTTGTGGAAGATTTGCTAGAGCATGCCAACTTTTGGAGGGAGCGGGTGAAAGAGCTCCAATACATGCTGCTAGAACTCCGAATGGAGATGGAGGAGTTGGCTCTAGAATGGAATGATCTGTACCAGGAGCGCAACGCCTTGGAAGAAAAAGCCAACCGAACCGAGGGGGTGATGACATTGAGATTTTCAGGGCCTCCTCGAGGAAAAGCGACCTTGGCGCTAACGTATGTAGCGACCGATGCCTATTGGCATCCCATGTATGATGCTGTCGTTGATGAATCGGGAGACATCGTCATGACTCGGTATGCGTCGGTTCAGCAAAGAACTGGAAATGATTGGGAAGGGATTCCCATTGTATTCATGGCTGGAAACCCACTGACTTCAATTCAGCCTCCGCCTGTGGTCCAGAAGCAACTCACTCTTGGTGGAAATGCTGTTGGGTACGATTATGCTTGGGCTC
>JAQBTQ010000019.1 GCA_027624855.1 Bacteroidota bacterium
GTTCCGTCTATGTCCGTGGTAGTCGCGTCGATATCTAAAGTGGTTGCGTTCAAATCAACCGTCTGGCCTGCTCCGTTCAACGCAAGTGTTCCACCTGTCGATGTTACAGTCACTCCCGCTGCACCAGCAAGAGTCAATCCGCCTGCACTTGTTGTGAAGTTCGAGGCTGCGCCAGCGTCCAATGAGATATCGTTCGTAGCGTCTAAATCAATGTCAGTGGCATCTACATCGAGATCTGCATTAATATCTACAGTGCCATTCAATGTTGAACCCGATGAAACACTGAGCGTGCCCGTAACAGTCAAATTACCTGTCGCTGCAGTACCTGAAGTGCTCAGGTTTTCATCACCAAATGAAATAGATCCGCCAGTATCTGTTATGCTCCCAGAAGATAAAGACATGGTTCCATTCAATGTCATCACTCCAGAGATGACTGCGTCTTTGTTGAGGACTAAACTATCGGATGTTACTGTACCAGTGCAGGTTAGATCTTCAACCCCATAGGCATTGTAACCATCAAAATCAACGTCTACGCCTGGGGAGTTTTGATTCGCCAAAACGTCACTCCACCCATTCCACTGCCCGTCGACAACAGGATCTAGGGAACGAACGACGCTATCGCTGAAAGTCAATAACTGGTAATGATCAATCCAGATGTGCATTTCGCCTCCAGCATTGGAGGAGCGAACTACTTGTGACACGTCGGTTTGGGACCAAGCAGTGGTTGTTGAAATCAATCCGATAACAACAGCTACAACGAACTTAGTGTGGCGGAGCATGGCTTCACTAAACATCTCGTAATTAATTTAGGTGTGTAAATATAGTGATTTAAACTAATAAATCACAGTTTTGTCGAGCTTTTTTAGCTAACAACTAAAATGTAGCGAGGTCAATACACCATTTATTACCTCTGCCGCTGGAACTCTGAGGATTGATTATGCCACAATTTCATTGATGCAACAACGCAGGTTACAACACCGATTACTGGGCCAAAAAACCATGATAAAATGGGCACAGACATCAAAATATAGAAAGGAAGTCCGAGACCTAATACCCTGCCAAAATTTTTCCAACTGAGTCGTAAACTTTGGGTTGGCGATAACCCCTTCAATTCGCAAGAATAATCAGTAAGAACAGCGCCATAAAACCACGCACTTATCCCTCCAGAAATTATCGGAAATACCACCAAAATTGGCAATAAAACTGGAATGAACGTGGAAATTAAGAAAGACAACAAAAAAAGTATCGCGACAAAAAACCATTCGAGACTGGTGAACAAAATTGCGGCACCCATTCCACGAAACACCTGTTTGAGAAGGCTTTGATTGCCTGTTTCATGTGATGGATTCAATTTACCATATGTTTTTGTAGCAACAGCCGACATTAATGGGCTCAATACAAACAACACAACGAACTTGAACAATTTTATTTGTAACCAAATCAAGATTAGCCAAACCGACCAATCAACTATATCCAATAGGGTCGATTGGAGCCACGATGGAGTCCACTCCCAAACACCGATTGATGATAATCCATCCGATACGATTCGAACCATCCAATCATTGATGGATGTGTTAACGAAATACCACGAAAGCCAAAGACCTGCAGCACTAAAAAGTGCAATCAGGAAAAAGTGACCCAATTGATTCTGAAAAATGAATGGAAAACTGGTGAAAAACTCTTTGAATGCACCCCAGAAATTTCTCAATAGTCGCATGCCTAAATTTAATATCAATTCATTTCAACAATGATTGTTCGAATTTTTATTCTTACGCCGAAATATCATACTCCCAGCAGGTGAAATTTGAATATGCGAATTCACCTCATAGCCATTGGTGGCAGTGCAATGCACAATATCGCTTTGGCCTTACATCGCGCAGGTCACAGCGTAACGGGGTCCGATGACCAAATTCGAGAACCGTCAAAAAGCCGACTTTATTCAGCGGGAATTGCACCCGAAAATGAAGGTTGGTTTCCCGACAAAATTGACCGCAGCATCGATATTGTCATACTTGGCATGCATGCAAAATCAAATAACCCCGAATTGCTGCGCGCCATGGAGATTGGATTGACCATCCAATCGTACCCGGAGTTTCTTTATCACAGAAACCTAACGCAAAAGCGGATCGTAATCGGTGGATCACACGGTAAAACGACCATCACCTCCATGGTAATGCACGCCATGCAATCAATTTCAATTCCATTCAACTACATGGTCGGAGCTCAATTGGAAAATTTTGATTGCATGGTAAGAATTGACGATGAGAATGAGTGGGCCATTTTTGAAGGAGACGAATACTTGAGTTCTCCAATTGATTCTAGGCCGAAATTCCTATGGTATCGCCCACAAATCGCACTTTTAAGCGGCATTGCATGGGATCACATCAATGTTTTTCCAACCAAAGACCACTATGTTCAGCAATTCGAAGCTTTTATCACGACGATAGAAAAAAATGGACAGCTCATTTGGTGTGAAGAAGATCAAGAATTATCCAACCTCATCCAAAAGCTTGATTTGAGTCACTTAAGGCTCAGCCCTTATAAAACCCCAAAAGCGATGCCTATTGGCAATTCTATCACCGAACTCGAATTCGAGGATGGTGCGAGCATAAAAACGCAACTTGTTGGAGCACATAATTATCAAAATATTGGAGGAGCTCGGAGCGTAGCGACAGCAATGGGGCTGGATTCCTATGATTTTGACCAGGCGATCACTACCTTCAAAGGCGCAGCAAAGCGGTTAGAGACCTTGGTAGAGACAGATGACTTCACCCTTTATCAAGATTTTGCACATGCCCCGAGTAAGGTTCGAGCTACGACAGAATCGATCCGAACCGCTTTCCCAAATAGACAACTTACTGCCGTACTTGAATTACATACTTTTTCAAGCTTAAACGCTGCTTTCTTGCCGACGTACAAGAACAGCTTAAATGAAGCACATCAGGCGATTGTATTCTTTGACCCGAAGGTTTTAGAATCCAAAGGGATGCCCATTCTCTCCAAAGAATTTGTACAATCATGCTTCTGCGATGATCAGTCAGTTCAGGTTATTACCTCGATAGAAGAGCTGCAACAAAAGTTCTCTGAAATTCCGCGCCAGCAACGAACAGTTCTTTTGATGACCTCAGGATGGTTTGGAGGATTGAATATTCGCGAGGTATTCAATTAGCCCAACCCGACATCCAATGCCATCATTACCAAAAATCCACCAATGAATCCAAGGGTCGCGAAATCGGTGTAACGATCCCTTTGCGTCTCAGGAATGACTTCTTCAACCACAACATAAATCATAGCACCAGCTGCAAAAGCGAGTGCGTAGGGTAAAATAACTTGCATTTGCATCACAGCGACGGCTCCAATGACACCCGCCACGGGTTCGACAATTGCTGAAAGTTGACCGAACCACAAAGACCGGCCAGCTGAGACCCCTTGCCTCCTCAAAGGCATGCTTACCGCAAGCCCCTCTGGGAAGTTCTGAATTCCAATTCCGATGGCCAAAGCGACGGCGGCGCCAACCGTCGCACCGGGAATGCCCATTGCCGCTCCTCCAAACAAAACTCCGACTGCGAGTCCCTCAGGAATGTTGTGCAACGTAATCGCCAAAACAAGCAACGTCGATCGATGCCAATCTGTTTGAGGTCCCTCTGCTTCCTCTTTGGAGAAATTGATGTGTAAGTGAGGGGTTAATTTATCAAGTGCAAAAATGAACAGTGCTCCCAACCCAAAACCGAGTGCTGCAGGAATAACTTTTTGAAAACCATCCCCTTCTGACATCTCAATTGCAGGCGATAACAACGACCAGAAACTTGCTGCCACCATCACACCACCCGTAAATCCCAACATCCCGTCGAACCACTTGCGGTGCATCTTTTTGAAAAAGAAGACCAGTGAGGCGCCTAATGCAGTCATGAGCCAAGTAAACAATGTGGCAACCAACGCTGCTTGGACAGCGCCGACTTGCTCAAACCAAGCAATTAATTCTGTCATGATTGAAGTTGTATCAATATTTTCTCTGAAACATGGCTCGAAAGGGTCACCAGCCTTCCTTGGTTCCCTTTCCACTCAGAACTCCCATCGAATGCATATCGTTTATACACTTGAAATGATTTTCCAAGCTTCACGCCAAGTTGATTGAGGTGACGAAGAAATTCAGATGAGCTATCAACTACCCCGCAAACCACAAAAACATCGCCAACTTCAGCTAAATTCGATGGAATCAAATTAGGCCGTTCGCGCATCACGCCTTTTGCATCTGGAATCGGATCTCCATGAGGGTCGAAAACAGGGTGATTCAAAAACTCGTCGAGACGATTGACAAAAGCTTCATCGCCGACGTGTTCCAATTCCTCGGCAAGCGAATGGACGGAATCCCATGGGAAATTCAATTTTTCAACTAAAAAAACCTCCCAAAGACGATGCTTTCTGATGGTCAATAGTGCGTGATGCTTCCCGCTTTCAGTCAATCTAGCTCCGTGATAAGCCTCGTATTCAATCAGCCCCTCCTTCATCAATTTCCTTAGCATGCCAGTTACCGCAGCTGGCGTTGATTCCATGTTTTGAGCTAGCGCTTGGTTCGTTGCTACCCCATCGCTTGCCTCCAACTTTAGAATCGACTTAAGATAGTTTTCTTGGCTAATAGAAATATTCATTTCGCAATGATACAAATATTTTTTAATCAAGCCTAAAAATTAAGATTGAACTCAGCATTTCTGAGTGTTGGAAGAGCATTTCACGTAATTTAGCCTAGCAATCTTCCTCACAATGATTCAATCCTCACGCTTTCGTTCCATTCTCGGGATAACCGGTTTCGCCCTACTCGGACTGGGATTGTGGTATTTCAAATCCCTACTGGGGCTTTTGCTTTTTTCCGTTGTTCTAAGCTTCGTTGGACGTCCGATTGTATTGCTTCTAAACCGAATCCACATTCAAGGCCGCAGCGTACCCTCAAGTGTTGGAGCAATCCTAGCATTGAGCTTGATGATTGGATTTTGTATTGGAACCATTCAATTATTTGTTCCATTGGTTTCTGAACAGGTGCAATCTATTCGACAAATCGACCGAGAAAAATTGGAGCAATTGGGAGGACAAGGGCTCGATTGGTTAGATCATGAATTAGCCGCAGTCAATTTGAGTGGAGATGAACAGAGCAATAGTGCTTTCATTGTTTCGCGTATTCAAAGCTCACTTGAATTTAGGCAAATAGGCCAGGTATTGACTGATTTGCTTTCAAGCATCGGAGACTTACTATTCGGGTGTTTCGCAGTTGTCTTTATGACCTTTTTCTTTTTGAGGGATGGGGCCCTTTTCAAAAAAATGGTTGAAGCCGTGACTCCGGATGAATTCACAGACAAAGCTGGAACAATCATGACTCGGACAAGCAAATTACTCACCCGATACTCAGGTGGACTCGTCATTCAGTTGATCATTATTACTTCCATTGTGTCAATCGGATTGACCATCGTTGGAGTAGAACATGCTTTCTTGATAGGCTTATTGGCAGGTTTATGCAATCTGGTACCTTACCTCGGGCCCATTGCTGGAGCCATTATCGGAATGACCCTCGCATTGGTCAATCCAACTGTTTCAGCAGAAAATTTCAATGCCATATTCTGGAGTAGTCTAACGGTTTTTGTCGTTGCACAATTGGTAGATAATTTCTTTACGCAACCTATCGTTTTTGCAAATCGTGTACACGCACACCCTTTGGAGATATTCCTAGTCATCAGCGTCTCCGGTAGCATTGGAGGCGTCATCGGAATGATTTTAGCGGTTCCGCTATACACTTTCTTTCGAATCATTGCTCAAGAATTATTTAGCGGCTTCAAGGTCATCGATCGTTTGACTCAAGGATTGAAATAAGGTGTAATTCTCCAAAAGATGTTCACAACCGCATTCAGCACCATGATTCACCTTAACTTTGTATCCCGTATTTAGATACGGGACCATGCCTCATTCTGACTTCGACAAAAAAATCAATCCATCGGACCCTGTCCGCAATAGTCGTTACATTTTTGTCACGGGTGGGGTAACATCAAGCCTAGGCAAAGGAATTGTAAGTGCTTCGCTAGCCAAGCTACTGCAAGCAAGAGGTTACACAGTCACCATTCAAAAGCTGGACCCCTACATCAATGTCGATCCAGGAACCTTGAATCCATACGAACACGGAGAGTGTTTCGTCACGGTTGACGGGGCTGAGACAGATTTGGACTTAGGCCATTATGAGCGATTCTTGAATGTGCAAACCACTCAAGCCAACAACATTACTACGGGTCGGATTTACCAATCTGTCATAGACAAAGAGCGAAGAGGAGAATATTTGGGCAAAACGGTCCAGATCATTCCTCACATCACAGATGAAATTAAGCGTTGTGTTCAAATTTTGGGCGCAGAATCAAATTTTGATTTTGTCATCACAGAAATTGGTGGAACCGTAGGCGACATTGAGTCTTTGCCATACATCGAAGCCGTGCGTCAGATGAAATGGGAATGCCCAGAAGAAACGTTGGTTGTGCATCTCACGCTCATTCCATTTTTAGCCGCAGCCGGTGAATTGAAAACAAAGCCTACACAGCATTCAGTAAAGCAATTACTGGAGTTTGGTGTGCAACCGGATATTCTGGTGTGCCGAACGGAACACGAACTCACAGATTCTGTCCGTTCGAAAGTGGCCAGGTTTTGCAATGTTGCTCCGAATGCCGTCGTACAAAGCATAGACGCGGAAACCATATATGATGTACCTCTATTGTTGATGGAGGAAAAATTGGATCAGGTCGTATTGAAAAAACTGGGAATGCCCGTATCCGATGAGGCCCCCAACCTAAATTCGTGGAAGACGTTCTTGAATCACTATAAAAATCCGAAGTCAGAAATTAATGTCGGACTTGTCGGAAAATATGTTGAACTCAAGGACAGCTATAAATCCATTGCTGAAGCCCTAATTCATGCAGGTGCACACCTAGAAATCAAAATAGAAATTGATTGGATCCATAGTGAATCAATTCAATCTAAAAAAGCCAAACAGAAACTCGGACACCTCGACGGCATCATTGTGGCACCTGGATTTGGGTCACGCGGAATAGACGGCAAAATTGAGACCATCCAATTTGCGCGAGAAAATGGCATTCCATTTTTTGGAATTTGTTTAGGGATGCAGTGTGCGGTAATCGAATTCGCCCGAAATGTGCTGGGCTTAGAAGGGGCGCACTCAACTGAGATAAAGGAATACACCTCGCATCCTGTGATTGATTTGATGGCTGAACAGAAGAGTATTCAAAGCATGGGTGGAACAATGCGTTTAGGCGGGTACCCATGTGATTTGTCACCTAACTCCAATGCGCGAAAAGCATATGGCTCTGACACGATCGAGGAACGACACCGCCACCGCTATGAATTCAATAATGCTTACTTGGCAGACTTTGAATCACAGGGCATGATTGCCACAGGAAAAAACCCAGATTCAGGTTTGGTAGAAATCATGGAAATACCTGAACATCCATGGTTTGTGGCAGCTCAGTTCCATCCGGAATATTCTAGCACGGTTGAGTGTCCTCATCCGTTGTTTATTTCCTTTGTTCAAGCGGTAAAATCTGGGTTAGGGCAAGTTGCGTCAACCGCCAAAGAATCGGCTACGCCGAATCTTTAATTCATTCTCTAGAATCTTTGCATTCAACCCAATAGACCTTTCTCTTTTCTATTGAGGTAACCACTGCACAACACCAGTGTTATAAAGATAAAAGGAACCACACCTTGTTGCAGTTCGAGCAAGCTTTCCAAGACACCATTTAACAGCCATATCATAGACCAGGCTATGAGGTGCCAATTTCGTTCAATCCATGCCAAACGAAGTGTCCCACCCCACCATAGGATTAAAAAAACAATCCCAAGCCAACCACTGCTAATGCCCATTTGCAACCAAACGCTATGTGAATTCATGCTTTTTTTTCTAGCATAATGAGCTCCATCGGCCTCATAGAATGAATTCAACACATCCTGTGAATCGCCAATTCCCACTCCAAGTGGATGATTTGTCAGCACTTTCCAAGAAGCATTCCACGCCTGAACCCGCCCACCTGAAGAGCCAATATTTTCAGAAGGTCCCTCATTTTGAAGCTTCGTTACAACAAGTGGTTCATTTCCAGAATGAATTGATTCAATGGAGGTGTCCTTTGAAAAAACATACTGCTGAAACTCCTGCCATCTCCCTTGATCTCCTGCCCAACCACCACTAAGTAATAAAACGATTGCAACCCCATAAGGCCAAGCAAACTGCTTGTTGATTCGAACCAATCGAATGATTTCAATAGACCAAATAACACAGCCTATGATCCAAGCAGCCTTTGAAGCAAGTAAACCCACAAACAGGCCACTCAGAAAGAGATGCACTTTTTGCCAATGTTCATTCAACGGGTTCAATACCGCAACAATAACTAAATACATTCCGAGATACGTCGGATGAAAAGGTCCAGCCAGCCCATCATATCGCCATGCATTCTCCTCCAAGCTGAACAAAGCATGCATGAATCTCCAGCACATAAATACCCCGATTCCAATGAGAAATGCCGCTACAATTTTTTCTTTTTCAATTCTTCCAAGGCGCTTTTGATAATGCCAGAAGAGCAATGGAATCAATAGCATACTGAATTTGGTTTCCAATTGTAGCAAGCCATCTTCAACACTTTCAGTCCAGATCAAGGTGCAGGCCAGCAAAACGAATGTCAATATGCTCCACATTCCGAACCATCGGCTGGAATCCATCAAAGGTTCTTGTGCTACTCGAGTTTGTTGACTTATTGCAACCTTCCAAGCCACTTCTAACACAAGCACACCAACTACCCAAAGCAACAGAGAAATCACCGTAAAGCGGGGATGAACAGGAATGACCAGCGCCGTAAGTACGGGCATCCAAGCGACAATTTTTTGAACTTGAATCTTCATCTCGTCAACTGTCCTGCTTCCTTTATTGGGCGACGCCGAAGAAAAATAAAATGAAGAATCCCCTTCAAATAACCCCAACCATAACCCAAATGAATCAATGCGTACGCTTTCAATATTCCTGGAACATCTCGCATCGATCCCGCGGATGCGATTGCAGATCCTGTTCCCACCACCAACCAAAAGCTCAATGCCGAAATAAAGAGCGACGCCCCAAGTCCTTCCCATGCATCATCCCATTGGCCTGAAACTTCAAGTCCCCAAGTCAGAAACGTAAGCGATAAAAACAAGATGAATGTTGCTGGAACGATTTGTCTCCAAGTGGTAATCGTACCATGCTTTCGATTGACAAAGACTTTCCAGTAACCATATTGATGGTATTGGCGCAACAATCTGCGATAACTCGACCGAACGAAGTATCGGCTCGCAATCCGCGGATCAAACCAAATTCTCCATCCCGATTGAAGCAGACGAAAATTGAATTCGTCATCTTGATTTCGAGTCAAAGCCTCGTCAAAAAGTCCAATTTCGTCAAAAACAACTCGGCGATAAGCTCCAAATGCCACAGTGTCGACATGTCCCGCAATCCCGCCTGTTCGAAATCTGGCATCTCCAACACCGAATGGTGTACTCATCGCAGTTCCAATTCTGCGAGACGTTGCAGACCCGTGCAATTGTTCGACAATTCCTCCTACACAACCCGATTCAGGGTGTGCCCGCAACGCTTCTGCATTTCTAATTAAAAAATCAGCATTGACTTCGGAATGAGCGCCCAAAATGACAATGGTATCACCCTTCGCGTCCATGATACCGATATTCAATGCGCATGGGGTCGTCTTTCGAGGATTTTCAATCCAGCGAATTTTGTCCTCACGCTTTGCCCATTTTGACAGTTTATCGCGGGTTCCATCATCACTTCCACCATCCACTACAATGACTTCCCAAGAGACCCCAGGATGCTGCTGGTTCATCAAACCATTTAGCGTTTGATCTATGAAATCCAACTCGTTCAAACAAGGTATGACGACTGATATCATCCGAGCTTCATTCTTGAGGTTCCATCAATCGATGAAGTTGATGGATGTGATGCAGAATATGCGCTTGACCAAATCCAAAAACATCGGCAAGTGAAATGCGACCAGCAACCGGATGAGGAAATACCTGAACGGACCACCACGTCGGATTTTTCAGGATTTCGCCTAGCGCCTCAAAAGATTGCGCCCTAAAATCCATCCATTGCTTCTTCAGCAAATCCTTATCTGAATTGTATTCATCTGATGGCGTCAATGATTGATTATCAGTGGGGTCCTTCCATCGTTTTTTCGAACGGAGCGCTTGAATCAACATCCAGCCATTCCCATCCGTTTCCAAATTGGTCAAAGGCAATTCTTCAGGAATCGCAAGCGATTTTTTGGATAAGTACGTCAGCAACGATCGTTCGGAAATCACGAGGTGCTCCAAAATCTGTAGTCCACCCCACACCGACGAAGAACCATTCATCTTGTCTTCAGGCAACGCATCCAAAACTGAAAAAAACGCATTGGTCGCCTCATCCCAGTGGTTTTCCCAAGCAGATAATCCCACATGCGGTCTCAGCATTTCGATATGGGGAATTCCATCTTCTAGGTATCCGTCTCCTTCTACTTCAAATCCCAAGCCTTCATAAAAATGAATCAGGTATTGTTGCGCAGATATCCGAATGGATTGACCAGGCCAATGTCTTTGGCAAGACCGAATGGCACGTTCCATTAATTCTTGGCCAAGACCGCTTCCTCGCCGTTCAATGGAAGTAGCCACTCGTCCGATGCTCGGCTCAGCATACGAAATGCTCGGCGGAACCAATCGAACCACAGCTTCAGATTTATGGTGCTTCGGATCGTAGTTGAACAAATGAATTGATTGGGCATCCTTGTCATCCAAATCCAAGTAAACACAATCTTGTTCCACTACGAATACTTCAGAACGCAGTCTCAATGCTGCAAACAACTCGCGAGAGGACAATTCATCCAACGTTTTTTCAACCCAAATCACGCCGCAATTTACAATCTGAAACTCGGGAAATCCGGTCCGACTCGAGTACTTTCGTGGCCATGTCTGATGTCAACGTTTTCTCTGCAGAAAATTTAGGCAAACGCTACGGGGAAAGGCTGCTCTTCGAAGGTTTGACCTTTGGGCTATCAATGGGACAAAAGACAGCGCTTGTCGCAAAAAATGGAAGTGGCAAAACCACTTTACTTAACGGAATTTGCGGCATCGACCCTTTTGATGAAGGAAGAATCAGCATTGATGGAAACATTCGCTGGAGTTACCTCCCACAGAATCCTCAATTCAGCATTGATCAGTCCATTCTCGATCATCTTTATGCCAGTGACTTGCCCGCTATCCAGGCAATGAAAAGCTATGCAATAGCTCTTGAAAAAAGTGAAAACGTCCAAGCCGTTCAGAAAACACATGAGGCTATGGATGCCACGCAGGCATGGGACTTCGAGTCACGTGCCAAGGAAGTTTTGGGCAAATTGAATTTACACGACTTGAGTCGAACCATGGGCTCATTGAGCGGAGGTGAGAGACGGCGGGTGGCTTTGGCGCGCGTGCTGATAGAAGAACCGGACATTCTCTTTCTTGATGAGCCTACGAATCATCTCGACTTGGATATGATCAATTGGTTGGAGCGTCATCTCACCCAATCAAAAGTGACGCTTTTCATGATCACTCATGATCGCTACTTCCTCGAAAATGTTTGTGACACCATTTTTGAGCTGGATGAGCAAACCTTATTCAAATACAAAGGCAACTACCAATATTTCTTAGAAAAACGAGAAGAACGGAAAAACAATGCGCTTGCCAATCGGTCCAAGGCCAGAAGTTCATTCAGAAGGGAGCTGGAATGGATGAGATCCACTCCCTCAGCGAGAACTGGAAAATCAAAATCACGAATTGAACGATTTTATGAAATAAAACAAGCGGCAAAAAAGCGCCTTGAAGAAGACCAAATGACCCTCCAGCTCAATCCCCATCGTCTTGGAGGCAAAATCATCGAATTGCACAATGTCAAACAGTCATTTGGCGACAGGGCGTTGTTTGCCTCGCTGACCTATCATTTCAAAAAAGGTGACCGGCTGGGAATTATTGGACAAAATGGATCGGGCAAATCAACCTTGCTGGACGTCATCACGCAACGAAGAAATCCGTCCCAAGGCAAAGTCATTGTTGGAGAAACGGTTGTTTTTGGATACTATAATCAAGCAGGTGCCAATTTTCCCGAGGGCCAAAAAATGATTGAAGCCATCTACGATATTGCCGAGTTTATGCCACTCCAAAAGGGTCAAAAGATCACCGCTGCGCAGTTACTTGAACGTTTCATGTTCCCACGGTCCAGCCATAATCAATTGATTTCATCATTGAGTGGTGGCGAGCGAAAAAGACTCCATCTGTTGCAAGTCCTCATGGGCAATCCCAATGTCTTGATCCTTGATGAGCCCACCAACGATTTGGACATCTACACCTTGCAAGTTCTCGAGGAATTCTTGCTTGACTTTCCCGGATGCCTCATCATCGTCAGTCACGATCGTTACTTCATGGATCGCCTGGTCGAGCACATTTGGATTGTTGGAGAAGAGGAAACCATACAGCAATTCCCAGGGAATTATTCAGAATATCGCATTGCTTCGAAAGAGCGACGGAGCGCAAAAGAAAATTCAAAATCGAACGATTCAACCGCGGACGAAAAACTCGAATCTTCGTTACAAACACCAAAAAACGACTACTCAAACCGCTTGAGTTTCAAAGAAAAATTCGAGTTTGACCAGTTGGAAGGACAGATAGAAAAACTGGAGCAACAGAAAACAGCGCTAACCGATCAGCTCTACACAGAAACTGATCCCGAAAAGCTTCAATCCATCGGACTCCAATTAAAAGAAATAACTGACGAGCTCGAGCAAGCAGAAAACCGATGGCTTGAACTTTCGGAACGCGCTTAACTGGGATTAAACCTTATTGTTGGTCAAAGTCCACTTCAAAAGGACCCTCTCCTTTCAATTTGGATTGACATGTCAAGACAAAGCCCGCCTCCGTTTCATCCGGCTCCAAAGCATAATTAACATCCATTTCGACTTTGCCTTGCACCATTTTCGCACGACACGTGCAACAGACTCCTCCAAGGCAACTGTACGGGGCATCCAATCCTGCATCCAATGCCGCATCCATGATGGAGCGACCTTCCTGGACTTCCACCGTGGTGGTCAAGCCATCGAGCACAACTGAAAGCATCTTACTTCCACCCTTTGAGACCTCCTCTGATTGGGTCGTGGCCGATTCAGAACGTGCGGAAGAAGAGGTCGTAAACAATTCAAAGCGGATATCAGCTGCTGGCATGCCTTCCGATTCCAATGCGGCTTTGCATGCAAAAATCATGTCCTCCGGGCCACACAAAAAGGCGGCATCATATTTTTCAAGTTGAATCCACCCGCTGTTCAGTATTTCCTTGCACCGTTGTTCGTCCAATCTTCCATTCAACAATTCAATGTCCTGAGGCTCACGGGTCAGGATATGGAACAACCTTAAACGGTCAAGGTACAGATCCTTCAGTTCGCTCAAGGCCTCCCTGAATATGATACTCGGTGTATCTCTATTGACATAGAAAAGTGTGAATTGACTATTCGGCTCAGAGAGCATCAACTCCTTGATTTGACTCATGATTGGGGTGATACCTGAACCTGCAGCAAAAGCGATGAAATTGCGCGCTGCATCTTGATTTGGCTCGAGCACAAATTTCCCATTCGGCGGCATCACATCGAGGCAATCTCCCACTTTCAAAGAATGATTTGCCCAGGTGCTAAACTTTCCTCCTTCCACTTGCTTGATCGCCACACGCCACTCCGAATCACTCGGGGAAGAACAGAGTGAATAGCTCCTTCGAACCAATTCACCATCAATGTTGGCTTGAAGGGTTAGGTATTGTCCTGCACGGTAACCAAAGGTTTCTTGAAGGTCAACACCGACCTGAAACGCAACCGAAACACAGCTTTCTGTCTCTTTTCGAACATCTGTCACCTGCAAAGAATAGAACTCATTCATGCCGCAAAAATACTCGACAAAGCATGGCAAAAACCAACCGAGGTCAGCGTTGTTATCTTTGTAACAAATCTTGCAACATGGTACAAGAAATGGACTTGTTGAAACGCTTTGACGCCTACATTGATTCTGATCAAAAAATCGAGGCAAAAGATTGGATGCCTGATGCTTATCGGAAAACCCTGATTCGTCAGATCAGTCAACACGCGCATAGCGAAATCATTGGAATGTTGCCAGAAGGGAATTGGATTACGCGGGCCCCAAGTTTGCAACGAAAAGCCATTTTGTTGGCCAAAGTCCAAGACGAAGCTGGACATGGCCTTTACCTCTACTCAGCCGCAGAAACGCTCGGTGTCAACCGCGAAGAGCTTTTGGATGCTTTGCATAAGGGAAAAGCCAAGTATTCGAGCATTTTCAATTATCCGACGCTCACTTGGGCAGATATGGGAGCCATTGGTTGGCTGGTAGACGGAGCCGCCATCATGAATCAAGTGCCACTTTGCAAATGCAGTTACGGCCCCTACGCTCGAGCGATGGTGCGGGTTTGTAAAGAAGAGAGCTTTCATCAGCGACAAGGATTTCAAATCATGCTGAATCTTTGCAACGGCACCAAAGAACAAAAAGAAATGGCACAGGACGCGTTGAATCGATGGTGGTGGCCCTCCCTAATGATGTTTGGGCCCAACGATGAATCCTCGATGCATAGCGCCCAGTCCATGAAGTGGAAAATCAAGCGATTCAGCAATGACGAATTGCGGCAGCGGTTTGTGGACATGAGTGTACCTCAAGCAGAACTGTTAGGCTTGACCATTCCAGATGAACAATTGAAATGGAATGAAGCTACTGGTCATTATGACTTTGGCCCAATCGATTGGTCGGAATTTGAAGCCGTCGTTTCTGGCAATGGACCATGCAATAGAGAGCGATTGGCCACCCGTGTCAAAGCCCATGAAAATGGTGAATGGGTTCGCGCTGCGGCTGCGGCACATGCCGCAAAAGTAGCTAAACGAAAATCCTTAAAAACTGACGCCGCATGAGCACCAAACCAAACGATTGGCCCCTCTGGGAAGTCTTCGTCCGAAGTCGCCAAGGTTTGAGCCACCGGCATGTCGGAAGCCTGCATGCTGCTGACGCTGAAATGGCATTGAGCAATGCACGTGATGTGTATACCAGGCGTCAAGAGGGCACCAGCATCTGGGTGGTTCGTGCCCAAGACATCACCGCTACATCTCCAGATGAAAAGGACATGTTATTTGATCCTGCGAATGATAAAGTCTATCGGCATCCCACTTTTTATGATCTCCCGGACGAAGTGAAAAACATGTGATGAATTCAGAAAATCATCAATTGCTATTGAGGTTGGGAGATGACGCACTGATATTGTCTCAGCGTTTGTCTGAATGGTGTGGACATGGCCCAGCGTTAGAAGAAGACATCGCCCTATCCAATATCGCCCTCGATTTGTTGGGCCAAGCCCGCTCATTCCTCACCTTGGCTGGAGCTCGTGAAGGATTGAATAGAACAGAAGATGACTTGGCATATTTGCGTTCTGATCGAGAATTCAGAAATGCCCTTTTGGTAGAATTGCCTAATGGACATTTTGGTGATACCATCATGCGTCAATTTCTTTTCGATCAATTTGCGCTATTGCGCTACGAGTGCCTAGCAGCACAGCGTTTTGATCTTGACGTCGCAGCGATTTCCGCCAAAGCATTGAAAGAGACTAAATACCATGCTGAACATTCAGCCAAATGGGTGATCCGCCTCGGTGATGGCACAGATGAAAGCCATGAAAAGATTCAGGAAAGCCTCAATACACTTTGGGTATACACTGGTGAGCTATTTGAACCAGACACTGTGACAAGTTATTGCACCAACAATGGTCTCATCTCCGATCCCGATCAATTGAAATCACAATGGCTTGAAAGCATCAATTTGGTGCTCGAAGAGGCCACACTCAGCCTTCCTTCATCTGAATGGATGCAATGTGGAGGAAGAAATGGGATTCACACAGAACACCTGAGCTATCTGCTAGCTGAAATGCAGGTCCTTCAGCACAAGTACCCTGGTGCCAAATGGTAAGCGACCGGCTTAGCCAAATCACCAATGCATTGGAGCGGGTCATGGACCCTGAACTTCCTTTTTTGAGCATTACCGAACTGGGCATGATTAGGGGAACGGAGATTGATGATGAGGGAAAAGCGATTGTACACCTCTCCCCAACTTATTCAGGATGCCCTGCAACGGATGCGATTCAAGAGGATATTCGTGCAATGCTTTCACAAATTGATTCAAATTTTGAGATAAAGTTGGTCCTTTCACCCGCTTGGACGACCGATTGGATTCAAGATTCAGCGAAAGAAAAAATGAGGCAAAACGGCATCGCTCCGCCCGAAGGTTCGAGTGCAGACAAATCCTTTCTCTTAGGAGAAGCCAAAAGCATCGCATGTCCTCAATGTGGCAGCAATGCCACCAAGTTGGTGAGCCCATTTGGCTCTACGGCTTGTAAAGCCCACTTCAAGTGCAAAGATTGCCTTGAACCGTTTGACCACTTCAAGTGCATCTGACTTGAGATGGCCGATTGGGCAAACCCACTACCCCATTTCCTCTCCCTCCATTTGAGACCGGCTTAAATCGAGGTACGGTCCGTCCTGAGCAATCAACTCTTCATGTGAACCAATTTGTGCAATTACCCCGTTTTCGAGAACGACAATTCGATTCGAATGTCGAATTGTGGAAAGCCGGTGAGCAACGATGAGCGAAGTCCTGCCGCGAGTGATAGTCTCTGTAGCTTGTTGAATCAACCGTTCGCTTTCTGAGTCAATGCTGGACGTAGCCTCATCCAACACCAACACTTTTGGCGCGATAACATATGCCCTCATGAACGCAATTAATTGACGTTGGCCCACCGAAAGCATAGCCCCGCGTTCCCGAACATTTTGATCCCATCCTTGAGGAAGTTTATCGATGAATGGGGCGGCACCTATGGCCCGGGCAGCTTCAATCAATTCTTCATTAGAAAACCGATCTTCGTAAAGTGTTACGTTGTTTCGAAGGCTATCGGAAAACAAGAATACGTCTTGCAAAACAATGGCAATGTTGCGACGTAAATGATCTAAAGGAAGCGTGGAAATTTCCTTTCCATCAATCAATATTGAGCCTTTTTGATGCTCGTAAAATCGATTGATGAGATTGATTATGGTCGACTTTCCAGCTCCTGTCGCACCTACAAATGCTATGGTTTCGCCGGGCTTAATGTGAAATGAAACATCCCGAAGCACCCACTCTTCACCCTGATATGCGAACCAAACGCCTTTGAATTCAATTTCACCACGAAATGGCTCTGCTTCATTGTCTTTGAATTCGTCCGATATCGTTTCATCGAGATCCAGCAATTTGAACACTCGATCCGAATTGACAATGCCCATTTGTAAAACATTAAATCGATCGGCCAATTGGCGAATGGGCCGGTACAGCATAAAAACGTACAAGATGAATTGAAGCAAAATACCCAAGGTCATCCTTTCTTGAATGACATCTTTCATTCCCCACCAAAGCAGTAGGGCCACGCTCGTAGCGGACAACAATTCCACCAAAGGAAAAAACAGGCTGAACGCCCAAACGGAACGAATATTCGCATCCCGATGTTCAGCATTGATTTTTTCAAACTCCTTCGCTTCGACCTGCATCCGACCAAAGGCTTGTACAATGTGCATGCCTGTGACATGCTCTTGAACAAACTCATTCATTCGGGCCACTTGGTTCCTGACGTCAACAAACGCTCGTTTGATCACCCGTTGAAAAATTCTTGTAGCCCAAAGCAATATGGGAATCGGAACCAATACGATTAAAGTCAGTTGCCAATCAACCCATAACATGGTACCTATCACCACAATCAAAGCGAGCAAGTCCCCAATGGCGTTCAAAATTCCATTGGAAAAAACGTCTGCAATCCCATCTATGTCGCTGACATGTCGCGTGACAAGCGTTCCCACAGGGGTTTGGTCGAAATACCTCAATCGAAATCGAGCAACATGACGAAACAACTTTGAGCGAAGATCCAAAGACACTGATTGAGCGACCCAATTGGCCAAGTACGTGACTCGATATTGGAGCAACGCTTCGAGACAAAGCATGCCAACCACAGCGAGAAACACATGGAGCAGCAAACGTGCATCTCCCTCAGGAATGGCATCATCGACAGCAATTCGAATCAAGGCAGGTCGAATCCAAACCATACCTGACAAGCAAAGCA
Source organism: Bacteroidota bacterium (assembly GCA_027624855.1). GTDB lineage: Bacteria > Bacteroidota > Bacteroidia > Flavobacteriales_D > Sanyastnellaceae > UA16. The sequence continues at coordinate 18,260 of JAQBTQ010000019.1, forward strand.
CCAACACACCTGTCAAGATGAATCTTCCTTTGTATGGTTCAACTTGACGAAGAACTTTGCGTAGCGTGGCCCCATCAAACACCTTACCTGCAACTTCTGATTTACGCTGTTCAGCCATGGGTCAAATCTTCATGAATGATTTCGACTGCAGCGATTCAAATCCAGGATACACCACTCGATTCAAATACAATCCTTCAGCGGGAGCTGATGCGCCTGCATCAGAGCGCGTTCCATCCTGTATGATGGCAATCCATTCATCGAGGGAGGTTCTACCTTGACCCACATCCAACAACGTACCGACTATGGCCCTCACCATATTCCTCAGAAAACGGTTGGCCCTGATTTCAAATTCCCATTGATCACCCGCATCGTTGCACCGAAATTCGGCAAACGTCACATTGCACTGGGTGGTTTTCTGATCGGAGCCTGTTTTACAAAACGCAGCAAAATCGCCCTCTCGAATCAAGTACTTGGCAGCTTCATTCATTTTTGTGAAATCCGTATCGCGCATGATTCGAGCTGATCGGCCCACTAAAAACGGATCTTTGTAAGTGTGCATGCGATAGATGTAGCCCCTTTCAATGGCATCAAAACGAGCGTGAAATTTGGAGTCCACTTCAGAAATGCGATGCACCGCTACCGCAGGTGGGAGCATTCCATTGATTTTCCACGCTGCTTCCTTCCAATCTGAAAACAATTTTGACTTCGAGGAATCCATGGGCCAATCTGCATGCGCTACAAAATAGGATGCGTGGACACCCGCATCGGTTCGTCCACAGCCCATGATCGAGACCGCTGTTCCAGTAAATACAGACAGCTTTGTTTCCAATTCCTCCTGAACAGTAAAGCCATTCGGCTGTCTTTGCCAGCCGTGGTATGACGCACCATCATAGGACAATTCTATCAGGACCCTCATCGAGGATGATCACCCAAGGTTAAACCCAAGATGCAATTTTTTCGCTCTTGTATTCTCCAGCAAATAATTTATCCTTCACCGTAGAGAATGTCTCAATCGTGTAGCGAACATCTTCCAAGGTGTGAACAGCAGTTGGAATCAATCGGAGCATGATGGTGTCTTTCGGCACAACGGGATACACCACAATGGAGCAGAAAATACCGTAATTCTCTCTCAAATCGAGGGTAAGGTTTGTAGCCTCTCCTAACCCACCAGACAAAAAGACCGGCGTAACACATGAGTTGGTGACTCCCAGATTAAAGCCCGCATCTCGAAGTCCCGATTGCAAAGCATTCGCAATGGTCCAAAGGTTTTCTTTGTGCTCTGGTTGATTGCGCAGCATTTCCAGGCGCTTTTGAGCACCGATGACAATCGGCATGGGCAATGACTTCGCGAATGTTTGCGAGCGCATGTTGTAACGCAGATAATCTATAACATCCTCGTCCCCTGCCACGAATGCCCCAACGGTTGCCATGGATTTTGCAAAGGTTCCGAAATAGACATCAATTTGATCTTGAACCCCCTGGGCATCACCCGCACCACGACCTGATTCACCTATGGTTCCGAATCCATGCGCATCATCAACAAACAGTCGGAATCCATATGCCGCTTTGTACTCGCAAATCTCCTTGAGTTTTCCTTGGTCTCCAGCCATGCCAAACACCCCTTCCGTTACGACCAAAATGCCCCCGCCCGTTTGTTGGCAAAGCGCCTTTGCACGATCCAATTGCTTCACGAAAGATTCCATGTCATTATGCTGGAACACAAATCGTTTTCCTTGGTGAAGACGCACTCCGTCGACCATGCAGGCATGGGACTCTGAATCATAGACAATGACATCATGACGGCTAACCAACGCTTCAATTGCCGATTGGCACCCTTGGTAACCATAATTCAAAAGAAAGGCATCTTCCTTTTGCATGAAATCTGCAAGTTGCGATTCCAGTAACTCGTGCTGCGAAGTTTGACCAGACATCATGCGCGCACCCATTGGGTATCCCATTCCCCACTCTGCTGCCGCCTCAGCGTCAACTTTTCGAATTTCAGGATGGTTGGCTAATCCCAAATAGTTATTCACTGACCATACCAAGACATCTTTGCCTCGAAAAGTCATGCGGTTGGAAATTTCCCCTTCCAATTTTGGGAAGGTGAAGTACCCGTGGCTCTCTCGGGCATGTTGCCCTAAGGGTCCACGATCATTGCGAATGCGATCGAAAATATCCAAAATAAATCGGTGTTTAAAGGCGCAAACTTACATTCTCTTTCTCAGTTAAAAAGCATTTTTCGCTCTTCAATCATAGAAAATGTGCACATTTTAATGATGATTTACACAGATTCTAAAGTTTTCAAATTTGCGTCTCTCTGACGGCATATTTGCTTCAACGGAATTACCTTCGCGCTCGATGGATCGCAATAGAACTCACCAACTGGTTGCAAACTCTGTTATCACTGCAGCTGTTATTCTGTTGATTACCGGAAGTCTTACAACGGGTTGTAGCGAATACAACCAAATCATGAAAAGCACGGACCTCGATTACAAGTACGAGCGTGCTATGGGCTTTCTAGATTCAAATAAATGCTATGGCGCCTTGCCAATTCTTGAAGAAGTCGTGAGTTTGACAAGGGGAACGGAACGAGCAATCGATGCTCAGTATCACTATGCACAAGCACATCGTTGCGTTGGCGATTATTACCTCGCTCGGTACTATTTTAAAATGTTTGCGAAGACGTTTCCCAATGATCCACGAGCCGAACAAGCGCAGTTTGAAAGTGCAATGTGCAGCTACCGATTGAGCCCGAAGCCCTCACTGGACCAATTGGAGACGGAGCAAGCAATTGATGAGTTTCAGCTATTTTTGGACCGGTATCCAACAAGTACCTTTCGCGATACCAGCCAAAAAATAATCAACGAATTAAGGCACAAGCTCGAGGTTAAATCGTTTGAGTCCGCTTATTTATACTACCACACGGAACAGTATAAAAGCGCGGTCATTGCATTTGAAAACGCAATGAAGGAATTTCCAGACACTCCGTATCGCGAACGCATGCAATGGTTAATCCTTGATAGCCATTACCAATACGCTCGAATGAGCACGGAAAGAAGGAAATTGGAACGATATAACGATACCATTGAAGCTTTCCTTACCTTTGTGGCCCGATTTCCGGAAAGTCAATACATGGTTGAAGCGCAAGCCTTGCATGAAAAGTGCCTCCGTGCGATTGATGAACTGGCGATAAATCAAACGACCCAATGACCATGAATTTCAAATCCATCAAGGCCGACAAAACCACGGAAACCCGCGATAACCATGCACTCGAGCAGCAGGGAACCGGCAATTTGTTTGAGACAATTGTAGTGCTTAGCAACCGAAGCAATCAGCTCGCAGTTGAGATGAAGCAGGAATTGAATGCGAAGCTGGAAGAATTCATCACTCCTACTGATTCCCTGGAAGAAGTGTTTGAAAATCGCGAACAAATCGAAATTTCTAGGTTTTACGAAAGACTCCCGAAGCCTCATAGCATTGCCATAGCAGAGTTAGGTCAAGATTTGATTGGCATCAACGACCCTGTCAGTGATATTGACTCCGAGGACGATACTGTAAATCCAGCTTGATCGCTCCGGCGGAAATTGAACCGCCATGCTGAAGGATAAAAAAATTTTATTGGGGATTTCGGGCAGCATAGCTGCCTACAAATCCGCCTTTCTAGCAAGGGAGTTACAACGTCGTGGTGCCGAAGTGAAGGTCGTGATGACCCCATCTGCAACAGAGTTTATCACGCCACTGACACTTGCTACTCTTACCAATCACAGGGTTTACAGCGACTTTACCGAGGACAAAGACACGGGCGAGTGGACCAACCATGTTGAGCTTGGATTGTGGGCAGACATTTTTCTGATCGCTCCAGCAACCGCTCAAACCCTCAGCGCTATGGTGAATGGGGCTGGGGACAACTTTTTGCTCGCGGTTCACTTGAGTAGTCGTTGCCCCGTAATGGTTGCTCCGGCCATGGACTTGGATATGTTTACTCATCCAGCAACCCAGAAAAACCTCAAAACCCTGCAAGATCGCGGTGTTGATGTCATTGAGCCAGAATCCGGATCGTTGGCATCTGGTTTGGATGGTAAAGGGCGGATGGCTGAACCTGAAAACATTGCCAATCACTTGGAACGTTGGTTCAATGCTCGGGCCCCACTCCATGGGAAGCGGGTACTCATCACAGCTGGACCGACTCATGAGCCAATCGACGCTGTGCGCTTCCTTGGAAACCGAAGCTCTGGAAAAATGGGCTTTGCATTGGCTGAAGCCTTGATCAAAGCTGGCGCGCATGTGCAGCTGATTTCTGGGCCTGTGCAATTATCGCACCCCAAAGGCGTTGATGAGTTGATTCAAGTAGAAACGGCTCAAGAAATGTATGAAGCAGCAATTTCGAGGATTGAAAAGGTTGACATTGCCATTGCCACTGCAGCAGTTGCTGATGCCCGACCGGCGAACGCTTCACAGAAGAAATTGCATAAACATGAGTTACCTGAGGCGATTCAACTTGAACAAACCCCTGATATTCTGCTCTCTTGGGGTGAGAGGAAATCTCCTCATCAAATAATCGTTGGATTTGCTTTGGAAACTGATGATGGGCTTGAAAGTGCTAAGAAGAAATTGAGCCGAAAAAATGCTGACATCATCGTACTGAATTCAACGCTTGATCCTGGAGCAGGTTTCGGAACGGACACCAATAAGGTGACCATATTCGAAAAAGGGGGTAAAACACATAATTTTGACTTGAAGTCCAAATCAGAGGTGGCACAAGACATCGTTAACCTACTATTGAACAAAGTGAAGCCATGATGCGAATTAACTATTTGTTGAACCTCTCTTTATTCGCTGTGCTCACGATTGGAATTAAAGCGGAGTCACATGCACAAGAATTAAATTGTCGCGTTCAGGTCATCGCTCCACAAATTGCCAATGTCGAAGCATCCATTTTTGAATCTCTTGAGGAGAATATTCAGGAATTCATCAACGGTCGCCGATGGTCCAATGATGAATTTCTTTTTGAGGAACGCATTGAATGCACCATGCAAATCACCATCTCGGAAGCCCCGAGTCCTACCTCCTTCCGTGGCAATATTCAAGTTCAAAGTTCCCGTCCTGTGTTTAACAGCGACTACAATTCCGCCATGTTACTTGTAAATGATGGCGACTTTGAAATTACCTGGGATGGAAGTAGCAACATCCAATTCAGTTTAGACCAATACCGGGACAATCTCTCTTCAATTTTAGCTTACTACGCGTACATGATCCTTGGCATGGACTACGACAGCATGAGCCTCGAGGGAGGAACTCCTTACTACTTAAAGGCCCAAACCATTGTTGCAAATGCCCAAAACTCTGGTCCTACTGGCTGGAAAGCGAGTCAAGGCCAACAAAACAGGTATTGGTTGGTTGAGAACATGCTTTCACAAACTTTCAGACCAGTTCGCAATTGTTTGTATTATTATCACAGAATGGGATTGGATCAATTGTTTGATGACGTGGAGCAAGGTCGTTTGGCAATGGCCGACGCATTGATTGAAATGCGCCAAACGCACCGGATCCGCCCCTCATCGTATAACCTTCAGCTTTTTTTCCTGGCGAAATCAGATGAGATTTTGAAGGTATTTGGTCCTGCACCAGACGCAGAAAAAACCCGTTTGCTACCTGTCTTGAAACAGATGGATCCTGGAAACATTTCCAAATACGATAGCATTCTAGGTTAATCCCCTTATTCTGAGCACTATCCAAGATGCTGAAACAGCTCAAAATCCAGAATTATGCGCTCATCGAATCCTTGGACATTCAATGGATGCCTGGATTAACCGCCATGACGGGAGAAACCGGTTCAGGTAAATCCATTGTATTGGGCGCTCTAGGACTTTTACTCGGACAACGAACCGATGCCAGTGCTGTGCGTTCTGGTCAAGATAAATGTTCGGTAGAAGGGGTATTTCAAGCGACCCATGATATCACCACTTGGCTAGAGGACAATGACCTCGATGCATGGGAAGAAGTCATTATTCGCAGAGAGCTAACCATCCAAGGTCGCAGCCGCGCATTCATCAATGACACTCCCGTAAAAGCATCAGACCTGCAATCCATTGGGAACCTGTTGGTCGACTTACACGGTCAGGATGGAACCAAACTTCTGACTCGTCGAGATTTTCAGATTGAGTGGGTTGATTCGCATGCCAATCACGAGGAGCTCGTAGATAGGTACCATGCTTCCTTTCAAGCTTTCTCTGAAGCTCAATCGATGCTATCGGAATTGGAATTACAAAAATCCAAACCCCAAACTGACTTGGATTACATCCAATATCAGCTGAAGGAATTGCATTCTTTGGATCTAGACAAAAAAGACTGGAACGCTTTATCAGAAGAGCAAGAGATACTGGAGAATAGCACTGAAATCAAGGATTCATTGTATTCGGCGTGGGCATCCATTAATGAATCAGAAAAGGAAGCAAGTGTCATCGACCGCTTGAAGTACGCACAACGCGCACTAGAAAAAATAAGCACTATTTCTCCCAGCTATGGCGGTTTATTCGAGCGAATCCAAGCAGTCCACATTGAGTTAAACGATATTGTTTATGAGTTGGATGCACAAGCGGATGCAGTTGATCACGACCCTCAGCGCTTAGCCGAACTCCAAGAAATTCAAAATGAATTACAGCGCATGCTTTTCAAGCACAATGCGCCCGATGCTGAAGCATTAAAGTCCCTTGAGATCAGTCTGAAAGAATTGATATCTGAAGCGGCGACCGTGGAAGAACGATACCTTGTGGCCAAGGAGCATTTAAAAAAGTGCAGAACCGAAATGCTTTCTATAGGATCTGAGCTTTTGGAGAGTCGTAAGCGAATTGGCGCTTTACTTATTGAACAGGTCCAAGAAAAACTCAAAGCACTGAGCATCGCTCAAGGAAAATTAGAATTTAACTGGACCCTCGCTGAGGAGCCCGATTATTGGGGCATCGAACAATTGGAAATTTTGTTTTCTGCCAATCCTGGCCATCCGTTGTTGCCAATTCAAAAAGTGGCTTCGGGGGGAGAAAAAAGCCGGTTAATGTTAGCCATTAAAGCAACTTCAGGACAACGTGACCGAATCATCCCAACCATTATTTTGGATGAAATAGATACCGGGGTGAGCGGTCGTGTTGCGAAAGAGATGGCAAGTATGATGAGAAAAATGGCCGAAAGCCAGCAAGTGATATCAGTGACCCACTTGCCTCAAGTTGCCGGATCGGCAGACCACCACATGCGCGTTTCAAAATCCATTCAAGAAAGCGTCACCAACACCCATGTCCACGCTTTAGATAAAACCCAACGATTAGAAGAGTTGGCTGGTATGTTAAGCGGTTCTGAAATCACAAGTGCAGCGCTGGAAAATGCTGCAGCGCTTTTGATGCCTTCTGATTAACCGTCAAACTGCATTTGCGTCGGTGAAGGTAAATCCGACGAATGCAAATCAGAATCTCCAATCCAAGCTAATGGATGGCAAAAATGGAAGTTGATTCACGCGCTCACCTGTAATGCGATTGATGTAAAAAACATTCTCTCGACTATATACATTGGTCGCTCCTGCTGAAAAGTCCAAGGATTGATTGCCTTGCAATTTGAACTCCCTGCGAATGCTCAAATCCAATCTATGATAGGCTGGCAACCTCCCTTCGTTGAGCGGTGCAAACTGTATACCCAACTCAGCATTGTTTGCTACAACGTAATCAGAAGCGATGCCATCTATTACATTCGGCGGCTGATAAAAGCCTTGAGTTTGAGTAAATGGCAATCCAGAACCCAAGTTCCAGCGAGCACTGGCTTCCCAATTTTGATTTTTACCAATGCCCTGAGAAACAACCAAATTCAAGTTATGCCGGCGATCAAAAACCGGGTCGTACCATCGAAATCCATCCCATCGGTCTACATTGCCATAGCCATACACCAGCCAAAAGTAAGTGGAGCGCTCCTCATATTTCAGCACGACATCTGCACCGTAGGCCGTTCCAGTCTCTACAATGAAATCTTTGCGCAAAACCTCCGGGACATCAGCATTTGAAAGGTTGTCTTCAAATAGCTTATTGCGGTTGGCATTGGTCAACTGGCTAAAGTTTTTGAAGTACCACTCAACATTTAAATTCAACCGCTCTGTTAAATCATATTCAAAACCATAAATGATGTGCTCCGCAGTTTGCAGTGAGTGAACCACTTCACGCACCTCGCCTGATGGTTTCACCAGATTGCGCTGCAGATTTTCTGGTCCTGAAAGAAATCCATAGAACAAATTGACGACGTCGCGGTCCGAATTCGAGCTGATTACGTTTTGGGAATAAAGGCCTGCGGCGAACTTCAATCGCAACCGCTCGTTCGCCTTGTACTTGACCCCTACCCGAGGCTCTGGACGGAAACGAGCCAGCGAACTGTAGTATTGCATTCTCACGCTTGGGTTGATAATCCAATCACCTCGATTCATCCGGTAATCAAAATAGCCAGCAAACTCAGTAGTGTTCTCAATTTGTCCCACTTGAACTCCAATAGAATTAAACGTGGAGAAATCTGTTCGCAATCCGACGACTTCCAAGCCATACTCAGCTGCATCCTCTCCCAGAACGTATTTAAAATCCAATCCGAAATTGAATCCATTGACCCGACTAAATCGGTCTTGCAACCCCTCTTCTTTCAATCGAATTTCGTAATCGCTCGCTGCAAAATGACCGTTCATCAAAATCGCAGATCCGCTTGGAACAACGGTGAAATTCCCCCCTCCTCCAAAGTTCGCCCAACGCAAATCTGAAAGGGCTTGATAACTGACTCGATCGGTGAAATTGAATCCAAACAAACTGAGTTTCGAACCATTCCCACTGCCGAAACTGACCTTTCCATAGGCATCTGTAAAATTGAACGGCAGCCCTTCACCATCTTCATTCACATAGTCATAAAGCGTTTTTGAAGTTTGTTCGAGGTAACTGTGTTTGAGTGATAAGATGTAAGAGATTCCAGAACCGTTATCGCTAAGTCGCTTCAGCGGTCCCTCCAATGTCAATTTTGCTCCGAATGGACTTGCTCCAACACGTCCTTCTGTCTTTAGCTTGTTTCCATCTCGGGTTTTGATATCCATCACCGAGGATATGCGTCCACCAAATTTCGCACCGAAGCCACCCGTATAAACATCCGCATTGGAAATGACATCTGAGTCGAAAACACTGAACAAGCCCAGGCTGTGAAAAGCGTTATAGATGATCATTCCGTCGAGCAAGACTTTATTCTGAATGGGTGAACCTCCGCGGATGTACAACTGACCGCCTTGGTCGCCGGTGCTTATAAATCCCGGTAAGACTTGCAGCGCTTGAACCAAATCTGGTTGCCCCCCAAAGCTTGGGATCTTTTTCAAATCACTCGGTCGAATCGTCTCAACAGACATATTCACTTTTGTCGTCTGCTCCTCTCGATCCGCATTCACCTCAGCACTTCCCAATTCGATCACATTTTGATCTAAGAAATAATTCCTTGTTAGAATTTTTCCATCAACCAATGTCACTTTTTCAGACAGTCCTTGATATTCCATGCTTGAAACAACCAAGGTGTACTCTCCGGACGGAATGCGACTCAGACTATAAAAACCTTCAATATCCGTGACTACCCCAAAGCTTGTTCCTTCGAGTGAAACACTTGCAAACATGACCGGTTCTCCCGAATCTTTGCTTCGCAGAAAGCCCTTTACCGTTGCCTGTCCCCAGACAAATACCGGCACCATAAGCAACAAGCAAAGGCCAAGCTTGCGTTTCAATTCTTGCATGGTCGCGAATTTACTCAATTCAGGAAGCGCTTTGGATAACCATCTTCTGAATTCTTGTCTCCAACTGCTCCGAGCTCATTCTATCGCGCAAGCGATCCACGACCAAAGGAAATGAAAATGGCGTTGGATGCTCTGTTGTCATGATCTGGACCTTTTTGGATCGGATGCGATTTAAGACTTGACGCAACCTGCTCCACTCCATCTGCTGATTCAAAAGCTCCTCATAAGCCTGGCGATACAGCAAATTCTCAGCATCAAAATCTTGAAACACTTCAAACAAAAGTCCAGCATGCGATTGCAGATGCCGGACTCCTTGATGTTTGCCAGGAAATCCCTGAAAAGTAAGACCGGCAATCACAGCAATATCACGGAATCGACGTTTCGCCATTTCAGTCGCATTGATTCCGGACTGTAAATCGTCCATCAACCCCTCAAGACTCAATAAATCCAGCGATTCAATCGATTCGGCGTCGATTGGCGTATCAGATAACAATTCAAATCCATAATCATTGCATGCAATCGACATGGAAAGCGGACGATATGAACACCATCGATGGGCCAACAACATTCCAATGGCTTCATGAACGGCTCGGCCCTCAAATGGGAAAACGCAAATGTGAAAACCATCATCCGATTCAAATTGCTCTACCAAGATTTCATCCTTTCGCGGCAACAGGCTCATTTCTTGTTGAAGTTCCAAAAGAGGAGCTACACGGCTCATTTCAGGTGAACGAACCAAACCTTGGGCATATGCATCGAGCTCATCTCGTATTGCGTGTCCGAGTTCCGATGAAAGGGAAAGCCTTCCTCCGAGATAGACCGGAATCCGGCCTTTAAGTTTATTGCTTTTTTTTACCAAGACCACCCCCTCCTTCAAACGGACAAACTCCAAACTGAGTCCCGCAAACCAAAACGCATCTCCAGGTTCCATGCTGGCCACAAAATATTCCTCCACATGCCCGATGAATCCACCTTTCGACCACTTTACTTGAATCATTTGATCTGAGACAATGGTGCCAATGGACATTCGATGCCTTCTTGTGAGCTTTCGATCCCTCATAACCCATTTTCCAGTCTCAGGATCTTCAAAAACCCTATGGTAATCGCCATAGGCCGATAAAGCCGGTCCTCCATCCAGGACAAATGATAGACACCATCTCCACTCCTCTATGCTCATCTCAGAAAAAGCATGAGTGGACGCCACGCAATTCGCCATTTCCTCTGGAATAAATCCATCCCCAACAGCCACGGTGCATAAAAACTGGATGAGTACGTCAAAAGTTTGCATCAACGGCTCACGTGACTCGATGACTCCTAGCCTCGTTGCATCCCGAAGTGCAGCAGCTTCAATCAACTCCAGCCCATGCGTAGGCAAGAAATAGATGCTACTGATCGCTCCAGGTTGGTGGCCTGACCTTCCTGCCCGTTGAATGAACCTTGCAATCCCTTTTGGACCACCTATTTGGACAATGGCTTCAACAGGCCGGAAATCCACTCCCAAATCAAGCGAACTTGTGCAGACTACTGCCTTCAAAGAGCCTTGATGAAGGGCATTCTCTACCCAATCGCGCAAGTCCTTTGCGATAGAACTGTGATGGAGTGCCAAAACGCCTGACAATTCAGGAGCGACTTCCAACAATTTGTGATACCAAATTTCCGATTGAGCACGGGTGTTGGTGAATATGAGTGTACTGCGATGCGCTTGGATAATTTCACTTACCTCTGTAGCCAATTTGACACCGATGTGTCCAGCCCAAGGCAATCTTTCAAAACGATCAGGCATGATGGAATGCACCTCAATACGCTTGGAAAGCCGGCTGGTGATGATTCTTCCCTGCGCACCCTGTCCTTTTAACACATTCAAAGCCTGATTCATGTTACCAATGGTCGCGGAAATCCCCCATATTCGATAAGAATCTGATTGCAACCGCAACCATGAGGAAGCCAATTCCACTTGAACGCCACGTTTACTTCCTATCAACTCATGCCATTCGTCTACGACCATCAATTTCAATTGACCAAATCGCCGATTTCCATCTCGCATAGCAATGAGGACATGAAGCGACTCCGGTGTCGTAATCAACATTTCAGGTAATTCTCGTCTTTGAGCGGCGCGTTCCTTACCTGCGGTATCTCCCGTCCTAGTACCGACTTTCCATTTCAATCCCACTTCATCAATCAACCGTTGAGCACTCAATTGAATTTCTTTTGTCAATGCACGAATGGGAGCTATCCAGATCAGCTGCAATCCCTTATCTGGATGGCCACTTTTTTGCTTTTTTAAAGCTTCTTGAATAATCCCACCCAGCCCTGCATATGTCTTCCCAGAACCCGTTGGTGCTTGGATCAAAACTTCTTCGCCTTTTCCGTATGCGGCCCAAGCCTCTCGCTGAAAAGGATGAACTTCCCATCCACGATTGGCAAACCACAATTCCAAAGATTCTTGTCCACTCATCTTGACTTGCACTTTCTCGTCTTTATCTTCGGCACAGTATTTGAAAACTGAAAGGCATGAAGATTTTACAATTTACACTCTTGTTTGGTTTACTAACCTTTGCTCCGTTCAGCGGTTTTGCACAAGATGATGACGAAGAGAAGCCTGCTATTTCACAAGAAGAATATGACAAACTACTCATCCTCATGATTGATGAGAAGTATGATAAGCTGCTTTACAAGGCAATTAAATTCACCGAAGAAGAAGAAACGAAGAATGAACCTCGTCCTTATGTAATCATGGCCCAGGCTTTTTTCGCCATTTCACAATCAGGAAATGAAGAATGGCAAGAGAAGTATCCGAAAGCCTACACTGATGCAATTAAATACGCATTGAAATTTGTCAAAAAGGACACAAATCAGGAGGTAATCGGCGAGTATACTGAGTTCTTCAATGAGTTGCGCAGAGCCATGATGAATGAGGCTGAAATGCATGTGGATGATGAAAAATACTCAAAGGCCAAGCGGCAGTACAAAAACATGTTCAAAATGGCCGTGGACGAAGAGGATGGTCCAGCATGGCTAATGTATGGAACAATGCTATGGATGGATGATGAAAAGAGTGATGCCGAAGAAGCTTGGGTCAAGGCTCGGGAACTTCTCGCTAACGGCGGCAAGGGCTTGGAAGATGTCCAACTCGACCTCCTGAAATATGGCGTCATTTACACCGCAGAAGCACTGGCTGGAGCTGGACAACTCACCGAAGCGAGGGCTTGGATACAATTGGTTGACCCGACCTTGGGAAGCGACCGTGAAGTTCAAGCCGTACTGCGATCACTTTAAGCCCGTTTGGAGACGAGCGTAGGCCTTTTTCAGGATTTCTACCTCTGTTTCCCAGTTCAGCGCCTCTTGGGCTGACAGAAAACCACTTTGAGCCTGTGTTTTCCACGCAGGCTCTTTTTTTGAAGCCTCCTCGATGGCTTCAAACCAACCGTCAGAATCGTTTTGGCGCACTTCTTTACCGATTCCAAAGGTTTCAATCAATTGCACGCAATCGGGCAGCGAATTCACCAGCACAGGAATGCCGGCTTGAATAGATTCAAATAATTTATTTGGCAAGCAGTAGCGGTAGCTCAAACAAACAGGATTGACCGAGACCAAGCCCAAGTCCGCATCTCCAGTGTAATCAAGCACTTGTTCATATGGAACAGCGGGTTGAAAATGAATATTGGAATGGACGGACGCTAGGGATACAACGGCTGACTCCAATGGACCATACCCCATGAATACAAGGTGAATGTTTGTGCCGCTTAATCGCTCACTCATATTTAACAGCGTCTCTACTCCACGATTCCAAGTCAATGCCCCTTGGTAAATGGCAATGAAGTTTGAATCACCTAAACCCAATTCCTTTCGAAGTGGGCCGTCCAATCCCGTTGCAATTCGCTTGTTGGGAACATTACGCAATAGTGACAAATGCTTCAACCCACGCTTTTTGTAGCGCAATTCATAGGCGTTGAATATGGATGGACTGACGGTAAACACTTCTTCTGCATATCGAATAAATAATTCCTCGAATACGCGAGTGAGCGGATTCATGCCGAATGGTTTGGCATTGCGCTCAGACTCAAATTCATGACAATCGTAAACCAGCTTCAGTTTTGGACGAGTGAGTTTCGCCAGAATACCGAATGCAAAAGCCTCCACATCATTGCAATGCCACACATCATATTTGCGGAATTGGCGGACAAACCTGAACGCCAATTCCAACCACTTGATTCCGGCAAAGATTTTCCTTTGCGGAGATAGAATGGTCATCCTGAAAATTTCGAAGCCCTTAGGATGCAGTTCATGCAATTCCATTCCCGGTCGATGCAAGGCACCGACGGACACATGATGGCCCATTTCCCGGAGAGCCAATGCAATCTTCAACACCCGGTTATCTCGGGTGAAATCGTTTAAGACAACATTGGCAATTTTCAACTTATCGGAGCGATCACCCATTAAATGGCTTTTATGGGGCGGCTTCCTGCAGCATACATACGTTCAATGATATCAACCACTTTTAGTCCCTCCAAGGCATTGGTCGTAATCTCCCCTTTTCCTGTAAGGGCGGCATGGATGTTTTCAAAGATGTACCCATGATTTGCAGCCGATCCTTTGTAATGCCCGTAATCGTTTGCCGGGTTTGAGGGAGGAAGTTCAGGCATTTCATATCCCTCAACATCGCAAGTTTCAATTTCATTCATGTATTGACCTCCGACCTTGACGGTACCTTTTTCCCCTATGACAGTGACAGATGATTCGAAATTTTTATTCGCAACTGCAGTCGAAAAATTGAACATCCCCATCGCATGGTGTTTTACAAATTCAAATGAAATCGCTCCCGAATCTTCAAATTCTGTATTGTGCTGATGCGTGAAATCTTCAAACCTGCTCTGGATGTGATGGACATCGCCAAAGACCCAATACATCAAATCAATGAAATGACTGAATTGAGTAAACAAAGTACCCCCATCCAATTCCAATGTGCCTTTCCAAGGAATCTTCCCGTAGTATCGATCATCCCGGTTCCAATAACATTGAATCTGAACCAAATGAATTTTACCTAAAGTTTCATTTTGAATGAGTTCACGCAGCCAGATAGATGGTGGTGAATAGCGATTTTGCATTACGCAAAACACTTGTTTTCCCTTTGCCAGTGCTGCATGAAGCACCGCCTCGCCATCGGCTCGGTTCAGGGCCATGGGCTTTTCAATCACGACATGACAATCCGAATGAATAGCATCAATTGCTTGCAGCGCATGAAGTCCATTTGGGGTGCAAATGCACACCACATCCAATTCTGGATGAGCTTTTAACATCTCCTGATGAGAAGGGTAATACGCAGCAGCATCCTCAACCTCGCATGCTTCGGGAGTTCGGATATCGGCATATGCCACCAATTCGAATTCCTCCTTTCTACGAATCATCTCCATGTGGCGTTTACCAATATGTCCAGCGCCCACCACGCCAAATTTCACGCTATTCATGCCGCAAAATTAACGAAGTCCATGTCATCGCCTGACGGAATTCTGAAAAAGGCGGTACCCCATATGCAATTCGAAAAACCAAGGATCTCGTTCCCTTTCAAAATATTCAATTCCGAGAGAAACAGGACCCATTGGGGAATTTGTGCGAAGGCGAACACCTGACATCCAGCGGGTTGGAGTGGAAGTTCTAAAGCCCGGACCCTTATTCGCAGAATAAATGCCTGGTAAAGCCTGAAAGGCATGCAATTCCCCCCTGATAAAGACATTCGACATCAATTGGGCATCAACAATCGCTCCAGCCCCTACAAAATTGAAAGCCCTGAATGATTCCAAAAAAAGCGCCTTTGACCCCAGCATGGGTTGATAGGCCATCGCTTGAGCCAAACTTGCTCGATAAGTCGAACGCAAAAGTTCGTCTGAAAAAGCCACCTGGCCATGAAGCCCTAACGCCAGCTTTTCATTCATGATAGCTGTCCACCATTGCCCTTCAGCACGCAAACGAAAAAACGTCAACTGACGGTTCCGTTCATCCCAAACTGTTGGGTCATCCGGAGATCGAAAGACCGCCTCTGACATGCCAATCTGTCGCTGCAAGCGAATCGTGGCGCCAGATCCTGATCTTGGAAATTGGGGGTCATCAAGACGATCAAACTGCCAGTTTAATTCCGCGTTGAGTCCATTGAATCGTTGAATATCCGCCGTATCCGAAAGCTCAAACAACCATTCCTGATACGATTGATCGGTCGTCTTCAGTTGAGCCAATTGCCCACTTAATACTCCATCCTGCCCCGCGGGTGCAAACAAACGCGCTCCCCATTCCTGGTCTTCCATTGTCATGAACGTTGGCCGCAACTCATGAAAAAATGTGGTCAATGACCTGGAATATTCGAGACGTTGAGCTCGGGCAAAAACCTCCACCGTAAAAGGCAGTTTTTGGTAGAAATCGAATTGCAGTTTGAGGTCCCCTGCATTGTACAAATTCCCAAATGCCGCAGAACCCCTGAGCTTTGTGGGCACTTTGG
The DNA here is from genome assembly GCA_027624855.1 of Bacteroidota bacterium. Lineage (GTDB taxonomy): Bacteria > Bacteroidota > Bacteroidia > Flavobacteriales_D > Sanyastnellaceae > UA16. The sequence continues at coordinate 34,525 of JAQBTQ010000019.1, forward strand.
AAAAGCGATGGTAGGTCAAGCCAGCAAATACGAATCCATTCTGATTGGAAGGAGCACTCCCACCGACTTCAATGCGCAATTCTCGATCCAAATCAATCTCCAAATTCAAGTCGAAAACATTTGTAGAATCATCCCACCGTAACGTTGGAAGTACGCTGCCGATGTAATCATCTGATGCAAGCAATGCCGCATTCTTTGATAATATCAAGGTGCGGTCAGTATCAAATGGCACGTCAAAAAACCGTTCGAAGAGACGATTCTGTTCTTGAGTCAATCCAGTGACTTGACACGAACCCAATTCAAATGGCACCAACGCAGCTCGAAACAGATTTCTTCTCGATTTGAATTCACTTAAATTTTCACTTAAATCAATTTTATTTAAAATGTTATTTTTCAACATTTTAATTGAAAAAATATACCCATCATTGATGGTGGATTCAAACTGATCAAATCCAAATGTTTTCGATTTTAAGATAGGCTTGAAAATGACGATTGAATCTGTCTCAACATGATCGGACTGAGGATGTGAAATCAGTGCTTCCATTTGGCTCAGTAAATCATTAGAGGAAAAATCTGGCATTTCAGATTGAACGTCTGATACCAAAATCACATCGGGATCAAATTCCCGCTGCATCACGTCAATGGGAAGGTTGTTAAAAAGACCTCCGTCATAAATGGGATTTCCATCCATCCAAACGGGACTTAAGTAAAACGGGAAAGCCATAGAAGCGCGAATGCTCTTCATCAAATCACCATTCGCAAAAACAGTATCCTTTGCATTCACTACATCGCTTCCAATGCATCGAAACGGAATGAGAAGTTGGTCAAAATCTTCATCAATCAAGCCTGAAGCAGGTCCCAATTCTTCTAAAAGTGACCAATCCAATTCAAAGCTGTCTTTTATGTTGGATTTGACCCAGCCCGATCCATTTGAAAACCGCACATCCACAACGGCTGGATTGGCATGACCATTCTTATATAGGTTTCGTGCTCCCTCATCGTCGGGCGAGATTCGCCCTCTAAACTCACCGGAAATTAGGGCTTGCTCCATTTCATCTGGCGTCCAACCCGCAGCGTAATAGCCTCCGACAAGCGCCCCGATGCTGGTTCCAACAATGCAGTCAACTTCGACGCCACATTCCTCCAAGGCCTTCAAGAACCCCACATGTGCAGCACCTCTCGCACCTCCTCCCGACAAAATAACTCCAACCTTTAAGGAGTCTTGTGCCCGCAATAAAGGTGCAGCCATGATTGCCAGCAACAAAAACGCCCAATGGTGGATTGTCTGACTGCGTTGCATGCTACGAATTTAGAACTGAATACACTCTGAGTAAATTGCATCATGAGAATTGTCAGCCTGGTACCAAGTTGGACAGAATATTTAGCTGATCTTGGAGCGGCTGATGAAATAGTTGGGGTAACCAAATTCTGCGTCCGAACACCCGGATTGAATCATCTCCCTATGATCGTGGGAGGAACGAAATCATTTCACGTTGATCGAATTCAAAAGCTCAAACCCGACATCATCATAGCAAGCAAAGAGGAAAACACCAAAGAGCTCGTCGAAGAATGCTCTTCATTTTGCGAAGTTTTGATCACCGATGTGCGAAACGTAGGAATGGCATTCGAAGCATTGGTCGATGTCGCACATGCGATTGGAAGACAGCGCGTTGGCGTTGATTGGCGGCAACGTATTGAAAGCGCATGGGAAGCTCCAAGAAAACACAAATGCCGTGCAGTATATGCTGTCTGGAAAGAACCTTGGATGATCGCCGGACCCAACACATACATCAATGATGTCATGAACTGGTGGGGCATTGCAAATGCTTGCCCTAAAGATTTACCAGGTCGTTATCCGGTGCTACCAACCCATGAGTGGCAAAGCATTACTTGTAATCATGCTTTGCTGCCCTCTGAACCATTTCCATTCAAAGAAAGCCATCTGTCAATTTTTAAAGATTGGCCCTTGAATCCGTGTTTGGTAGATGGTGAAGCTTTCAGCTGGTACGGAAGTCGCATGTTACATTCAGCACCCTATCTGAAGGCATTGAGCAATCAATTAGCAAACACAGATTCCTAAACCAACGCTGTCAATCTGCAATAAATGACAAAGGATTCATGCGTGTTTTGGTCGTTTTGTCAGTTTCACTCTCAATAACCTGACATAAATGTCAGATTTTTTCTTGCTGTATCGTTCGGCACATTCCTTGTCCTATTGCGACCAAACACTGAATTAAAAGAGAATCATGAGTAAAATCATTGGAATCGACTTGGGAACCACGAACAGTTGTGTTTCAGTAATGGAAGGCAATGAGCCGGTGGTCATTACCAATGCGGAAGGCAAGAGAACCACTCCTTCCATTATTGCATTTATTGATGGCGGAGAAAGAAAAGTTGGTGAACCCGCTAAGCGTCAGGCCATCACCAATCCACGAAAAACGATCTTCTCCATCAAGCGATTTATGGGGAACTCATTTGATGAAGTGCAAACAGAAATTGGACGTGTTCCATATGAGGTAGTCAAGGGTGATAACAATACACCCCGCGTGAAAATAGACGACCGGTTGTACACGCCGCAGGAAATCAGTGCAATGACGCTTCAGAAAATGAAGAAGACAGCAGAAGATTATCTGGGAACAGAGGTAACCGGAGCTGTCATTACCGTTCCTGCGTACTTCAATGATGCCCAACGTCAAGCAACCAAGGAAGCTGGTGAAATCGCCGGTTTGGAAGTGAAGCGAATCATCAATGAGCCTACTGCTGCTGCACTGGCTTACGGGATGGACAAGAAAGCCACCGATCAAAAAATCGTTGTTTTTGACCTTGGGGGTGGTACACATGATGTTTCGATCCTCGAATTGGGTGACGGAGTATTCGAAGTTTTGTCAACCGACGGTGACACGCACTTAGGTGGAGATGATTTTGACCAAGTCATCATCGATTGGTTGGTTCAAGAATTCAAAGATGAAAATGGTGGGATTGACTTATCGAAAGATCCCATGGCGCTGCAAAGACTCAAGGACGCGGCCGAAAAAGCCAAGATTGAGCTTTCGAGCACTTCGAGTTCTGAAATAAACTTGCCCTACATCATGCCCGTGGATGGTGTGCCAAAACACCTCGTGCGTAGCTTATCGCAAGCCAAATTCGAACAGCTCGCTGATGAACTCATCAAGCGCACCATCGAACCGTGCGCATCTGCTCTCAAAGCAGCTGATTTGAGCAAATCAGACATCGACGAAGTCATCCTAGTAGGGGGCTCGACTCGAATCCCAGCGGTACAGGCAGCGGTGAAGGAGTATTTTGGTAAGGAACCATCGAAAGGTGTGAATCCCGATGAAGTGGTCGCTGTTGGAGCAGCCATTCAAGGTGGCGTCTTGTCAGGAGATGTGAAAGATGTTTTGCTTCTCGATGTAACACCTCTTTCACTTGGAATCGAAACAATGGGCGGTGTGATGACCAAATTAATCGATGCCAACACCACCATTCCGACCAAAAAGTCTGAAACATTTAGCACGGCTTCCGATAACCAGCCAAGCGTGGAAATTCATGTTTTGCAAGGTGAGCGGTCCATGGCCAATGACAACAGAACCATTGGAAGGTTTCAATTGGCCGACATCCCTCCTGCTCCACGCGGAGTCCCTCAAATTGAAGTGACTTTTGATATCGACGCAAATGGAATCATTCAAGTCAGTGCCAAAGACAAAGCCACTGGCAAAGAACAAAATATTCGAATCGAGGCCTCGAGCGGCTTAAGCGAAGAAGAAGTCAATCGCATGAAGCAAGAAGCTGAAGCCAACGCTGAAGCAGATAAAACGGCCAAGGAACGCATCGAAACCCTCAATCAAGCAGATTCTCTGGTTTTCCAAACGGAGAAGCAACTGAAAGAGTTTGGTGATAAAATCTCTGAAGCGAACCGCGGACCAATTGACTCTGCCTTGGAAGACTTGAAAAAAGCGCATGCGGAGCAAGATGTTGAGGGATGTAAGGCGGGAATTGAAAAACTCAACAATGCATTCCAAGCAGCAAGTCAAGAAATGTATGCGCAACAAGGCGATGCAGGTGCACAAGCTGCAGGTAGCGAATCCACAGATTCAAATCCAAATGACGCGGAAGTGACGGATGTGGATTTCGAAGAAGTGAAATAATCACATAGAACGCCACAATTTTAAAAGAAACCCCGGGCCATTCGTCCGGGGTTTTTTATGTCCATTTTTGTTGAACCCATTGCGCATTTCCTTGTTAAACGAACAATGAATCGCACGAATGAACATCAATGGAAAACCAGGGCTCGATGGGTTTTAGCCGGAATCGCCTTGATTTCACTATTCATGGGATGGCGTGTCACTCAAATTGGTTTTGATTATGATTTCGAAAGCTTCTTTCCGGAAAACGATCCAGAAACTGCATTTTACCTCGAATTCAGAGATCAATTTGGATCGGATAATGATTTCCTAATCATTGGAATAGAGCACGAACAAAGTGTGTTCAATCCCAATTTTTTGCGACAAGTTGATTCCTATGTCACAGAACTAGAAGGATTACCCTATGTGACACAAGTGCTGAGTCCAACGCGGATAGAAGAACCCATTCGCATGGGGTTTACCGTTTCCAAACGGCCCTTGTTGCGCTGGAACTCACCGGATAGCATCGTTCATCAGCACCTTCTATCCGATTCCATTCGAATAGAAAATCATTCAACCTGGAAAGGGACTTTCATATCCGAAGATGCCCATTCGATTCTGATTCAAATTCAGCATGAGGAGTTGCTGTCCAAAGCAGGCTGTGACTCACTTGCAACGGCTGTTGGGGAAATGATCAATTCATGGCATTATACCACACACATCGCCGGGCGTGCGATGGCGCAGAAATATTATGTTGACGTGATGCAGCGGGAGGTGGTTTTATTCATGGGCATTGGCCTGTTTGTATTGATCCTCTTCTTGTGGGTGGCATTCCAAAATCGTTGGGGCGTGGTCATTCCCATTCTTGTAGTCTTACTGAGTGGATTATGGACCCTTGGCATCATGGAGTTGACAGGTAAGTCCATTGATGTCATGACCATCGTCTTACCGACAATCATTTTTGTAGTCGGTATCAGCGATGTGGTCCACATCCTATCGAGGTATTATGAAGAGTTGCGATTCGGAAAGGCCCAATTCGAAGCGGTTTCCTCAGCATTTAGAGAAGTTGGTTTAGCCACCTTTTTAACCACTTTAACGACTGCAGTGGGATTTCTCACTTTGACCACCTCATCCGTAGTGCCCATTCGAGATTTTGGCCTCTATTCAGCTGCAGGCGTGGCGGTAGCGTATCTCCTAGCATTCAGTTTGCTGCCGGCGATTATGATTTTGTATCCAGCGCCGACCGTTCAACGTAAAGGCCGAGGGGTTTGGTGGAACCTGCAATTGCATCGAGGATTCAGGTTCGTTTTGCGTAACCCGAAGTACATCGCAACAGCCACCCTTTTCCTCACATGCGTCGCGATCGCCGGTGCATCGCGTATTCAGGTGGATAACTTATTGCTTGAAGATTTAGCAGAAAACGACCCCTTTCGTCAAGAGTTTACCTATTTCGAAAATTCGTTCTCTGGTGTACGTCCCTTTGAATTATCCATTCAACTGGATGAACAGGCAAAACCTTGGGACCTTAACGTCATGCTCATTTTAGATTCCATGACGCATTACCTAGAACAGGAATATGGAGTTGGTTCCATCGTTAGCATGGATCGGATTATTGCTCAAATGAATCGGTTAAACAATGGTGACCAATCATCTTTTCATAAGATTCCACAGCAACAGAGTCAGCTCGATCAACTGGTGAAGAATTCAAGAAAAGGTAAGAACATCAACCCATTTGAGCTGGTGTGGAATGAAGATGCCAATGTTCTGCGGGTTTTTGGAAAACTCCCCGACCTTGGAGCACAGCATTATCGAACCAAAAACCAAGCCTTTTACACTTGGTTCGACGAGACTTTTCCTGAAGCTCCCATGAGCGTAAAAATAACCGGCACCGCTCAACTCATCGATCTCAATGTTGGTTCTTTAGCCAGCGACATGACCAGAGGCTTGTCCATCGCTTTTCTCATTGTCGCTATCATCGCAGGCATCATGTTCCGCAACTGGAGTATGGTTTTAATCTCGCTTTTACCCAATGTCTTGCCTTTGATTGTGATTGCCGGAATCATGGGTTGGGCGGGAATTGACTTGAAACTTTCAACGAGCATCATTTTCACAATAGCGTTCGGTATTGCCGTTGATGACACCATCCATTTCATCAGTAAACTCAGATTGCAATTGGCCAAAGGCCACTCCTTGCCCATCGCAGTGAAGAGGAGTTTTCTGAGTGCCGGTAAAGCCATTATCATCACGAGCATCATTCTTTGTGGTGGATTCATGACACTGAGCCTCAGTAGCTTTTTGGGTACATTTTACATTGGGGTGTTAATCTCCTTGACCCTGCTCATAGCTGTGCTTTCCGACCTCTTTGTACTGCCTTGGTTAATTCTCAAATGTTTGCGCTGGTCTCCGCCTTCTAATCGCTCGTGGATAAGCAAAATTTTGCGACCTTAGGGTCATGGCATCGTCTCGTCGAAAATTTTTAAAGGAAGCCACTGCGCTTGCGGGTATACTGGGAATAGGACCATTGTGGAACCGAGCTTGGTCTCGACACAGAATGCCGGCCCTTCCAAACGCCAATGGAAACGCAGCAATGGTTTCAACTTGGAATCATGGCATGCTTGCCAATGATGCAGGATTTGCGGCTTTGGAAAATGGAGGTACGGCATTGGATATGATTGAGGCAGGTGCCCGTTTGGTAGAGGCCGATGCTGAAGGATTGAGTGTTGGGATTGGGGGATTGCCGGATCGTGACGGACATGTAACATTGGATGCTTGCATCATGGACCATACGAAAAATGCGGGTTCAGTATGTTTTGTTCAGGGAATCATGCATCCCATCAGCTTGGCACGCAAAGTCATGGAAGAAACGCCTCATGTCATGTTAGCGGGAGCTGGTGCGGAACAATACGCGAGAGAATTGGGGATGGAAGAATCCAATCTGTTGACCGAAAAAGCCAGCTTGGCATGGGAAAAATGGAAAGCGACCGCCAATTACAAGCCAGTCATCAACATCGAAAACCATGATACCATTGGGCTGCTTGCATTGGATCACAATGGACATCTAGCTGGAGGGTGTACCACGAGTGGTGTGGCTTATAAAATGCATGGGCGCGTTGGGGACAGCCCTATCATTGGTGCTGGTTTATACGTTGATGGTGAAGTCGGGGGCGCTACGGCCACTGGACTCGGCGAAGCTGTCATGCGCACAGTGGGTTCGTTTTTAGTTGTCGAATTAATGCGTCAAGGTGCATCACCGCAAGAAGCATGTTACGAAGCTGTTCAACGCATTATTCAATCCATGCCTACAGATGATTTGCAAGTAGGGTATTTGGCACTTGGTCGTGATGGCCGATGCGGTGGCCATGCCATCCACGGCGGGTTCAATTATGCTTACCATCATAGCGAGTCCTTCGAAAGCTCTGTCCACAGCAAACTGATAGATGCTTCACATGGCACGTGATTCTAAATTGGTTACCAAATCTCCATTCTGGGCAGGCATTCGATTGATGCGACCCTGGAATGTGATGATGATTGCAGCGGCAATGGCCTTAATCACGCATTCGCTCGTACTGCCAAATTCAAACGTACCTGATGAATATCGCGACACCTTGCTCATCCTCGGAATCATTTCCATGACATCTTTAGCGGCTGGAGCCAATATCATCAACGACTACTTCGATATCACGGAGGATCGGATTAATCGACCCAATAAAGCACTTGTTGGACGGGTAATCAGTCGCAGGCAAACTATGGCCTTGAACTACTTGTTTATTGCTATCGCTATCGGTTCAACGGCTTCCATTTCCGCGATGTTGGGAAATTATGTTCACGTCATCTGGATTTTGACAGTTGGAGTTCTCCTTTGGGGGTATTCTCCTTTTTTCAAGCGACGATTTCTGCGAGGCAATTTGATCATCGCATTTTCTGTTGGTCAATTGCCCTTTTGGTGCTTGTTGCTTTTTCAGCCCATGACCTCTTGGGTGGATTGGTTGGACACTGAACGAGGATGGATTCTTTTGAGTTATGGTGTTCTTTCAGCTTGGGTGACGTTCCTCCGCGAAATCACGAAGGATCTTCAAGATTTGAATGGAGATACAGCAGCCGGTTATGACACCCTTCCAGTTCGGTGGGGAACAAATAAATCAATGAAATTTTTGAAGTTGCTGCATGGAGCAGGATGGATTGTGATGGCAATGGCCTGGATGGAGTCCATTCAACAACTAAGCAGGCCGATAGCACCTCTCTTTTTCATCCTGCCCTATCTGGCTGCAACCATCCAACTTTGGCGTGGACAAGTCGCATCCGTTTCTGCTTGGCAAAAAATGACCCTTGCGGGAGGATTGATCTATTTGATTGGAATGTCGGGATAATCCGACAAGAACAATTACAATTGACTATTCCAGACCCAATCGAATGATTTTGTTGCCAGAAGCATCAATGATCATACCGCACGCATTAATCTCATTTAGAACGGATTGTCCCGACACATTGAAATATGCGTTTGGAGCCATAGGCGACATGAGCTCCTGTATTGTGGTAATCTCTGACACATTGCGCACATCCATACAGATGACACCTGGGCTCACTCCACAATCAAATGACCCAACAACCTCCCCCTCTTCATTTCTGATTTCGACCAATCCAAAGGTGGTATAATCGGTGACCGATCCATACCAATGACCTGAAACCGGATCGATGGCCACACCATAATATTCAGGCGCATTGGTCAACCATGAACTTGAATTTTCCAAATCACTCAAACTCGCAACCCGAACTGCATCTTCTCCCGATAACTGAAACTTCAAGGTTGTGCCATCCATGGCAGCCGCCAAACACCCAGAAGCAGCATCATTGACGGGATAAGTCTGAACTTGACCATTTGAAGGATCCAGTGAGCTCAAAGAGATAGAACCGTAGTCTCGATTATTGACAGTCACCAATTGCTCATTGGTGGCAAACATGTGATATGGATTCTTTCCATTCTCACCCAAATCGAATTCGATGTATGTATTCGTCGTAGGGTTCCATTCACCAATCAACCCCACTTCATTGCCCCAATCAAAAGCATTGTTAATTCCAATGAAAAGGTTGCCATTCAACCAAGAAATTCCCTCAGTCGCATACGAGGGCCCATCCTCCGTGGTCAACTCTCCCATCCACATCAAGTTTTCTATCTCAAACCATTGCAGGTATGAATTAAGCGGAAGGTTCATGCCAAAATCATCGACTTCGCCGCGTGTGACGTAAATCATTCCATTTTGAACTGCCAATTGGCGCACACCGATTACTTCGGTGGAAGCCAACAATTCGAAGGTGTCAATATCGAATTTAAGCAGCTGATTGTCAGCCGCCACGAACAACGCTCCATCCGAAATGATCGCATCTGAGATGAATCCTACCCCTTCGATTTCTTGGACGACGCTGTAAACTTGAAGTCCTGGATCATACACTCCGAGGGTCGGAGGAATTAAAACTTCACCCGTTTGCCAATCTGACCATCCTTCATTCAACACAAATACCTGGTGCAGGTACTCCTGTGCCTTCATACCAAAACCGCAAACTAACGCAAGGCACAATGCAACTCCCTTCATTCTTATTGACATCGATTTGATTTTCCGTCAAAATTAACGGCAACCACGGCATGTGCCAAACAAAACGGGCCACCCTTCTATGGAAAGGTGACCCGCATTTGTCATTTCATGTTCGATTAGTAAATCGTACCCCAAGCAAGCAAGAAGTTCAACAAGTCTTGTGCTTGAACTTGTCCATCGCCGTTGAAGTCAGGACAAATCTGGTAGTTACATGTATCATCATCAAGATTGGCTATTGGATTGTAGTTCAATGCCTCTGAATCGGTACATCCGGTCCAAACACAATCACCACTCTCCACAGTAGCAGCCGGATCATAGTTGCTAGCCAATGGGTAGGTACAACCCATTTCAGCACACACCTCTGCCGGATTTTCTGTCGCACAGTAGTCAACTGGCGTGTAGAGGTCTTCTAACGGAGTTGGGACAACGTTACAAGCCGCCTGCACCCAATCTACACCACCCCACTCAGGTCCTTCTTGACCGTAGGCCAACAAGAAGTCGAGCAAGTCCTGATTTTGAACTACGCCATCACCGTTGAAATCAGCGCTTACCGGCGTATCTGAGCAGTTGCCTTCGTCATTCGCATACGAGTTGTAGTTCGCATAGTTGTCGTCTTGACATCCTCCGAACAAACAGCTGCCGTCATCATCAGTGGCGTCAGATGCATAGTTCGAAGCCTGAGCATACATACAACCTGGGATTTCGAATTCGTCACATACTCCGTCACCGTCGACGTCGCTCAAGCAATTGCCATTACAGTCATAACCGGTTTCCGCATAGGTACAAGATCCGTCTTCGTCTGTAGCATCAGCATTGTAGTTACAGGCCGTTGCATCCTGACAACCTGCGATTTCAAACTCGTTACAAACGCCGTCTCCGTCATCATCGTTCAAGCAGTTGCCATCACAATCGTAACCAGCGTCGGCATAGGTGCAAGAACCATCGTCATCTGTCGCTGTAGCATCGTAGTTACATGCTGTGGTATCCATACAACCTGCAACTTCGAATTCATCACATACACCATCGCCATCAGCGTCGTTCAGGCAGTTGCCATCACAATCGTAGCCAGCTTCGGCATAAGTACAAGAACCGTCTTCGTCGGTTGCAGCGGCGTCGTAGTTGCATGCTGTAGGATCTTGACATCCCGCGATTTCAAACTCGTCGCATACACCATCACCGTCGGCATCGTTTAAGCAATTACCATCGCAATCGTAACCAGCATCCGCATAGGTGCATGATCCGTCTTCGTCTGTAGCATCAGCATTGTAGTTACAAGCCGTTGCATCCTGACAACCTGCGATTTCGAACTCGTTACAAACGCCGTCACCATCGTCATCGTTCAAGCAGTTGCCATCACAATCGTAACCAGCGTCAGCATAGGTGCAAGAACCGTCTTCATCGGTCGCTGCGGCATCGTAGTTACAAGCAGTAGCATCCATACATCCTGCAACCTCGAATTCGTCACATACGCCATCTCCGTCAGAGTCGTTCAGGCAGTTGCCATCACAATCGTAGCCAGCTTCAGCATAAGTACAAGAACCGTCTTCATCGGTTGCAGCGGCGTCATAGTTACATGCCACAGGATCTTGACATCCTGCGATTTCAAATTCGTCGCAAACTCCGTCGCCGTCCGAATCGTTCAGGCAGTTGCCATCACAATCATAGCCAGCATCGGCATATGTACAAGAGCCATCGTCATCCGTAGCTGTTGCATCATAGTTACATGCAACTGGATCTTGACATCCCGCAATTTCGAACTCATCGCAAACGCCGTCTCCGTCCATATCATTCAAGCAATTGCCATCGCAGTCGTAACCAGCATCAGCATAGGTACAAGAACCGTCTTCATCTGTTGCTGTAACATCATAGTTACAAGCCACTGGATCTTGACAGCCAGCAATTTCGAACTCGTCACAAACTCCATCGCCATCTGCATCATTCAAGCAGATACCGTCGCAGTCATAACCTTCTTCGGCATAATTGCACGAAGCGTCGTCTGTGTTCGCCGAAGCATCGTAGTTACATGCTGTTGCATCTGTACAACCAGGATACAAGCATGTGTCATTTTCGTACACAGCATCCTCATCATAGTTCGATGCTTCTGGATCAGTGCAACCACATGCATTTCCAACACCTGATGCACTTTCACCATTGGCACTGAATGTTCCAGCACCGTTGAAAGAGAAGGACTTGAATATTTCATTCGCCCCCACTCCGTTCGGGAAGATCTGAGCATTCAACGTACCAGAGATTTCCCCTGCGGTAGTCAACTGCATGATCAAGACACGCTGGTTTTCAGCATCAGCTACTCCATTTGGAGCGCCATTCGTAACATACCAGGCTCCTCCATACCAATCGTCCATTGCAAAGTCCTGTCCGCTCATCGATGAAGTCGCACTGAACGCACCTGTCCATGGCTGGAAATCACTTTCTACAGTGCTCGCTGCCACTTGACCTCCAGTTACTTGACTGTCGGTACCAATGGTTACCCAGCTGTCGTACTGCAAACTTGGGAACATTGGGAAGAATAACGGATTGATTCCTTCTGCAGTGGCTCCAGTAGCAAAATCATCGTTGTAGAAACCTGTCGTGGTTGATACGTTCAATGGATTCTGCAAACTACCATACATGGCGCTCAAGAAATCCGAAGCTCCTTCCATACCAATGTAGAATCGGTAAGTTGTCATACCGGCAATTCCATCGACCGCATGCTGTTCTACTTGAAGCGAGTAACCACTCAATGGTTCACCGCATGAGCAGAAGTCGCATGAACCGTCTTCTTCAGAATTCGCAGCGTCGTAGTTACATGCCGAAGGATCAGTACATCCGGCAATTTCGAATTCATCACAAACGCCGTCACCGTCAGCATCGTTCAAGCAAATGCCATCACAATCGTATCCGGTTTCTTGGTAAATACAATCGATTTCGTCCGTCGTGTCTGGATTGTAGTTACACGCAGCCTCATCAAGGCAGCCTTCAACTTCAAACTCATCACAAACTCCGTCACCGTCAGCATCAGCCAAGCAGTTGCCATCACAGTCGTATCCAGCCTGAGCGAATACACACGTTTCCAAATCCGTAACAATTGACGGATCAACGTAGTTACAAGCATTCGGGTTGATACATCCGGAAATTTCGTTCTCATCGCAAACGTAGTCTCCATCAGCATCGTTCAAGCAGTTGCCATCGCAATCGTAGAACTCTTCCGCGTATGTACAACTACCATCTTCATCCGTTGCATCTGCATTGTAGTTGCATGCCGATTCATCCTGGCATCCTGCGATTTCGAATGGATCACAAATTCCGTCACCGTCAGCATCTGCTAAGCAGTTACCATCGCAATCGTAACCCTCGTCAGCATAGCTGCAAGTTCCATCATCGTCAGTGGCTGCAGCATCGTAGTTGCAAGCAACTGCATCTGTACATCCAGCGATTTCGAATTCATCACAAACGCCGTCTCCATCCGCGTCATTCAAGCAAACACCATTACAGTCATACCCTTCTTCAGCGTAGGTGCAAGACTCATCATCAGTATTCGCAGCTGCATCATAGTTGCAGGCTGACTCATCCATACATCCAGGAACCGCCTCGATACAGGTATCATCTGGATCGAAATCAGCTTCAGGATCGTAGTTGATTGCATCAGGGTCATTGCAACCACAATTGGCATCCATGAACGTGATGTCCACTCGGTCATCGTTTTCGCTATCTCCATTCGGGAAGATTTGAGCTCGGAACGAACCGGTGATTTGTCCATCCGTGGTCAATTGCGCAATCAAGATTCTAGCATCTGCCCCTAC
>JAQBTQ010000020.1 GCA_027624855.1 Bacteroidota bacterium
ACCTGATAATGCTTGACCGAAAGCGAAGGCTGACACCCAGGGCTGTTCAGCACTTTCAACCGTGCTGATTGCAACCTCGTCGCCTACATTTTGACTTTCGATACCGATGGTTACCCAGCTGTCGGCAGCTAAGTCTGGGAAGAAGGGTAAGAAGGCTGGGTTGATCGCGCTCGCTACAGCACCACCAAACTGGCTGTTGTAGAAGCCCGTCGTGGTTTCAAATGCAAATGGAGCGTCTTCATTGCCATAAATCGAGCTCAAGAAGTCATCCCCATTGGCCATGTTCTGATACAAACGGTAAGTCGTCTGTCCCGGAACCAGATCTGTTCCATAGACTTCGACAGTCATGGTATAATCACTTCCACCCTCACAGGCCGCCCCACAATACACACAGCTTCCATCATCCTCGGTCGCATCGACTGAATAGTTGCATGCGACTGAATCCATACACCCAGGAACAATCAACTCAGGGGCGTAGGGTGTGAATGGAATGATTCCGCGGAATTCTTGATTGGAATCGCCCTCCACGAAAACCTGGACCTGCATCTGACCAGTCAATTCGCCATTGGTCGTGATTTGACCAACCAATACCCTCAAGTCCTCACCCGCAAACGCCGCATGGGCAAAGTCACAAGACGACAAATCGTTGGGATCACATGGAAACAAAGTGAACAAGGCCGTGCCTGTAGCATCATTGATCAACAAATTGTTACCAGAAACAAATTCTTCTAGGAGATTAATCTCACCTACTGCAACATTGACTTCCACCTCGTCAGCCACTGATGCACCTCCAATTGTTAACCAACTATCATAATTCAATTCTGGAAAAAAGGGAAGGATTGAAGGATTGACCCAAGCCCCTACTTCTTCGCCGAAGACCTCATCATTGTACCATGCTGGCTCGGAAGTGGAATTAATGATCATGGGATTGTCTGCCTCTCCCGAAATGCAGGAAAGAAAATCCGATTCATTCACCATCTGCATGTAAATCCGATAAGTCGTGTATCCTGTCAAATCCACACTTCCGACCGGGCCATCGTGTTCAATGTAGCTTTCGACTACAAGCTCATATCCCGGAGGGATAGTCGGGGATGGTGTTTCAACAGGAACCTGAGAGAGGCAAATAGAAGCTGCGCAAGAAAGCGCAACGAGGAGGCTTAACAGCTTTCGCATGAGGTGGCGATTTGGTTTTCAGTCAACAGTTGTGTCGCGCACATGGGTACGCGCGCACGAAGCGAATGTAACCGATACACCATGATTTTGCAAATCCTTTATCCTATTTCATCTTCGTTTTTTTAACATTTATCGATTCTAACAACGTTTCAAGCGATTAAAACTAAGCCCGGCTTCTCAATTCAGAAATCGAAATCATCCTGCAACAGCCACGCTCCAATTGCATCCGAAATAAATCTTCGTCAGAAGAAAATTTCGATTATCTTTGCCCGCCCAACGGTACTATAGCTCAGTTGGTAGAGCAACGGACTGAAAATCCGTGTGTCCCAGGTTCGAATCCCGGTAGTACCACTCAAGCCAGCTAAAAAGCTGGCTTTTTTTATTGCCGCGAGGCCGAGTAAATTTGCGATACCAGTCTAAGCATCTTGCAAACAGACCCTACATCATACCATTACATCCATTCTGATCTGCAGCCGTCAGAACAATCACCACTTCTAGCGCAGATCGGATTTTCGCCAAAATATTTTATTATTGATTCTTTTTTTCAAAAAAATTTCAATATAAATTGGTTAGCCGATATCAATCCCAATCATATCTATTGGATGGAAGCGGGTGAGCAATCCAAGTCCTTATTGGACGTGGAAAAAATCTGGAGATGGCTAATCTCAATGAATGCGAGAAGAACGGAAAGTATTGCAATTATGGGTGGCGGAACCATTTTGGACACCGGCGCATTTGCGGCATCGTGTTTCCAAAGGGGTATCCGCTTTTCACTTATTCCAACGACCCTTTTGGCAATGGTTGACGCGAGCATTGGCGGAAAGAACGGTGTGAATTTTAATTTGTATAAAAATTATATTGGAAATATTACCCAGCCTGAATACATCATCACAGACTATTCATTTCTAAAGTCCTTACCAAAAGAGGAGATGATGAACGGATGGATGGAGATGGCCAAACATGCATTGATTGCCGACCCAAAACTCTGGCTGCAACTTTCGAGTCATCAACAAATTCCTTCAATTGAAGATTTGACACCCCTCATAGAACAGTCAGCCGGGATCAAGAAAAACATCGTTGCCATTGATCCCTCAGAAATGGGTTTGAGAGCAACATTGAACTTTGGCCACACCCTTGGACACGCATTAGAAAGCTTAGCCATAACGCGAAAAGAATCCTTGTCCCATGGTTTTGCGGTGGGTTTGGGAATGATTTTTTCATTGCATTGGAGCGCTAATAAACTGAAACAAACTTCAACTGAGAAACGGGAGGAGCCTTTGATCAAAGCAGCTTCATTGATCAAATCTTGGCTAGACTTTCACCCTTCACTTTCATGGAAAAAATGGATGAACACGGTGAAGTATCAAGATGCTTGGAATTACATGTTGAAAGACAAGAAGAACTCCCAATCTGAAGTATTGGAAATCCAACTCAAAGCCATTGGAGAATCCATTTGGGCCGTTCCCATGCCGTTCAATGAATTTGAAAGTGCATGGAATGATGCATTTGTAGATCCTATGCAAAAGAATAATTGACCGCTAAACGCTAATTTTGAAACATGGAAATTTCGGTTGCTGATTTGGCTCGGCTTGTTGATGGAATCGTAGTGGGCAATTCGAACACCACCCTCAGAGCAGTGTCAAAAATCGAAGAGGCAACTGAAGGAAGCCTGGCTTTTCTCGCCAACCCAGATTATGAACCGTTCATTTATGAAACTCAAGCTTCAGCAGTGCTGGTGCAACAGGACTTTTCCCCTCGAGAAAATCTCCCGAAATCACTCACTCTGATTCGCGTTGAAGACCCTTATTCTGCATTCGCTCGAATTTTGAATTGGGCTCAGAAGGAAAAAAAGCACCCTGCCGGTATACATGCTTCCTCTGTTGTCAGTACGAATTCAGAAATAGGCGAAGGCTGTTACATTGGCCCATTGGTCATCATTGAGGATGGCGCCAAAATTGGTTCGCATTGCCAAATTCATGGACGCGTTTCGATTGGAAAAAATTGTTCAATTGGTGACAATTGTATCATTCACCCAAACGTCACCATCATGGATGAAAGTGTCATTGGAAATGAGTGCATCATACAGCCCGGGGCCATCATTGGATCCGACGGGTTTGGATTCGCTCCGAATGGCAACAATGACTACTTGAAGGTGCCACAGATTGGAAACGTTCGAATCGGAAATCGATGTGAAATCGGAGCAGCAACGACCATTGACCGCGCTACCATGGGATCTACGGTCATAGAAGATGGCGTCAAATTGGACAATCAAATTCAAGTAGCACACAATGTGAGCATAGGCCAGAATACCGTGATTGCAGCACAAACTGGAATTGCCGGTAGCACATCAATCGGCGAAAATTGCATGATTGGCGGACAGGTCGGTTTTGCCGGTCACCTCACCATTGCGTCTGGAGTTAAAATCGCTGCACAATCCGGCGTAACCAAGAGCATTCAAGAAGCCGATTCTGTATGGCAGGGCACGCCGGCTTTACCCATTAAGGACTATCAAAGTCAACAAATCACCCTGAGGAAATTGATTCGGTCACTAGTTTTGCAGCGCCTAGAGCAATTGGAAAAACAATCGAATGTGTCAAAATGACTGAAATAACCCGACAACGGACCCTGAAAAGTCCAATCGAATTTTCAGGCATTGGTTTACATACAGGACAAACCACCACCATGACGGTTCTTCCGGCCGATGAGAATCACGGTTACAAATTCCAGCGTATTGACCTGGAGAATCAACCCATCATCGATGCCGATGCCGACCGCGTCATTGGCACACAGCGCGGAACAACATTGGAACAGCATGGTGCACAGGTCCATACCACCGAGCATATTCTGGCCGCATTGTACGGATGTGAAGTTGATAATGCGCTCATTCAATTAACCGGGCCAGAGATCCCCATCATGGATGGAAGTGCCCAAGAATTTGTAGAAGCCATTGAATCGGTTGGATACGAAGAACAAGAGGCTCCACGTGTTTACTACAAATTGCGAGACAACATCGCCTTCGAAGACTTAGAGAAAGACGTCGAAATGCTCGCTGTACCAGAACCATCAAACGAATTTCGTTTGACTGTCATGGTCGACTACCGAAGTCCAGTTCTCGGAACACAGCATGCAAGCATGTACAAGATTGGTGATTTCAAAAAAGACATCGCCAATTGCCGCACATTCGTCTTCTTAAAGGAGGTAAAAGAACTGGCAAAAGCTGACTTGATCAAAGGTGGAGACCTAAACAACGCAGTTGTGCTCATCGAACGGCCCTACGCAGAAAAAGAACTCGACGAAATCGCACAACTGGTCGGCAAGCAAAGCCTTCATGCACGTGCTGACGTTCCAGGGGTTTTAAACACCTCTCCCCTGAGATACCAAAACGAACCTGCCCGTCACAAACTATTGGACATCATGGGCGATTTGGCCCTGACAGGTCGTTTCATACAAGCTCATATCTTGGCTGCAAGGCCTGGCCATGCCGGCAATGTTTCATTCGCAAAAATCTTAAAGAAGAAGATGAAAGAAGAAATTGGCAAACCCAACATGGACGTGAACCGTCCTTCCCTCTTTGATATCAATCAAATCTCCGCCATGCTTCCGCACCGCTATCCGTTTTTGCTGGTAGATAAGATTTTGGAAATTGATGAGAACAGCATTGTTGGGTGTAAAAATGTCACAATCAATGAGCCTTTTTTCCAAGGGCACTTTCCGGGAAATCCGGTGATGCCAGGGGTTTTACAAGTGGAGGCAATGGCCCAAGTAGGAGGTATTTTTGCGTTGCAAACGGTGGAAGACCCAGAGAACTACACAACCTATTTCATGAAAATAGACAATGTCAAGTTCAAGCAAAAGGTTTTACCGGGTGACACCATTGTTTTTCATCTCGAATTGATTTCACCCATTCGACGCGGTCTTGTGAACATGCGAGGCAAGGGATATGTAAAGGGGCAATTGGTATCGGAAGCGGAGATGCTAGCGCAAATTGTGAAGGAGCGATAACTCCTTCGGTGTAACTTGCCATTCCGATGAATAGTACGCATCAAAACATTTCTCCTCTAGCTTGGGTGTCCCCTGGAGCAAAGATTGACAAAAGTGCTGTCATCGAGCCATTTGCTTACATCGATAAGCATGTTTCAATTGGGGCAAACACGTGGATCGGACCCCATGCCGTCATCCACTCGCATACAGAAATCGGCGAGGATTGTAAAGTGTTCTCCGGAGCCGTAGTCGGGGCCGTACCGCAAGACTTAAAATTCAAAGGGGAACCTTCTACCGTACAAATCGGAAACCGCACAACCATTCGTGAATGCGTTACGATCAATCGGGGAACTGAAGACCGAATGGTCACCAAGGTGGGTTCTGATTGTTTAATTATGGCATACTGCCATTTAGCACATGACGTGGTTGTAGGTGATCACGTCATCATGGCAAACTCTGCCAACATCGCGGGACATGTTACCATTCAAGATTGGGCAATCATCGAGGGAATGGTCGGAGTTCAACAATTCGTGACCATTGGTCAGCATGCGTTTGTTGCTGGTGGATCCATGGTACGTAAAAACATTCCCCCTTACATCAAGGCTGCTCGCGAACCGCTTTCATTCATAGGAGTTAACAGCATTGGACTGCGAAGGAGAGGGTTTACCAACGATCAAATCATCAACATCGAAGACTTGTATCGTCTTTTGTATGTGCAAAATGCCAATCTATCTCAGGCTTTGCGCATTGCCGAAACAGAAATCGCTCAATCTGAGGAGAAAGAAACAATTTTGTCATTCATCCAATCATCGGACAAAGGCATCATCCGCGGCCCGTTTTAATCATTCATGCATACAGAAAACGCGTCTCCACCGATTTCCGTCGTCTTTTCTGAGTTGACCCATGTCTACAACCACCATGCAGTATTCACACCTCAAAATGGCATCATCAAGCCGGGGTCAGAATGTCTTATTAAAGGAAGGAACGGAAGCGGGAAAAGTACGTTGGGACAGATCTTATGTGGGGAACTTTCTCCTAGTGAAGGGGTCATTGAGTGGCATGTAAATCAAGAGGCTTGTAATCATGAAGAATTGGCATTGAGTTCCTATCGCGTCAGCCCATCTACTTCATTGCATCCACAATTGAAACTAGGTGAATTGCTCGAATTCCATCTCCAGCATAGAAATTGGAGACCTAATATTGATTTAGACATGTGGCTCGAATCTGCTGGATTGAAGCGGCATCAAAACAAATGGTTCATGAACCTGAGCTCAGGATTGCAACAAAGGATAAAGCTAGCGATAGCCATGGCATCCGATTCGGGATTGGTTGTTCTGGATGAGCCCACTTCCAATCTAGATCCATCGGGGATTGAGTGGTTCCGAGATTTATTGCGTGCCATCAAAGGAAAAACAACCATTGTCATTTGTTCCAATGAACGAAGTGAGGATTTCTTGGATCCCGATACCGTTTTAAATTTGGACGATGTGTAAGTGTAATTTATTGATTCATAGTGATCTAATAAATTTTTAAGTCGAAACTGTAACTTTTTTTGAAGCCGTGGCGTAAATGAGGTCGAAACTCAATTCGAAATTCAAATACCTCTATATCATGAAACTTCAAAAGTTTTACATTCTTACAGCTGCGGCAGTATTGTTCGGAGCTTTTGCAGCCCAAGCCCAAACTGCGGCTTTCTCTAACACCGCTGGTCCATTTGATGATCTCAAGCACGATTGTGTAGTGAAGTCAGAAACTGGTTCACAGGTTTTGTTGTTGAATCATCAAGACATCGTGATTCAATCTTTTACTCCTTGCACTACTGGTAAGGCTCAAGTTATCTATGTCATTATCAAGCAAAGCGATAGCCAAGGATTCTTGCAAGCCAGCATCACTGACAGCCGAGGTGAAATCATCGAAGGTGCGAAAACCACCGTACGTGAATCTTTCAATGGCATGTTGAAGTTGAAGCTTGAAGGCGAAGCGAATTTTAACGCTGGTCAAACGTACTTCGTGAAGTTACGCGCCATCGGAACCAACTTGGTTATCGAAGGTCGTTACGGTCAAGATTCAGACAACACTCTTCACTTGAATGGCTGGAAACTCGATGGAAACATTTCTGTTGCCGTAGGCATGCGAGAAGCCATTGAGAAGCCTGCTGCTATGGATGAAGACCGAAATCCATATGGAGATAACGCTATCGAAGATCGTGCTTCTGAATTCAATGCTTACTTCAGCGTTTATCCAAATCCTTTCTCTGAAGATTTCTCAGTTAAGTTCAACAAAGACCTCAAAGGAGAAACGACTGTGATGCTCACAGACTTGGCTGGAAACGTTTTACACCGAGAAGTGCGCTTGAATCCAGTTGATGGACAGCAGGTTTACATCAACCCAATCTATGACTTGCACCCTGGAGCTTACGCATTGCGTATCATCAATGACAACCGAGTATATAACAAGACATTGATGAAGCAATAATCCATATAACTATTGCAACGTGTTCAAAAAAGGGTCGCCTTCGGGCGGCCTTTTTTATTTGCAGTCCTTTCTCCTTTGGGGATCCAAAAGATCGAGCACCGTTTTGACAGGAGCGAACGTGCTTGGTGGCATCTCAATGAACTGAGTGAGCCAATTTGCCATTCCACCATTCCACAAACCCGGACGTTCCAGAATGCGAATCTTTTTTCCATTCCAATCCTTTGTTGCTGTGAAATAGGATGACGCATCGGAAAATTGATTCAAGTCATACGGATTTCCCGCTGCATTTTGGGTGCTACAAACCAAATCAACTGGATTGAAATGCGATCCTTTTCCGAGGAATTCCCCAGGCAATTCAGCACTTTCTACAATGGCTGGAACAATGGCTCCATCCGATCTCTCAACCCAAAACGGACCTCCGCCAGGTTTACCCTCGTTCTTGACCATTCCTGCAACGCGGATTGGACAGTCCAATCGGCGAAGTATTTCATCATCTGATGCGTCATCTCCAATGGATTGATCGAATTGTTCCAACCAGACCAAACACTCCTTGCGCCACCCTTCAGCCTTTGCTTCAGCCTTTGCAATGAGCAGATTCCTTTCCGTAGTGCGCATCCTGCAGATTCCCAATAAAACTGCCTGTTCCTCGTTTCGAGCTTCCATTTTTCCCTTGGGCACAACGTTATCAATGTTCCGAATGAATACGTAATCCGCATTCTGGGCAACTTGATTCAGGTTCTCCAAGAGGGCACCATGACCTCCAGGCCGGAAAAGTAATTTACCAGATTCCTCCCGGACCACCTCGTTTGCATTCAAGTCCAGTGCCAACGTATCGGTGTAACCAAATTGAATCGAAGTCGTGATGTGATTAGAATGATCAAAGTTTGTTCGGATCGCTTCCTCAAAATCCGCAGGAACTGTAAAATGGACGGGCGCTCCATCCATCCATAAGCTCCATTCCAAAATATGCTCTTCGAATGAATTACGCTTCTGGCCATCCAAGTATCGATGAAATGGAATCATGCCTTTTGGTAAATGTGACCATCCATTTACTGAATCTAGCATGCGACGGGCCCCTTCCTGTCCTCGTTCTTCCAGAGGCATGGCGCTCAGATCTTGATGGTCTTTTTCCGACCAAAATGGAAATTCGAGGATGTCCTGATTCAATCGATCCAATAGCGTTCGGGGCAACTCCCCTCGAAGCATTGAAAACATTCGTGAAGCCGCTCCGGATGCAGGAATGAATCTCATGCATCGTTGACGACGAGCCAGTCCAGCTTCTTCCAAAGCCCGATTTCGCTCTTCGACATTCAAGGCTGCGATTCCTGAACCTAGCGAACACGAGTCGATGACTTTGGCTGCTGCGCAACCACGCATCAGCTGCTCTAACTGAAGGGTCGCATCCGATTCTCGCCAACCGCGCTTTTGAAATTCAGCCAAGTCTTGTTTGTTCCAGATGGGACCCATGGAACAAAAATAGCCTGCGCAAGATGAAGTCTAGCCCTTGGGCTGGATCGTGTCAAATGCTAACCGATCGAACGGATTCTTGGAGGACATTCCAAGCCTCACTTTCTTCAAAAGAATCTTTATCTCTAGCCCTGACATCGAGTGATTGTAATGCATCAATGGCATGATCTAGCCCCATGACACGGCAATGCGATTCCAAACGCTGAGCAGCACAGTGTGCCGTTGAAGCATCACCATTCATCATCGCATTCTTGAAAACCTCCATTAGAATGGGAGCATTTTCTATGAATCGAATGGTCAACCCTCTTGCTAGCAATCGATTTCCGTGCAAAGAATGGATGAGTTTGGGATTCGAAGAGATTGTCATGTTCATATCTACGAGTTCGACACCAAAAGGTTCCAATCCAAACCTTATTTTCGTTGAATGGAAATGAAACAGGTCATTGTCACCGGAGGGGCTGGTTACATCGGCTCCCATACTGTGGTTGAATTGCATAATGCCGGTTTCACACCTGTCATCCTGGATAATTTCATCAATTCTGATGCCGATGTTTTGAAGGGCATCGAGGAAATTATTGGATACCCTCCGTCCTTTTTTGAAGTTGATTGCACTTCAATCATCCAACTACGAGAAGCTTTTGAAAAAATCACAGCGCAAGGAGTGGTAGAAGGTATCATCCATTTCGCTGCCTTTAAAGCCGTAGGTGAGAGCACCGAACAACCCCTGAAATATTATCAGAATAACCTCGGAAGCACCACGGCCATCCTTCAAGTGATGCAAGAGCATTCCATCAAGAATTTCGTTTTTTCAAGCAGCTGCACCGTTTATGGCCAACCTAACGTCATTCCCGTAGACGAATCCGCTCCAATCCTGGAGGCCGAATCGCCCTACGGCTTCACAAAACAGGCCTGTGAAAGAATGATCATGGATGTGAATGGAAGTGCGCAGCCCCTCAATGCCATTCTGTTGCGCTACTTCAATCCAATTGGCGCTCATCCCTCGGCAGCAATTGGGGAATTACCCATCGGCCATCCCAACAACCTCATCCCTTACTTGACCCAGGCGGTCGCAGAATTGCGGGAACCCTTAACCGTTTTTGGTGCGGACTATGATACCCCAGACGGCACGTGCATTCGAGACTACATTCACGTCATTGATTTAGCCAATGCCCATGTTGCCGGCTTGCATTGGTTGAGCAGCCAAACGGAAGCCTGTGAAGTATTCAATTTGGGGACGGGCAACGGAACCAGTGTTTTAGAAATCATTGAAGCCTTCGAACGCGCAAATGGAATCGCGGTTCCTTACAAACTTGGATCAAGGAGACCTGGCGATGTTACCGCCATTTATGCAGATGTGACCAAGGCGAAAAACCTATTGGACTGGAGTTGTCAGTTCACCATCGAAGATGCACTCAGAGATGCTTGGAGATGGCAACAAAAGCTGGGCGCTGCTTAACCACCAAGCCCGAATACTACGGCAAAAAAGCAAACCAAAAATCCCAGCAAATAGCCGGTATAAACTTCAATGTGCCGGTGAACACCCAGCTCAATCCGGGCAAAACCTACAAACCCGGCGATGAGAATCAGGATGGAGTTCAACTCCCAAAGACTATTCATTTGCAACAATTGAACCCCCATGAGCGTTCCTAGAACGCCCCCTTGTGCGAGCATATGCATGCTGATTTTAAACCATCGGGTAATCAACAAGGCCAAGGCTATTGAGCCCATGAGTCCCGCCCACATGTCCAGGTAAATCAAAGGAATGTAGATCGAATCATTCGACCGCAATAACAAGAAAGTCATGACGAAATAAACCAAAACAATCATGAAAGGCGTCGATCGTTCACGACGGTTACGTATGTCCAAATCACTCAAATGCCCTCTGCGATGGAGCATGAATATCGAGATTGCTGGTGCCAAGGTATTGATCAGGACTACCACCCCCATGTAGATGAACACCTGGGGCATGGACTGCAAATCCTGATCAAGCAAAAAGACGAGGGCCAACGTCGTAATTGGCATCACAAGCGGGTGGAAAATTCCCGAAATCCACTTCGCCCACATTAGCCTAATTCTTTTCTCAAACGAGCCACAGGAATTCCTAGCTGCTCCCGGTATTTAGCTACCGTTCTACGCGCTATATTGTAGCCTTTCGCGTTCAACAGCTGACCGAGTTTTTCGTCGGACAAAGGCTTGCGCTTGTCTTCATTTTCAATCGCTTCTTGAAGGATTTTTTTCACTTCCCTCGAGCTAACTTCCTCTCCTGTCTCTGTGGTCAAGCTTTCACTAAAAAACGATTTAAGCAAAAAGGTGCCATAAGGTGTTTGAACGTATTTGCTGTTCGCCACGCGAGAAACCGTGCTGATATCCATTTCCACTACATCAGCGATGTCTTTCAATATCATCGGTCTCAAGTCGGTTTCATCACCCGACAAGAAATAATCTTGCTGATGCTCAACAATGGCTTCCATGGTGCGCATCAACGTTTGTTGGCGCTGCAAAATGGCATCAACAAACCACTTAGCTGCATCGATTTTTTGTTTTACAAACGTCAGTGCATCCTTCTGTTGGCTGTTCGTTTTCGCTCCGCTGGCATAAGTCTCCATCATTTCCTTGTACATCGGGCTGATGCGCAACTCTGGAGCATTTCGCTGATTCAGCTGAACCCTCAATTCATTGTCTTCAACGGCCAGCAGAAAATCTGGAACCACTTGGACGGCTGTTCCTCGCGAAGATTCCGCTCCAGAATTCCCAGGCTTGGGATTCAGTTGGGTGATTTCCGCTAAAGCATCTTTCAAAACTTCTTCATCAATGTCCAACCGTTTTTGAATTCGACTGAAGTGTTTCTTTGAAAAGGCCTCAAAATGAAATTCTAAGATTTCCAACGCAAGTCGCTGCGAAATCCGCCTAGAAAGTTTGCTTCCATTCGCCACATTCGAATCAAATTTTCGCTTCAATTGAAGTTGCAGGCATTCGCGCAAATCCCGCGCTCCTACACCTGCTGGATCGAGGGACTGGACCAACTCCAACGCTTTTTCCAATTCATCCACCTCCACCACTACCCCTTCTGTAAAAGCAAGGTCATTGACAATGCTCTCCAAATCCCGTCGCAGGTATCCCGCCTCATCCAAGTTTCCAATGATTTGGTCCGCAAGTGAACGCAAGGACTCGGTTGCATCCAGCAGTCCAAGTTGGGACCTCAATCGTTCGAAAAAGGAAGTTCCTCCAGAAAAAGGAATGGACTTGTCCTCTACATCTGCACCGTGATTCGAAACGCTCGTTCGATAATCCGGAGTTTCATCATCGAGGTACTCATTGAAATCAAAATCTTCGAGCGATTCATTGGAATCCTCGGATTGGCCTTCTTCAAATTCCTCTTCCCATTCATTTTCTTGACCTTCTTCTAGTGCAGGGTTGGCCTCCAACTCTTCCTTGATGCGAACTTCCAACTCCGTCGTTGGCAACTGCAAAAGCTTCATCAACTGAATCTGCTGAGGCGAGAGCTTTTGAAGCAGTTTCTGTTGAAGGCTTTGTTTCAGCATGATGAGCGAAGTTAAAATTCTGCGTTTTGCGGTGTTCTTGGGAAAGGAATGACGTCCCGAATGTTGGTCATTCCTGTCACATACATAACCAGTCTTTCAAAACCCATGCCAAAACCGCTGTGGATCGCTGAACCAAATCGACGGGTATCGAGGTACCACCACACATGATCTTCGGGAATATTGAATTCCGCACACTTCGCTTGCAGACGATCCAAGCGCTCTTCACGTTGACTACCGCCAATGATTTCACCAATTCCTGGCACCAACACATCCATTGCGGCCACCGTTTTCCCGTCATCGTTTTGACGCATATAAAAGGCTTTAATCTGAGCTGGGTAATCCGTTATGATGACAGGACCGCCGAAGTGCTTTTCGACCAACCAGCGCTCATGCTCACTCTGTAAGTCAATACCCCATTCTACAGGATATTTGAATTTCTTCTTTTTGAATGGCTTGGACTGCCGCAACAAATCGATGGCTTCCGTGTACGTCACATGCTGAAAAGGTGCATCTACAACCGCCTGCAAACGTGCGCGCAGCGGCTGATCATGCCGTTGATCTTGAGGAAGCTGTTTTTCGGATTCGATTTCACGATTCTCCAAAAACTCCAAGTCTTCATCGCACGTTGCTAAGGCATCACGAAGTATGAACTTAAGGCAATCCTCCGCCAACCGCATATTGCTTGCTAGGTCTGCAAAAGCCACCTCGGGCTCAATCATCCAAAATTCTGCCAAGTGCCTGGAAGTGTTGGAATTTTCCGCGCGAAAAGTGGGGCCAAATGTATAAACCTGGCCCAGTGCCATGGCGCCCAGCTCTGCTTCCAATTGCCCGCTTACGGTCAGGTTGGCCGTCTTCCCAAAAAAGTCCTCCGCAAAATCAACGTGTCCCTCTGCATTTTTGGGGACATCGTTTAAGTCAAGGGTGGTCACCTGAAACATTTCGCCTGCTCCTTCTGCATCACTTCCCGTTATAATAGGGGTGTGCATTTGAAAAAACCCTTGTTCGGTAAAAAACCGGTGTACAGCAAAATTGAGTGCGTGCCGCACGCGAAAAACCGCACCAAATGTGCTCGTTCTGAATCGCAAATGGGCCTTTTCCCGCAAAAATTCCATGGTGTGACGTTTCATTTGAATGGGAAACGTCTCAGGATTCGCATCACCGAGGATGTCCAATTCCGAAACCCTCAGTTCTGTAGATTGTCCTTTGCCTTGTGAAGCCTCCAACATACCCCTCGCTCGAATTGCCGCTCCGGTTGTCAATCGTTTTTTAATGGAATCTGGCGTCGAATCGCGATCGATGACCAATTGCAAGTTTCCTAGACAAGAACCATCATTCAAGGCGATAAACTGATCATTTCTAAACGTTCGAACCCATCCCATCACCCAAAATTCTTTTCCCACTTGCGCTTCACTGCGCAGGTTCACAATGCGTTCTCTCTGCATGGCACTATCAAAAAATTACAATCGACAAAAAACTCAATGCAAAGAAACGGCACGAACGGCTCAATTTATGCATTGTCTGCTTCCACTTTTCCATCTCGAAGCCGCACGATTCGTTGCGCGCACGCGGCAATGTCTTCCTCATGCGTAACCAAAATAACCGTATTTCCAGCTTGTTGAATGGCTCCAAATAAACCCATGATTTCCATGGATGTTGATGTATCCAAATTCCCTGTAGGCTCGTCTGCCAAGATGATCGAAGGTTTATTGACAAGTGCGCGAGCAACCGCCACGCGCTGTCGCTGGCCGCCACTTAGCTCGTTGGGTTTGTGCACCATTCGGTCCTTCAACCCCACCATCTCCAAAACCTCCTCTGCCCGCTCGATCCGCTGCTTTTTGGACATTCCAGCATAAATAAGCGGCAACGCTACATTTTCAAGTGCGGAGTAACGCGGGAGCAGATTGAATGTCTGGAAAACAAATCCAATCTCTCGGTTCCGAATCTCAGCCAAAGCGTTTTCATCCAATCGCGCTACGTTTTGTCCATTTAAATGATACGAGCCCGATGTGGGAGAATCCAGACAACCCAGCACGTTCATCAACGTAGACTTACCGCTGCCCGAAGGCCCCATCAAAGCCACATATTCATTTTGATCAATGCGCAAATCCAATCCATCCAACGCATGGACCTCTTGCGTGCCAATCTGATAGGTCTTACGCAACCCTTCGATTTGAATAAGTGTTTTCACTGTAGCAAAGTTAGACTGCGAATTGCAATGGGCACTGTTCAATTCTTCAACTTGATTATGGTCGTGCCCAAGCATTGATTCGTATGTTTACAAGGAATAGGTTTCTCATGCTCATGAAATCAGGTTTTCGCACGTTATTCATCGTCTTGAGTTGGCTGGCAATGTCCCCCCAAATTCAGACTTCCAATGCGCAAGTAATTGTAGATGAGACTTTAACAGCTCAACAAGTGGTCGAAACCATTTTGCTTGGAGAGGGAGTTGAAATCTTTAACATCACTTACTCAGGAGACCTGGATCAAATTGGATCTTTCGACGCGAACAACTCAAACATACTCATCGAAAATGGCATGATCATGGCAACGGGAAGTTGCACCAATGTCATTGGCCCAAATAATTCTGGAAGTTCAACTACCGGCGGCGGCAATTTTGGGGTCAATGACCCCGACTTGGATCAGCTTTCTACGTTTAACACCAATGATGCGGCAGTTCTCGAATTCGATTTCATTCCCACGGGAGATTCATTGAGCTTCAACTACAGCTTTGGAAGTGATGAATACAACGAATACGTCTGCGGTTCTGTGAATGATGCGTTTGGGTTCTTCTTGAGCGGACCTGGCATCAATGGTCCATACAGCAACAATGCAATCAATTTGGCCATTATTCCCAATACCGATGGAACCCCAGTAACCATTAATTCAGTGAATAATGGAAATGTGGGGTCTGCGGGCATTGCGAGCAATTGTGCTCAAGTGGATCCGAACTGGACGCAAAACACGGCTTACTACATCGACAATGCAACCAACAGCGATCCCAATGCAACCCAGCTCGATGGATTCACGGTGGTTTTAAAAGCCGAGGCTTCAGTGCAATGCGGGCAAACTTATCATATCAAGATTGCCATTGCCGACGCTGGGGACACAGCCTTCGACAGTGCCGTATTCATCGAAGGCGGATCGTTCTCTTCAAACGCATTCGATATTGTTGCCACAGCTTCTATCTCTGGCAATCAGATTTTCGGAGGAGATACAACGGTTGTTGAAACCTGCAACGATGCTATTTTCGAAGTGGTTCGGCCCGTCGCAAATGTTGCTGACACGCTGAACGTCACCATCTCAGGAACAGCGACCAATGGGGTTGATTACGAAACCATCGACCCAGAAGTGATCATGGAAGTTGGCCAGTTTTCCTATCAAATCCCATTGAATGTCATCCCTGACGCAGAAGTTGAAGGCCCTGAAACCGTAACAATCGAATACCTCTATGTAAACCTATGTGGAGATTCCGTTTTGCGATCTGCAACCTTGGTCATCCAAGATTTTGAACCGGCCGTGCTGGAATATGAAAACCCCGTTGGCATATGCAATGGTGAAGCCATCCTTGAAGTAGACCCAGTAGGAGGGTTTGGCCCCTTTACGTTCCAATGGAGCACCGATCCAAACGACACCCTGGCTGTCAATGTGATCCAAACCAACACACCGGGATCCGCACAAGTCACGGTCGCAGATGTTTGTGGAAATGAACAAGTCGCAACCATTTCATACACCATGCCGCCCGAGTTGGTAGTGTATGCTGAACAAACGAATGTTCCGCTATGCCCAGGCGATGACGCCATTTTAGAAGCTGGCATCAGCACGGGTGTTGGCCCGTTCACTTATGACTGGTCAAGTGGTGGCAATGGTGCAAATGAAACCGTCAATTTCGACGCCACCCAGGTGGTTACTTTGACCGTAACGGATGCCTGTGGCATAGAAGATTCATTTGACGTTGAAGTTGAATACCCGGCTTGGGACCCAATAGAAGGAAACGACCCTGAGGTTTGTTTGGGCATTTTGGGAGACCTGAATTTGACAGGAGGAACAGGTGAAGTGGACATCGTTGGTAACTGGGTCGGTCAGTACAACTTTTACACTTGGCAATATTCCAATTACAACTCGAATGGGATTCCACAAGATTCCGCATTTGTTCTGGTCGATGCGACGCTGGACTCCCTGGCCGTATTCATTGGACCCAGTGGTAATTTTGAAGCCGGATTGACCCAAGGCTCAATGGAAGTGATCGTCATTGACCTGTGCGGATCTGAGGCGATTTTCGAAGTTTCGGTCATCGCATGTGATACCGAGATTCCCAATGTTTTCTCTCCCAATGCAGATTCTTGGAATGATTTCTTCCGAATTCCTGGCATCGAAGGCTTTCCGAATTCATCCATCGAAATTTACAACCGTTGGGGCAACTTGATTTATCAAAGCCTTGATTACAAAGGAGGATGGGACGGTCGAATCAATAACGAACCGGTTTCAGAAGGAACTTATTATTACATTTTCCGCCGTTCTGACGGCGAAAATTTCCATGGGCCGTTGACCATCACACGGAAACGCAGGTAACCTGCCGTCGACTCCGCATATTTTGAATTCGAACTTCTGATTGCCTGGCAACATTCCTATCAGAATGTCCGCTTCCCATTCTCAGCTGAACCCTTCTCAATCCAGCCAATAAAAAATCCCACTGGTGAGTGGGATTGAAGTGGGCGATGAGAGACTCGAACTCCCGACCCCCTCGGTGTAAACGAGGTGCTCTAAACCAACTGAGCTAATCGCCCGAACGGGGCGCAAAGATAAATCAAAATTCACAGTTTCGACGCACTACATTTGACAAAGTGAAAAATGACTGGCTCCACAGAATTGCCTCGTATTTAAAATGGCGCTTGCAAGTCAAAAGTTGGCGGACCGTTCACAGCCCATGGCTTTTCAAACTGCTGCAACATATGCGAAGTGATGCATTAGAAAGTGAGCCAATAGAAGCGCTTAGGGCCAAACTCCGAAATGATTCTACCCCTGTGCCAACAGTTGATTTCGGAGCAGGAAGCACCGGTACCATCAACACAGTTTCCGGGATTACGCGCCATTCATTGAAGCGAAAAAAGCATGCCCGGGCCATGGCTGCAATTGCCATGCACATCAAAGCGCAATCCGCACTGGAGTTAGGCACTTCACTGGGGTTAACAACGGCCTACCTTGCAGAACATGCCAGCCAAGTTTGGACCATGGAAGGCAATCCGCATATCGCTGAACTTGCCTCGAATCACTGGAATCAACTCGATTTGCAAAATATTCAAATGGCCATTGGACCATTTGATGCATCGCTGAACAAACTTGTAGAGGGCATTGGGGCCCTGGACCTGGTATTCATTGATGGCAATCACCGCGGCGATGCTTTGCGAAAGTATGTCAGTCAAATTGAACCGTACTTGCGAAAAGACGGAGTCATTGTTTGTGACGACATTCATTGGTCCAAGGACATGGAACTCGCCTGGAACGCGCTCTGCCTAGATCCAAAGTGGACACTCAAAGTCGATTTTTATGAATGGGGGCTGCTCACCAAAAACCCTGGTCTAAAACCAGAATTTCGTTGTATTCGATTCTGATAAATTTTCATCCCGAGCATGGGTCTGTTCCATAGCTTTGCGCTATGAAGAGACCATGGGTCGGAATGAGGAAAAGAGCACTAATTACGGCATTACTCGGAGCTTATATCCTGCTTCAATTTTCTTGGTGGGCGTGGTTGCTCATACGGCAACATGAGACCATTGAAAACATTCAAAGCGGGTCCATTAGCGCCCGAGCTACCTATATGATTCTTGGTGAAGGTGCCGTTTTTTTAGCATTGCTCACTTGGGGTTACATCGTCATTTGGAAAAGTTTGAAAGCGGAACAAGAGCGGACCCGAAAGGAGCGCCATTTTCTGCTGGCGGTGACTCATGAACTCAAAACTCCCATTGCCAGCACCCAATTAGCCCTCGAAACGCTCGAAAAACACGATTGGGATGCCAACACCAAAACCGAGCTTTTTCAAGATGCAAATGCGGGACTCATTCGATTGGAACAGCGCGTTGAGAACATCCTCCAAAACAATCGATTGATTTCTGGCAAGGGCATGCATTTGCTTTCATTCGATCCAGAGGCCGCAGTAGAAAGTTCCGCTTCGCGCTATCACTTCGGGGCTTTTCGCCATCGCCAAATCGAAATCATTCGCACCGAAGAAGCCATTGGTTTGATCGAAGGCGATGAAGACGCTTTGATTCTCGCTTGGGGCAATCTGATAGAAAATGCATTAAAATACAGCCCTGAAAATGAACCCTTGTGCATTCGATTAACGCGGAGCCACGGCATGTTTTGTTGTGAATTCGATGATGGGGGAACGGGCATTCCAAAGGCCGAACGAAAAAAGGTGTTGCAAAAATTTGAACGACTGCAATCAGCGGATTCAGACGGAACCGGTCTCGGATTGTACCTCGCAAATCAAATCATCACAATGCACGGAGGGAGTTTAGAAATTCAAAAAAGTAAGCGAGGAGGATGCCGCATCATCACAAAGATTCCACTAGAACCATGAACGCAAACCAATCCAAATGCGCCCTGATTATCCTTGATGGATGGGGAATTGGGCAAAAAGATGATACCAATGCGATCGCTGCAGCCAACACGCCTTTCATGGATGCGCTGCTTGAGCAGCATCCTACCGCGACCTTGCGCACGGATGGTGAACATGTTGGACTTCCGCACGGACAAATGGGAAACAGTGAAGTTGGGCACATGAACATCGGTGCAGGACGCATCGTTTACCAGGACTTGTTGCGCATCAATCGAGCCATAGACGACGGTTCCTTTGCACAGGAATCCATTCTCACCGAAGCGTTTACTACCGTGAAGAATAGAAACTGCAAATTGCATTTCATGGGATTGGTTTCTCAAGGGGGAGTCCATTCTCAACAAGCCCATCTCGATGCACTTTGTCACGCTGCTTCACAAAATGGAATTCGTGATTTTGTAATCCACGCCTTCACCGATGGACGAGATACCTCACCACAAATGGCTGCTGGATACATTAATGAATTGGAGGCTGTTTTACGGACTACAGGTGGACGTATCGCCAGCGTTCACGGGCGATACTATGCAATGGACCGGGACAATCGATGGGAACGAATTTCCCAATCTTTTTCAACCTTGGTGCGAGGCGAAGGGGCGCAATTCGAAACTGCGATACAAGGGATTGAGGCGCATTACGCAGAAGGAATAACCGATGAGTTCATTCGTCCATTCGTTGTGGGAGAAGGGCAAAACATTGAAAAAGATGATGTGGTGATCTGCTTCAACTTCCGAACGGATCGATGCCGAGAAATCACCACCGCCTTGACCCAAAAAGCATTCCCTGAATTCGACATGGAACCTG
Organism: Bacteroidota bacterium; assembly: GCA_027624855.1. GTDB lineage: Bacteria > Bacteroidota > Bacteroidia > Flavobacteriales_D > Sanyastnellaceae > UA16. Next base: position 20,053 of record JAQBTQ010000020.1, read on the forward strand.
TTGATTTGCATTACGTCACCATGACCAATTACGACGAAAGTTTTCAGGGAGTGCATGTCATCTATGACAAACCAAACCTCGAAATGACATTGGGCGAGGTCATCTCAAAAGCTCATCGCACCCAGGTCCGAATCGCAGAAACAGAAAAATATCCACACGTAACCTTTTTCTTCAGTGGAGGGCGAGAAGCCCCGTTTGAGGGCGAAGAGCGGTTGATGGCTCACAGCCCAAAAGTTCCAACGTATGATTTGCAGCCCGAAATGTCTGCAAACGAAATCGTGGACTTGATTGTACCTGCTCTTTCTGGTCAGCGTGCAACAACCCCAGATTTCATTTGTCTGAATTTTGCGAACCCCGATATGGTTGGACACACCGGTGTTTTTGATGCCATAGTTCAAGCCGTCGAGACCACAGATCGCTGCTTAAAAGCCGTTGTAGAAGCCGGATTGGAGCACGGCTATCAATTCATCATCATTGCCGATCACGGAAACGCGGATTATGCTAGGCATCCGGATGGATCTCCTCACACGGCACATACCACCAATCCCGTTCCAATCATCGCCATTTCTCAACAGGTGACCGAATTGCGAAGCGGAATTTTGGCTGATGTAGCGCCAACAATCTTGAAAATGATGGGCATCGACCAACCCAATCTAATGACCGGGCAAGCTCTTTATTGAGCTCAATTTCTTGCACATTGGAGCACCTCTGCAGCGATAAAAATGCTTCCAATCACCAAGACTAAATCATTCTCACCTGCCTCCTCCGCTGCGGCATTAAACGCCTCACAAACCGTCTCATAAGCAAAACCGTCCATACCGACCTCTCTTGCCAGTTCGAGTGTTTTGCCGGCTGCAAGTGCCCTTGGAATCTGTGCCGCACAAAAATGATAAGTAGCGTGTTTCGGTAAATGGGCAAAAACCTCATCAAGATTCTTATCGGCAACAGTTCCAAAAACAATGTGCAACCGGTCCTTGGGAATTGACTCAACCGCCTTCAACGTAGACTGGATCCCATCTACATTATGGGCGCAGTCCAACAGTGCTTTTCGATGGTCGTTTTGAATGGAAATCCATTGCCACCTGCCCAAATGCTCAGCCTTGGATAGGGCATGCACTGGCGGAACTTGCAATTTTCGCTCTCGATAAACTTCACTTAACACTTCGAGTGCTTTGTGTGCCGTTGCACGATTTTCTGGCCAATGCGGTCCTACTCGTTCCATGTCACTCAGATCAGCCGCTGCTGCATAATGCGTTTCCGCCCCTCGTTGATTTGCCACTTGGAGCATTACGGATTGGGCTTCCGGACGCATCCGTCCCAAAACCACCGGAACTCCCTCTTTGATGATTCCCGCTTTTTCTGCAGCTATCGATCGAATATCATTACCTAAAAATTGTTGATGATCATACCCCACATTCGTGATGACAGCGAGAAGAGGCTTCTCAAAGACATTCGTGCTATCCAATCGTCCTCCCATCCCTGTTTCAAGTACCACAAAATCCACTTGACTTTCCGCAAACCAAGAAAGTGCCATACCAAAAGTCCATTCAAAAAAGGAAGGTCGATCAGTTTGTGATTCCACTATTGAAACGTGCTTGGCAACAAAATCAACCACCCATTGCTCTGGAGGCATGGATCCATTGACCCGCATGCGTTCCCTGAAATCTTCAAGATGAGGCGAAGTGAACAATCCGACCTTGAAGCCCTGTTCAGTCAGGGAATGGGCAATCGCGGTACAAACCGAACCTTTGCCATTGGTACCGGCCACGTGGATGACATTGTGGAGTGCTAAATCCGGACGGCCCAGCATGTCCAGCACCCGCCACGTTCCCATTAGATCCACCTTGTATGCTGCAGCGCCCTGCCGTTGAAACATGGGCAGTTGGTTGAACAGCCATTGGGTCGTTTCGCCGTACGTCACGTCACTTCAATTCGAAACGAATCATGATGAACCCTTTTCGCGCAACGCGTGTAGGGTCAGGCGACCATTTCGAGGTTTTAGCCGCGCGAATGGCCATTTTTATCAGGTCGGAATCTGCCGTGTCTGATTTATCAGAGTTGTACTTCGCAGACACCACTTTACCCGATTTATCTACCACAATATCGACTCCAACAGCCCCTTCCTTTAGAGGGTCTTGGTCTTGAATCGGTTTACCAAGCAAGCGTCCCCCATCTAAGTAATGGTCGCCATTGGAACCTGTAACCACGCCCAGGCCGTCAATCTTTCCATCTTGAGCGCCTTCATTGCCGACACCAGAGGTTTCATGACCTTCTGAGCCTCCCCCACCGCTTTGCATCTTATTCAAGGCCTGGGATAATCCCGCGGTGACCTGACGTTGTTTTTCGGGGTCAGGGTTGGGGTCAGGGTTCGACTGATTGGGCACCGAGAGTTCCGATTCTGATTGGGTTACGACTTCTTGTTCCTCAGAGGTCTCTTCGGTGGCATTTTGCGAAACTTCCGGTTCGATGACTTCCTCAATTTCCTCTGATGGAACCTCCGATTCATAGTCACCTGACGCACTGTTCACATCACCCATATCGGCCAAACCAACGGCAACGTATTGTTCCCCTGGAGGAGGAAAGCCCATGGTAAAGGCGACCAGAAAAGCACAAACTGCAACGACACCTACAAATGTCGAAAAAGCAAGAATTCCCGCGATTAAACGGTCCTTCTTCTCTGATTCCTTGCGCTTTTCTTCTAGTGTAGTTGACATCCAAATAGGTGTTCTTAATCCTTTTGTTGTGGTTTAGCTCCCAACATGATTTTCCACTCGTTTGCCTTGGCCATTCCAATGACTTCAACGGTCTTTCCAGTAGGAACTGATTCATCCACTTGCAAATACAATACCGGATTGGTCGCTTCCTCCATTCGGATTCTCAATAGGGATTCCAGGTCCTCATATGCAACCGGCCCGCCATTGAGTGCATAGGTTCCATCAGGAAGGATGCTCAAGGTCATTTTGGAAGTCACGGAACTCGTCCCCTTGGCTTGAGGCAACTCTACATTGACCCCGTTGCTGACGAGCGTTGAAAGGATGATGAAGAAAATCAACAACAAGAAGACCAAATCCGTCATGGAGGACATGTTTCCCGTTACGGATATTTTATTTCGTTGACCCAAATTCATGAGACGGGCTCTTCTAGGATGTCAATGAATTCGATGGTGGTCGCTTCCATTTTGTGAATCACTCTTGAAACCTTACTCACCAAGTTATTGTAGGCCATGTAGGCAATGATCCCCACGACCAAACCGACAATGGTTGTGATCATCGCCTGCTTTGTTCCAGAGGAAATGTGCTCAACACTGACCGTCCCCACTTGCTCCATGTCCAAAAAGACCTGCACCATGCCCAATACGGTTCCCAAGAAGCCTAGCATGGGAGCGGCACTGGCAATGGTGGCCAGAGAACTGAGGTTCTTTTCAAGGTTGTAAATCTCCAGTTTACCGATGTTCTCGATGGAAACACTGATGTCCTTCAAATCTTTACCGATGCGACTGATCCCTTTGTCAAGCATTCTAGCCATCGGTGTATTCGATTCTTGGCAAAGGTTGCGGGCACTATCAAAACTGCCTTGACCAATGTAGTCGCGGATCTTGTTCATGAAATCTGGCGATACCTTCTCCGCTTTACGAATTGCAAGGGTGCGCTCAATGAAAAGGTAAATTGCCGCAAGGCTCATCAATGCGAGCAAGATCATCACGGGGGCCCCGCCGATGCCACTCGAACCATCCAAAATCAATTCGAGTACACTGACGTCAACGGTTTTGATGGTTTCGGATGCTTGTTCGACTTGCTCACCTGTGGTGAGCGTCTGCAGTAACATAAAGGTCTTCATAAAAATGGCGTTCTAAAGCTTTCGTTCAAACGAGAAAGTTCCCTCATTTATTGAAAGCACCAATCCCAAAAAGAATCAATTTTCGACGCTAGACGGTTCACAAAGTATTGCGTCTTGACCACCAAGACTGTCGTCAATGAAACATCAACCAGAAGCAGCCTGCCCCAGCGAGGTATCCAGCAATCGCCAACAGACTGATTCGCTTCAAGTACCACACAAAATCAATTCTTTCAAGTCCCATCACAGCAACACCAGCAGCTGAACCAATGATGAGAGCGGACCCGCCCGTTCCGGCACAATAGGCCAAAAATTGCCAGAACACGCCATTTTGAACAAAAAACCCATCCCATCCAGCACTCCCCATTGCAGTGATATCGTACATCCCCATGGAGGCAGCTACCAATGGCACATTGTCCACGACTGCAGACAAAAATCCAATGGTCAAGTTTATGGTGTAGACGTTGCCTAGCGTATCACGCAACCAACCCGCAGCGGCCACCAAATGCCCTATTTCTTGCAAAGCAGCCACCGCCAATAGAATGCCCAAGAAGAACAAAACCGAAGCTGCATCGATCTTTCGCAACACACCAATCACCGACAATTGATCGCGGTCCTGATGGTTTTTGCTGCGATGAATGATTTCCGTGATGACCCACATCATGCCCAAAGAAAGCATCATGCCCATGAAAGGTGGTAAATGCGTCACAGTCTTAAACACCGGCACGAATAACAACCCCACCAATCCCATGATGAAAACCAATTTTCGCTCACCAGGGGTGGTAGGATCTTCATCCACTGCAACGTGTTCAGGTCGTTTTACTTCACCTTTCAAGGTGAAAGACAGAATCAACAAAGGCACAATCAGACACACCAAGGACGGAATGAATAAGTTCATGATGATTACGTCGGATGTCAACTGATTGCCGATCCATAGCATGGTTGTTGTAATGTCGCCGATGGGCGACCAAGCTCCACCCGCATTGGCCGCAATCACAACCACCCCAGCGAATAGCCATCTCGTTTCTTTATCTGCTACCAACTTTCGAAGCAATGAAACCATCACAATGGAAGTTGTCAAGTTGTCCAAAACGGCAGAGAAGAAGAAGGTGAGAACACTCAAAATCCAAATCAACCTGGCCTTTTTTGTCGTTTTGATGCGATCGGTGATGACTGAGAAACCCTCATGGGCATCGACCAATTCAACAATGGTCATTGCCCCCAACAGGAAAAACAAAATATTGGAGATTTCCTCCATATGGTGCATCAGTCGATGCTCCAAAAACAACTTCAAACCATGGCCAACTTCTCCTGGCAAACCGGATTTGAACGCCTCAAAATCTTCAGATAAATGCGCTGGAACATCGTGAATTCCCGTCACGAATAATCCCCAGCAAATGGTCCCTGTCAATAGGGCGCTCGCTGCTTTATCGATTTGAAACTTGTGCTCCAAAGCGATGAACAAATAGCCTAAAACAAAAATAATAAGTACGAGAAATTCCATCTGCAGGTGTTTCGATGTCCAAATTACAACACGCCTGTTGCCAACTCCGAAAACTCTCGATTAATTTCCTTCTTGGTGCATAAGTTTATTCAGAGCAATCTCGAACGCCGTCGCAGACAAACCTGAGCGGGCTGAATTTTTGGCGTGGGTCTCCCTCAAAGCTTTCTCAATGGTCTTTGACGTGTCCTGAAAAATCGCTTGATCGCTCATGTCCACTTCAGCATCACTCATGAGGTAGGCAAAAACCCTTGCCATCCCGCAATTGGCAATAAAATCAGGGACAACAGCGATCCTTGCATCTGCCATCTCTGCGATGGGTCCGTAAAAAATTTCGGAGTCTGCAAACGGCACGTTCGCTCCACTGGAAATGAGTTCAATTCCAGCGTTAATCATTCGTTTCAACTGATCCTGGGTAATCAACCTCGACGCGGCACACGGCAGAAAGATATCCGCTTCGATATCCCAAATCCGTTCGTTTACTTCCTCAAAAGACAGCATGGATTCGGCTTGTAAGGAATTCCCTTTTTTGGTCTCAAACAAATGCGACACTTCCTCTGGCGACAACCCACTCTCTTGAATCACTCCTCCCGCGCGATCGATGATTCCTACAATTGAAGCTCCTGATTCAGCCAAGTAATAGGCCGCGGCAGCTCCTACATTACCCCAGCCTTGGACTACGACGCGCTTGCCCTCAAGTGAACCACCATAAACTGAATAAAAATGACGTACGGATTCAGAAACGCCATAGCCTGTAATCAAATCAGCCACGCGATACTTTCGGGTAACATCTGGGGTGTAATTCAGATCTTCTACCACTTGGGAAACACCTTGCCTCAAATGCCCAATTCGCTTGACTTTTTCAGCGTTTTTTGTGTTAAAATGGCCATTGAATACGCCTTCTTGCGGATGCCAGATACCACAATCTTCCGTCATTGGAATCACCTCATGAATTTCATCAACATTCATGTCACCACCCGTCCCATAGTAGTATTTCAAAAGTGGCGTTACAGCCTGATACCAACGCTTTAAAACCTCCTTTTTTCGAGGATCTTGAGGATCAAAAGCGATGCCCGATTTTGCCCCACCTATCTGAGGACCGCTGACTGAAAATTTGACTTCCATGGTTTTCGCCAAACTTTCAACTTCCCTTCGATCGAGGTTTGGATGCATTCGGGTTCCACCCCCTGCCGCTCCACCTCGAAGGGAATTGATCACCACCCATCCTCGCGCTTCTGTCAATGAATCTTGCCATTCGAAAACGATCTCAGGGCGACGGTTTTCATATGATTTCAGCAGGTCTTTCATGATCATTGCATCATTTTTTGCGAAGGCGAAGATACATCGATATGGCCCCAAAGAGCTCCCCCAATGTGTGACCGAGTCGCTCCCGTTACCTCTGCCAGGACATTTTCCTTTCCCAACATTCTGAGCAGACCCAAAAATGCAAACGCATAAGCCTCCTTTCCCCGAATTAATACAGGATCGGGAATGATTAGATCGAGGCCCTGCAGTTCCGAAGACCCATTCCTCACAGGAGTGGACAGCAATTCTAAGAGGTGTTCATTAAATGCTCCGCCCCCCGTAACCAAAGTTTTCCGACGGCCAACATCCTTTTGAATTGATGCCGCGATGTAAGCCGTGGCCGTAGCAAGAATGTCTTCAACAGTTAACGCCATTTCGTTTTCAATTGCATCCAACACGGGCCAGAAATGCTTATGCAGCCATTCGACGCCTAGACTTTTTGGTGGCTGACGGTGATGATATTCCAACGCCATCCAACCCTCGAATAAATTGGATTGTACCTGACCAGAACGTGCGATTTGGCCTGAATCATCGAATGGCTTTCCAAGCCGTTCAGCCAAGGGATTCAAAACAAGGTTGCATGGACCAATATCCCACGCAATCCTCTTTCCACCTTGATCAAAGCTGGCATTTGCGAATCCTCCCAGATTCAAGCAAGCTTCATATTCAGTGAATAACAAGGCGTCTACCAACGGCACCAAAGGCGCTCCATTCCCCTGCAGCGCAACATCCAAGCTCCGTAAATCATGCACAACTGGAACTTGGGTGTCCAAAATTGCATGCAACTCAGCCCCGCTTCCTACTTGTGCAGTCCATCCCAAATTTGGACGGTGAAAAATGGTTTGACCTGAGAAAACCACCAAGTCCAACGTCCTGGTGTCAAAATGATCTAAAACCGCTCTTCCACACCAACGCGACCAATCTCGCTCGCATTCAAACCAATCAATCGCCGATCCATGGAACAATCCTGACAATCGCTCCTTCCAAGCAGATTCCATAGGTACTTCTACCAAGTGGTCCAACGCTCCTGACCACCGTTTTGAAAGAGGGTCAAAACTGAAAGAGCATTGCGCTAAGTCCAGGGCATCCATGGATGTCCCGCTCATCATGCCCAAAACACAAAAGGAATGATTGGATGCTTTAGTTGGTAATTCCATGGTTTCCAGTATACTATCGAACGGTCCTAGAGCGCTTATCTTTGCTGCAAATTATGGAGCAATTTCTCCAGAATCATCCAGGAAATGAACCTCGAACTTACCGAAGAACAAATCGCAGTGCGCGATGCGGCAAAAGACTTTGCGCAACAAGTATTAAAACCGTCAGTGATTGACCGTGATAATGCACAGCGATTTGCTACAGAGGAAATCCGCCAACTCGGTGAACTGGGTTTTATGGGAATGATGGTGAGCGAGGAATGGGGCGGTAGTGGCATGGATACCATGAGCTATGTATTAGCCATGGAGGAAATCAGTAAAATCGATGCTTCCGTGAGTGTTTGCATGAGCGTAAACAACTCTTTGGTGTGTTATGGCTTGCAGGCATTCGGTACAGATTTTCAAAAGGAAAAATACCTTCGACCCTTGGCTTCTGGTCAAAAAATTGGGGCCTTTTGCTTAAGTGAACCAGAGGCCGGATCCGATGCTACTTCCCAAGCGACCACAGCCATTGATTGCGGAGACCACTACTTATTGAACGGGACCAAAAATTGGATCACCAATGGCGGCAGCGCCAGCACCTATTTGGTGATTGCACAGACCGATGCCGACAAAGGCCACCGTGGAATCAATGCGCTGATTATTGATCGAGAGATGCCCGGATTCATCGTTGGAGCGAAAGAGGATAAAATGGGAATCCGTGGCTCTGACACCCATACTTTGATGTTCCAAGATGTGCGAGTTCCCAAAGAAAACCGAATCGGCGAGGATGGTTTTGGATTCAAATTTGCCATGAAAACTCTTGCTGGAGGCAGAATTGGTATTGCAGCTCAAGCCTTGGGCATTGCCTCTGGGGCATTGGAATTGGCGCTCGCTTATTCCAAGGAGAGGAAAGCCTTTGGCAAAACAATCAATCAACACCAGGCCATTGCATTCAAATTGGCAGATATGGCGACGCAAATCGAAGCAGCCAGACTCATGGTGTGGAAAGCCGCAGCGTTAAAAGATGCTGGTGAAGATTACGATTTGGCCTCGAGCATGGCCAAGTTATACGCTTCCGAAGTAGCGATGAAGCAGACCGTAGAAGCCGTCCAAATCCACGGGGGGTATGGTTTCGTGAAAGAATATCACGTAGAGCGATTGATGCGGGATGCAAAGATTACTCAGATCTACGAGGGCACGAGTGAGGTGCAAAAAATCGTAATCAGCCGCTCCATTTTGAAGGATTAATTGATCCTTTCATTTCGAGCGTTCCACATTTCTTCACCGGATTCAGTCAAAACGATCACTTCAGGGATACCATCCTTGGTTCGGTCCTCGACCAAGACACGAATTCCTTTGGTCGCATGCGTTAGTCCAACCGATTCATTGCCTCCGATCGTTTTCTCCTCTACCCAACCGTTTTCATCGATATACAATGCGGTAGTTGATTCGATATCCTTGCCTATGCGGAACGCTGCAATTTGATCGGGTGGAATGCGAATGGAAGTTTGCATTCGATCCTCACCTGAACGGGCCAACAACCGCACAGACCCATCAGAAAAAGCGACAAACAAGTAATCTGATGGGCCTGCCCTTACATGCTGAATATCGACAGCGTACCGGCCTTGATTTGGGGAGAACATCCAACCTGCTGTAGGCATGGCCTCCCCTTGCAAATTCAAAATGTTGCCATCTCGGGTTCCCAATACGATCCGGTGACGATTGTTTCGGTCGTAGTCAAAAACTGCAGCGGCTGTGAATCCAGTGGCATTCAATTGAGGATATCCTTTCACTTCTCTTCCCAATACGTCAATGACATCCACCCGATTTTTACTGGCAATCACCACTTGAAACTTTCCATTTTGATACAAGTCAACCTCCCAAACTTTTGGAGCTTTACTTCCTCCCAATTTCAAAGTCCAAATGATGGATTCAGTTTTCGAATCGATGGCCTGAACCACACCAGATTCCCATCGTATGTCCATGAGATTTCCTGTTCGATGATTGCGTGCTTGTCCAAGGAGGTGATTGGTGGTTTCGGGAACTTCGATAGAGGATGTGTCTTCGGATATGGCAACAACATCGGCCAATTGAATCACCTCATCTTTGTCCTCCCTTGGCTGCAATTCCTTCATCCAAATCAATCGACCATCTGCCAACCACTTCGCCTGTTCAAGGTCACCAGAGTTCCATTGTGCGAATTGAGAAGTTACCACAGCAGCTTCATTTGGCTTTTGAAAAGCTGGGAGGGAATCCCAACCATTTTCTTCACCACGAGAATGAAGGTACCAGACCCCGTTAGACCAATTTCCAATCCCATTGGCGACGAAGGCCGCTGAATCGGGGCAATGAAAGGCCCACAGTGTATCGCCCTTATCCAATTCCAACTGAATCCACGCGGCGTCCAGCAATGGTTTTGTTACCGCGTACTCCGGCCATCCTGGCAACGAAAATGCCCCCAATTTTGCTTGTAGGATTTCAGGATGATCATCCAACAAATATTCAAACCATTGCATCCAACCGTTTGGAAGGACACCATTGAATTGAGCCACAGAATCAATCGAAATCCAAGTGGTTTTCAGGTATTGATCTGCGCTCGTGGAATCAAAAGGGGCATAAACGGATACGATTGCGCCATCCTTTGACATTTGCAATCGATTGGCTCCCCCAACTCTCGGCTTCCAATGGCTGGCCATGCGTCCTGGTTTCTCCTCCCATGCGGACAAGTCCGACCCGAAGAACCAGCCCCCTCGCCATTGGGACTTTTCAAGTCCAGCAGACAAACCAAAGGGTTCGACGCTGCTATGCCATAGTGCAGTGGAATCCACCGAGCGCACGAACTTGGTAACGACTGCATGGGTTGAATCTTGGAGATAAACCCCTTCCGGCAGACTTCCTGGTTGTTCCCAGAGGTCAAATGCGTCGGATGCGATCTCTGCTGCTACGATGAATGTTGGCGATTTGCTTTTTCCAATGAATACCACCCAAGCACTCGAAAATGCAAGTGCTAGCGCAATCACTAGCATGAAAATCGACCGACTTTTCATGGCGGAAAGATCATGAAATTCGACTCCAGTTTGTTCGGCCTTTTTGCGCACGTTTCAACGCCTCATTGAGGATAGCATTTTCTGGATTGCGCAATGTGGGATCTTCCTCAAGCAATCGACTTGCGATGTATCGTGCTGTAGTCAATAGATTTCGATCTTTCAGTAAATCAGCCATCTTCAAGTCTGGAATTCCAGATTGTTGCGTTCCCATCAAATCCCCCGGACCTCGCAATTCCATGTCAACTTCCGCTAATTCAAAGCCGTCATTGGTGCGGCACATCGTTTCCAATCGCAGTCTAGCATCTTTGGATAGCTCATTGCCTGTCATCAAAATACAATAACTCTGTTCCGCTCCGCGCCCCACCCTACCGCGTAGTTGGTGCAATTGCGCCAATCCAAAACGTTCCGCGCTTTCAATGACCATCACCGATGCATTCGGCACATTCACTCCAACTTCTATCACGGTTGTCGCAACGAGCATCTGATTGACACCAGAGACAAATCTTTCCATTTCGATATCCTTGTCCTCCGGTTTCATCCGGCCATGGACCACTCCGATTCGAAACGTCGGCAATGGAAAACGTCGAGTGAGGCTTTCGTATCCATCCATCAAATCTTTGTAATCCAATGTGGCGCTCTCTTCAATCAATGGATAGACCACGTAGACTTGACGGCCTTTCTGAATCTCGTCTTCCATGAATTGGAAGACCGAAAGTCGAGCTGCATCCGTCCGATGAACCGTTTTGATTTCCTTCCTTCCCGGTGGCATTTCGTCAATGATGCTGACATCCAAGTCTCCATAGGCCGTCATGGCCAGTGTTCTTGGAATGGGAGTGGCGGTCATCACCAATACATGAGGAGCTGGTTTGGCCTTGGCCCAAAGTTTACTTCGCTGAGCCACACCAAAACGATGCTGTTCATCAATCACCGCAAGGCCTAACTTTTGAAAAACAACCCCCGGCTCAATCAAGGCATGGGTACCAATGAGAATGTGCACCGATCCCGAAGCAAGGCCTTCAAGTATGGGCTTGCGTTTTGACGTTTTGACCGATCCTGTCAAGAGTTCAATGCGCACAGGGAGGTCTCGCAGGGATTCTTTAAAAGACTCAAAATGCTGATTCGCCAAAATCTCTGTTGGCGCCATGACACAAGCTTGGTAACCATTGTCCAGAGCGAGCAATGTCGTCAACAAAGCCACCATGGTTTTGCCGCTTCCAACATCACCTTGCAACAAACGATTCATGTGCCATCCCGTATTCACATCGGCCCGAATCTCTCGCATCACCCGCTTTTGTGCATCGGTTAATTCGAAGGGAATGTGATTGGAAAAATACGCGTTGAAACGTGCTCCAACTTGCTCAAATCGTACACCCGGCAAATCTTGGGTCTGTGCTTGCTTTTGCTTCAACAATTTGATTTGAAGCATCAAAAGCTCTTCAAATTTCAATCGATTCCTTGCGCGTTCGGCTTCCTTTGAATTGGCCGGAGAATGCACTTGCTTGAATGCCTCCATTCGACTGGGAAAGTTCAACTCGCGTAAAACGAAATCCGGTAAAAATTCAGGAAAACTGAATTCCGGATGCTGCACTAGCGTTCTGAGGATTTTCGCGATTCCCGAGGAAGCCAATCCCCTTTGAGTGAGTTTTTCAGTGGTTCGGTACACGGGTTGAAGTCCTGCGCCATTTCGTTGTTGGAACTGACTTTCCAATTCAATTTCTGGATGGGCAATATTCCATTTTCCCTTGTAAAGTGAGGGCTTACCGTAGACGACCACGCGCTGCTGAACGGGGATTTGCGATGCAATCCACTTCGCCCCTTTGAACCAGACCAATTCCAATTTGCCTGAATCGTCCTCAAAGGTGGCCACGAGCCGGGACGTCCTTTTCATCGGAACGAGTTGAGCGCTTCTAATGACCCCTTTCAACTGAACAGCCGTCGATTCGAAAATCAATTCGGAAACTCCTACAAAGCTCGTGCGGTCTTCATAACGAAAAGGCAGATGTTCGAGCAAATCGCCTGCGGTGTAGAGGTTGAGTTCCGTACGCAACCACTCTGCACGCTTCGGCCCAATGCCTTTCACAAATTCAATGGGGATGTCTGCAAATTCAGACGACATGGCAATCAATTATGCACTGGTGGAAGATGTTACCAAGGTCGGTCTGCAGAAGTGGAAAAACAACCCTACAAAAAAGCCAGCGCTTGGCTGGCTTCTTATCCTGGTTAGAATCCGTTAGCGAGCATTCGCACCGGATTTTCAAGGAAGGCCTTAAAATCTTGTAAGAACGCCGCACCAGATGCGCCATCGACCGAACGATGATCACAACTCAAAGTCACTTTCATCACATGCCCAGGAACAACTGCATCATCCTTGACTACCGGCACCGCATTGATTCCTCCTACCGCTAAAATGCAAGAATCAGGAGCGTTGATGATGGCCGTAAACTCATCGATGCCAAACATTCCCAGATTCGAGATAGTGAAGGTATTGCCTTCCCAGTCGCTGGGTTGCAACTTTTTGTCTCGTGCCTTGCCCGCAAATTCTTTCACTTCAGCACCAATTTGTGACATTCGCTTCAAGTCAGCGTGACGAACCACCGGCACCAAAAGCCCTTCGTCCACCGAGACAGCAACTCCGATGTGCACATGTTCATTGAACCGAATGCGATCACCTAGCCAACTGCTATTCACCACCGGGTGCTTCTTCAAAGCCAATGCGGCGGCTTTCACCACCATGTCGTTGAAGCTGATTTTGACCGACCCTTCATCGTTGATTGACTTTCGGGTTTCCATGGCCGCGCCCATATCAATGCTTACCGTCAAATAGAAATGAGGTGCCGAAAACTTGCTTTCAGATAGACGACGAGCAATCGTCTTTCTCATCTGGCTAATGCCCACTTCTGTGAAACGCTCGACGCCCTGAACCGCTGCATTTCCGCCCATTCCTTGGTAAGCTTCCACATCACGCTTGATTACCCGTCCTGCTTCGCCGGATCCGGGAATGTTTGCAACGTTTATTCCACGCTCCTCGGCTAATTTCTTTGCCAATGGGGATGCTTTCATTCGACCGTTCGAAGATGCAGAAACCGCTGGGGCCGGTGCCACTGGTGCCGGTGCAGGAGTCGAAGCTACTGGAGCTGGAGCTGCTGGCACTGGAGTTGGAGCAGGAGTTGGAACTTCGACAGGAGCAGATTCGACAACGGCTGGTTCTTCCACATTGACTTGACCGTCAGTTGAAGGAACCGAAGCCTCTTTGAGCAGTTCCGAAATATCCTCACCTTTTTCTCCCAAAATGCACAGCAGGCTGTCCACCGGAGCAGTTTGGCCTTTCTCAACGCCGATGTGCAGCAAGACCCCATCGAAAAATGATTCGAATTCCATGGTGGCCTTATCGGTCTCGATCTCCGCCAATATTTCGCCACTTTCTACCTCTTGTCCAACTTCTTTTAACCAAGTAGCCACGACACCTTCAGTCATGGTATCACTCAGTTTGGGCATACGTACAATTTCAGCCATCGGTTGATACGTTTTGCTATTGTTGTTTAGTCTTTTACGAATGGATACCCTTCCGTCTTGTACACATCTTCGTAGAGCTCGCTTGCATCTGGATATGGGCTTTCCTCTGCAAAAGCAATGGATTCCTCTACTTGTGCTTTCACCTCTTTCTCAACCGCCTTGAGCTCTTCTGCAGTATTCCAGCCTTGCTCAATGAGCACCTGTCGAACATATTCGATTGGATCTTTCTCCTGGTATTCACTTAATTCCTCTTTCGTTCTGTACTTCTGAGGATCAGACATGGAGTGGCCTTTGTAACGGTAGGTTTGGATGTCAAGCAATGTTGGTCCATCGCCTTTCCGAGCGCGTTGCGCAGCCTCTTTGACAGCGTCATGAACTGCTTCAGGACTCATTCCGTCAACGGTTGCTGAAGGCATTTTGTAACTCGCTCCCAAAACCTCTAAATCTGTGACATTCGATGTGCGCTCCACCGAAGTACCCATGGCGTATTTGTTATTTTCAACGATGAAAATCACTGGTAACTTCCATGTCATGGCCATGTTAAAGGTTTCATGGAGAATTCCCTGACGCGCCGCACCGTCCCCAAAGAAGCACAGCGTAACATGGTCTTCATTCCGATACTTGTCTGCGAATGCAATGCCCGCTCCCAGTCCAATTTGTCCTCCTACAATTCCATGACCACCAAAAAGGTTGCGTTCTTTGTCAAACATGTGCATGGAACCTCCTTTTCCTTTGCTGGTTCCGGTCTTGCGACCATACAATTCTGCCATGACATATTTGGGGTCTGTGCCGAGAACGAGTGGATGGGCGTGATCACGATAAGCCGTAATCATTCGGTCAGTTGGACGTACGGCTTCAGAAATTCCTGCAAGGATTGCTTCTTGTCCAATGTACAAATGGCAAAATCCACCAAATTTTTGCTGGATGTATAGCTGTCCGCAGCGTTCTTCGAACTTCCGCATCAAGTACATGTCGCGAAACCATCGCTGGTAAACTGCTTTCGCATGCGGCATGGTTTTCGCCGCTGCAGGGGCCTTCTTCGCCAATTTTGCCTTGGCTTTAGGCCGAGTAGTAGGTGTGCTTGTCGACATCGTCCAAACGTTCTAGAAGTGCAAATATAGCTTGGAGAATTAGACGATAAATGCATGCGAAAGACGAATGCAATTCTACCACGCCGTTAAAACGTTATATCGTGTTTTTAATACACGTTTTTTAGACTCGAATTTAGCTATGAAAGTTTTGCCTCTTCTGAGGCCATTTCGTAACACACAATTCAATCTCTGCCTCAGATATTGTAAATTGCATCGCCTTGAATCTGCAAGACTCCCTACAAAGCCTATCGCCCATTCATCTTTCTGAAATGGAAGGCACAGAACTCATGAGTCGATTGGATCAAAAATTCTTGATTCAATCCGATTGGATTCCGCTATTAATCAAATCTTGCAAAGACCATTACAAAATATTGGAAGTGGAAGGCGCACGTCAATCGGGTTATTCCAATCGATTCATCGACACAAAACTGAACGATTCGTTGCACGCCCACACTAGGGGCAGAAAAATTCGATTTAAAGCGCGGATCAGACAATACGATTCGAATGGCAAATCTTTCTTAGAAATCAAAGAAAAAACGGTACAAGGAAAAACGATAAAATCCCGATTGGAACGTGGTAAAAAAGTGGATTTATTCGAAGAGCTATCCTGCGTGGAATGGGACTTTTTGAATGAACATTATCGATACAATGAGCCCAAACTCTCGGATATTTCTTGCCACTTCAATCGCCTTACTCTCGTGTCCACCGAACGTCAAGAGCGCATTACAATTGATACCGACATTGTATTTAAGTCGAAAGAAAGGACAGAAGATCTCGGATCGTTGGCCATTGTAGAAGTCAAACAAGAAGCGATCGATCGATTTTCACCCCTACTCGTTGCACTAAAAGCATTTCGATTTGAACATACTCCGCTTGGAAGAAGAACAAGTTTGTCCAAATATGTTCTCGGTATGTTACTTTTGAACGCTGACCTGCCTCCGAGATCGTATCGAATGGTGATGAAACGCATTCGACGGCTCAAAAACCTGATAAACTAAGAAATGAACGAACCAACCATCCTCGAATTATTGACGTCCTTCGGAGGAAACCTCGTTTCGTGTTTGGTGCTCGTTTTAGGCATCTATCACCGAACCTCAAAGCGAAGGGACTACGTGTTTTCGTTCGTTTTGGTCTCAACCGCGGTGTTCTTGCTTTGTCACCTTTTGGTCGATGTAAAGATTGATATGGCATTTGCTCTTGGGCTATTCGCAATTTTTGGAATCATACGCTACCGAACGGACGCCATTCCCATTCGGGAAATGACCTACTTGTTCATCTTGATTGCATTGTCTGTCCTGAATGCATTGGCTCAAGGTTCAGCAGGATGGGAAATCATCGCTGGTGCCAACGTTGCCGTTTGGAGCCTCACCTTTATCCTTGATCAGTTGTGGACCATCCGTCACATCGCAACCAAAGTCGTTATTTATGACCGCGTGGATTTGCTCAGTGAAGGACGACGAGATGAACTCATCAAAGACTTAGAAAAGCGCACGGGCGTACAAATCACGCGCATCGAGATTGGTAAAGTCGACTTGTTGAGAGACACGGCAGTCATCAAAGTTCATTTTGATGGCGATGCCCAGCCTGGCCACTTCGAAGGCCAATCAAACCCTTAATTTTCGCTCATCCCTCCTGCTCCAGGAGGACCACAGCATGGGCACTCACGCCCTCTTCTCGTCCAACGAAGCCCAATCGTTCAGTCGTTGTTGCTTTGATGCTGATTTGGTGCATTTCGACCCCAAGCAAGCCTGCGATGCATTGGCGCATTGAATCGATGTGAGGACTGAGTTTAGGCTGTTGCAGACATACCGTACAATCGGCATTTCCTAGCCTCCATCCTTTCGATGTGATCAAGTCGTAGGTGTGTTGCAATAGTTTTTTTGAATCGACCCCCTTGTATTTCGGATCGGTATCTGGAAAATGATAGCCAATATCGCGAAGCGCTAAAGCGCCCAAAAAGGCATCACACAAAACGTGTAACAATACATCTGCATCGCTGTGACCTACCAGGCCATGGGTGTGTGGAATTTCAACACCTCCGAGCCAGAATGACTCATTTTCTGCTAATTGATGAACGTCGTAACCGTAACCAATGCGAAATGACATGCGGCTCACAATACTTATTCTTCCGACGAAGACTGGGCCAAGTCATCAAATTGCAAGCGCAAAGTGAAGCGCAACGTATTGGCTAGTGGATTTTGCTGGCGCGTTGAGATTAAATAACTCAAATCCACCGTGAAAACCGTGTACTTGATTCCCGCTCCCAAAGTGATGAATTGACGAGCGCCTTTGGAATAATGCTCATTGAAGAAGCCCGTTCGAAAGGCGAATGCGTCATTGAATAAATACTCGACTCCACCACCGATGTTCAATTCGCGTAACTCCTCTCGGAATTGGCTCCCATCTTCAATGGTGTAAGTGCCATCATCATTGAAATTCACAATTCCCGGTGCATCATAAAAACTTTGAATCATCCCGGTGGCAACTCCCACATTGGGATCATAACCACTGATGATTTCAGAGCCGCTCTCTTGATCATAAATCGGCGTCGTTGGAACAAGGAGTTTGTTCAGGTCTGCCGTGAAAGTCAAGCTATTGTAATCGTCCATCTCGACCTTGAGGGCAGCACCGGTCTTCAAATTGGTGGGAATGAAATCCCTTTCAGCAGATTCACTGTAGCTCATTTTGGCTCCAATGTTTGAGATGTTGATGCCCCAATTAAATTCTGCATCCTTGCCTCGAAATTTGGCTCTTGGATTGGTATAAAAACCACTGATGTCGACGGCCACAGATCGCCCGGGCTTTGAATTCGCTCCCAAGACATTGGTTCCACCTGTCAAGTTGGAATTGATGAAGCGGCCCGCAATGCCCCCGCTGAATCGATCACTCAACTTTTGGCTGTAGCCTAAATCCAAACTGAATTCAGCAGGTTGAAAATCACGAATCGTTGTTCCTGTTTCATCAGTAAACGTGATATTTCCCAAGCTAAAATAGCGAAGTGCCCCACCCCATGCTTGACGCTTGTTGATGCGTCGAATACCTGACAAATAAGCCAAATTCATGTCGTCAACCAGGGCGCGCAACCAGGGCGCGTAAGCCAAGCTGAACTCAACTTCATTGGTCATGAAAGCCATTTTAGCTGGATTCCAATGCAAGCTGTTCCCATCAGGAGAAAGCGCTACACCAGCGTCGCCCAGTGCACCAGATCGTGAATCTGGACCAATCATCAAGAAAGGGACAGCCGTGGTGATGGTATTCAACTGAATCTGTTGTGAAACCTCGCCAGGTGTCAACTGTGCTTGCGCAGGAATGCCAAAACCCACCAAAGCTGCCAGAGCTATGAGTCGATTCGCATGATTCTTGAACATATGCTTCATTTCGTTGTGTGTCGCGCTAATTAAACGCAAAAGTACATCATTTGGTTACGGACGAAGAACGACCAATTGATCAGAATATTGCACCGGAGTACCCAAATCTGGAATCAATGTCATTCGGAAGAGGTAGACTCCTGCACTTACCTGTTCGCTACCTCCATTGGACGACGGATCCCAGGCCATTGATTGCGAACGAAACCCATCTTCATGCCATTGAGATTCCTGTCGATGAACCAAGGCGCCACGACTTGAGAATATTTCCAGAATCATCCGCCCTTCTTGACAAGCCTGATTGTGCTCTATTGAAAACTGGAAACCCTCGGCCGATGGATTGGGGTAGGCAATCACTTGACCAAAAGCAGCCTCAAGACTTGATGCAACAATGAAATCTACTGATGCTGATCCCTTGTTGTTTTGCACATCCCATACAACCAAGTCCAATTGATGTCTCCCCTCTTCAAGATTCTCGAAAGGATAACGCACTGTTCCACTTTGATAGGTATTCAAATCCGTTGTGTAAAACGCATTCAAAACAATGCTTTCGTCAGATTGATTATCCAAGGTGGCTTTGATGTCATGGCCAATTCCTACTCCTGAAGCGTTGATTCCTCCTTCATCAAACACGCGGGCCAAAAGCCAAGGATTTTCATCCGTCAAACCACCGGATTGAAACGTGGTGTCATTCAGGAACAATCGCACATATGGAGGCGTATCATCAATCTCGAAACCTTCTGCAACTCCCCCAATGACCAACGACTGAGTCGACCCGTGAGCGTCCGTTGAATCCGAAACCGCATATGCGCTGATTCGTCCCGCCCCAAAACTGTAATCAATGTCACGCGGTACAATGAATTCAAATTCAAATTCCCCTTCAACTACGCTTGCAACCCCCCGAAACAAGACATTACGAAAGACTTCAAAAGTGTGTGGATTGGGCGCATCGTCGTTATTCAATGTTGTGATTTGCGACCGCTTGTCAAAAACCTGGGCGTGCACAATGCCATTGAAGTCTTGGATGATGTTTCCGAAATCATCGGTCACAATCCCTTTGATTGTTGCTGTTTCCAGTGCATTCAGGGTGTCGGGAACTTCGGTGAAGACCACCTGATTTTCAGGATAATTCAACCGCAATGCCACATCACCAAGCAAAGAGAAATTCCGCTTGTTGCTGCTATTTGATACCTGAGGATCATTCTTGGTGACCCGCGCGATGTCACCTAGACGCAACGGCACGGCGCCTGTGTCTTGCAAGGCGATGTCATAAAAAGCACGATTCAATTGTTGATTTGAGCCACTGAAAACAACTCGGGTAGTCGTGAGCATAGCGATGGCACCCCCTTTCGGATTGAGTACCATCATTTCGCCTGCCGAGTCGACATCTGGATCATCAAATCGCGCTAACTCACAAGTTGCCGTCATAAAGAGCGGCATTCGTTCCAGATTATCCCATTCTTGAATCGTCGTTGTGTTGAGAATGCGTTCATGCGACCATCCGCGCTCGCCTCCATGACCGATGTAATTGACAATCAACGCCCCGTCTTGCACTTGGCGATCAATTTCTGCTTGGGCTTCTGGATAACGCTCACCTCCTGGCGTGCTTTCTTGCGGGTAGGCATCCAAATAAATCTTGGTCACGTCATACGCTGGATGATTTTCCGCAAGCGTTTGTGCATGCTCATCTGAATTGACCATGTGTTCAATCTCCGTTGGCCCTCCATTTCCATCCATGTCATCCGAAACAAAGCAAATTCGATTTCTCCATGTTCCGTTATCTCCATTCGATTCATCAAGGCAACCCGATGGCAATGGTGAGGACGATGGGTGTTGCAAATAAGCTTCAATCTTATCAACCGCAGCGTTCGCCTCAGTCAAAGAGGAACAGGGAATGCGCCCAACTCCAATGGCCAATTTATCGCCGATGCCTTCGCCATATTGATCCTCAAGGAATCCGAAGTAGTCATCACTGACATAGCTTCCAGTTGGGCTGACCGAATTCTCACTTTGATAGGTGATGACGTAGGGAGAGGCCTCTAAATTCAGTCGATTCGCAAATGTGCCGTCACCAAAAAGTTGCAAATATTTCGGGGGCGCCCCTCCGGAATCGATGGCGCGATCCCACAGCATCATCATCAGCATTTTAATTGCAGTCGGATCTACGCTTCCGCTCGAAAACTCATCGAACACTGCGCGTTGGGTAGTCAATAACACCTGCAATCCTTCGTCGGCGTGAATTGCTGCCAACCGCTGAGCAGCTTCCATGTATGCGGGTCGGGTGATGATCACCAAATCCGCTTGCACGACTCCATGGAGATTGCTCGGTTCGACTAGGGCATGAAAAGTAGGCGATGGAAAGGTTTGGGGGGTGAACACTATGAATCGGCGCGTGGTGTCGGCAAACGATTTCCAGTTGATTCCCACATCCGAGCTTTCAAGCTCCATTTGAATCGGTTGAGAAGGCAATGTGACATCCCACACCTCCACGCTTGCATCGTTACTTGTAACATGGTATTCCGAGACGAAACCTTGATTCGAAACGGACTGAAAATCCAACCAACCCTCGGACATTTTCAGGAAACACTCCTGCTCCATGAGCAAGTAATCCAACCATCCAATGGCTCCTTCTGCGGCCGGCGTGAATGAAACATTTACTTGAATCATGGCGTCCTCTGCTTCAATCCCCTCAGCCGTTGCAGCACTTCCAGTTGAAGATCCAGAAGCGAGGTTGGCTACGTTGCTCGTAGAAGTTGAGCTTGTTGATGAAGGTGACGTTTCAAAATTGATGGCCCCTGCGTTTAAAGTGAAGGTGCTGGCCGAGCCCATAGATTGCGCAGCAACGCGCATCTTCAGTTTTGCTGTTGATTCCGTAGCAAATGGGGTGCTAAAATTGAAAGAACGTGACGTGATGGCACCAAAGGACTCGCCAAACCATTCCCTTCCGGAACGGTTGGGACTTTGCAGTTCTTGTTCGTGAAATTGCACGTTGGTATATCGGTCAATGAGGGTGTCCATTGGCTCTGCAAGCATTGGTTGAGTTTGCAGACGACCGAGCGATTCCTCGCGGTCGATGGCTAGAAAATACCAACCCTGATTCTCGTAAGCATGACGTTGATGGGTCCATTCGTTGCTGCCGGGATTCCATTGTATCTCGTCTGCCCCGAGACCCCAAAACAAAAAGGTCTCACCTTCCTCCCACGCATCATCTGAATCTCCTTGAAACTTCATTGCCACGGTTTGCAAACCAAGTGGTCTACTGGTCGCGTTGGCCATAGGGAGCATGCGCCCTCCATTTCCATACAATTGCAGTCGATTTGGATTCAAAGTGTCTGGATCAAACCCTGCCTGCACCATCCAATCTCGATCGATTCGGTAGAGACCGTCCTGTGGAATGGACAAGCGTATGATTTGACCCTCTGCCAATTTGGATACCTCAGGCCAATTACGGGTGCGATTGTTTATTTCATCGGTCGCAATGACGTTTTCAGTGATTTCCAAATTACCGAACACACCCGCCAGATTGACGAGTCGCTCAAATTGGCCATCACTGTCATTCCAACGAATCAGTGGACCCATCCATTGGGCTAAGCCACGATTGCTCATCACGTTCCATCCCGTTCTGATCCGCTGATTTTGCGCTAATTCTATTTGTCGGTTGGTCAGGGACTCGGCTTCCATAAAAACCCACTGCTCACTTGAGACCAACTCAACAGCAGCATGCCAATCGACTGGAAATTCTATTTCATAAACTGCCCAAGGCAGTTCATCTGGCCAATAGCCGTCACCCACGGACCACTGTCCCACAGGCGCGAGGCTTGCATCTTGAATCCAACTGACCTCAAATTCCCTTTGTACAACCGACCCCGACGCCGATTGAGCGAAGCAGGCGAAACTCCCCTGCAACACCAGCAAAATCAATGGAACAAGTCGAAACAAATGGGGATTCATGTTAAATCGGCAATCTTAAACGCGAAGTTGAGGTAAAACAGAATGCAACGCAATGGCCTAAACGTTCGTTAACCATAAATAGTATTGCACTTTCAATGTTCGGCTATTGGCCAATTTTTCGGGCGTGCATTCGTTTTTTTATTATTCTTGTAAATTCATTGGGAACCATCTTTATGAAGCAACTCCTAGCAATCCCCGCATTGGCCATCGTATTGACGGCATTTTTCTGGTCTGCAAGCTCGACTACTGCAAAGGCGCAAGACCCAGAATTCACGCAGTATTTTGCCAATCCCCTCTACCTCAATCCAGCATTTGCTGGTACAGCGCGCTGCCCAAGGTTGACGATGTCGTATCGGAACCAATGGCCTGCGATGAGTGGTTCGTTTGTGACTACCGCTGCGGCCTATGACCAGCACGTAGAAACCCTTTCAGGAGGATTGGGATTCATTGTTGTGAACGATCAAGCCGGTCGCGGAACGTTGAGCACCACCACGGCGAGCGGTATTTACAGCTACCAACAGGCTGTAACAAAAAAATTGTCCCTGAAAGCGGCAATGCAAGTGACGTATATGCAAAAAGCTTTGGACTGGGGTCGTTTGACATTTGGCGATATGATCGATCCTCGCAGAGGATTCATTTATGAAACCCAGGACATCCCTCGTGGAGGAATGGTCCAAGCAGTGGATTTTAGCACTGGCATTCTAGGATTTACGGATAAATACTACTTCGGCCTCGCGGTGCATCACCTCAACGAGCCCAATGAGTCGTTGGTTGTTGGAACGAGCCGGCTACCAATGAAATACACGGCACACGTTGGAGCGGTGCTACCCCTCCAAAAATCTGTTACAGGCATTGAATCAACGATTTCCCCAAACATTCTCTACCGACGTCAAGGTGAGTTCCAACAGCTCAATTTGGGGTTGTATGTCAACAAAGGACCACTCGTTGGAGGCATTTGGTACCGCGGAATCATGTTTACAGATTACCGCGATGCGTTCATCGTGACGCTGGGAATTAAATCGGAACAGGTCCAATTCGGATACAGCTACGACCTAACAGTTTCAGAGTTGACTCCTGCTACGGGAGGAGCCCATGAAATTAGCATGACCATTCAGTTTGAATGCCGAGGAAACCGTTCAAAATTCAGACAAGCCCCATGCCCAACTTTCTGATGGGCATACTAAAACTGCATCAATCTCAGTTGATATAGAGGGACTTTAACCGGTCCAAACAAACCTGCAAACCCTACATCTGCATGAAACTCAAACGAAATCTAATCACCATGAATTGGAAGTTCATTTGCTTTGGCTTCGTTGCCAGTTTGATTACCCTAACGGGATGTCAAAGGAATGATTCAGATTCCACCGGTTGGGATTACAACAACCCTCAATATGGAGGATTCGAAGACCGACCTTATGAAGGCCAACAAACGGCGCCCGGATTGGTGTTTATCGAAGGTGGTCGTCATACATGGGGCCGAGTAGAAGAGGACATGAGAGGCGATAACAACAATGAGACTCGAGCCATCACCGTTGACCACTTTTACATGGATGAAACCGAGGTGAGTAACAAATTTTGGTTAGAATACCTGCACTGGTTAGGGATGGTTTTCGGTGAAGAGTATCCTGAGATTGTGGAACGTGCATTGCCAGACACCCTCGTATGGAGAGAAAAACTTGCCTATAATGAGCCTTACGTTGAATATTACCTGAGACATCCAGCCTACAGGGAGTATCCCGTGGTTGGTGTTTCTTGGAAACAGGCCAATGAGTTTTGCAAATGGAGAACGGACCGGGTCAATGAATACGTGTTGCAGCGAGAAATGCTTCATCAAATCAACCCATCTAATGATGCCGCGGATACTTACTTTACAACCGAGACTTACCTCGCCGGTTCTGGGCAATTCACCCCACGAACTGAAGCAATGGGAATCAATGATGGATTGCCTGATTTGAGCAAAGAGCCAGCACCCTCGAGGAACACGGGTGAAAAGCGAGGTGAATTCCGCAGTCGACAAAAACAATGGGCAGAAGGATTACCATCCAATGTTCGAAGAGCGGGAATAGAAGATGGTGTTTTCATACCGCCCTATCGACTCCCTACCGAAGCGGAATGGGAATATGCGGCACTCGCTTTGATAGGCAACAACTACTACGAAATGGTTCAGGAGCAAAAGACGTTTCCTTGGAATGGCCATTACACTCGAAATTCTGATGCAAGGGACCGCAGTTATGGTAACATGAATGCGAACTTTGTTCGGGGAAGAGGTGACTACATGGGGGTTGCTGGTTCTTTGAACGATGGAGCGGCAGTCACTGCTCCGGTTCGAGCCTTTGCACCGAATGACTATGGCCTTTACAATATGGCTGGAAATGTGAACGAGTGGGTCATGGACGTTTATCGTCCCTACAATTCAATGGATGCGGATGAATTGAATCCTTTCAGAGGAAATGTTTTTCAAACTCGACAAAGAGACGGCCAGGGTGATTTGGTTGATAAGCACGACCAGACAGTTTACGATATTGCAGGAATCATCGAGGATTTGAACATGTTCAAGAAATTTACCGATGAAGACCGCTTAACTCGGAGTGAAATTGCCTTAATCGATACAGTAATCAGTGAAATGACGCGTATCGACACGACCATGCGTTCACCAGATGCCGGGAACGATCGATTTGTGATCGCCCAGGAAGACATAGTGGATTACGTATTCGAGAGTGACAATTCACGAGGGGTCGGTTTGAGAGATGCGGAAGAACGAATCGCAGCCGATTTAAGAGATATTTTTGTTCGGAACATCGAATCAACCCCTGGAACCTTGCAATTCAGGGACGTAACAGTTGAAGAAAGCTTGGGTCGCGATAATTACCGTCAAGCAGATAATATTGATTACCTCGACGGAGATTTCCAATCTACCATTTATTATGGCCCGGACGGCGGAGATAATAAAGATGCAATCATGTACAACAGTGAATTCAACGCTCAAAACCTCAACCCGACCTCGCTGATTTCAAATAAATCAAGAGTTTACAAAGGCGGGGGTTGGAATGACCGTGCATACTGGTTGGTGCCTAGTACACGTCGATTCCTTGATGAGGATAAAAGCTCTGCAGCCATCGGATTCCGATGCGCCATGGACCACCTCGGGGTGCCTCCATCGCAAGCACAACGATAAGCTCCAATGGATGGGTTCATCTTCATGAACATCATGCATTGGAATAAAAGAGGCCTCGCTCGATGCGGGGCCTTTTTAGTTTTCGCAATTTTGATTTCGAATAGGACGCCATGTTTCTGAATGAAAACGAACCCGTATTTCTTGAGTTGTGCAAACGATTCAGAGACTCGAATGGCGTTACCACTGACACGCGTTCCGCGACTATAGGTCAACTTTATTTCGCGCTTCGCGGCGAACATTTTGACGGAAATCAATACGCACATCAAGCCCTCGATAAGGGATGCAC
Organism: Bacteroidota bacterium; assembly: GCA_027624855.1. GTDB lineage: Bacteria > Bacteroidota > Bacteroidia > Flavobacteriales_D > Sanyastnellaceae > UA16. Next base: position 46,257 of record JAQBTQ010000020.1, read on the forward strand.
TGCAGCGGTAGTCGACGATCCTTCGATTGTGGATGGTTCTGATGAACGATTTATTCTCGTGCCCAATGTCCTGAACGCTCTGCAATCGCTCGCGCGTTGGCACCGGAGATCATGGGATTGTCCCGTCATTGGTTTAACGGGAAGTAACGGAAAAACGACCACCAAGGAACTGATCAAAATCGTGCTGGAGCAACGGTTTCAAATGGTTCATGCAACTGCAGGTAACTTCAACAACGAAATCGGCGTCCCTCTGACCATTCTCGCCGCAAAAGAGCCACCCGAAGTGGCCATCATTGAAATGGGTGCCAATGCTCAAAAAGAAATTGCCCTCCTAGCAGATATCGCTGAACCCACCATCGCTCTCATCACCAACATTGGCAGAGCTCATTTGGATGGATTTGGTGGTGAAGCTGGCGTGCTCAAAGGAAAAGGGGAGTTATTCGATTATATCAGGAACCATCCGGATGGGCGAACGGTATTTGTCAATGCCCACCACAACAAACTGGTCGATATTTCGAATGACCTCAATCGCGTTTTATTTGGGAAAGAAGAGATGCCACCCTTTGTGCATCACGTCATCAATGAGCATGCGTTTTCGTGGACAGCCCCGTCTGGAGAAAGCATGGGGCCGGTTCAAGTAAACATCATGGGTGAGCACAATCGCGAAAACATCATGGGTGCTGTGACGATTGGAATTTTCCTCGGTGTAAGTCCAGAAGCATGCTCTCAAGCGATTGCACACTACATCCCTCAAAACAACAGATCTCAATGGATTCAGACAAAAAGAAATCGAATCCTATTGGACGCATACAATGCCAATCCAAGTAGTGTGATCGCCACCCTGGACGCATTTGGAAAAGAAAGTGTAGAAAACGGACTTTCCAGCAGACCGATTTGCATCCTAGGAGAAATGGGAGAATTGGGTTCGTTCAGTGAATCTGGGCACCTCGAGGTACTTCAAAGAGCACTCGCCAAAGGATTCGAAGTCTATACAATTGGGATGGCTTTTAAGGCGCTGGACAAACGGGTTGTGGCCGATGACGGCGACGCCGCAGGGCAATGGAAAAGAGCATTCAGCGATGTGATTGAAGCTTTGGCTTACTTTCAAGCTCATGATCTTGATCATTGTTTGGTGCTGCTAAAAGGCTCTCGATCTGTCGCCTTGGAACAACTCGTAGAGGTCCTGTAACAAAACTTGAGAAGCGTTTAGCACAACCCCTCTTTATTTCTCCCACGCGTTATCTTTGTCACCCATGGATTTTATCTCGGAATTGCGCTGGCGCGGCATGTTGCATGACATGACCCCTGGATTGGAAGAAGTGCTCTCAAAGCCCGGAGTGACTGGATATGTCGGATTCGACCCGACCGCAGACTCCCTCCACATTGGCAATCTTGTACCGGTTATGATGCTTGTGCATTGGCAGCGATGTGGCCACCTCCCCATCGCTCTGGTGGGTGGCGCAACCGGAATGGTTGGCGACCCAAGCGGCAAAACTGCCGAACGACAATTGCTAGACCGCGATCAAATTGAACACAACTTAGCTTGTCAACGCAAGCAATTGGAGCAATTCCTCAGTTTCGAAGGACAAAATGCTGCGCAAGTGGTTAACAACGCAGATTGGTTCAGAGAGTTTAAATTCTTGGATTTCAT